>JAUHWY010000008.1 GCA_030427255.1 Bacteroidia bacterium | reverse complement strand
CAAACGGATAATAATCATTCGTACTCACAACATCCGCCCAATAACCATCTACTAAACCTGCGGTGCAAGACGCCTTCGCCCTACGATCGCTCACCACCGTCAACACATTCCCCAAATGATTGCTCAACTCATAGCGCTTGTCGCCGCGCTCCAAGCCAAAAATACCCGCACGTGCCGTTATCGGCGAAGAACCCGCACCCAACAACTCCACCTGTTTCCGTTCATGACTCCCCAAACAGCGGAATTTGTTTTCTGGCGGGCGTACAGTCCCGAACGTGCAGCTTCGGTGGAATACTGCGTTGGTGCCTGACCTTGAAAAGCAAATTCCGCTTGATTCTTTGGAGTTTTTGGTTTGGATGGCCCATTGCCTGCCTTTGACAATTTCAGAAGATTCACCCCTGTTGCTCTTGCTCCTATCTCTCGCTGCCTCTCTCCTCTTGCTCTTGCTCAAAACTGTTGCTGCCTCTCCCTGTTGCTCTTCCGACGCATGGCAATGCGTCGCTACCCTCCAAACTGCTGCTCCCCCTCCCCTGTTGCTCTAAACCTAAGGCAAACGCGCCAAGGCGGTAACGCCTCCCATGGTCTTTTGCCCCGGTTGGACCAAAATTTCGCTGTCGGCAGGTAAAAACAGATCGACTCTTGATCCAAACTTAATGAAGCCCATTTGGTCTTGCTGCCGCACCTGCTTGCCTTCTTCGGCGTAGCATTTGATTTTTCTAGCCAAAACTCCGGCCACTTGCCGCAATAAGATGCGGTGCCCTTGCCGCCCTTCCATGCCTACACTGCTCCGTTCGTTTAATTCGCTGCTTTTGGGATGCCATGCCACCAAATACTTTCCGGGATGGTAAGCCGAATAGGCAATCTTTCCGTCAATGGGATACCAGTTGATATGCACATTCACCGGACTCATAAAAATGGAAATTTGCATGCAATCCTCACCCAACCATTCGTTTTCTCGGGTCTTTTCAACCACCACCACTTTGCCGTCGGCAGGGGCCAATACAAAATCGGGATGGGGATCAAAGCGTCGAATGGGAACTCGAAAAAACTGAATTAGAACAACGAGCCAAAATATACCGAGCACACTTATGCCCCAAGCCAACCATGCAGGAATAAGGGGCCAAAGCCAAGCTATAATGAGCAATGGAACCAATATCAACAGGGATTTAAAAATCCAAGAAAATCCTTCGCGGTGTATGCCTTTCATGGTCGGAAATGTATGGAATTTATGCTTATTCTCTTTGGTATTTGCGGTATTTTTCCATTCTTCGGTCCGGAATGGACTGCTGCTTATTGGCCAAAATGAAGCCGATGGGATGGAATTTTGGTAGATTCGTACAACACTATTGCTATGGGAAGTTCGGGTTCTATTATTCAAAGAAATCAGCTGCAAATTATTATTGTGGCTGCTTTGGGTTATTTTGTAGATATCTACGACTTGGTGCTTTTTCAGGTGATTAAAGAGGCCAGTTTGTTGGACTTGGGCCTAAGCTTAGAGGAAATAAAGGCGCAGGAGGTTATCCTTTTTAATTGGCAAATGATAGGTATGCTCCTCGGTGGCTTGTTCTGGGGCATATTGGGTGATCGGCTCGGGCGTTTGAGGATTTTGTTTGGCTCCATTTTGATCTACAGTTTGGCCAATATTGCCAACGCTTATGTGTGGGACTTAAACTCCTATGCCGCTATTCGATTCATTGCCGGGCTGGGTTTGGCCGGTGAGTTGGGTGCCGGAATTACCCTCATTAGCGAAATCATGGACAAAAATCGCAGGGGTTACGGCACCATGATTGTGGTGACTTTTGGCGCCCTTGGGGCGGTTGTGGCCTATTTGGTGGCCGATCTGGGCGATAATTGGCAGCTGTCGTACTGGGTGGGTGGCTTAATGGGCTTGGCGCTGTTGGTGCTACGTTTGGGAACATTGGAAAGTGGCATGTACAAGCAGGCCGTAGCCTCCAAGGTAAGCCGGGGCAAGGTGTGGATGCTCTTTAATTCTCCTCAGCGCTTTTTGCGTTATATGGCTTGTATTTGCTTGGGTTTGCCGGTATGGTTTGCCGTTGGAGTTTTGGTGAATTTGTCGGTCAACTATTTCGATCCCATATTTCAGTTTAAAGGGGGCATTGAAACCGGTCCCGCGGTAATGTATTGCTATATCGGTTTGTCCATCGGCGATTTGCTTGCCGGCTTATTTTCTCAGTGGTTTCGGAGTCGGCTTAAGGTCATTGGCGCGTACTTATTGCTCTGCGCTGCAGTATGCTATGTTTACTTTTTTGAATCTAAGGGAGCAGATGCCAACTTCTTTTATGGGCTAACCTTTATGCTGGGAATTGGCACTGGCTATTGGGCCTTGTTTGTTACGGTAGCGGCCGAGCAGTTTGGCACCAATATTCGGAGCACGGTAGCCAATACCGTACCCAATATGGTACGTGGTGCCGTGGTACCCATAACCCTTAGTTTTAAATGGCTTGAGGGCTTGGAGGGTTGGACGGCCGTGGATGCCGGATTGGTGGTAGGGGGCCTATGCATCGGTTTGGCGGCGCT
Organism: Bacteroidia bacterium; assembly: GCA_030427255.1. Classification (GTDB taxonomy): domain Bacteria; phylum Bacteroidota; class Bacteroidia; order CAIKAF01; family CAIKAF01; genus CAIKAF01. The sequence continues at coordinate 111,258 of JAUHWY010000008.1, read as the reverse complement.
TTCTGCGGCCTATTTGAAAGAAAGTTTCGGCAAAGACTTAAACTATTTGGAAGTCTAAAAACAAAATAGCCTTGCTTGCGTATACCTTGGCGTGGAAACAACAAAAAAATCCTTACTAGCGCTTGTTTTGCCGGCCTTGCTTTTGCCCATGCTCATGGTGGCCGGTTTTTTGGTAGCACCCGGAACTGAACCGCAATATGCAAGGTTGGGACTTTTCCCGCGAGATATAAGCCATTTGTATGGCATATTAACCACGCCCTTATTGCATGGTTCGGTGAGTCATTTGTGGGGCAATTTGAGCAGTTTGGTGGTATTGGGTTTGCTGTTTCGCTTTAGCTTTCCGCGCTTGTTTTGGTCTACCACAGCAGCGGTTTGGCTATTGGGTGGCTTTTGGACCTGGCTGGTTGCCCGCGATAATTTTCATATTGGAGCCAGCGGCATCGTTTATGGTTATGTTGCCTTTTTGGTAGCTTCCGGAATAGTGGGAAAGAATTATCGACTGGTGGCATTGAGTCTACTTACCATTTTTCTTTACGGGTCTTTGGTTTGGGGGCTTTTGCCCATAGACCCAACCATGAGCTTTGAAAGCCATGGGGCAGGAGCTGCCGCAGGCTTAATCATGGCGGTCTATCACCGCAGCCGCTTGCCCAAGCGAAGAACGTATGCTTGGGAAGAGGAACCGGAACCGGAGGGTAACGGCTCGGTATACCGCGAGGTGCGCGCCATGGAAAAAGCAGGAATACCCTTGCCCGAAATAACGGAGGAGGAGGAAGATATCCCTTTATCGCAGGACCCATTCAAAATTTTGTATGAATACAAACCAAATACCCCAAGGGTGGAAAAGTACCGAACAGGGGATACAGAAGAAATGGAAGGCCCATGATTTCAAAAGTCTTTGGCCATTTATGGAGGCCATTGCTCAAATGGCCGAGCAAAAACAACATCACCCCGATTGGTGCAACAGCTACAATAAACTAACGGTAAATTTGTGCAGCCATGATGCGGGTGGAAAAATCACCCAAAAAGATATAGAAATGGCCGCGGCCATCGATGCGCTTGCGGAAGGGTTTTCGGTTGTAGTAGAGACGTAGTATACTACGTCCCCACTACGTCCCCACTACGTCCCCACTACGTCCCCACTACGTCCCCACTACGTCCCCACTACGTCCCCACTACGTCCCTACTACGTCCCTACAACCGCGTCCCTGCAACCGGCCACAAATTCCCCCTTATTCCCCAAAGGATTGTAATTTCGCAGCCTAAAAGGCGTTGTGCGTTACGCCCTCAAAGCAATTCGACACAAAAGAAATACATGGCTAAAATTCAGGCAAATACACCCAAGGGGATGCGCGATTTCGGACCGGAGCAAATGCGTCGAAGACGCTTTTTGTTTCAAACCTTGGAATCCCTCTTTTTGGAATTTGGATACCAAGCGATTGAAACCCCTTCTATGGAATTGCTTGAAACCCTAACCGGTAAATACGGCGAAGAAGGCGATCGGCTCATTTTTAAGGTCCTTAATTCCGGAGACTTTTTTAAGAAATTAAGCCCTGTTTTGGCCGAGGGACAATCCCCCGATGCTAAAAAGCACCTGCCTTTATTGAGCGAAAAGGCTTTACGCTACGATCTTACCATTCCCTTTGCTCGCTTTGTGGCTCAGCACCAAAATGAGATTAGTTTCCCCTTTAAACGTTACCAAATGCAGCCGGTTTGGCGGGCCGATAGTCCTCAAAAAGGAAGGTACCGGGAGTTTTATCAGTGCGATGTAGATGTTTTAGGCAGCGACTCCTTGTTTTTGGAAGCCGAAATGATCCGCATGTATGCGGAAGGTTTTGCACGATTGGGCCTCCCCAACATTCAAATCCAAATCAACCACCGAGGAGTTTTAGCCGGTATAGCCGAGGCCATTCAAGCACCTGAGCAGCTGCGTGCCCTTACGGTGACTTTAGACAAAATGGATAAGCTCCCTTTGGACACCATTAAAGAGATATTACAAAAAGAGGGCTTTTCGGTGGACCAAATCCGCATGTTGGATCCTATTTTGGCCTTGGGAAGTGGAGACACTCCCGAACTCATGGCGCCCTACATTGGTCAAACCCAAGCCGGAAGCGAAGCCATACACGCTTTACGAGAGGTTTTTGAGTTGAGTTTAGCCCCCGGCCCCTTGGCCGGAGCTGCTCAATTGGTTTTTAACCCTTGTTTGGCGCGGGGGCTGGACTATTATACCGGTTGCATTTTTGAAGTCACCCTGCCGGGGAGCGGCATGGGAAGCTTAGGCGGAGGTGGCCGTTACGACAACCTCACCGAAATGTTTGGCCTCAACAGCCGGTCGGGAATTGGGGTGAGTTTTGGCGCTGAGCGCATCTACGATATCTTGGAGGCACAACAGGCGTGGCCCAAGGAAATTCAGCAAGGCCCTGACTTTTTCTTTTTGCATTTTGATCGTCCCGGGGCGCTTAAAGCACTTTCTTGGATGGAAAAACTAAGGCAAGCAGGCCATACCACCCTTCTTTATCCGGAGGCAGCCAAAATTCAAAAGCAAATGAAATATGCCGACAGCCAAGGCGCACGCTTTGTTTGCTCTTTAGGTTCGGAAGAATTGGCCCAACGGAGCATCCAAATCAAAGCCATGGAAAGCGGAGAAAAAGTTACCTTGAGCGATGCCGAATTTGCAGAAAGGATAAACCAAGGATATTATGGCACACATTGAAGTAGGCACAGAACCGCTGGATTGGCAAAGCCTCTGTGCGTTGAGCCAAGAAAATACGCAACTTAGTCTTAGCCAAGAAGTTTGGAAACAAGTAAGCGTTTGCCGGGACTACCTTGACCAGAAGCTGAGTAAAGACCAAGCTGTCTTTTACGGAATCAACACCGGCTTTGGCGCTTTATGCCAAGAAAAAATCGATAAGGAGTCCTTGTCTGTTCTTCAAGAAAACTTAGTAAAATCTCATGCCTGCGGTACCGGAGCTCCTTTGCAGCGCGAAATAAGCCGCAGCATGCTCGCCCTTAAAATATTATCGCTGTCCAAGGGCCATTCAGGCATCCATCCCGATACCTTGGCATTGCTCCTGGAATTGTACAACAGGGATTGGATTCCCTGGGTTCCCCGTCAAGGAAGCCTAGGCGCCAGCGGCGATTTGGCCCCTTTGGCCCATTTGGTATTGCCCCTGATTGGGCTAGGAAAACTGGAAACCAAAGATGGACTTTTTGCACCCGACACCTTATTTGCTCAGCATGGCCTTAAGCCTCGACAACTGCAGGCCAAAGAAGGATTGGCCTTGCTCAATGGCACTCAATTTATGGGGGCGGTATGTTTGCACGCCCTGCATCGTGCCGAAAAAAGCGGCAATTGGGCCAATTGGTTGGCGGCCCTCAGCATAGAAGCTTGGATGGGCCACAGCTCCCCCTTCGATGCCTTAGTACATGACCTGAGGCCGCATCGGGGGCAACAGGCATGCGCAGCTTCCATCCGCTCCTTATTGAAAGGTAGCGAATTGCAACAGCTTGAGCGAAAACAAGTACAAGACCCCTATGCCTTTCGTTGTGTTCCACAGGTGCATGGTGCCTGCTTTGATGTAATGGATCAAGTGCGGCATTGCCTGTGGACCGAACTCAATGCAGTGACCGACAATCCATTGATTTTTCCTAAAGAGGACAAAATCATATCGGCAGGAAATTTCCATGGAGAGCCCTTGGCCTTGGCGGCAGATCAGCTTAAACTGGCCGTTGCCGAACTAGGGAATATCAGCGAACGGAGGGTGTATAAACTGCTTCATGGCCAACAAGGGCTCCCTGAATTCCTAGTGGCCAAACCCGGCTTAAATTCCGGTTTTATGATTGTGCAATACAGTGCGGCTTCTTTGGTGAGCTACAACAAACAATTGGCCACTCCGGCCAGCGTAGACAGCATCGACAGCAGCAAGGGCCAAGAAGACCATGTGAGCATGGGCGCCAATGCTGCCCTTCAATGCCTGCATATGGTGGAACATACCGAGTCCGTTTTGGGATTGGAGCTGTTGACCGCTGCACAGGCCCTTGATTTTAGGCGGCCCAAACAAAGTAGCCCTCCTCTGGAACAATTGCATCAAAGGTTTAGAAGCTTGGTTCCCTTTGTTTCTGAAGACCAATACATGCACCCGCTTATGGAGGAAGCCATGCATTTTGTACAGACCCAAAACCCGGAAAGCCATTTGAGCCTATGAAGCTATTTCTTGCCCTTATCCTTGCATGCCTTGGTTGGGTTTCCACTCCTAAGCTGCATGCCTGCGATTGCGCCGGAGTGTTGCCGGATTGGTCTTTGCAAGAAGTTTTGAAATCGAACGATTTGATTTTTGTGGGTCGGGTGGACTCCATCCAAACCGGTCAAACCCATTGCATGGCTTGGTTCAGTGGCGGACGTCTGTACCATGGGGTGGCCTCCTCTACCCTAGCCATTCGACACGATTGCAGCAGCTTATGCCGCGTTCCTTTTGTGCCGGGCGAAACCTGGTTGGTCTATGCCCAAAAAGACAGTTTAAGCGGAAAATTAACGGCGCATTATTGCGGCAGAAGCCGGCGGCGACCAAGTTTGGGGCAAAGCGATGAGTACGTTATTGCCAGTCGCTTAAGTTGGGAAGAAGAAATCGCCAAACTGGACCGGCAAATTCCCCGTAAAGATTTTGCCGACGAAGCATCGGCGCAGGCCATAGCCAAAGGAGAGCTAAGGGAACTTGATCCTAGGCGCCCCTTGAATTACCCGGAAGGCATGGAAAAGGTTTGGCTGTTATTGGCCTCGGCAGTTGGCATGTTGCTCATTTGGCTGCTTTTACGAAAGTTCCTTAACTAAGGCCCCAACCAGCGCAAGACCTAGGGCAATACCAAATAAGGCCAATAAAAAATAGCGCAAGACCGGATCGGCAATCAAGGCGGATTTGTGACGGCTTTTGACCTCTATATTGCAATGATAAGCTGCGTCAAAATCCTTTTTATCGATCCGAACCAACCAAAAGCGGCTGTGGTTGGCATCGTGTAGGCATTCAAAAGGAACCTGAGCTTGGGTCAGCAATTCCTCCATTTCACGTGCTTCCTGTTCGGTCCGGTAAATGAATTGACGCAACTCGGGCCTATCGTTTACCCGGGCGTAGTTTAAAAAGCCGAACTTCATTGTTCCAGTTTTTCACGAACACCGGAGGGCAAGGCTTTCATACTGCGTTCCTTGTAATCGAAACAAACCATTTGGGTGGTAGCCAAAGCAACGAGGCGTTCATCGGCTTTGGTTTTGAGTTGGTAACACAATTCAAAGCCCATAATGTTCCAGGCAGAAATGCCCAATTCTATGCTTAAGGTTTCGCCATGAAACAGTTCGGAGCGGAACTGCAAGGCCAAGTCGGCCATAATAAGTCCATAGCCTTCTACATCCATTTCCGAATAGCCCAAAGCCTTTAAAAAAGCCAAGCGGGCTTCGTGCAAATAGGCCGGGAAACAATGGTTTCCTACATGGCCCCCATAGTTTAAATCGGTGATGCGTACCGGCATCTCCATCCGAAACAATACCTTTTCGGGCGGTTGCAATTTTATCCTTGCCATGGTTTGTCTTTCATGTTGCGGTAAGCTTGAGGCAAAGGTAAGAGTTCCTCGGGCCTTTCGCCCAGCTGCAATTGCCGCACTTGGTCGCCCAGCAAAAAATCGTGCGGAAAACCATAGCTTATTGCGGAGGCGTCCTGCAATTCCTGAAGAAACGCCTTATCCAGGCCTTCGATTTGGCAAGCCTGCATGGACTCTTTAAGTTGTTCGGGATTTCGGGCACCCACTATAGGAATCACCTTTCCGGGACCATCCATGGCCCAACGCAAAGCCAAAGCCACCGCCGGAACACCTAGGGCCTTGGATTGCTTATCGAGCAAGCGAGCCAAACGCTCGGCCTTTTCGCTGCGGCGCAGGCTATGCTCCGGCACCCTACCCGATTCTCCGCGGAGGTATTTGCCGCTGAATGCGCCACCGGCCAAGACTCCCCAAGCCAATACAGGCACCTGAAAATGGCAGGCCGCCGGAATCATATCGCGTTCCATATCGCGGTTTAGGAGGCTGTATTCGCCCTGCAAGGCCACAGGCCGACTGTAATGGCGTTCGGAAGCCAAGGTCATGCAGGCCGAAAACACCCAAGCCGGCACATCGGAAAGGGCCGTATGGAGCACCTTACCCGACCTTACCAATTGCTCCAAATTATACATCAGTTCCTCAGGACTTATGGTAAAATCCCAAGCATGGAGGTAAAGAATGTCCAAGTAATCGGTTTGGAGGCGTTTGAGGCTCTCATCGACCGATTGCACCATATTCTTTTTGTGGTTTCCGGCGGTATTGGGCGACCATTGAGAGGTTTTGAGGCTAAATTTGGAAGCCAGCACCAAATCCTTGCGCAGGCCGGATTGCTTCAACATGCGGCCCAAATAAGCTTCGCTTATGCCTTCGGTGTAGCGGTTGGCGGTATCTACAAAATTCCCGCCGGCATCCACAAAACAGTGCAACAAGGACTTAGAGCCGGCATAATCCACGCCAAAGCCCCATTCGGTGCCAAAAGTCATAGCTCCAAGACAAAGCTCAGACACCCGCAAGCCGGATGGACCCAACAAAACTTGTTTCATGCGATTTTCTTTCAAAAATAGGTTTTGCGCAAGAAGGAAGCTGTTTTGAAACGTTAAAAGGTTTTTTTTAGGGGGCCTTAATCCCGCTGTCCCGCATAGTGTCCCCCGTCCCGGTCACGGCTTGCCGGCGCTCCGGGGGCTTCCTGTGGTCGCCTCCTCGCTGCACGGCCTTCCGGACCGCGACGGTGGCCAGCTATTGCGCTCCATCGGGGGCAGGAGATTAAAGGGAGCCTTCAGCTGTAATGAGCGTACCGCCATTTTGTTTTCCGGCTTGAACTGCGGCTACCAACAGACCAATGCACCAAAAATTAAGTAAGGATTGAGACCGTTGATGCGGTGCTGTTCTGGCAACATACCTGCTCTGACCGCAGCATTAGGGGGCTTCATTTACAAATAATAAACACCGGCCTGCCCAAACCGCAACATCAGTTTCTTGAATCCTTACTAAAGCGTAAGTAGGCCTATTGATTTGTCCTTGCCTTAAAGCCATCACGCTTTAGTAAGGGTTATAAACTTAAAACGCAACGCGTCAACGGTCGCAGATTGCAGTCCATTAAAGGGTACGTGGCGATTGCCGGTTGTCTTCTAAAATGGCCTTTAGGGCAATTTGCACGGTATCGTCTAAAACCTCTTTTGGGGTATTGGATCGGGAAGCAACCCTAAGGGCTGTAATGATTCCAAAGACAAATCTAGCCATAGCCAAAGCGGAAGCATCTTTTTTAAACTGTCCCATGCTCTGTCCACGTTGAATAAAATGGTACCATGCCATCTCAAACTCCTTTCTGTTGGCTTGAATGGCAGAGGAAACCTCCGGACAATGAGGAGCCATTTCAATTTCTACATTAACCATAAAACACCCTTTGGCCTTAGAATCCTCCAAAGCCTCCTGAACAATAACATCAAATAGTTTAATTAGTGTAGATTTGGGATTCTCGGCTTCCTCCAGCATTTGAATTGCGGGCTGGGAATACTCTTTACGGTAAAGCCCAAGAGCTTTCTTAAATAACTCGAATTTATCTCCGAAAGTGGAATAGAGGCTAGACCTATGAATACCCAAGCCCTCAACCAAGTCTTGGGCAGAAGTTTCGGAAAAGCCCTTATGCCAAAAAAGATGCATTGCCTTTTTCAGCACTTCAGATTCATTAAATTCCTTAGAACGAGCCATGATAAAAACCTTTGAAGAGCAATTGCTCTTCAAAGGTAAAAATTAGGAATGGTCATTCCATAAATAGGTGCAAAAAATTAGCCGATGATATTATTTACAGCGGTACCACCATCAATGTTTATTTCCGCACCGGTGATAAACGCTGCTTCATCCGAAGCTACAAAGCGAACCAATTTGGCAACTTCTTCCGGCTGGCCAAATCGCTTAAGCGGAATACGCTGCTGCAAAGCATTTGCAAAGCCTTCAATAGCCTCTTGAGGTAAGCCTGATTTTCCAAAAATTCCAGTGGCAATGGGTCCGGGATTTACGGCATTGATTCGAATCCCTTTTGGTGCAAGTTCGGTTGCTGCGGTTCGGGTGTAGGCATTCATTGCTGCTTTACTTGCCGCATAAATGGAAGTATTTGACATACCTGAATACGCATTGATAGAACTAAGGTTCACAATAGATGCTCCTGAATCCATTAAAGGCAGAAGGGCCTCAATTGTAAAGACTGCCCCTTTGAAATTGATGTCCATTAGTGCATCAAAACCAGTTTCGGAGATCTGTCCTACAGGACTAGGGTAAAACACTCCGGCGTTGACAAATAAGATATCCAAATTGCCCCAAAGTGCTTGCACCTGAGCAGCCAAATTTGAAATTTGGTCCATTTGTGCTACGTCAGCCACAAAGCCGTGCACCTTATCACCCAAAGCCTTTACGGCCTCAGCTACTCGGTCAGCATCCTTTCCAGTAATGATAACCTCCGCACCTTGGGCCAGGAATTCTTGAGCAGTTGCAAATCCGATACCTGCATTTCCGCCGGTAATAAGTGCCCTTTTGTTGTTTAGTTTTTTCTCCATGATGTTTTTTTGGAATGAATGTTCCGCAAATGTAAAAACATTTTTGGAACGGTCGTTCTTTTATCGCCGAAAAATCATAAGTCCCCCATAGAATGGCCCCCCGGCCCCACGGAGGGCCGCCCGATGGCACTAAGCCAGCCCTGCGAGGGCGAGGAAGCGGTCCCGACCCTTCGGGTAAGCTACCGCAGCCCCGCAGGGCGGCTTAGTGACGAGGGAGCCCGGAGCAAGGGCCGGTTAGCATACTAAAACCTCTAGAAAGAAGGGCCCAAAAAAAAGCCTACGAATGCTACCTTTGCTCAAAATAGCTAGGCATGCGCACACATTTAGTAGCAGGAAATTGGAAAATGCACACCCATCCCAAGGAGGGTTTGGCTTTGGTGCAGGAAATCTTGAGTGGCTTGGGCAAGGCGGAGTCCGAGGTTTGGGTCTTTCCCCCCGCCACACATTTGAGTCTTTTGGCCGAACCCTTGGCACAAAGTCCGGTTAAGCTAGGCGCGCAAAATGCTGCTTCTGCTGCGCAAGGCGCGTATACAGGGGAGCTTTCGGTATCCATGCTTAAGGCTTGCGGGGCCCAAGGGCTTTTGATAGGCCACAGCGAACGTAGGCAACTGTTTGGCGAAACCGGCAAAGTGCTTAATCAAAAGCTGGAACGCTGTTTAGAAGAGGATTTGACTCCCTTTTTGTGCGTGGGAGAAACCTTAGAAGAAAGAGAATCGGGCAACCATATGGAAGTGGTGCGCCACCAAATAGAGGAGGCCACCGAAGGTTTTGACGGGGAGGCCTTGCAAACATTGGTCATTGCCTACGAACCGGTTTGGGCTATTGGAACGGGACAAACGGCATCGCCTTTTCAAGCTCAGGAAATGCACGCCTTTATTCGTAGGGTCTGGGCCAAAAAATTTGGTGAATCTGCCGCCGAAAAGATTCGGATATTGTATGGTGGCAGCGTTAAACCCGAAAATGCCGCCGAGTTGTTCGGTCAAACCGACATCGATGGTGGACTCATTGGTGGAGCTTCCTTAAAGGCGGCAGACTTTTTGCAAATTGTACAAGCCAATCCTCATTATGACCTTTGAGGTAGTGCACTACAAAGCGGAGACACCAGGCTGGGAAAATATAGTGCCCGCCTTGTTGAGTCCGCATGGCTTTGATGCCTTTAGTCAAGAGGAGGATGGCTGGTGGCAAGCCTCACGTCCGGAAGCCACCGAGGGCAGAGAGCAAATACAATCCATAATAGAATCCATTCCCTTTGCGGTAGAGTGGCGCTTAAGCCATATGGGGGAGACCAATTGGAATGCTGTTTGGGAAGCGAGTTATGCGCCGGTAAAGATTTCGGATGCCATTGGCATTCGGGCAGCCTTTCATGAGGCCATGACCGAAGTAGAAGAAGAATTTGTGGTGGAAGCAGCCATGGCCTTTGGTACGGGACATCATGCCACTACGCGTATGATGGCGGCCTGGCTACCCGGCAAAGTGGCCGGCAAAAGAGTACTGGACATGGGCACCGGCACCGGTATTTTGGCTTGTATTGCCTTGCGCTTTGGTGCCGAAAAAGTTTGGGCCATTGACAACGACCCAAAAGCAGTTGCCAGTGCAGAAACCTTGCGCAGCAAAGAGCCTAGAGCCGGACGGATGGAATTGACTTGTGCGGCTGAACCTCCCGAAGGTGAAGCAAAGCTCGATTTGATTTTGGCGAACATACAATTGCATGTTATTTTAGAGCAATTGCCGGCCTACACCAAACTGCTTTGTCCGGGTGGCTTTTTGCTTTTGAGTGGCATTTTAGAATCCAAAGTTGCTCCCTTATTGGATGCCCTGAAGGAGCATGGACTAAGCCTAATTGAAAAGCAACAGCAGGAGGAGTGGTTGTTGTTGGTCTGCCAAAAATAAGTTGCATGCGTTTAGTTTTTCTGCTCTTTTGGATGTTTACCCTAGGTTTGGTGGGCCAAGGTCTGCCCAACGATACCGAAAGCTTATTCAAGGCCCTAGAGGATAGAATGAGCAATGGCATGAACGACAAAGACATTAAGGAGTTCATGAAAGGGGCGGAAGACGTTATGATGGGCACCACCTTTCAGGCCATAAAAGACAGTTTTGTGGTTTTTGGTAACCAAATGGAAAAAAAGCGCATGCGGTCTGCGCATTATGAGTTTTATGTGCGCACCGCCGTGGCCTTTTCCAAGCGACCCAACACTACCTTGAATGTATACCATGAGTGGCTTCCGGTGGCTAGGCATGTACTAAAGGAAGAGTCGCCCAGTGTATTTCAAAAGTTTTTGGAGTTTTCGGAGCAGTATTTTGCCGAAAACATATTGTATCAGTCGTCGGGGCACACCTGGTCTTTTTCGGGAGATGCCTATTTGTCTATCCAAAACGGAGAAGTTACCGTTGAAGGACCAAAGGTGGATTTACATGCCAAGTCGCAGCACGACCAAACCGTAATTGAGGGCACGCATTTGTGGTATTTACCTTTAGAGGAAGAGGCCAATATTGAGGGAGGCCGCATGTATTACGACCGGAATGAGTTGGCGCGCGACAAAGTATATGCCGAGCTAAACCGTGTGAATTTGAACATGCGTCGCACCACCTTTACTGCCGATTCGGTGATGTTTGTGCATCAAGACTATTTTTCGGAGCCTTTGATGGGAAGTTTTGAAGAGAAACTAACTGCCACCGGGGAGCATAGGGATTCGCGTTACCCCAAATTTGATTCCTACAGCAAGCGGTTTCGCATGGAGGACATCCGGCCGGATATAGATTACGAGGGCGGGTTTTCGTTTTACGGCACCCGGTTTATTGCCAAAGGAACGCCTGATTTGCCGGCCTATTTGTATTTTAAGCGGCAGGGAGAAGTATTTCTAAAAACGGCAAGTACCTCCTATTCTATTGGGGAAGAAAGGCTGGCTTCGCAAGAAGCCTCGGTAACCATGTATTTGGAGGAGGATTCCATTTTTCATCCGGGGCTACAAATTAAATTTTTGGCCGAGGAGCGGGAACTTTCCTTGCTTAGGATTGGCGATGGAAGCGTTCAAACCCCCTTTTTTAACACCTATCATAAGGTAGACATGTTTTTTGAGGCCTTGTATTGGCGTATGGATCAAGATTTTATTCGCATATCCATGGCCAAGGGCAGTGCGGAAAACAAAGCTGTATTTCAATCGGCCAATTATTACAGCGAGGTACACGACGAACGCTTGCGGGGTTTGGACCACGTGCATCCGGTAACGGTGATGTTCAATTTTTTGAAGGCCAACGACATGCCTGAAAAATTTAAAGCGATTGAGTTTTCTAAGTACATGAAAACCGATCCGCATCAGGTACGTTTGCTGCTCATACGCATGAGCATTATTGGTTTGATTTCCTATGAATCAGAGACCCAAACCGTAACCGTAAGGGAGCGCTTATACGATTATTATTTTGCCAGAGCGGGACTCAAAGACTTCGATGTAATCTCTTTTGAATCGGTCATTAATGCCGACAACGCCCGCTTGTCCTTAAAGGACTACCGATTGGATTTGGCAGGCGTAGCTCGTATCACCTTATCGGACAGTCAGGCCGTATTCATTTATCCGGAAAACCAAGAAGTGGAGTTGCGCAAGAACCGGGACTTTAGTTTCAGCGGAGTGATTGAGGCGGGTAAGTTTGGGATATTCGGTAAAGATTTCGACTTCAATTACGACCTGTTTAAAGTTACCCTTACCAATGTAGACTCGGTTAAAATGGCCGTAAAGAGTTTCACCAAGAACGAAATGGGCTTACAACCCCTGAGGTTTGTAAAAACGGTGATCGAAGATTTACGCGGCGAATTATTGGTTGATGCGCCAGGCAACAAGTCAGGAGTAAAATCTATGTCGGAATACCCTCGATTGATTAGCGAAAGAGAGTCCTATACCTATTACGATCGCCCGGAGATTGAAGGCGGCGTGTACAAGCGTGACCAAGTATATTTTAAGCTGGATCCCTTTACCTTGGATAGTTTGGACAACTTCCAAACCGAGCAAATACAGCTGGAGGGTACTTTTGTGAGCAATATATTTCCGGATTTAAAAGAGAAGTTAAGCGTACAAAAAGATTATTCCTTGGGCTTTGAGCGAGTTACCGGTGAAGAAGGACTACCTGTGTATGGCGGCAAAGGTACCTTTAAAGACACCCTCAGCTTGTCGCATAAAGGCATACGAGGGGGCGGACAACTGGAGTATTTAACCTCACAAATGTGGTCTACCGATTTTAAGTTTTACCCGGATTCTATGAACACCATGGCCTATAAATTCGGGATTAAGAAATCGAAAGGAGCGATAGAGACCCCGGATGTAAAAGCCCAAGACGTGTATGTGCATTGGGAGCCCAAAAACGACAAATTGGAGGCCAAAGACTCCGGAAAACCCTTGGAAATGTATGAGGGCGAAACCGTAATGACGGGTAAAGTAACCCTTACTCCTGCGGGCTTAACCGGAGATGGACTCATGGATTTTGGTACTGCCGAAATGGAGTCGGAAATTTTTCAATACAAAGCCGATGATTTCCGAAGCGACACCACCAGCTTTGCTTTAAAGGACCAAATTGGCGGATCCGATACGGCAAATGTGGCCTTGCGGACAGACAATGTAAACTCCGACGTAACCTTTGTTGGCCGCAAAGGCATTTTCCGATCCAACTCCGACGAAACCCACGTTGATTTCCCCATGAACGATTTTAAAGCGTATATGGAGGAGCTGGAATGGTATATGGATAGAAACGAGGTGGACATGAACTCCGAACGGGTAGATGACTTGGGCCTAAAAGGAGCTCTATTTGTCTCCACCGACCCTAAAATGGATTCCTTAGCCTTTGTGGCACCCATTGCCAAGTTTGTGAACAAGAGCAAAACCATTTTTTGCGAAGGGGTAGAGTACATTGACATTGCCGATGCGCGCATTAAGCCGGACGACAAAAAAGTATCGATTCAGCGAAATGCCGTTTTTGATCCCATTCCCTCGGCAGAAGTATGGATAGGAAAAGAAGAACGGAGGCATGTATTGAAGAATGCCACCATTCAAATGCATACCAGCCACCGCTATACCGGTTCGGGTGACTATACCTACGTAGACGAAATGGGCAAAGGTCAAACCATACATTTGCATACCATCGATTGCGAGAACGACATTACTGTAGCAGAGGGTAAAGTGGAGCAAATCGCCGACTTTAGCATGAGTCCACATTTTGGTTTTAAGGGAAATGTGAAACTCCGGGGAGACGAAGAGTTCTTAACCTTTGACGGCTACGTTAAAATCATGCACAGCTGCAGCAATATGCAAAACGAGTGGCTGCGCTTTGAAACCGAAATCGACCCCAACAATATTCTTATTCCCATACCGGCAGATCCAAAAAACGACGACAACATAGATTTGTATAACGGCTTTTTGTTTGCCAGCGACTCTACCGGACTTTATCCGGCCATTTTTAGTGCCAAGCACAGCTTTTCGGATTATGAAGTGTTGAAAGTGGATGGTTTTCTCAAATATGACAAAAAGAACCAGGAATTCCGGGTAGGCACTATGGAAAAATTAGAAAACCGTATGCTGCCGGGGCCCTATTTGTCGTTCCACACCGGGAATTGCACCAGTTATGGTGAGGGACGCATGGATTTAGGCTCAAAAATGGGCCAAGTAGAACTCAAAGCTGCGGGCAATATCCGGTACTATCCGGATGCCGATTCCACGGAGCTGAACCTTACCATGAGCATTCACTTTCCCTTCCCGCCAAGTATGCTGGTATATATTGCCGAAGAGCTCAAAAAGGTCAATACCATGGGTATAAACCTTAGGGACCAGGAGCTGCAAAAGGATCTTTCAGGCCTTTTGGACTCCACTGCAGCCGAAAAAGCCTTTTCTGAGATTACACCGGAGGGCTTGTTTAAGCGCATGCCCAAAGAATTGGAGCGAACCTTGGTATTGGACGACGTGAAACTCAGTTGGTCAAAAGCTCATAGAGCCTTGCAATTTGAAGGGACCTCGGGGGTATTGGTATTTAATGAGGAGCAGAGCTTAAAAACCCTGCCGATCATGATGGACTTAAACCGCAAACCGGCCGGCGACCAGTTTTCCTTGTACATTGAAATTGATTCCAACAATTGGTACTATTTCCAGTACAAATCAGGGATTATGCAAACTTACAGCAACCAGTCGGCCTATACCGATATATTGCGCACCTTGGACGTGAAAGACCGACAGTTTGTAGAAAAGAACAATACCAAACTTACCGTAACCCCCTCCTCCAAACGGAGGGTAGATCGGTTTAAGTCGAAGTTTGGCAAGGCAGATGAGGACCCAGGACCACCCGAACCCGGCGAAGAATAAGCCATGACAGAAGAAGCAGTTTGGATTATTTGGATGGCTATGGCCTATGCTTTAGGAAGCATTCCTACGGCAGTTTGGCTTAGTGCCTTATGGTTTCGCAAAGATGTTAGGACCGGCGGTAGCGGCAATGCTGGTGCTACCAATATGATGCGCCAATTCGGGAAAAAGGCCGGTTTGGTGGTATTGGTTATAGACATTGCCAAGGGCCTTGCTGCGGTTAGCCTGCCCTTTGCCTTTGGAGCCACTTGGCCACAAAGTTGGACTTTGGTGAGTCCAGAATGGCCCTTGGCCCTTCTGGCGGCCTTAGGACATATTTTTCCTATTTGGGCAGGATTTAAAGGAGGAAAAGCCGTTGCCACCCTTTTGGGGGCCATGCTGGGGGTGTCTCCCCTATCGGCAGGTATAGCTCTAGCCATATTTGCTTTGGTATTGGCCCTAAGCCGCATGGTTTCTTTGGCCGCTTTGGTAGCCGCTTTTGGCTTTGCAACAGCCTCCTTTTTTACATTTCCGGAGGCAACTTTTGCCGACCGGGTCTTTATAGTTTTGCTGCCTTTGCTGCTTTGTTGGACGCATAGAAGCAATTTGAGCAGGATATGGCGTGGGGAAGAATCAAAAATTGGGAAAAAGTCAAATAATAATAGCTTGTAAATTAACCCATTAAGCAGCGAAAAAGGAATTTCATCTTTTTTTTGCAGATTGAAAAAATATGTTTTTCTTTGCCAGTGCTTTAACAAACTTTTAACAAGACACAACATGAAAAAAGCAATCTTTGGATTTGCCGCAATCGCCCTCCTCGCTGCTTGCGGTGGTGGAAGCGGACCTGAAAACACAGCTACTTCTTACCTAACTGCATTGAAAGACCAGAAATGGGACGACGCAATTGCTTTGGGTACTGAAGAAACTAAAGCCAACATCGAGTTCATGAAGACCTCCGGTACTTCTCCTGTAACCGACGTTAAAGACTTGAAGTGTGAAGTGGCTAACGACACTACCGCTACTTGCTCTTTCTGCTGCGACGCTGAAAACGCTGCTTCCGATATTCAATTGGTAAAGCGTGGCGACAAGTGGTTGGTTAACGAGCCCAAAGAAATGGACATGGGCGGTGAAGGCGACGACATGCTTGGTGATATCGAAGAAGAACTCACCAACACCATGGATTCTGCCATGACCGAACTTGAAGGTGCCATGGAAGGCGAAGGCGAAGAGGCTTCTGCTGAATAATCCAACACGGTAAATTATGAAAAGGGTTAAGCTGCTTCTTGCAGCCTTAGCCCTTTTTCTTTTGGCATCCGGCAGTTATTTGGCCCTGCAATTCAATCAAGGCAGCACCAAAGCAAAGGTCAAGGCTGACCCAAACTACAGACTAAGCCAAGAGGAAAAGGACTTATTGCAAGAAGGCGACATTATTCTTAGACGAGGCGAAGGCTTTGTTTCTTCCGTTATTGCCAATCTGGACGAGGTGGATTACAACCTTTCCCACTGCGCTTTTATTACCAAAGGTCAAAAAGACTGGATGATCATTCATTCCGTTTCTAAGGGTCTCTCCGGATTTGATGGCGTGCAAGCAGAAACCATAGACCACTTTACCGCAACTTCTGTGGCCAAAACTTTGGTGGTTTTGAGGCTTAAAACCGATTACAGCAATCGGGTGAATATTTCAAAAAGAGCTCGTTACTATTTGGACCAAAAGGTTCCCTTCGATCACGGTTTTGATTTGTCGGATACCACCACTTTTTATTGCACCGAATTGCTGCAACGTTCCATTCAAGACGTGCTTCATCGCGATGTGTTTGCTTCGCGATTCAATACCGACCATCCTCATTACGTGCACTTTGATGCCCTGCTCGACACAACCGAGTTTGAACTCATCATAAACCATCAAGGCCAAGCCGTAAGTAAATTTATGGGCTTAGAGCCCTAAAATCAGCTGAGGTTTACCTTCCCTGCGCTAAAGTTGCTTTCCTTAGCTCCTGTCCAAATGCCGACAGTCTATTATCTTTGCCGCCCATGCGCGCAAAACCAATGGCATACTCTTGGGTTGTTTGTACCCTACTCTTTTTTGCTTGGCTGAGTCCTAACTTGGGACTTTCCCAACAAAGCAGGCAAGACCAAGAGCGTTGGCAAGCCAGCGTGGAAGCCCTTGCCAATCAAGAATACAAAGAAGCCGAAACCATGCTACACGCATGGACCCAAGATTTTCCTTTGGATGAAAAAGCTTGGTTTAATTTGGCTGTGGCTTTTGAAAGGCAAAAAAAGCACAAGGAGGCCATGGATGCCTTCGAAAAAGTCCTCCAAATAAAAGCAGATTTTCCCGGCATTTACCGCTACTTAGGCCTTATGGCTTTAAGGCAAGGCATGCACGAAGCAGCAACCCGCCACTTTAAACAAGCGGTAGAACAAGAACCGCACCGGTTTGAGCCGTGGTTTTACTTGGGCAGTCTGTATTTGGAAAGCAGGCAAATGGATTCCTGCGAATGGGCACTGCAAAAAGCCTTGGCTATTAATAAAGGAACACCTTCCGTTTGGTTGGAAATGGCACGCCTAAAACGCAGAACCGGAAATATGCAGGCCGCTGCCCGAATGCTTGCCCAAGCCCGGAGCAACGCCCCCGCTTATTTGACCGAATTGGGGCACTATTTTTTAGAAGTAAATCGCCTAGACTCCGCCTTGGTATGCTTTGAAAAAGCCTTTAAGCAAGATCCGGAATCGCCCTTGCACCAACTAAATTACGTTGCTGTTTTGCTGCAAACAGGCCGGCACCAAGAAGCAGAACCTCTATTGGACTCGTTAGAGCAAATGCCTGAGTATCGCTTGTTGGCTCAATTGAACCGCTCCGCCATGTGCTTGGCCAAAAGCGAAGCCGAAAAGGCAAAAAAGACTTTGGCCAAAATACTTGAAAAACAGCCCGAACACCCTGCCGCCTGGCTCAACCTCGGGCTAGCCTACGAACAGACCTTTGACCTGGATTCGGCATGCATTTGCTGGCAAAAAGCCTACAGACTAGCCGCTCCTAAGGCAGAACAATACCTCAAAACACGATGCGATTTACCCTGATGCTGCTTCTGCTGTTGGCGCTGAGTCCCTCCACAAGCGCCCAGTGGTTGTTTTGGAAAAAACCTAAATCCTATGCAGACTCACTAAGCTGGGCAGGAAAAGCCTTTGACAAAGGCCAAAAACGGGTGCATAAAGCCTGGAAAAAAAACCATACCAAAGGCCTGAATAAGGCTTGGAAATACTTACATCAGGCCGGAGAAGTGCTCAACAAAGACGGTCGGCTCTTGCATGTAAAGGCCAAAGCGCAATTCCTGCAAGGACACTACCTTAGAGCGCATCAGTTATTGATAGAAGCCGATAGTTTAGGCGCAAATTTGAACCAATCAGACTCTATTATTGCTGCCCGAGCCTGGCATAAACGCTATGCCTTTGAACAAGCGGTTAAGGCCTACCAAAGTTACCTCAGCCAAGCCAAACAAGAACCTGTGGAACGGATTAAAATGGCTCAGGAACGGGTAAAGCAGGCTCAATTTGCCCGGCAAATCAAAGAACTCCAAATTAAAGCACGTGTGGATACCTTTCCCGCCTTACCCGAAAACCAAGAGGTTTTTTTTCCCTTGCTGGGCGGAGGCGGTTCTGAAGCTTGGTTCTATTTTATTGACCCAAAAGGCAAAGCTAAACTTTGGTATGCTTGGGTAGAACAAGGCAAATGGCAAGGCGAAACCTGGGATATACCCAAAGATTTTGTCCCCAATGCTTTGTCTGCAGATGGTCAATGGTTACTGCTTACCGGACCGGGCATTAAAGGAAGTCAAGACCTGTATTTTAGTCGAAGAGAACCCCACGCTTGGGCTAGGCCACAAGCCTTTCCTAAAGGAATCAATACCCGTTGGGACGAGGCTTTCCCCAGCCTAGATCCCTTGGGGCAACAGCTGGTTTTTAGCAGCAACCGACCGGGCGGAGCCGGAGGAATGGACTTGTATTTAAGTAGGTTCCACATGGAAACGGGTTTTGCACCTCCTCAACGGCTCAACGAAAGGTTCAATAGTCCCGAAGACGAACTGGCACCTCGGTTTCATTACGATGGTAAAACCATTTACTTTGCCAGCTCAGGCTTTCCCAGCCTTGGAGGCATTGACTTGTTCTCGGCCCATGTGGACCACAACAGCCCACCTACCAATTTAGGCTATCCTATAAATACCTCTGCCGACGACACCCACTTGAGTTTAAGCGCTAATGGGCAGCTGGCTTTGGTTCCCAGCTTAAAAAACGAATATACCGACCAAAGCACCATACGCATGATTTCTTTGTTGGGTTCCGGAAAACTTCCCCTACTCATGGTGGCCGAACCCTTTTCCGAATTGTCGCCGCAACCAAGAGGCAGTATTTTAGAGAATCCGGAGCAATGCGTGAGCTGTGCAGCCGTAAAATGGTGGACACTAAAGCTTCCTGAGGCACACACAGGCGGCAATATTGTAGTTTGGGATGCCATTTCGGCCAAGGAACTATACCGCAGTGCTTTTTATGCAGGACAAAGCAACCACTCTTTGGCCTTACCTGCCGGTACCGTATATTATTTGGTAGTCGAAGAAACCCAACGTTTGCCCAGAATATTCGTGTTGCCGCATCTAAGGCAAAACGGCTTTGGCATGGTGGAACACCAATTGCCCGCCCAAGATGAAGACGGCATATGCTTGCCGGTATCGTCAGGGAAAGAAGAGTTACCCTTGGCTTGGATTCCCATTTGGGAGCAAGTTTGGAGCAATTATTTGGACAGAAACCCAAAGGCATATTTAAGCTTTGAGCTGCATCCCAACCATCCCGTTTCCGGCTTAGACTGGTTGCTTAAATCCCTTCAAAAGAAATATCCACGGGCCGTTTTGGAGTATAAGAGCAATGCCAATCAACCCGAAAACTGCCTATTGGTTAAAGCAAAAACCCTATGAAACGGGAATTAAAACAAACCAAGGATGGCTCGTATACTTGGTATTTGCCAGAACTCAAGGAGCACTACCACTCGGTGCATGGCGCACTGCAAGAAAGCAACCACGTGTTTTTAGAAGCCGGCTTGCGGCATTGGTGGAATCTGCATGGCAACCGAGTACCGCATATTTTGGAAGTGGGTCTTGGCAGCGGCCTAAACTTGGGCCTTAGTTTGGAAGAAGCCCATGCCCGGCAACAAAGCATTTGCTACACCGCCATGGAACCGTTTCCACCCGAAGCCTCCGAGCTCGCGCTCATTCAAAAGGACCAAGATTGGGCACAGTCCCTGCCTCAGCCCTTATACCTCAAGTCGGAAGAATGGAGAAATGCACCTTTGCTCAAATTTTGTTGGCTTCAAAAGTCGCTTACCGAACTGGATCGGGAAGGCCCCTTTGATTTGATTTATTTTGATGCCTTTGCGCCGGAAAAGCAAGCCGAATTGTGGACCGAAGAAGTGTTTAGAACGCTTTATGAAAGGGCGAATCCGGGAGCGGTGTGGGTGAGTTATTGTGCCAAAGGAGCCGTAAAACGTGCCTTAAAAGCGGCAGCTTGGCATGTAGAGGCCCTTCCGGGCCCTCCGGGTAAAAGAGAAATGACTAGAGCTATCAAGCCGGCGTAGGGACAGCAGGGGAAAGCCCGGATGCCTTGATAGGGTGTGAGGCTTGCCCTTGCGGCGGTGGAGCGCAGCAAACCCCCGCAAGGGCTTAGCCGAACCCCTATTAAGGCAACGGACTTGCACCGAATGGCCCGCCCCTTGGGGACGCCCCAAAAATCCGTACTTTTGCAAAAAATATTTCTCATGAAAGTCCTTTTCTTTGCTCCTTTGCTCCTGTTGGCCGCTTGCGGTGGCCGGCAAAATTCCACCGCTACCGACGCTACAGAATCGGAGCCGGAAGTGCAATACAGCTATTTTGGCGACAGCATTGCCACCGATAATGCCGTGGCAGCAGCCGATTTGATTGGCTTTTTGGATGGCCGCGACTCTGCGGAAGTTACCGTTAAGGGCGAAATTGCTGAAGTTTGCCAAATGAAAGGTTGTTGGATGGACATGGCCATTGGCAGCGACACCATGACCGTTCGCTTTAAGGATTATGGTTTTTTTGTGCCTAAGGATGCCGGAGGGAAACCAGTTGTTATTGCCGGTTTTGTGGAGCGTAAAGAGGAGTCGGTGGAGTGGCTCAAGCACAAAGCTCAGGACGCCGGTAAACCGCAGGAGGAAATCGACGCCATCACCGAGCCTAAAATTTCCTATGCCTTCACGGCCAACGGCGTTGCCATTGCCGAGTAATCAGGGCAGCTTTATGCTGCGGGTCTACGGCCTGTGGGTTCATAAGGGTCGAGTTTTGCTTTCAAAAGAACGCTTTGCCGGTCGCGATATGGTTAAATTTCCCGGCGGCGGTTTAGAATTCGGCGAAGGCCTAATCGACGGTTTGTGCCGCGAGTGGCGCGAAGAAACCGGCCTTAGCCCTGTGCAGCCGCAGCACCTATACACCACCGACTTTTTTCAGGAATCGGCGTTCCACCCGGGCGTTCAACTCATTTCTGTGTACTATCTTTTTGAGCAGGTGCAAGAGCCGGCCCAAGCCTTTTTGGAATCTGCTGAAATGAAAGGAAGGGACAAAGAACTGTTCTTTTGGAAGGACATTTCAGCGCTGCAAAGCGGCATGCTTACCTTTCCGATTGACCAAAAAGTTGCGTTGCTGCTAAAGGAAAAAATGGCTTGAATTTGGCCGCCTTATCCTGCTGTCTGCAGTAGCGTCACCCACCAAAAACCACGGCCCGGATGGGGCTCCGGGGTCCCCCGAAAAACCGGGGGCCTCCTCGCCTCCTCCGTGCCGGGCTTTGGTGGTCGCCGGCTACTTGCTTCCATCAGGGGCGGATGTAGAGATTTTGAAAAACTCAAACAATTAAAAATCAATTATTTAACATTTTTCATGTAGAGATTTTTTTCCAAATTTTGGACTAAAAACCAAGCCTATTGGCCAGCAAGCGGCGGGTGGTTTCAAACAGAATTTGCGGTTTTAGGGTGCGCCAAGGAATGAGGTCAGCTTCGGGGCTAAACAGAAAATAATCGGCAACGCCAAAGCGTTTCATTTCTTGCAAAACATGGCTTCTAAAGGCAATTAAGGCCAACCAGCCATCCTCCAATTCGTCTGTCCACTCCTCGTAATAATCAAGCTCCCCGGCATGGAAATCCATAACATAGTCGCCTAAAAAAATAAAATAACGAATACCTGCTTCCATGAGCGGTTCCGCGACTTCTCGCTTAAGAAACATACAATCGTTGCCAAGCAAGTCGTTCCACTCCCCCAACAGTTCAATGCATGCGAAGCCCTGTTGGTAATCTGCAAAGAGGATTTTTAAATACAGTGTTTCAGAGCCAAATGCATCCCATTGGGGATGAATGTAGTGGTTGTATACGGTGTACCTGCATTGGCTTTCGTGGTAGCTGTGCCCATAAAATGGGCTGTGGCTATCCTCTTGGCTTTGGTACATAGATAGCCAGCGGTCGTGAGGGGCAAGATCATGCATGCTTTTGGTTCCAAAGCTTTACTGCCCGCCGCACAGAGCCTTCGCTTTTAAGCAATTCTAAGGCCTGTTCGCGGTTGCATCCGGTACTTTCTTCAACCATAGCACAAGCGCGGTCCCAAAGCTTTTTGTTGCTCAGCTGCATATCTACCATGCGGTCTTCCTCTACCCTTCCCAGACGTATCATGGCTGCGGTACTGATCATGTTGAGCACCATTTTTTGGGCGGTACCAGCTTTCATTCGAGTGCTTCCTCTAACGAACTCAGGGCCTGTTTCCACTACTACAGGAAATTCGGCTTCTTGCACAATAGGCGCATCGGCATTGCAGGTGATGCAGCCGGTGTTTAAGCCGTGGACTCGGGCCTTTGCCAAACCTCCAATCACATAACTTGTGGTGCCGCTTGCGGCTATACCTACGACCAAGTCCCCGGCTTTGGCTCCATGTTCCGTTAGGTCCTTCCAAGCGGCCTCTTTGTCATCCTCGGCAAACTCCACCGCCTTTCGAATGGCACCATCGCCTCCGGCAATCAGGCCAATAACCAGGTCAAAAGGTACGCCGTAGGTGGGTGGCAATTCGGAGGCGTCCAGAATGCCTAAACGTCCACTGGTGCCGGCGCCAATATAAAAGACGCGTCCACCACCTTGCAAGGCTTGGTAATAGGCTTCGGCCAGAGCGGCAATTTGGGGCAAGGACTTTTCAACGGCCCTGCATATTCCCTGGTCTTGCTCTAAAATCCCTTGAACCAATGCTTGGGAAGACCAAAATTGAAGGCCTTTGTTTCCGGCACTTTTTTCGGTAGACCTTTGCTTCATCAGAGCGGAAAAGCTTCGGGCCTCAATTCATGAAACATGGCATAAACCTTTTCCACAACATCCTCCACAGAAGGTTTGGAAAAATAATCGCCATCGGAGCCGTAAGCAGGTCGGTGCGCTTTTGCGCTTAGGGTTTGGGGTGCGGCGTCCAAGTAGGCAAAAGCCCCTTGCGCTTCCACCACTTGTTGCATCATATATGCGGAAGCCCCACCGGGTACATCTTCGTCTACAAAAAGTACCCTTCCGGTTTTTTTGATGGATTCCAAGCTGCGTTGATCTACATCGAAGGGCAGCAAGGTTTGTACATCGAGGACTTCGCAATCTACGCCCATTTCCATAAGGAGATCGGCTGCTTCCTGCACAATGCGGCAGGTAGATCCGTAGGTAATAATGCTAATATCGGCACCTTGGCGGAGGCATTCTGTTTGTCCAAGAGGCACGGTAAACTTGCCTAGGTTGGTGGGCATTTCTTCCTTAAGTCGATATCCGTTTAAGGGTTCCACCACGATAGCGGGCTCATCGGCTTGCAATAAGGTATTGTACATGCCGGCAGCTTGGGTCATATTTCTAGGCACACACACATGCATGCCCCGAACACCATGAACAATCATGCCCATAGGAGAGCCGGAATGCCAAATGCCCTCTAGGCGATGCCCACGAGTAGCAATAATTAAGGGCGCCTTTTGTCCTCCTTTGCTTCGGTAGTGTAAGGTAGCGGCATCGTCGCTCAGAATTTGGAGGCAGTAGAGCAGATAGTCGAGGTATTGAATTTCGGCATAAGGGCGCAGGCCACGCATGGCCATCCCAATGCCTTGGCCTGCAATGGTAGCCTCGCGAATGCCGGTATCCATGATTCGGTCCTTGCCGAATTTTTCTTGCAGCCCTTCAAAGGTTTGGTTTACCCCGCCTATTTGGCCCACATCTTCTCCAAAGGCGAGGAAGTTAGGATAGGTTTCGAGGATTTTCTCGAAATTATCGCGGAGAATTATACGTCCATCGACCATGTTTTTTTCCGAATCGAAGGTGGCAGGGATTACAGGCACCTTAAGCGCACTGCCTTGCGATTCATCATACAAGCAGTCGGAATAGCGGAAGTGGTTCTTCTCGTTTTGCTCTTGGAGCCATTCGAGCAGAGCAGAAATACCCGGATGCTTTGCTTTGCGCCATTCCCAAGAAAGCCTTCGTGCGATGCTCAAGTAATCTTTCCGCATAGGGTCAATCAACCCTTGGAGGCGCTGAAGGGCATCGGAGGCTTCGGGAAAAGGATGCAGCAGATTCGAAAGCTCTTCCAATTCCATTTTGATATCGGACTGATAGGCTTCCCAAGCGGCTTTTTGTTCAGATTTTACATGTTTTTTGGCCTCCTTTTCGATGGCATCGAGGGTATCTTCATCTGCCAATTCATTTTTGAGAATCCACTTGCGGAATTGAGTCAAGCAATCGAATTTCTCTTCCCATTGCAGGCGTTTTTTGTCTTTATAGCGTTCGTGGGAACCGGAGGTTGAGTGTCCCTGAGGCTGGGTACATTCTTCAATATGCAAAAGCACGGGGACATGCTCCCGGCGTGAAATAGCCACCGAGGTTTGGTAAGCTTCAATTAGTTCGGGGTAGTTCCAAGCCTTGGCCTTTTGGAAAAGGAAGCCCGGGCCTTCTTCGTCTTTTTCGAAGCCTGCCATTGCCGCAGAAATGCTGCCCTTTAGGGTTTGGTATTCTTTGGGCACTGAAATCCCGTATCCATCGTCCCAAACGCTCATAACCATTGGCACTTGAAGCACACCCGCAGCATTCATGGTTTCCCAGAAAACCCCTTCGGAGGTGGATGCATCTCCAATAGTTCCAAAGGCCACCTCGTTTCCTTGGTTGGAAAAATCAGTAGCCTTATGCAAGGCGGTTTGATTTCTGTAGACTTTGGAGGCAAAAGCCAAGCCTAACAAGCGGGGCATTTGACCTGCCGTAGGAGAAATATCGGCCGAAACGTTTTTTTGATTGCTTTGAGGCAGCCATTGACCTTCTTGATCAATCCAACGGGTAGCGTAATGTCCATTCATTTGACGCCCACCGGTCATAGGTTCGGCTTCTAAATCGGTATGGGCATAGAGTTGAGCAAAAAACTGGCGGATAGTTAATAGACCTGCGGCCATCATAAAGGTTTGGTCGCGGTAATAGCCTGATCTAAAATCACCGGGTTTAAAGACCTTAGCCATGGCAATTTGAGCCAACTCTTTACCGTCTCCGAAAATTCCGAACTTAGCCTTTCCGGTGAGCACTTCTTTTCTTCCCAGCAAACTAGTTTGCCTGCTTTCGTGGGCCAGCCTGAAGTCGTTTAGGACTTCCCTTTGAAAATCTTCAAAAGAAATTTTTTCAGTATCGAGTGGTTTGGTCGCCAATAGGTCTTCCATGAATTCGATTTTTAGGAGTTCAAAGGTAAGGATTTCCTGCCTTTGGATAGTAGCCTAAAGGTGGAAAGAGCAGGAATAGAGCTAGAACATGTGAGGAGGAATTACAGCCAAACCAAAGGCTTAGCCAAGGAAATATGTAACTTTGTAACAAACAGAAATATTATGCGCAAACTTTTCATCCCATTGGTGGCCCTATTGCCTCTTATTCCCACCGGTTGCGATACCCTTACCGATTTGCTTAGCGAGGGTGATATTGCTCAGGGATTAAAAGAAGCCTTGCGGGTAGGCACAGACACCTCTGTAGCTCAAGCGAATACACTAAATGGCTATTTTGGAAATCAGGCCATAAAAATTCTATTGCCCGAAGAAGCCGAAGTAGTGCAAAGCTCGGTTGGCTTAATTCCCGGAGGCCAACAATTAATTGATGAGGTAATTTTAAAGATGAACCGCGCCGCAGAACAAGCTGCGGTCGAAGCTACGCCCATCTTTGTAAATGCCATTACTTCTATTACTTTTCAGGATGCACAGGCCATATTGCAGGGACCGGACGATGCAGCCACTACCTATTTGGCCAACCAAACCAAAAGCGAATTATACAACCTATTTCAACCGGATATTGAGCAGGCCTTGGAAAGCGTAGGTATACAATCGGCTTGGCAGACCCTAATTTCCGGCTACAACAGCATACCTTTAGTTAATGATATCAATCCGGACTTGGCGGGTCATACCACCGATAAAGCGCTGGATGGACTTTACCATTTGATTGCCGAAGAAGAAAGCAAAATACGCAACGACGCAGGTCACCGGGTAAATGATTTGTTAAGAAAAGTCTTTGGTTAAACCCAACGTGCAAGATATGAGCCTTCGAGGAGCCCTTTATATAGTCCTAAGTCTTGGCATTTTAGCCTCTTGTGGTAAAGGAGCTCCTGATGCCCCCTCAACCGTGGAGCGACAAACGGAGGACATTTCCTACCTACCTTTGGAGGATTACCCCAGAAGAGAAGATTGGCCCAAGCGGAAGGCCGTTTTTTACCATTGGATGACTCCCCCCAGCAGCCTCCACCCTACCAACGGTGTAGAAACCGGAAAGCTTATGGTGTTTGACTGGATACACCGAAGGCTTTTATACATGAATCTAAAAAAGCTGCAGCCTGCTCCAGACTTAGCAGAAAAACTGCCGGAAGTTTCGGAAGATGGCCTCAGATACAGCTTTAACATTAGGCAAGAAGCGAAATGGGACGATGGAAGTCCTATCACGGGAAAAGACGTAGCCTTTACCTACAAGGCCTTTATCTGTCCCTTGGTAAAAAACCCGGGGTTTAAAGCCTACCTCGATCAAGTGGAGGCGGTGGAAACTTTTGAGGGGCAACCTAGAAGGGTGGATATTCTAATGAAATCGCCCTACATTTTTAACGATTACATCCATTGCGACATTGTAATTTTGCAACAAAGCCTTTATGATTCTGAGGGAGTATTGGAATCCTACAGTCTGGAAGACTTTCGATCGCCGGACTTTATGGCTTCTTTAACCAACCCCAAGCTTGAATCTTGGGCAAATGCTTGGAATGAGGGAGACTTAGGGAGTAAGCCTGAACGCATTCAGGGAGCAGGTCCCTATCGCCTAGCTTCGTGGACTCCGGGCAGTGAAATGGTATTGGTGCGCAAAAAGAACCATTGGACGCAAAACCTACCATCCGGTGAAGATGCACACCTAAGTAGACCGGACAGTATTGTGGTCAGGACCATTTTGGATGAGCAGGCCTTGGAATTAGAAATAAAACGCCAAGGAATTGATGCCTCCAATTACATCAGTACTTCATTGATGGAACGTCTGGTGAACGACAGCAATTTTGTTGAGAATTACCACGGAAAATTTGTTGAGAGCTTTTCTTATTCCTTCATTGCCTTCAATACCAAAGCCGGAGCTTCCGGAAGAAACCCAGCTTTGGAAGAGCCGGAAGTTAGAAAAGCCTTGGCCCACCTCACACCGGTTCAAAAAATCATAGACGTAGTATACCAAGGCCATGGCACTCCTATGGCAGGGCCGGTTAGTCCACGAAAACCATGGTACAACCATCAGCTTACCCCCATGGGCTTTAGCCCCGAAAAAGCGAAAAAGCTTTTGGAATCTTCCGGGTGGAAGGATAATAATGGGGATGGTATTTTAGAAAAAAACAGGCCTGAGGGGCAGCCTTTGGAGCTGCGTTTTGAATTGGCTTACAATCAAGGAAGTCCGGTTACCCAAACCATTGCGGATCTCATTCGGCAAGAAATGAATAAACATGGGGTAATGCTGAAACTTGCGCCTCTTAGTGGTGGAGCACTTCAGGAAGCAGGAAGTCAGCATAACTTTGATTTGCTCATGACCGCATTTGGTGGTACTGCCGGTGCCGACGATTTTAAACAGCTTTGGCACACCGAGTCTTGGACCGGAAACGGAGCCAATTACAGTGGATTTGGAAACGAAAGAACCGACGCACTAATTGACTCGCTTAGAATAGAGCGGAACCTTGAAAAGAGAACTGAAATGTATCAACGGTTTCAAGCCTTGGTTTATGAGGCCTGCCCTTGGGTTCCCTTGCAATTCATGGACCGAAAAATCATTATTCATAAAAGGTTGCACTCAGCAGCCATGTACTTTGAGCGCCCCGGCTTATGGATTCAGGAATTGGCCCCGGAGCCCGCACTTCCTTAGGCAAATTTTTAAAAAGCCTATCCTTTTATGCGCTGGTACTAGTCTCAGTACTTATTTTGGGCTTTGTTTTGACCGAAATGCTACCAAAGCAGGTTGTTAAAAGCCCGGATGGTTCTTGGGTGCAGCCCCATTTGACTACAGACACTACTTCCGTATTTTATTGGACAATAAGGCCTTCGTGGCTCCCTCCTGAATTAAATAAAGAGTTGAGTGGGCCCGCCAAAAGCGTGCTCAAAAAGCGTATTTGGAAAGAGGGCAATGGGAAGGCATGGCTTGCTTGGGATAGAAGATTGCGTGAGGTATTGGCGGGCTCCCTTTTGCCACAGCATGGGCAGGCATTACAAAGCTTACGTTTTATGGAAGATCGTAAGCAACTCGAAGAGCAGCTCCTTCTCCTTCCCGACAGCTTAACAAAGGTGTTGTTACCGCTTCCTTCCCCAAAAAATGAAAACACCTGGAGTTTGGCGTTTGCATGGAATTCCAACAACCGTTTTGACCAGTGGATGTTTGGGAGTAAAAATCAACAAGGGATATGGCAAGGCAACCTTGGCTGGAGTAAAACCTTTCAAAAACCAGTGGTGGAGGTTATACAAAGCCATGCCCCCCTAAGTATTGGTCTTTCACTTACCAGTTTGATTTTAGGTCTGTGTTTAGGTCTGGTGTTCGGTATTTGGCAAGTTTCACGTCCTTATTGGCAATGGCTGCAGGTTGGTTTATTATCCATCCCCTCCTTTGCCATGGGCACTGTGCTTTTGTGGCTTTTTGCCAACCCCGATGTATTGGACTGGTTGCCTACCGGAGGAGTTGCTCCTCCCGGTGGACTAAGAGAAGATACGGGCAATTTTGCCGCTTCTTGGGGCAAGATAAAATACTTACTTATGCCCCTTTTTTGCTTTAGTTATGGAAGCATTGCTTCTTTTGCTTTGCTCAGTCAAAATCATATTTCTCAGCTTACAAAAGAAGCTTGGTTTGCTACGGCAAAAGCAAAAGGCTTAAGCCAGAGGCGGGCTCTTTGGGTGCATGCTGTGCCCAATGCACTGCCTTTGTTGCAGACCCGTTTTTTCCAAAGCCTTCCCTTTGTGCTGAGCGGCTCAGTAGTACTTGAAACCCTGTTTTCGCTTCCCGGTTTGGGTGCTGTGGGGGTAAAGGCCGTCTTTAATCAGGATCAGGGTTTGCTTATTGGCTTACTCATGGCGGCGGCACTGCTTACCCTGCTTGGCTTTCTTATCAGCGATGGGCTTCAATACCTATTGGATCCCAAAGGTCGAAAACCCATGAAGCCATGAAGCAAAGTTGGGGATCATATTGGCTCCTTTTTACGGGCCTGCTGGGTTTAGTGGCTCCCTGGCTTGTTGGCCCCGAAGGAATCTACCCCTGGCCAGCGGGTAGTTTTGACAGTGCAGCCGGTATTCCTCCATTTCAACAAGGGCACCTTTTAGGAACCGACGGTTATGGAAGAGATGTTTTGGCAGGCCTTATTCAAGCATGCCGTTCGGCTTGGGCTCTTTGTTTGCCTTCGGCCTTTTTGGCAGGTCTTGTGGGGATTATTTTAGGAATCTTAGAATTAGGACTAGGCCGAAAAAGCATGAGTGTACACCTGCCTGCCCTCCTCGTTGGACTCTTTATTGGTCTTATAATGGTGTTATTCAAAGAAAACTTTGAAATGCTAGAGCTTAATTCCATGTATTTGCTTTTACTGCCGCTCGCGGCATACTTTGTAGTATCCTCCGTGTTTCCCAAGGCCAAACGTTGGCGGGGCGGTTCAAGCGTCTTAGAAGCCTCCCGAATAATCATTACTTCGATTCCCGGACTATGGCTTTTGCTCATGTTTTCGGACCAAATGCAAAAAAATTATGTTGGGTTAATCGTACTTATTGCCTGCACTTCTTGGGTCGGGATGGCAAGACTTACACGCTCTGAAGGCATGAGGCTCCTACAAACGGAGTGGATGATGGCCGCGGGTTCACTTGGTTTAATAGGTTGGAGGTTTTGGTTTAACCATTTGTTTAGAAATATATTCCCTGCTATTTGGCCGGCATGGCTAAGTATTTTTGCCGGCTGTTTATTGCTTGAGAGCAGTTTGGCATTTTTAGGTGTTGGACTGCCGGATCATCATATTGGCTGGGGAAGCATGCTAAGACATGGCAAGGACTTTTTACACCTTTGGTGGGTGATGCTCATGCCGGCCATTTTCTTAAGCCTAACCATTGGAGCAGCCTTTCATTTGATTTTTTCTCTAAAAGCCAATCCAAATAAACAGCAAATGCATAATGTGTAACTTTAGGCATGCGCTTGTTTAGGTTCATCTTTTGGCTTTTGGTGTCGGTCCTTTTCTTTTTCGTTTTGGTTGGAAAGGTTGGCCCCTACCAGAAGTTATACTTATGGTTTAACCCCATAAGCGGCCTAAGCCCACAAGAAAAACTACCGGATTGGCAAGCGCCCCCAAATCAAATGGCCGGACTTAAGTCTAGCGTGGATGTATATATTGATAGTGCTTGGGTACCTGTTATTTACGCAGAAAATGATTGGGATGCTTATTTTATGCAAGGGTATTTGTCTGCCAAGTGGCGGATTTTTCAAATGGACTTCATAACCCGATTCGCAGCAGGCCGCTTGTCCGAAATTATAGGGCCTAAAGCAGTCGACTTAGACAGAAAGCAGCGGTTTCTAGGTCTTTCCTATGCGGCGGAAATTGCGCTGAATGCTTTTGAACAGGATAGCTTGTCCAAACTGGCTATGGACGCCTACACTGCCGGAGTCAATACCTGGCTGAGTCAGGTAGCAGATAAAGACCTGCCCTTAGAGTGCAAGTTGCTGCAGTACAAGCCGGCTCCCTGGTCAAACTTCAAAAGTGCGCTTTTGCTTAAATACATGGCCGACTTACTTACCGGCAGTGTTCATGACATTCAAGTACAAAATACCCTTTCTGATTTTGGCCCTGAATTCGTTGGGCAATGGTTTCCTGATTATAACCCAAACCCAAATGCTTCCATAGACCCTCAAAAAATTGGGCCAACAAGTATTCCCGATTCGCTAAAAGCAAAGGATCCCTTTTCTTCTTACCTGAATAAAATCACCAACTTTGAAGATCCAGTAGATGGTTTGGGCAGCAATAATTGGGTATTGGACGGCTCAAGAACAGCCACAGGTAAACCTCTTTTGGCAAACGATCCACACTTGCCTTTAAGCTTGCCCTCCATTTGGATGGAAATGCACTTGGTGGTTCAGGGCCGACCGGTTTATGGAGTTACCCTTCCCGGAGCTCCGGGAATTATCATAGGAATGAACGATGCAGTAGCCTGGGGCGTAACCAACGGTACAGTAGATGTTAAGGATTACCTTGCCGTTATGTTGACCAGTCAACATCCTAAACTTTGGTTCAGCGGGGATGTAAAACTGACAGACCGATTTGGAAGAGATTCCACCATAGCCAAAAACTCATATTTTTCAGGACAAGGCTGGGAGTCCCTCAGCTACAGAAAAGAAACCATTGATATTAAGGGAGCCCCTTCCAAAAGCTTTTTAATCCCCTACACCAAGTTTGGTCCTCTATTAAGAGAAACTGTCAAAAATCAACATGGAGAAAACCTAAGACTCACTTTTCAATGGACAGGATTTGAACCAAGCAATGAGCTCCGAAGCTTTCTCCTATTAAATAAAGCAACAAACGTGGAAGAGTGCTTGATGGCGCTTAGCACGTTTAAATGCCCCCCTCAAAACTTTGTTTTTGCTGATACTGCAGGAGAAATTGCATTATGGCAAAAAGGCCTGTTCCCAAGCCGCAAGTACGATGTGGGTAAATGGGTTGGTGATGCCCGTAATCCCGACCATCTGTGGCAAGGTTTTTTACCCGATAGTATAAGTCCATGCATTAAAAATCCTGAACGAGGTTTTCTATTTTCGGCCAATCAACACCCCACACCTAGCCCCTACCCTTATGCCTATACAGGGTTCTTCGAATTGTGGAGAAACCAACGTATTTTATCCCGCTTAGAAAATGCCAAACAATGGAATTTTCAGGATATGCAGGCACTTCAAATGGACAGTTATTCTGAAGAGGCCGCAACCTTACTCCCGCTCATGCTGGAAAAACTACCTAAGCAAAACACCCCGATGTACGACAGCTTGTTGCAATGGGACTATGTGTATAGAGCTCCTAGCCAAGCCGCTACCTTCTTTCATCAATGGCTTTACGAGTTTGAACAGAGGCTTTGGCATCCTTTAAATCCGGAGCTCCATGAAATACCTGAAAGATGGGTTCTTCCTTACATTCTAAAAGATAATGAGGGTAAGTACAAACCTTGGATGCCCAAGGATAGTGGATCAGTAAGCCAGTGGCTTCTTGAAGCCTTTAGATTTTGCCAAGACTCACTTGCCCAAGAAGCTTGGCAGACCTTTAAGGCCACTAAAATTCAGCACTTGGCTCGATTGGAGGGTTTTTCTGTAAAGGCCATTGCAAGCTCCGGTCACCATACGGCACCAAATGCAATGACTCCTACTCATGGACCAAGCTGGCGCATGGTAGTAAGTTTAAAGCCACCTGTTAATGCAAGGGTTAGTTTGCCTGGAGGAATATCAGGGAACCCTGCTTCAGAAGCTTATTACCAGGGGATTGAAGACTGGTCTCATGGTATATACAAAATGGTAATACCCGGTAAAATTCCTGAACACCCTAAATTTCATTGGAAATGCGCACCCCTTTCCTTGCCCTGATTAAATGGGTTTTTCTTCTTGCTCTTGTTACCCTTTCGTCTGCTATACTTACCAAAATTTCCGGAGTATGGTGGGTGGCTTACCCTTGCGCATTCTTTGCAGGCATGCTTTTTCGGATTTCTTGGTTGGGAATACTCTCGGTCGGTTTGCTAAGTGGGGCTCTCTTGTGGTTGCTACCCTCTATGCTATGGGTTCAATCCAATGGACTCGGTTTTTTTATTGCCCTCGACCAAAGCATGGGACTTCCCGGACATGGCTTCGGCTTTCTTTTTGGAACAGCACTTTTGGGTGGACTAATGCACACATTTGGGTTGGTTACCGGTCAATCCTTGCTTCGATTAATTAAGCCAAAAAGCTTAAAAAAAAGTTACGGAATACCCGATTACAGGGCCTAGATTCAATTCCGATTGGCCTTCTCTTCTGAGTTAACTCCCACAATGAATTAGAATCCTAAGCGATTTCTTCGAAGCTTAGTTTTGGTCGGTTCCGTAGAAAAACCCCGAAGTCCCTGATAAGCCATTGGCTTACTGAATGGCACCTAGAGAGTCCGCGTGCTGTCGAACAGGAAGATCAGCAACCCAATCTTTGTCTTTTTTCTTAGGGGGCAAAACGATAGGATTACCTAAATAATCTACACGCTTTCCGGGCCAAATACAGCTTTCCCACAAATACTTTGTTAAGCTTTCGCGGTTTAGATTGGGGTGAATATGTGGCTCAATGAGGGTTTTGTGGGCTTCCGGAAGTAAACTCCAGTGCATCCCCGGCTTTTCGTGGTGCATGCCATGGTACCCATTATTGAAAGCAAACCAATTCAGAAGCTTTCCGGTAAAATTCCGACTGTGGTTGTAGGGATGGTTTTCGTCGCAACCTTCGTGCTGCCAATAATTGGTTCCTACAATGCCCCAAGCGGCATACTGATGAGGAATAAGAACCACAAATAAGAAAGCTCTCCAATCTAGCAGCAAAAGGCCCAAACGTACTCCATTAAGAAGTATGCTTTCAAACAAATACTGCTTATACCAAGCCGGTTTTTCTTGCTTCATTTTACGCACAAAGCGCATTTCTGATTTAAGAATATCAAAGCTCATCAAATAGAAAAAGAGCAATTGATTCAATAAGTTCCAACGGAAACGAGCCTTGGTGGTTCTAATGTTGTCTTTGTCAGACTGGGTATGCTTGTGGTGCGAAAAATTATGGCCCGGCACGTAGGCACTCACA
Source organism: Bacteroidia bacterium (assembly GCA_030427255.1). Lineage (GTDB taxonomy): Bacteria > Bacteroidota > Bacteroidia > CAIKAF01 > CAIKAF01 > CAIKAF01. Next base: position 76,951 of record JAUHWY010000008.1, on the reverse strand, counting down.
GGATGGCCATAAGTAAAGGATAAAACCACCTGAAAGGCTTTATTCATCCATTTCTTTCTAAAAATGGGGCAATGGATGGTGTTGTGAACGATGGTTGCACAAAAAAATGAAAACAAACAGTTCAAAACCACCAAAGGGGCTACTATATACCAAGGATCATCAATCCTTAGCCAAGTAAATGTGGCCAAAAAGAAATAAAATGCAACAAAGGCCAGAGTCCGTAAATCTGCACGGTATCTTAAAACAGAAGAAGCCATAGAGCAAAGGTAGTAATTCAGTTGTGCAAGCCGTAAAAGCAGGCTACACAATTAACAAAACCAAGCCGGCTAAAGTTGTTTTGAAACCGATTAAAACCAAAATAACTCACCAATTGTATGGTAGTTGCCAACAAAAATGCGGTAAAAGCTCACCCTACAAAAGCTCAGGGAAAGAATTATAAGTATACTTGTACCATTGTTGAATGCATGAGAGAAGCGGAAAAATACGACGTAATCATTATTGGATCAGGAATGGGAGGACTCACAGTAGCCTCCATCTTGACTCAGCTTAAGGGTAAAAGGGTCTTACTCCTTGAACAACACTATGTTGCAGGAGGTTTTACCCACACATTTAAAAGAGAGAAAGGCTATAAGTGGGATGTTGGGATTCACTATGTTGGCGACCTTGAAGAAGGACATGTATTTCGGCGATTGTTTGAATTTGTAACCCAAGGTGGGGTTAGATGGAAAAAAATGCCCTACATCTACGACAAATTTGTTTTTCCTGACTTTACTTTTGAAGCACCCTCGGATAAAGACGCCTTTCAAAAGAAAATCAAAGGCATGTTCCCCGAAGAGGCACAAGCCATCGATCGGTACTTTAAGGATGTAGAACGAGCAGACGACTGGTACCGAAAACATATTGTGTACAAGCACCTTCCAAAAGCCTTAAAGCCCTTTGCACGCCCATCTAAGAAAGCCGAAAAGCTTGCCACTAGTGCTACTAGAGATTATTTGGACGCCAACTTCAAAAGCCAAAAGCTTAAAGGCTTGCTTTGCTCCCAGTGGGGAAACTACGGCGCAGTGCCCGGTCAGAGCTCCTTTGCTAACCATGCCATGGTAGTAAGGCACTTTTATAATGGCGGATATTATCCGGTGGGCTCTTCCAAAACCATTTTAGATGCCATTCAGCCCATCATTGAATCTACCGGAGGAGCAATCCATATAAATCATAGGGTAGATCAGGTGCTGATTGAAGACGGAAAAGCGGTTGGCGTGCAAGGTCACAAGAAAAAAGGTAAGGATTTAATTCCTTTTGAATACCGTGCTCCCATTGTTGTTTCCTGCGCAGGAGCATACAATACCTATTGTAAGCTTTTGCCAAAACATATTGCCCCACACCTTTGCGAAGACTTAGAGCAACACCCAGATGGCCTAACCCACCTTTGCTTGTACATAGGTTTTAAGGAATCTCCGGAAAAGCTGGGCTTTAAAGGCGAAAACCATTGGATTTTTGACGAGTACGACCACGACTATATGTTTGCCGACTTAGATGCCGTGGCCGAAGACCGTATGAAAATGGCCTTTTTGTCCTTCCCTTCCCTCAAAGACCCGGAAGCTAAAGCCCATACCGGTGAAATCATAACCTTCATTAGTTATGAAATTTTCGAAAAATGGAAGCATGAGCGTTGGAAAAAAAGAGGAGAAGATTACGATGACTTCAAAGCCGTACTGTCGGAAAGATTGCTTGATTTCATCGAACAAAAATACCCCGGTTTTAAAGAGTTGGTAGACTTTACGGAACTTTCCACCCCACTCACAACGGAGCACTTTACCATGCACAAAAAGGGGTACATCTATGGCATGCACACCACTCCTGACCGCTTGCTTAAACCTTGGAACCACGTAAGAACGCCGGTCAAGAACCTGTATCTTACCGGAACAGACGCAGCTGTTTTAGGTGTAGCCGGGGCTTTTACAGGAGGCGTCTTTACTTCCATTGATATTATGGGCGGCTCCAAAAGTTTGTTGAGCTACATGGCCTTAGAAAAAGCAGCCAATAAATACTCAAAACAACTTAAGGCCAAAGGAATTTCTACCGTTATCGAATAAGGGACTAGCCTTTTAATGCCTCCCCTAGACTAGAATAGTTGATTGCCGATGTATAGTTTCTGCCGTCAAAATCCAAACGACAAGCAGCAACATCTACGCCGTGTTCAAACATCACCAATGCATGCTCTTTATGCGCCTTCCCCAATATTTTGGTGCGCTCTTCCATGGTATCTAGGGGCCGTATGTCATAGCCAATCACATAGGAAGCCTTAAGGTGATGCACAGAAGGGCATAAATCGGCCATGTAATATAGTTTCTCCCCATTGTCCATGCGAACCACCGGCAGCATTTGAGCTTCGGTATGCCCATACACAAACTCTACATCTATGCCGGGAATCCATTGCCCCGGTCCATCCAATAATCGTAATCGCCCGGATTGCTGTATGGGAAGGATGTTCTCCTCCAAAAAAGAAGCTCGCTCTCTGGCATTTGGACTAAGCGCAGCATCCCAATGCGCTCCATTTGACCAATACAAGGCATTGGGGAAGGTGGGCAACAAAGTTTCGCCATCTTGGCTTTTAGAAATGGCTCCTCCCACATGGTCAAAATGCAAGTGGGTTAAAAATACATCGGTTATATCCTCAAGTCCATAACCTGCCGACCGCAAGGAATCTTCCAGCTTTGGGCCATGAGGCTCATAATATCCAAAAAACTTCTCCGACTGCTTGTTGCCCATGCCGGTATCCACTAATACTTTTCGATCCCCCGTATCAATGAGCAACAACCTCATGGCCCAAGTACAAAGGTTTCTTTCATCGGGAGGAACCAACTTCGACCAAATGCTTTTGGGAACTACCCCAAACATCGCTCCTCCATCTAACTTAAATAATCCGGCATGTATTTCTAAAAGCTTCATTTGCACAAAATAAGCAAAGCCCTTTAATTCAAAACTGAATTTTAAGACTCAACACTTGGATATTAAAAATGAAACATCGACTCCCTTAGCTTAGGTTCAAACTGATCAAAACACCTTTCGGGTAAAGGAAAAGGCATGTCCTGCTTTGTCTTCCCCCTCTACACATAAGGTAAAAGGAGCTTTCATATCCTTGGGAACATCGACCCAAAACCGCTCTCCTTTTTCCAATCGCCAAGGCAAACACCTTCCATTAAGGCGCACAGACAAACGCTCCATTCCTTTTCCTTCTTCTATTACCTTAAACTCAAGCCTTGGATAGGCAGACTTTATAATTTCTACCCGGGGAGCCAAACTGTCTTCGCAGAAACTAAAAACGCCTTGATCGTTGGTTCGAACCATTATTTTGCCCCCTTCAACCCAAGTGTCTTTGGTTGGATAGAAACGGCCCTTATAATTAACCAAGCCTTGCAACTGCAACAGCTTAGCCTCTCCCAATAGTTCTGAATCTACCGCAAAAACATAATCCGAATGTACCGGAAACCCTGCGTCTCCAATGTTCCATTGTGGTAATCCGCAGGGACCAAGGGCCGTTAATTTCTTTAAACTAAAGGGCTGAGGACCATATAAGAGTTCCGGATGCACCTGCAAAGAGATTCCATCAGAAGTCAACACCCATGGTGTTTCCGGCAGGATCAAAAGGGTATCTTTTTGCCTTGGAGCTTCAGCTTTTGCCGCAAACTCCCAATCGGTGCGGGTTTTATTTCCTGCATCGTCTTCTATTTCTAATCGGAAGGACCGATTCTTGCTCTTTACTTCCGCCCAGCCGGCCAATGGAAGTACCTGCCAATACCCTGCCCTATCGTTGGCTAGCCGATAGGTTCTGCGCAGTCTTAAACCTTTCAAAGTTTGCTTGTACATCAAATGAGCATTAATGTACCTGGAATCCTTAAAATCAATGGAATCTACCTTCCACTCAAAAAGCAAACTATCATCCACCCACATGCGTATGCGCCGTAAATCCGTCCTAAACCCGGATCCATTGACTCTATCTTCTGCCTCAAATGCAACAGACCAATGCCCGGCAGGATATGCCTTACCATTTCCTAAAAAGGAGGGTCGATACCCATTTCCTGAACTAACTTTTTGGATTACCCACAAACTGTCCAACCCCGATTCCATGCGTCTAACCATCCCAATTTGCTTAAAAAATGGTGCTCTATTGTCGGCAAGCTTTATTCCATAATCCAAAGGATTAAGCGCACGCTCGGTTTGTGTATTCCTCAGCTCAAAATGCAAATGCGGACCGGTGGAACTACCGGTATTGCCGCTTTTGCCAATCTCTTCGCCTTTAGCAACCGGCAAAAGCATTGCACTAAGGTCCACATCTAAATCAAAGGCGCAGCCGGCCATCAAAAGACTATCCGTAAGCCTTGCTATTTTGGGACTAAAGGATTCCAAATGGGCATAGACGGAAGTTAGCCCAAGTTCGGGATGCGTTACATACAAGACACGTCCATACCCCTCAGCACTCCATCCTATTCTCGAAACGTAACCCGCACCAACCGATAAAACCGGAATTCCGGTGCGCTGCTGGGTCCTAAAGTCCAATCCGGTATGGTAATGGTTAGACCTCAATTCACAAAAAGAACCGGTAAGCACCAAATCAATGGGCATAGGCTTGCTTATTTGCGCTTGGAGCGGCAAAAAAGAAAGCAACAACAAAAACCTGAACAAATACACGCCACAAAATTTAGGATTCAACGCTTAGAAAGCCACAAAAATTTCCAACATAGACACAAAAACCTTTGAAAAGGCCGAATAAGTGTTAATTTTGTACTTGAGGCAATATTGATAAAATCTCTGATTAACAGGTGCATAGCTACAACTCCACCCTTACAAGTCTCCATTCCAAAATGGAGAAACTGGTCTTGCTCTACCAGCAATTGGAGGAGGAAAACAGGGCTCTGCTTAAAGCCTTAGAAAACAAAGACACTGAACTTCAAAACCTTAGAAAAAATACCCACTGGCTCGAATCTAGGCTCAGCCGGCTAGATCAAGCGGAAGAAGACAAGCCAAATGCAGCAGCCCAACATCAAGACCTAAGTTTGGTCAAAGCCAAAATTCAAGAATTAAGGGCCGAAATAGATCAATGCCTAACCCACCTTAAATCGCTCACTTAAATTATGTCCGTTAAATCCATAAAGCTTGAAATTGGCAACCGGGTCTATCCCATGCACGTAAAACCCGAACAGGAAACGCTTTTCCTGCAAGCTGCCAAATTCATTAACCAACGCATTAAGGAATACGAACAACGATACGCAGTGCGCGACATGCAAGATTTGCTTGCCATGGCAGCACTCGAACTGGCCAACCAAAAGTTTAAAAATGGAGACGAACCTAACTTTGACTTAGAAGCAGAACACGAACACCTTGGTAAGCAAATTACCGAAATGGAGCGCTTCTTGAGCAATTTCCTAGACAACAGAAACCTATAATCCTTTAAAAAACAGAAACTTAAGATCCAATAGCAGGCAAATATCTTTTGAATTTCTGTTTTGTCTTTCCTTAACGTAAGTTTGTCTGTTGGATGCATCTCATCCCTAATTCTTTGTTTTCAATGGACAGTCAAACTATCACATATATCCTTACAACTGGCGTAATTACTGCCGTTGGAGGATTCGCCGCAGGCTTTTTCTTAATGAAATCCATTCAGCGTAAAAAGCTCGAAAGCCTACTCCAAAAAGCCAAAGACGACGCCGAGGTCATTAAAAAGGAAAAAATCCTTCAAGCCAAAGAACGTTTCTTGCAGCTTAAATCAGAACACAACAAAAAAGTACAAGAAAAAAAGCAACAACTCAATCAACAAGAATCCAAACTCCGCCAAAAAGAACAACAAATTCAGCAGTGGCGCGATGAGGCACGTAAAACCGATACTAAAGCCCAAAAGCTAATCAAGGATTACGAAGAACGCCTCGAAATTCTTGAAGCAAAACGAGAAGAACTCGAAAAAACTCACCGATCTCAAGTCCAACAGCTTGAAACCCTCGCCGGCCTTTCTGCAGAAGAAGCTAAGGCACAACTTGTAGAAGCCCTACAACAAGAGGCCAAATCACAAGCCATGGCACAAGTCCAGGAAATTCTGGAAGAAGCCAAAATCAGCGCCAATAAAGAAGCCAAAAGGGTCATTATTCAGTCTATTCAGCGCCTTGGTACCGAAACCGCCATCGAAAACGCCATAACGGTGTTTAATATCGAAAGCGACGATATCAAAGGCCGAATCATCGGTCGCGAAGGCCGCAACATCCGCGCCCTCGAAGCGGCTACAGGAGTCGAAATCATTATCGACGACACGCCCGAAGCTATCGTGCTTTCCTGCTTCGATCCCATTCGTCGTGAAATTGCTCGCCTTGCCCTACACCAATTGGTTTCCGACGGAAGAATCCACCCCGCACGGGTAGAAGAGGTCGTAGCCAAAGTAAGCCGCCAAATCGACGAGGAAGTGCTCGAAATCGGCAAACGCACCGCCATTGATCTTGGTGTACACGGTCTACACCCCGAACTCATGCGCTATGTGGGACGCATGCGCTACCGCAGCTCCTATGGACAAAACCTCCTGCAGCATAGCCGCGAAGTGGCCAACCTTTGCGCCATTATGGCCTCAGAACTGGGCCTAAACCCCAAAGTTGCCAAACGCGCCGGACTACTGCACGATATTGGAAAGGTACCCGACGGAGAAACCGAATTGCCACACGCCATTTTTGGTATGAAACTGGCCGAAAAATTCAAAGAGAAACCCGATGTCTGCAACGCCATTGGTGCCCACCACGATGAGGTCGAAATGACCTCACTGTACGCCCCAATTGTACAAGTATGCGACGCCATCTCCGGAGCACGCCCAGGAGCACGTAGAGAAATTACCGAATCCTACATCAAGCGCATCAAGGAACTTGAGCGGCTGGCTATGGAATACCCCGGCGTAATTAAAAGTTATGCCATTCAAGCCGGAAGAGAGTTGCGCGTAATTGTGGAAAGCGACCGCGTAAGCGATGAGGCCTCCGACAAACTTGCCTTCGAAATCTCTCAAAAAATCCAAACAGAAATGAGCTATCCCGGTCAAGTGCGTGTTACCGTGATTCGCGAAAAACGTTCTGTAGCCGTCGCTAAATAAACTTTACTTCCCTAAGGCAGCAACAACTCATGCAGCTTGCTCAGCTCCTCCAAGCGTTGATCAAGCTGCATTTTTTTTGCGTGTAACATCAACTCTTCCAAGGCTCCACGAGCAAAGGTCATGGCGTCTACTGCCTGCATCCGTTCCACTCCCGCCGAATGCCCGGTCTCCTTTAAATAGTGCAACAGCTCCCGGTAACTAAACACCGCTCCCTTACCGTAAGGGTTTACATAAAACTCCGGATAACCTTCGCCTCCAATCACCGGAGAGCAAAGCACAAAGTGCCTGGGCAATGCCACCGGCTGCAAACCAAGCCCCAACCGCTCCGAAAGCATTAAAAACAAAAAATTCAAGGCCAAGGGCGAACCGGATCCCCGCTCCAAAAGGTTGTGCACAAAATGCAAAGACAACCCTACTGCCTTGCGTTGTTGCGCCCCCAAACGGTGCACATCAAACACTACATGGTTCAACACCCGAATTCGAGACTGCAAATTTCCATGGGGCAGCGCTTGCTGCACTTCCCGCAGCATCCGTTCCAGCTTCGCATCCATGCGCTCGGTAGCGATGTCAGGAAACAAAAAACGATGCAACAAGCCCTGCAATGCACTGTAGTCTCGACTGCCATAACGCCAAGCCAGCAGCGCCTGCTCGGCCTCCCGCAAATGCAATTTGCGCACCAAAGCCTCAATCCTCGACTGCACCAGCTCATCCAAACTGCGCTCCCAGGCCTCCTCCAACAAAGGCACCGCCTCCACCCCAAAGGAAACAATCTCGGCCTCCAATGCAGACCACACCTCCGGATCACGATCGTCCAACAACTTTTGTATGGCATGCCACTGCTCCATAGTGCAAAGGTCAACAACAATTGGGAATTTTGGTTTTTGGGGCTGCCGGCAGCTCTTCACCTACAGCCTGCGTCTTTTTTCAAAACCCTTGCCCCTAAGCATCTCCAAACTTTTAAGGGCTGCCGTCGGGCCATCCGCTTCAAGCGGGCGGCACCCGGAACAGGCATCAAGGCCGGCCGGCGAGCTTCCTTTGGTCGCTGCCGCCCGGCACTTGCTGCCATGTCCCGGTCTTGCCCGGCTTTCCACTGCTGTCCCTCAGCCGTTTTTTAAACTTTTTTCGCATTTTTGAAACAACATATCTATTCTTCCGTATTACATTAGCATAACCAAAAACAATTCGCGCTTATAGAAAGACCCATACGCTAAAACATTTTTTTTCACGGTTAAACCCTAAGCGTATGCACAGTCAAAGCGAATTATCAGACAAAGCCCTGGTTAAAGCGTATCAGAACGGCCAATCCGAAGCATTTAACGTACTTCTCACCAGGCACCGCACCAAGGTGTATTCCTACATCATGATGATGATAAAGGACCACAACACCTCCGAAGACATTTTTCAAGATTGCTTTATTCGGGTTATTCAAACCCTGCAATCCGGAAAGTATACCGATGAGGGTAAGTTTCTTCCCTGGGTTATGCGTATTGCACACAACCTAATCATTGACCACTTCCGCAAAAACAAGCGCATGCCCCGTTTTGAAACCGAAGACGAGGAGTTCAACGTGTTCGATTTGCTTAAAATGCCCGAAAAAAATGCGGAAGACCAACTCATTCAGCAACAAACCCACGACGCCTTGCACCGCCTCATTGAGCAATTACCCACCGAACAAAAAGAGGTAGTGTATATGAGGCATTATGCCGAAATGAGTTTTAATGAAATTGCCGAGCAAACTCAGGTAAGCATCAATACCGCCTTAGGTCGCATGCGCTATGCCTTAATTAACCTCCGCAAACTCATGGAAAAACATCAGATGGAACTGGCCTCCTGATTTTTTAAGCTCCTATATACTAAGGTCCCTGTCCCTGCGTTATGTTTATGATTAGAGCAAAAACCTGCTCTTTCGTTCAACAGATGAATAAAACAAGCGTATGACAAACCTTTCCTCTTCAAACTCCGCATTTTATAAGCATCTTATTTTTGACGGAGGTCCCTCCGAAGCAAAACTGAAGTTTATTATGGCCTATGCTGCTGCCCGCAAAGTATGGCAAAGCCAATACCTTGGAAGCCAGCATTTCTTTGCCAATTAAAGGGCATTGGTTTTTATCCAAAGCCCTTTCAATTTTGGCTCTTAAAATGCCGTTTGGCATGTATTGAAGTCCTTTCAAAAAAGAGGGCCCTCTAAGCCTGTATGGAAGTCGCTTTTATAGTCTCCCTAACGACGCGGAGGGCTCTGGCCTATACTCCTAATCCAGAGACGGGAGGCATCAGGAAGACGGGAGGCATCCCGTCTTTACCATATGAGACGCAAGATGTTGCGTCTTTACTTATCATTAGGAGACGGGAGGCATCCCGTCTTTACCATATGAGACGCAAGATGTTGCGTCTTTACTTATCATTAGGAGACGGGAGGCATCCCGTCTTTACTTCACCATTCATCATCCACCATTCACCATTAACCATTCCCTTTTTGTTTCCGTATTCTTCCGCCCCTGATGGAAGCAGGTAGCTGACGCGGCTCCGGCCCCGGTATGCGGCCAAGCGAGGAGGCTGAGGAACGAAGACCCCGGAGCGGCCGCAGACCGTGGGCCGGAGACGTGGCACTACCGCAGACAGCAGGACAAGGCGGCCAAAAAAATGAAACGCAAGATGTTGCGTCTTTACTGTGGTTTGAGACGCAAGATGTTGCGTCTTTACTGTTGTTTGAGACGCAAGATGTTGCGTCTTTACTTATCATTAGGAGACGGGAGGCATCCCGTCTTTACTTCACCATTCATCATTCATCATCCACCATTCATCATCCACCATTCATCATCCACCATTCATCATCCACCATTCATCATCCACCATTCATCATTCATCATTCATCATTCATCATCCACCATTCATCATTCATCATTCATCATTCATCATTCACCATACCCCATTCCCCATTCCCCATTCCCCATTCAATCAAAAAAACCTCCAGGCAACCAGACTTATCAGCAAAACCGAAACCAAATTCATCCAAATGCCGTAGCGGGTCATATCGCTTACTTTTAGCTGACCGCCGGCAAAGACAAGCGCATTTGGGGGCGTGGCCATGGGCAGCATAAAGGCGCAACTAGCGGCTAGGGTGACTGGGATAGCTAATTGCAAAGGGTTAATTCCTAGCGTTTTGGCCAACTCTAACACCACCGGAAGCAAAATGGAAACCAAGGCCACATTGCTCATGATTTCGGTGAGGAAAAGCGCAAGTGCGGAGAGTCCTAAAATAAGGGCAAAAAGTCCGGCTGTGCCCCAATCGGCAGCAGCCATGCCCAAGCGTTCAATAATGCCGGCCTGCTCCAAAGCCCCGGCCAAACTAAGGCCTCCTCCAAACAACAAAATAATTCCCCAAGCCATTTTTCGGGTGTCCTCCCAATCGAGCAAAGCTTTGCCCCTTTTTCCTGAAGGCACCATAAACATCAACAATCCTCCGGCCATGGCAATGCCCGTATCGTTTAAGGGCAAGCCGCTTAACTGCTCCAGCAAAGGCCTAAAAATCCAGGCCGCAGCGGTAGCAATAAAAATAAGCGCTACTCGCTTTTCTTCAATACTTAACTTTCCTAAGTCCTGTTTCCGTTGGCGAATTTCATGGATGGCAGAACCTTTCATTTGTCTTAATCCAAAGCCTAAGAGCAGGTAAAGGACCAATCCAAGCACCAAGGTTAAAGGAAAAGCCATGCTAAACCAGCCAAAAAATGAAAGTTCGCCCAATCCTGCTGCGGCTAGCTGACCCCGTAAAACCACATTAGGAGGGGTTCCAATTAAGGTGGCCATGCCCCCAAGACTGCTGCTGTAGGCAATGGCCAAAAGCAGACGTCGGCCAAAGGTGGCGTTTTTAAACACAGGCAAAACAGAAGTAGCCATAGGAAGCATCATAAGCGTGGTAGCCGTATTGCTGATCCACATGCTTAAAAAGCCGGTGGCCAACATAAAACCCAGCAATACTTTAATGGGTCGACCTCCGGTCTTAAGCAAAATCAAAAGGGCAATACGCTCATGGAGTCGATGCTTTTCCATGGCCAAGCCAATCAAAAAACCTCCCAAAAACAAAAACACGATATCGTGGCCATAGAAAGCCGCTGTTTGGCGTGCCGGCATTAGGTTTAGCATGGGAAAAAAGACCAAAGGGAGCAAGGCGGTCACCGCCAAGTTCACCGGTTGGCTAATCCACCAAAGCACCATCCAAGCAGCCAAAGCAAGCGTCTTAGCCTCTTTATCTCCAATAGAGAAGCAGGCCCAATAAACCAATAATGCGGCCAAGGGGCCGGCGGCAAGCCAAAAAACACGCCATTTCATGCCAAAAAGATACACATTGTTGGCAGCATTTAGCTTTCGGCCTTGCCTCTTAAACCAAGCTCAATGGCCGCCATGGCAGAAACTTTTTGATTGGAGATTTCCAGACGGAGCATGGTCATTACTTTATGCCAACCGTGTTTTCCACAGGCTCCGGGATTTAGGTGCAGCCCTTTACCACTTAAAATAGGCTCCACCAGTAAAATATGGGAATGGCCACATACCATTACATCGGGAGGGTCGACTTGAAGCATGTGCCTCACCGAGCTTGAATAAGCCCTTGGTCTTCCCAAAATATGGGTCATAAACACCTTAAGACCAAAACATTCAAAGCGAAGAATTTCAGGAAGTCTACAGCGCACATCTTTACCGTCAATATTGCCGTATACAGCGCGCAGAGGGGCGAAGCTTTCCAGTTCATCCAGCACTTCGGGCCGGCCTACATCGCCTGCATGCCAAATTTCGTCGGCTTCGCGGGCATGAGGCTCAATACCCGGATGGAGCCAACCGTGGGTATCGCTGAGCAGTAGAATTCGGCGGGCACTCATAATTCAGACTCGGGTAAAATAGGCAATAACTCCTCGGAACGTATCCAGCCTGAAATCTCATTGCTAAGTCTTACCCTATACCATTCCTGCTGTTTTTCTACCAACCGAACCCTTTGTCCGGCCTTAAGCCGTTGCACCTCTTGTCCCCTATTGTCGGGAGTATCTTTAAGCACCACCGAAGAAACAGCAGCCACAGCCTCATTGCGATGCATCCACAAGTAACGCCCCCAAGCCAAACCAAAAACAGCCAAAGAAAGCACGAGGGACAACCCAAAAACATAAGGCAAAAAACGCCTCAACTTTATGCGTGTTGGCAGTAAGTGGTGCCCCACCAATAGAGCCAAAGCCAACCATAAGAAAACCAAGGCCCAACGTCCCAAGCGGTCGATACTTATTTGCCAAAAAAGCTGGGGAGGCTCCAAAGGCATTTCAGAGGTCAGTTGCTGGCTCGAAAGCATAAATTTAAGTTCTTGCCGTAGTGCGGTGTGCTGGGGTTCTACGCGTAAACCTCTATAGGCCCAACGTATGGCTTCTGCCGGTTTTCCGGACTTCCAAGCGGCTTGGGCTGCGTAACCACACCAATCGCCCGACCATTGTTCCGGTTCGGCCTTACTCCAAAGCTCAAAAGCCTGGGCATACCATTGATTGGCATAGGCTTCTAAACCTGTTTTAAAATCTATTTGCGACGATTCAGGCAATTGAGCTTTTGCGGGATTCAACACCAGCCCTACCATTAGAAGGCATAGAAAAGCCGCTTTTGACTTTCTCAAAAAGTCCCACAACGAAAACAAAGCCAAGTAGCTCATAAGTCCAAGTGTTTGTCCATTTGAAGAAGCCAAGTTTTCACTTGATCTGCAGGCTTTTGCACTGTTTTATCGGATTGTGGGGTAAAGGAAGACCACTCCAACTGCTGTTTCCAACCTAAAATTTGAGCACAAAGCTCTTTGGGGAAATGCTTTTCCAAGCTTTGCTTTAAGGCTTGCTCAGTTTGTTCGCTGGGCGGAATGGCCAAGCCTTCATTTAAATAGCCACTTAAGACTTGCCAATAGGCATGCAGAGGGACGTCCGGCCTTTTCTCCAGATTTTGAAGATTGTGCAAAGCCTTTTGTAAAGGCGTCTTTCGTTTCCATTTTTGCAATGCCCGGCTAAGTAGCGGACGCCATAAAAATGGCCAACTTATCAAAAGAAGCAGAGGAATAAGGGTTAGAATCCAAAAACCTGTGGAGCTAAACCACCTAGGCCACAGGGGTGAACCGTGGTAATTTGGGACGGCAAAGTCGGGAGAGGATTCGGCGGGGGCATCCGGTTGAACCAAGGAAGGGTTCATTGGAGCACCTTCTACCAACACGTTTAGGCTATCGGAATGGAAGGTATGGTAGCTTTCCGTGGAGGGATTAAACCAAGAAAAACGAAGGGGAGGAATAACAAACTTTCCACCGCCTTGGGGAATAAGGATATAGTCGGCTCTTTTGGTCCCACTCAACTTAAACCTACCGAAGGTAATCTTTTCTTCTACTTCCGGAGGATAGGCCAAGAAACCTTGGGGCAATTCCGGGCTTGGAAACTCAAACAAATTAAGGTTGCCGTTTCCTTTAACTTTAAGAGACATCTGTAGGGCATCTGAGGTGCTGAGGGTGCAGGGGCCTGCTTCAAAATGCACCGAAAAGTCGCCCACCGCATTAATAAAATCCGAAGGGCGTCCCTTTTCGGGAAGTGGTTTTACCTTAACCGAAGCGGAGGGAGATTTTATTTCTACGGTTTCAGTCACCACATTTCCACCTCCAAAAAGTTGTTCAAAAACATTGGTGGGCGGCAGCATTTCTTGCACAACAAAGCTTGCTTCCATGGTGGGGATTTGAATAGACCCAGACCTTTGTGGAATCGCCAACCAACGCTTAAGAGAAACCTTATAATAAGATTCTCCCTGATAGCTAGAGGGTACCAGTTCCGGCTTTCCCATTTCTTCGGACTCTTGGAGCCAGACTCCTGGAATCTCCAGGGCAGAAAAGCTTTCATTTCTTAAGCTGGTGTACTTGGTATATAAAACTAAGTCAATGGCAAAGGGCTGGCCTTCGTAAACTTCCTTAGGCTCCAGTTCGAGACGCATTAAGATTTTGGGAGCGGCATTTGCCTTGGTATTTTTTGGGGCATTGGTAGTTCCGGGGTTCTTGGCATTATTGGCATTTGGTCCGGAGGCGTTTCCAACACGAATAGAGAGGGATTGACTAGAACCAACGGTTTCGCCTCTGGAATTGAGCACGCGCAGGGGAGCAATAAAATATGTGCCGGCCTCTCGTGCAATCAATTGAAAGGTTAAGGTAAATGAAACTCTTCCGTTTACATACTGCTGTTGTTGAAACGTTCCTTGTTGAATAAGGGGCGCAAACGAAGGAGGACGTATAGAGCCTTCCATATCCGAAATCTGGTAGACCACACGAAAAGCCTGACCCACGGCCGGATTTTCCGGGTTCACTTGAACGGAAATCTGTTGAGCAGGTAGGATATGGGTAATCCAAACCGCTACAAAAAGGAGAAAAAAACGCATGCTTACCATGGCTTTTTAATTCTTTTTTGGGGGGCATCCCCTGATTCCATTTTCTTTTTTTGCAATTCACGCTCATCTCTATCCAGTGCATCCAGCAGCCTTTGAGCCTGTTCTCTGGTTAGCTCCTGATTCTTTTGTTGGTTTCGTTCTTGTTGCTCTTGCTGTTCCTGCTGTTGCTCTTGCTGCTCCTGCTGCTGCTCTTGCTGCTCCTGCTGTTGCTCTTGCTGCTCCTGCTGTTGCTCTTGCTGTTGCTCTTGCTGCTGCTCTTGCTGTTGCTCTTGCTGCTGCTGTTGCTGTTGCTGTTTTTGCAGCTTTTTCAAAGCATAACTTAAATTATAGCGTGTGTTTTCCGCCTTTGGATTGGCCAAAAGCGCTTTTTTGTAGGCTTCTACAGCTTTGGGGAAATCCTCTGCTTGCATATAACTGTTGCCTAAATTGTGCCAAGCCATGGATTGATGGTTTGGATCATTTAGATTTTGGGCGGCTTGTTGGTACCAATATCTGGCACTATCGGCTTGTCCATTTTTAAAAAGGGCATTGCCTAAATTGTATTGCCAGCGAGGGTCATTAGGCATAAGATTTCCATACGCTTCATAGGCTTTCATGGCCTCTTGGTTGTTCCCTTGGTCAAAAGCAGTATTTCCCTCTCGCAGCAAACGATAAGGCGGTGCCTCATACCAAGGACGCTCGGCCTGTTGGGCCAAAGCCGAGGTCGAAGAGTATACCATCAGGCATAGGGTCATCCATTTCCAAACCATGTCCATACCTTAGCTTGAGGTTTTCGGGTGTTTTTCCAAAATAATTCAATACATAGCAATACAAGAGCTGCGGCTACAAACCAGCCTGCATGTTCTTCTCTGCCCTCTTCTTTGATTTCGCTGCTAAAACTTTCACGCTGTTTTTCTTCCAAGGCAGCAAATATTCTATTCAACCCTTGCTCGGGGTGTGGGTCATCTGCAAATGTTCCTCCGCCAACGTCAGCCAATTGAGCAAGCATTTGCTTATTGGGCTTAGTCAATGCCATTCTGCCTGCCTCATCTTTTAAATATCCCTTTCCATCGGGAATTGGAACTGCTTGGTTGAGTCCTACCGAGAGGGTGTGTACCTCAATGCCTTCTTCGGCCATTTTAGCTGCCATTTCCATGGCTTTTCCTTCATGGTCTTCTCCGTCAGAAATTAAAATGACGGCTGCATCGGCCTCACGCTCTTTAGGTATGGCTTTATAAGCAGCGGTTAAGGCTTCGTTCAAGGAAGTTCCTTGCAAATCCGGTTTGAGTTGATCCACGGATTCGAGATAAAGACGTGCGGCTCCATAATCGGAGGTCATTGGCATTTGAATTTGTGCAGTAGCAGCAAAAACCACCAAAGCCAACCTATCGTTTTTTAAATCATCTAACCAATGAATTGCGGCTTGTTTTGATCTATAAAGTCTGTTTGGTTTTACATCCTCGGCCAACATACTTTGAGAAACATCCAAAGCCAAAACCAAATACATACCCTTACGTTCCGTTTCCACGGTTCTTTGTCCCCACTGAGGTCTGGCCAAAGCTACAGCCAGCAAGGCACCGGCCAGACCAAGAAAGAGGTGTCGCCAAAGGACGCGATGGGGCTGGTACATGGGCAAAGTCAAAGCGGTATTTTTGGCTTTACCCAGCTTTTTTAGTCTGCTTTTGGCTTGGTTAAGCAGAAGAAAACCAATGGCAAGGCTCAAAGGCAGTACCAAAAGACCAAATAAAAACCAAGGCTCTTCCCAATGTATCATAAAGACAAGCTATTCCAAAGGGTTAAACGCAACAACCATTCCAAGCCAAACAAACCGGAAGCAAGCAATAAAAATGGCCAAAAAATATCGGGCTGTTTTTGGTATTCTGTAATCTTAACCTTTGTCTTTTCCAAACGGTCAATTTCCTTAAACACCTGTTTTAAGCTGGCTTGATTGGTTGCCCTAAAATAGGCACCTCCGGTTTGTTGGGCAATATCGGTCAACAAAGCCTCATCAATTTCAACAGGAGACATGCCATAGCGCAATTGGCCAAAAAAATCATAGCCTACAGGAGAAAGGGCCATCCCTTGCTTACCTACGCCAATGGCATACACACGAATTCCAAAGGTTCTGGCCATTTGGGCAGCTGTTAAGGGAGAAATCTGCCCCGTATTGTTCACTCCATCGGTAAGTAAGATCACTACCTTGGATTTTGCTTCGCTATTGCTTAATCTGGCTACTGCCTTGGCCAAGCCCAAACCAATGGCCGTTCCTTGTTTCATATCGTTGTCAATGGAAATGGCATCCAAACGATTAAGCAGCACCCTGTGGTCTGTTGTCATGGGGCACTGTGTAAAAGACTCTCCCGAAAAAACCACAAGGCCAATACGATCCTCGGGCCGTTTTTGAATAAAATCAGCCGCCAAAGATTTAGACACCTCTAACCTATTGGGTTGAAAATCCTTCGCAAGCATAGACAAGGAGACATCTATGGCCAATTGCATGTCTACCACCTCCTTGGTGGACTCAACCAAACCCAGATTCCCCCGGGGTCTTGCAAGCACTACAATAAGTAGGGCTAATGCGCATAATCTAAGCATGCCCGGAATCCAACTCAGTGTTGCCCTAAGGTCACCGGAAAGGTTTGGAGCATGGTAATCAAAGGGAACCCTCCACGATGGGGAGCCTTTCTTAAGGGTTAACCTGTGGAGCCAAAAAAGCACGGGAAGCAGCAAAAGCAGCACCAAAACCCAAGGATAGGTAAATGTTATTTGTTGCCAAGCCGTCATTCTTTCTCCTCCAAATCTTGATTGCTAGATGCTTGTTTTTCTTTTTCCAAAATCAACAACCAAGCATTGATGGTTTCCACCATCCATAGGTGTTCTTGATCCGTTGGGTTTTGTTTAGCAAACTTTACCATATCGGCCAATTGCAGGAGTTGCTTAAGTTTCCCTCCATCTTGCTTTGCCAAACCGGACCGTTGCCACCAACTAAGCCACTCAGCAGAAGTCATTTCAGAAACTTCAACCCCATAGCTCCGCTCAATATATCGCCGCATAAGATCCACTAAGTCGGAATAATACGCTTTGACTTTCCCTTGCTTCCAATCGGCTCTTTTGCGGATGATTTCTAAACTTGCTAAGGCTTCTTCAAGTGGGTTAACAAGCTCTTCTTGAGGAATGGGAACAGGAATTTCCTTTTGTTTTTGTTTACGCCTTAGCCACCATTTAACCACAAAAACACAAAGCGTAATAAGGCCTAAAGAAAGTAATAGCCAAGGCAGCCATTCCATCCAATGATACCCCGGATCAAGCACTCCTTCTATTCCTCGAATGTCTTTGGAGAGGTCAACAGCAGGAGCCAGCACCACAATGCTCTTCTCGGGAAACTCAGCAAAAATCGTATCCTGTTTATCTAAATATTGAAACGGAATGGTGGGCAATACCCAAGCACCGGAATCGTAAGAAACCACTTGCATCCCTTGCCGATATCTCAAGGTATTGGAATCGTTTGTGGCTAAAGTATCTAATGGGGTTTTTGAAAGAATTTCCAAGTGCGGCCCAAGCGAATCACTAAGCAAGGGCCAAATTACCGTTAAGTTACGCTCTTGCTCAAGCTCAAGCCACAGCGTATCGGGAGAACCCAGCCACAAAGTATCTTTATTCATTCGCAGGTTTGCTTCCACCTGAGCAGGCAGTTGAGCGAACAAAGCCAAAATGAAAATAAAAATCCCTACCTTTTTCATCGCATCATTTCTCTTTTTCGAAACAGCTGCTTCAAAGGTTTTATATAGTCTAAATGGCCGGGGAGAATAGCCAAGTCTACCCCTGCTGCCTTACAAGATCGGATCAGTTCTTTTTGATGCGATGCGAAATGCCTTCCCCACTCCCTTTGTGTGCGCTTGGATTTGGTATTCAACCATTGTGTTTTTCCGGTTTCCGGGTCTTTAATTTTAAGCAAGCCAACCTTGGGCAATTGGCTAAGGCTCAAATCTTCAAGTTGAAGCGCAATGATGTCATGCTTTTGGTTGGCTAATCTTAGTGCCAGCTCAAAACCTTTATCCAGGAAATCACTCAATACAAATACGGTAGCTTTTTTCCGGAGCGCCCGGTTAAGAAAGGCTAGCCCCTCGCTCAAGTTGGTAGCTTCACCTTCCGGCAAGGGCGCTGCCAGCACGTCCCGAACAATCCGCATGGCATGTCCTTTTCCCTTAGCAGGAGGTATAAAGCTTTTTTGATCTCCTGAGAAAAAAATGGCACCCACCTTATCGTTGTTTTGTACAGCGGCAAAAGAAAGAACACAAAGAATTTCTGCCATTCGCTCTCTAAACTGATCGTCGGAAGCTCCAAAACGCATGGAGCTGCTGATGTCCAATAAAAAGACAACGGACAGTTCTCTTTCTTCTTCAAAAACCTTTACGTGGGGTTCGTTTAAACGGGCCGTTACATTCCAATCAATAAAGCGGACGTCGTCGCCAAATTGATACGCACGCACCTCGCTAAAAGACATGCCCAATCCTTTAAAAGCAGCATGATACTGACCCGAAAAGAGCTGATTGCTTAAGCCTCTAGCCTTTATTTCAATCTTCCGGACTCTTTTCAGCAGTTCTTTTAACTCCTTGTTTGCCATATCTTGACTAGACTGCATGGAATTAAGGAACCTCTACCTTATTTATAATTTCTTTTACCACATCATCGGCCGTTTTTTCTTCGGCTTCGGCTTCGTAGGTGAGTCCAATCCGGTGACGCATAACATCTGCGGCTACCGATCGAACATCGTCGGGGATAACATACCCTCTGCCTTGAATAAAGGCAAAAGCTTTAGATGCCAAAGCCAAACCAATGGAGGCGCGCGGAGAGGCCCCAAAAGAAATAAGGTCAACCAGGTCAGGGAAACCGGTATCGGCAGGCTTTCTAGTGGCATGAACCAAGCGAACTATATAACGTTCGATTTTTTCATCCATATATACTTCCCTAACCAAAGATCTTGCGGTCGCAATATCTTTAGGTTGCACTACGGCTTGGATTTTCGGGAAATTACCTCCCATATTCAGTCGTATGATTTGCTGTTCCTCTTCGTTGGAAGGATAATCAAGCACCACTTTAAGAAGAAAGCGATCGCTTTGAGCTTCGGGTAAAGGGTATGTACCTTCTTGCTCAACCGGGTTTTGGGTCGCCAAAACCATAAAGGGGTCAGGCAAAGGGTAGGTAGATTCTCCAATAGTCACTTGGCGTTCTTGCATGGCCTCAAGCAAAGCTGATTGCACTTTTGCCGGGGCGCGATTGATTTCATCGGCCAAAACAAAATTTGCAAAGATTGGCCCTTTCTTCACAGAAAAGCTCTCTGACTTCTGATTGTAAATAACAGTACCTACCACGTCGGCCGGTAGTAAGTCCGGTGTAAATTGAATTCGGCTGAAATCTACTTGAATGGCCTCAGAAAGACTTTTGATGGCCAAGGTTTTTGCCAAGCCCGGTACACCCTCCAAAAGAATATGGCCGTTTCCAAGCAAAGCAATCAGCAGCCGGTCGGTCATATAGCTCTGACCTACAATCACCTTATTCATCTCCTGTTTAAGCAAGGGAATAAAAGAAGCGCCCTGAGCTATTCGCTCGTTTAAGGCTTCTACATCCACACGCAATCCATCCATCGTATCTTAATATTTTAGAATAAACCTCCGCAAATGGTTACGGATGAATACAAAAATACCAATTTTGCCTCGGGCTATAGTAGCACTCGAACAATGCCCGGTTAAAAGTTGTTAAGCACTTATTTTGAACCCATTAGAATTATGAAGCGTCCGGAAGCCTTTATTGTTAGCATTGGAGATGAAATTCTTATAGGCCAAATTGTAAACACCAATGCCTCTTGGATGGCTGAGGCATTGAATCAAATTGGAATTAAGGTTCCGGAAGTACGCACCATTGCGGATACCCAAGAAGCCATAAGGTCTACACTGGACCAACTTATAGGAAAATACCCCATTATTTTAATGACCGGAGGCCTCGGCCCCACCAAAGATGATGTTACCAAAACTACCCTTGAAGCCTATTTTGGAGGTGGTTGGCGAGAAGATTCTGAGGTGCTTATGCAATTGGAACATTTTTTTAAAGAGCGAAACCGCAGCTTAAATGATGCCAATAGAGGACAAGCTTTGTTGCCAAAGGCTTGCAAAACGCTTTTGAACAAGATGGGAACAGCTGCCGGAATGTGGTTCGAAAAAGACAATTCTATTGTGGTTTCCATGCCTGGTGTTCCTTACGAAATGAAACATATAATGGAAACAGGAGTTATTCCGGGTTTAAAAAAGCGTTTTTCCCTACCCCCATTGCTCCATAGGACTTTCCATACCGAAGGAATTCCTGAATCTGAATTAATGGGCATCATTCGCTCTTGGGAAGATGCACTCCCACCAGAAATTTCCTTGGCATACCTTCCCTCCGCCGGAAGAGTTAAACTACGCCTCAGTTGTTTGAATCAAAACGGAACCGGCCAAGAGCTCTTGAAACAGGCAGAACACGATTTGCGCGAAGTATTGGGAGGAGAGATTTTTGGTACGGACAAAGAACGATTGGAAGAAGTGGTGGTCCGTTTAATGATAGAAAAAGAGTACACCCTTGCTACGGCGGAAAGCTGTACCGGTGGACTTTTAGCCCAACACCTTACCTCGGTACCCGGTGTTTCCGCAACCTTTTTAGGAGGCATAGTCTCTTACGATAATTCGATAAAAATAAGGCAGCTTGGAGTACCCCCTGAGTATATTCAACAGTTTGGTGCAGTAAGCAAGGAAGTGGTAGAATCCATGGCAGAAGGAGCTAGAAGCATCACAGGTGCAGATTATGCACTTTCCAGTTCGGGTGTGGCTGGACCCGGTGGTGGCACGGTAGAAAAGCCCGTTGGCATGGTTTGGATTGGATTGGCCACTCCGGAAGGCACCTATAGCAAGTGCTTTCGCTTTGGAAGCACTAGAGAGGGAAATGTGCTCAGAGCTACTCAGTCGGCCTTAAACATGTTACGAAAGCATTTGATTGGAATGCCCTGGACAGAAAACTTTTGGGAAAAGACACCTTAAACTGCAGCTAGTTCTTTTTTCCTAATAAGAAGAAGAAACCCAAGCCAAAATGCAGTTGAAGGCTCCCCCCGTCGTCCGATAAGGGTATCAGATTGTCATCTCCATTCAAACCCAGAGGTTCTTTTTTAAATTCATGCCCTAGGTAAGTTCCTCCCACGAACAAAGAGAAATGGGTATGCTTGTCTTCAAAAGGTGTGAATAAAACCCTTAACCTCAGGCTGGCAAACCACGACATATCTGAAATACTTCTGGTTAAGAAGCCATTGTCGTATTTGGCAATTTTAATGCCGTCGTAGCGAAGGGTACTTAGGCCACCGCTAATCTCCGGCATAAACCCCACCCCCGACTCTCCTGAAGTTATATAACTAATAGAAGGCCCAAAAGACAAGAAATGGTTGTTGATATCAGAAACAGAACTGCCTTCAATAGCACCGGGAACAGCGGGTGGCAGATAGATATTAAAACCGGTGTAACGCACTACCCCACCCAAATACAATCCTTTGAGGGTTTGGTACGCATAACCCAACTGAACAGATGCGATACCGTCAAAGGCTCTTGCATTGGCTTCGTTGGCTAAGTTGTGAGGAGAAGATATTTCTGCCTGAATTAAATGCCTATACCCTCCCTTGGGTGCCGGACCGGTTCGGAACTCCGCATCATACTCCACATCTTCCTGATCCTCCAAATTCTGCGCATAGAGCTTACTTGTTAAGCTTAAGCTCAAACACAAAAACAGTAAATGGAAAAATCTGAGCATCATTGGTAATTCAAAGATACAACCCTCTTGCTTAGATAACGGGTGCAAACCTCATTCCTTGTCTTTGGCAAACAATTGTTTTTCCGGAAACAAGCGATTCCAATCGCGCCACCTAAACAACAAAACCAAAGAAAGTACAATAATTAAGGTAGATAAGGCACTGTAAAATAAAAAAACAGATCCCTCAGGTGGCGTACTTTGCCAAAGAGACGGCACAGGCAAACTGGCATCCGGTACAGAAATTATTAGTGATCCATACAAATTATTGGCCAAGTGGTAGCCCCAAGCTGCTTCCAAACCATTGCTCAACATAACCAGTAAAGCCAACATTCCCCCTTGCCAAGCATAATAGAAAAACATGGAACCCGTGCCATAAGCTTCTACCTCTTTGTTGCCCATGTGCATTAAGCTAAAAAAACTTGCCGACAAAACCAGAGCAACTAAGCCGCTCTTAGTAAGGCTAAAGCTCCAACGCATCAAAAAACCTCGGTATAAAAACTCTTCAAATAAGGTCTGAAAAGGAAAAAAGACCAAGGCAACAGGTAAAAAGGCCCAAAATCGATCAGCGTCAAAAGTCCATACATGCATTGGGTTGCGACTTAAGTAAAACCAATCCATCAGACCACTTAGAAGAAATACTACCAAAAAACTTCCCAACCACCACTTCCATTTAAAAGAAGCTCCTACACGAAATAAAGCACGGCCGGGAAACTTGAGCCCTTTAACCCAAACTACATATACAATCAAACATAAAATTACATGCACCGACATTATTCCGGAAAACACCACAGGAAACCCTAAGGAATCAACCATTTGAGTAACTCCCCCCGACAAATCCCCCGACATGCCTGAGGCTTGGGTCAAAAAAAACATGGCCAGTAAACTTAAAGCCAAAAACAAGCCTAAACCCACAAATACTATGGCCATCCAAGACATGGGCTTAAGCTTAAGACTAAAACCTAAAAAGCTACTGTTCTCCTCCAATACGTTTGTCCTACTCTCCTCCATTTCTTTTCCAAAAATAATAAAAGGGCAGCCCTGTGGCCATAAGCACTATGCCCATCAATGAACCCATAGGGTTTTCTAAGATCGAAATCAAAACCAATGCCAAACAAAACAGTACGAAGGCAGCCGGCAAAAAGGGGTAAAAGGGTACTTTAAACGGTCGTTCACGGTCAGGCCATTTTTTACGCAATACAAATACGCCAAAAGCACCGGCACCATAAAAAATAAATGCGGCAAATATGAGCATCTCTGTTAGGTCGTCAAAACTACCTGTCATTACCAATATCGATGCCCAAAACGCTTGAATCAATAGAGCATTGGAAGGACTCTTGAACCTAGGGTGCACTTTATCAATTCCACCAAAAAACAACCGGTCCTTAGCCATAGCAAAATACACCCTAGGTGCACTTAAAATGGTTGTATTGGTGCTATTGAAGGTACTCACCACTATCAAAGCCGAAATGGCCAATGCCCCTCCATCGCCCATAAAGCGTCGTATTACTTCTACCGCAGCAATTTGCTTATCTGTAACAGCTTGTAAATCTTGGACGGGCATGATGTACAAAAAGGCCAAATGCACCAGTACATATACCAGCATTACAAAACCCACCCCCATCACCAAAGCTCTGGGAATATTGCGGTAGGGGTTTCGGATTTCTCCACCCAAAAAGCCAATATTATTCCAGCCCTCATAGGCCCAAAAGGCAGACATTAAGGCCATAAAAAACAAGCCCAACATGCCCGTTCCTACCAAAGGTTCTGATTCCAGTTGCGGTCCGGTAGACATTTGAAAGTGCAAGGTATCCCCCGCTCCCGAACCAAAACTCAAGGCAATAATCAGTAAAATACAAAGTACCACACTGCTGGCCATAATGGAAGTAATGGTGCCTCCCACGCGCACTCCAAGCACATTTAAAAAAGTGAGTAGGGAAATAAGCCCAATGGTTACCAGCTTTACCCCGAAGTTGTGAAAGGGCTGAATGTACCCAAACCAGGTAATCTCTGCCCAGGATGCCGATAAAACCGGTAAAGGGTAGAACACATTTAGGCCCTCCGCAAATACATAAGCCACAGAAGCTATGGTGGCGGTTTGGATTACAGAAAAGCTGCTCCAACCATACCAAAAGGCAAAGCCTTTGCCATACATCCGTTTAAAATATTGGTATTGCCCGCCCGGTTCGGCAATTAGGCCGGCTACTTCAGCATTGGATAAGGCGCCAATCAAGGTAATGCTGCCGGCAACTATCCAAGCCAGAATTATCCAAACCGGATTACCCAAATAATCGGCCATGGCCGAAACTTTCTTAAATACGCCCGAACCAATCATGGAGCCGAATACCAAGGCAAAGGCCGCAAATAGACCTAGGCCTCTAACCAATTCTGTGGATGAACCCTGTGTTCGCATGGCTCCAAGGTACAATGATGCAATCAATTATTGACTTCGCTGCAAAAATCTTTGCTGTTCATAGAAGGCCCAATCCCTAACAAGACAATAAGCTTGCTCCTTTACAAGCACTTAAAATAATCGAATGGCTCCCCACAATCTTTGCATTGATACAAAGACTTACAGGCGGTAGAACCAAACTGACTTTTCATAAAGGTATTTCGGCTTTTGCAATAAGGACAGGTTACCTGCCTTTCTTCACCAAACAATGCGCGTTTATCGGCACTACTGCCTTCCGGAGGTGCAATACCAAAATCCTGAAGCTTCTGCTTGGCTTCTTCGGTCATCCAGTCGGTAGTCCATGCCGGATCCAACCGGGTCTCTATGCTTACTGCATCTTCGCCTAACCTAGAAAGCACTTGCTTTATTTGCTGCTCAATGGTGTACATGGCCGGACAGCCCGAATAAGTGGGCGTTATGATAACCTTAAGCTTTCCATCCAAACTACGTTCAAGACCTCGTAGAACGCCTAAGTCTTTGATAGTGAGCACCGGAATTTCCGGGTCTTTCACTTTTTCTAAAGCTTGTTCTATGGTTTCGAGACTTGCCATGGGATTTACCACGTTGCATCCGGATAGGCCCTTGGCAAAAATTGCATCTCCGCCAATATATAGCCTAAATGCTCGGTATGGTGTCCCAAGTGGCCTTTTCGGTACAACCAATCCATGGGTTCGGAGGAAAGGTTGGCTTGACTGAATACCTCCCGAACGGTTTTCCACCAAAGACTTATGATTTCATCGGCTTGAAAACCGGGAATCAGCTGCTCCAACTCGGTTAACCAAGTATCTTTTTGAAGAAGCTCTCCAACATAGGGCCAAACATCGGCATAAGCCTCTTGCATTTTGGCTCCGCTCTCCTCCGTTCCGTCGCCCAATCGAATGACCCATTCGCTGCTCCAGCGCAAATGATAGTTCACCTCTTTCAGCGATTTTCTGGCAATTCCTGCAATGTCCTCATCTTGAGCAAGCACCAGTTTTTGCAGCATAGCATGGTGCCATGCATCGTATACAAATTGCCTCAACAAAGTGGTACCCCAATGGCCATTGGGCGTTTCTACCATTTGAAAATTGTGAAAATCAAATACATCACGATGATAAGCCAAGTCGTCCTCAGACTTTCCACCCTGAAGTTTTCCTGCATGACTCAACCACAACCGGGCTTGGCCAATTAAATCCAAGGCAATGTTGGATAAGGCGATGTCTTGTTCTAAAATGGGGCCATGACCACACCATTCCGATAGGCGGTGTCCCAAGATTAGGGCATTATCACCCATAACCAAAGACAAATTAAGGGCCGCTTTTTGCTTTTCCTGCTCCATCACATGTGTCCTACTTCGTCCGGTACCGTATAAAAAGTTGGGTGCCTGTAAATTTTATCCTTGGCCGGTTCGTACAAAGCTTCGGCATCTTCGGGATCGGAAGCTACAATTTGAGTAGAGGGCACCACCCAAATAGAAACGCCCTCATTGCGCCTACAATACACATCCCTTGCATTTTCAATGGCCATAGGTGCATCGGCGGCATGCAAACTCCCTACATGCTTGTGACTTAATCCGTTCTTGGATCGTATAAAAACCTCGAAAAGAGGCCAATTTTGGTTGCTCATATGTTGTAAATATCAGGCTACTTGTTGATTGGCACGTTTTTGTGCAAAGGCATTGGCCGCTTCGCGCACCCAAGCTCCATCTTCATGGGCTTTTCGTCTGGCTTCTATGCGTTCTTTGTTGCATGGGCCGTTACCGGAAATCACTTGGTAAAATTCTTTCCAGTCGATTTCACCAAAGGTATAATGACCGGTTTCCTCGTTGTATTTTAAGTCCGGATCGGGAATGGTGAGTCCCAAGTATTCGGCTTGGGCCACGGTTTTATCCA
This sequence comes from Bacteroidia bacterium, assembly GCA_030427255.1. Lineage (GTDB taxonomy): Bacteria > Bacteroidota > Bacteroidia > CAIKAF01 > CAIKAF01 > CAIKAF01. The sequence goes on along the minus strand of JAUHWY010000008.1, from coordinate 50,289 downwards.
CGAACTCTTGGCGCAGCTCATCGTTGGAGTAGCGCTTTATTTTCCAATCCATCGATTTTTGTGAGTGCACGCTATCGCTATCGGTAGGTCCAAACATCATTAAGGAGGGCCACCACCAGCGGTTTAAGGCATCTTGGGCCATGGCTTTTTGTTCCGGAGTTCCAAAGGCCATAGCGCACATAATTTCGTAACCTTGGCGCTGATGAAAACTCTCTTCTTTGCAAATTTTGACCATGGCACGGGCATAGGGTCCGTAAGAAGTACGGCATAATGCCACCTGATTGGTAATGGCAGCCCCATCGACCAACCAACCAATGGCTCCAATATCGGCCCAAGTAGTGGTAGGATAATTAAATATGGAAGAATATTTGGCTTTGCCTGAATGCAAATCATCAATCATTTCATCACGACCGGCGCCTAAGGTTTCTGCTGCACTGTAGAGGTACAAACCATGTCCGGCTTCGTCTTGAACCTTAGCCAGCAGAGCTACTTTACGGCGAAGACTGGGAGCCCGGGTAATCCAGTTGGCTTCAGGAAGCATGCCTACAATTTCGGAATGGGCATGCTGCGAAATTTGCCGGATGTTGTTTTTGCGGTAGTCGTCGGGCATCCAGTCCTTAGGCTCAATCTTTTCTTCTCGTTCAATTTTTTGGTTGAAACGATGTTCGAGTGTGGTAGTTTCCATAAGCTGTATAGATGCAATTTTACAAAAAAAACACCACAGCTCTATGGAATGTTTTAAAACGGAGCACCGCGCCCGGGATAGAGGCAGGTAGCTGCCAGCAGGAGTAGGCTTGTTCGGTCCGGAGGCGAGGACGCTGCAGCTCGGCTGCAGAGCCCGGAGCCCCGAGACCGACAGCCTACTCCAAAGGCACTACCGCCGAAAGCCCGAAAAGGCGCCCCAAAAAATCCCCTCAGTCGTGTATATTTGTCCAAAACAGCCATATGCCTCGTTTTGTAGAATTGGAAGTGGCCGAAGTGCGGCCTGAAACTGCAGATAGTGTTCAAGTTGCCTTTAAAGTGCCCGAAGAGCTGAAAGAGGAGTTCGCTTTTAAGGCCGGTCAATACCTTACGCTGCGCAAAGAAATCCAGGGCGAAGACCTGAGGAGGACTTACTCGCTCTGCTCTGCGCCTCAAGACCCTTTGTTGCGGGTAGGCATTAAGAAAGTTCCCGGTGGCCGCTTTTCGACTTGGGCCAACGAAAGCCTAAAAACAGGTGATAAAGTTCAGGTAATGAAACCCATGGGTAGATTTACCTTGCCGGAACCGCCGCCTGAAGGCAGGCATGTAGTGGCCTTTGCTGCGGGCTCGGGCATTACTCCGGTGTTGAGCATGCTTCAGGAAGTTCTTGCCCGAGAAGAAAACAGCACCTTTACCCTGTTTTTTGGCAATAAAAATACAGGGTCCATCATGTTTAAGGAGACCTTAGAAGGTTTAAAAAACCGGTATCCGCACCGCTTTGCCTTGCATCATATTTTGAGTCGGGAAAGCATGGATATTCCGCTGTTTAGCGGACGCATTGACGGAGAACGCTGCGGCGAACTGTGTCAAAAACTACTTGGCCCCGCCGGTGGCGATACCTATTTGGTGTGTGGTCCCGGCGATATGATTGAGCAAGTAAAACAGCGTTTGGTGGAGCGGGGAGTGGCTGCTGAGCAAATTAAATTCGAAATGTTCTCTGCTCCGGGTCAAAAAGTGACCGACAGAGCCTTAGAAGAAAATCAAGCCCCTAGCCTGTCGGGCGAAACTTCGAGGGTAACGGTGATTTTGGATGGGCTACATACCAGTTTTGACCTGGATAAAGAGGGAGCAGCGGTTTTGGACGCCGCATTGGAGGCAGGAGCCGACGCCCCCTACGCCTGCAAAGGAGCGGTTTGCGCTACTTGCAAGGCCAAAGTGCTCAAAGGGAAAAGCCGCATGGCCTTAAATTATGCCTTAAGTCCGGAAGAAGTAGAAGCCGGTTTTACGCTGGCTTGCCAAACCCACCCGGTTGACGAAGAACTCATTTTGAGCTTTGACCATTAATTTCGGTGCGGTTTTTGTAGCACATTTTGTATGTGGTATATCGATGGATGGAAAAAAATAAGGTGTGCTTTCGGAATCGTACTGCTAACATGCATGCTAAGTCCCGGTCTTTGGGCCCAAATTGACCGAACAGAGCAACCGAATCGCGATGAAACGGATAGCCCAACACTTGGAGAAGACCAAGAAGAGCCCGGTGTTTCGGTATGGGACCGCCTAATGTTTGGGGGAGATTTGAACCTCTGGTTTGGTAATGTTACGGTTATTGGGGTTTCTCCGGCAGTTGCTTACGATGTATCCCTAGACCAAAAATTCATTATCGGAGGTGGACCTATTTACCAGTATACCAATTGGGTAGGCTCTCCGGGGGACTCGCATATGTTTGGCCTGCGAAATTTTGCCATGCTCACCGTTTTTGACTTCTTATTGGTTATGGGCCAGTACGAATGGCTCAATTATAATTACCAAAACGACAATACACGGCTCAATTCTCATGCCTTATTTTTGGGAGGCGGCTATGTAGAACACTTTGATTCCGGTTTCTTTTACTTGGCCTTTTTGTATAATGTGTTGCCCATGGGTCAAGATTCTCCTTATTTTTATCCTTTCGACATTAGAACCGGCATTTTCTTTTGAAAACACTTTTCCTTTTAAGCCTTGGACTTTGCGTTGCCTACAGCTGCGGCAAGGAAGCCCCGAAACCGGCCACAAACCCCAATACAGAAGGTCCCGGCTCGGCCGAGGAATGGTACCAGCAAGGCTTACAACACTATGAAAACCAAGACCTAACCCGAGCCACAGAAGCCTTTGACCAATGTATCGCCCTAGACAGCATGTACGTTTCGGCCTGGCACGACAGAGGCATTTGCCACTTTAGTTTGGACCGCTTTGATGCCGCCAAATCCGATTTTTTTAAAGCCATTGCCTTGGATACCGGCTATGCCGAAGCATGGTTTAACCTAGGATTGGTTTACGACCGCCTGCAAGAACCGGACTCCACCTTTTGGGCATTTGAGCAAAGCACGCAGGCCGACCCACAATTTGCCGAAGGCTGGTTCAACTTGGCTGTTTTACACATGGATAGGGGCAATAGCTCAATGGCATGTTCCTGTTTCAAAAAAAGTGCCGACCTTGGAGATGCAGACGCTAAACAAGCATGGGAAAAATTCTGTCCATAATCTTCCATCTGGGACTTTGCTTAGGAACTTTAGCCTCCTTTGTCTCCCCTACTTTCGCTCAAGTTCGATTCGACAGCACCGATCCTGAGGTACTCAAAGGATATGGCTCTCCTATGGGAATTACCTACACCGAGCGCAGCGGATTAAAGGATAAAAACACCCAAAAATTGATGCTCACCGGATTCCTTTCCGAAAAGGAGCAAAGACAGCTGGGTCAGCTCAGCCAACTGGAAATTCTTTTTCTTAAAAACAACCATTTGCAGCAGCTGCCCTCCAGCCTCAGCCAAAACAGCCTGCTCTTTATTTTGGTAAGCAACGACAATCCCCTTAGCTTTTTCCCACCCGAGTTGGGACAAATTCCCAGTTTGCTTTACTTGGAAATGACCCAAACCCGACTCGACTCCCTTCCCTTTGAGTTGGCAGCTTTAGGAAATTTGGAACTGCTGCGTATTTTTTACAACGAAAGCGACAGCCTGCTTTTTGTAGACAGCATGCCCGGATTGCCTTCCCTTCGCTCTATTGAGTTTTACAACGTTAACCTCCATCGCATTCCCGATTTTGTTTTCCGATGCAAAAACTTGGAAAGCCTAATGTTGGTCAATTGCAAAATCGACAGCCTTCCCGAGGACATAGCCCAACTCTCCAAACTCAAAATCTTGGATTTGGCCGGAAATAACATCAGCGAGCTTCCGGAATCCCTGCTCCGTTTAAACAACCTTAGCGAAATCAATTTGGCCCAAAATCAATTGACCCAAATTTCCGAACGATTTGCCTACCATCCCAAGCTTTATTACCTCAACCTCAAAGGGAATCCCATTCCCTACGACGAGGTTATGCCTCTAAAAATCATTTCTAAAAGAAAGGATTTGCAGGTGATTTTTGAGCCATAATGCACTGCCTTCTGAACGTTTTTATTGCACAGGTGTAAACCAAATAAAACACCATGATGCGTTCACTTCTTTTCTTTTGTTTTGGCCTAGCTACCCTGCACCTTGGGGCGCAGTCCTCATGTCTCCGTATTTCGGCACCTGAAAGCGCTCCAAAGTCGCTGGAATTTCGGGTAGAAATGTATCGAAACCAAAAAAGGGTCCACAACTTTTTGTGGCAAAACGGCGACACGCTTTGCGGCACACTCCCTCCGGGCAGCTATCGCTTGGTGGCTTTTAGCCATAACATGGCCTACCACCTGGAAATGCCATTGGTTGTTTCTAATGAAACTCCGGAATTTACCTCCTTGGTTTTGGAGGCCACCAAAATCAAAAAAGAACCAAACCTTGCCATTTATCAAAACAGACGCTTGAGCCTATCCTCTGATGAAATGGCCCCAACGGCCTTAGAGGAACCAAGCATGAGCAGTGTAAGGTCTGACAAAGCCGCCGGAATGGCCACCATGGATGCCGAATTTGAAAGCTCGGAGGCAAGTCCCGGGGCACCTGCCGGCGCCGGAAAACTTACGGCAAGAGAGGTCAACGACTTTATTCACTGGGACTTTTGGACCCAACACGCCCTAGACAGCCTGCAATATTCCATGGCCCAATGGCACATGTTTCCTCAAAAAAAATATGGCCTTAAGGTTCAGGCCTCCGATGGGCAAGCCTTAGTAGATGTACCCGTTTTCTTAGAAAATGAAAAAGGGCAAATTCTTTGGAGTGGCCGCACCAACAATACAGGAACTGCTGAGCTTTGGGCCGATTTTTTTAGTCGGGAATCTGAGCTAAACATCCCTTTGTTTTTGAGGGCAGAATACCACGGTCAAAGCCAAACCATTCGTGCACATAAAAAGCACCATCGCTACCGCAATCTGACCTTCCAGGTGGAGTGCCCTACCCCTCCCAAAGCCGTAGACATTGCCTTTGTCATTGATGCTACCGGTTCCATGGGCGACGAACTCAACTACCTCCAAACCGAACTTGAGGACGTCATGCAAAAAGCCCAAACCCAACATAAAGCGCTCGATTTCAGAACCGCAGCCGTTGTATACCGTGACCTAACCGACAGCTACGTGTCGCAACACCAAGATTTTAAACCGGGATCTGGTGCGGCGTCCTTTTTAAAGGAACAAAGGGCCGGTGGAGGCGGAGACTTTCCGGAAGCAGTAGATCAAGGACTTATGGCCGGCATTCAGCAATTGAGTTGGAGTAGCCAAGCCCGTGCAAGGATACTTTTTCTGGTATTGGATGCGCCTGCCCACAAAGACCCACAAACCGTTCGCGCATTGCAAAGACTCACAGCGCAAGCCGCCGAAAAAGGCATTCGCATAGTCCCCCTAGCCTGCAGCGGCATGGACGCAGACGCCGAATTCCTCAGCCGAGCCATGGCCTTAGCCACCAACGGAACCTACACGGCACTTACCGACGACAGCGGCATTGGAAACAGCCACCGAAGCCCCGTAGCCGGAACCGTCGACAAGGACAAGCTGAATAAAATGTTGCTCCAAATCATTCATCGCTTTGTGTATGTGCCCGACTGCGAAAAAATTACCGACACACAAGCCCAAGAATTACCTCAGGACCATTTGCAGCAAATCTTAGAAAGCGAACTTGGGCCCCAAAACCCCGGCCACAACCTAGATATGACCGTCTTTCCCAACCCAACCCACGGCCCCCTAAGGCTGCAATGGAAAGGCAACTTAGGCCCCGCCAAAGTCCGCATTTTAGACATGCACGGCCGCAGCCTGCTCGAATACGAAGTGGGCCGGCAAAACAGCTTCCGCACCGACGACGGCTACACCCTCAGCAAAGGCCTGTATTACATTGTATTTGAAAATTCCAAACACCGAATTGTAAAGCGGTTCATTCGGTCTTAAAAAAAGAGGTTTTGGGCGCCAAATTCCCGTGCTCCCTCCAAGTCCTCAATCGGTCAGCACCCTACGCTAAGCAGTGCGTGGGCTGTTCCGAAGCATCGGAACAGCCTCCGCCTGCCAAGCGTAGGGGCTGCCCGCTTTCCGGGCTTTCCGTTCGCCCGGGGGCGCATTATCTTCCAAAAAAAAATAAGGGCGGAAAACCGCCCTTACATGTCCGCTATGCGAACACTAACCCTAACCTAAACCTTGTAACAACTTTCCTATGAGCTGCTTACAATACAAAGGTGCGTCCTTTAAAACAAAGCCCAAAAAACAAAAAAATGCAAGTTTCGATGGTTTTTACATGCTCAAAACAGAAAAAATGAGTATAAGACTCTTATTTTCAAATAATTAAGCTCTAATGAAATAAGCTCACTGTCGGTCAATCTTGTATAGTACCCACAGAGGTATGGCCAAGGTAACGTATATTTAAGCTATGAAACGTTGTTTTTGGTTGATTCTTCCGGCATGGTTTTCTCTAAACCTAGTATGTGCTCAGCTCCCTCAGTTGGCTGTGCTAAAATATCAAGGAGGTGGCGATTGGTATGCCAACCCCAGCAGCGTGCCTAATTTGGTAAAATATTGCCGCGATGCCTTGGGTATGGCGCTAAACCCCGAAGTTGCCGTGGTAGAACCCGCAAGCAGCGATTTGTTTCGTTACCCTTGGGTGCATGCCACCGGGCACGGCAATATAGTGCTCTCCACAGAAGAGGTCAGGAACTTGAGGCTATGGATGATGGGAGGTGGCTTTTTGCACATAGACGACAACTACGGCATGGATGAATACGCCAGGCGAGAAATTAAAAAGATTTTTCCCGACCACCCCTTAGAAAGCATACCCTCCAATCACCCCATTTTTCGAAAGCCTTATACTTTCGCCCAGGGCATGCCAAAAATTCATGAACATGATTTAAAAGCACCGCAAGCCTTGGGTATTTTTATAGAAGGACGCCTGGTACTGCTCTACACCGTCGAAACCGATTTAGGCGACGGCTGGGAAGACCCCGAAGTGCACGGCGACAGTGAATCTACAAGAAAAAAGGCCCTCCAAATGGGGGCCAATATGCTGTATTATGTATTTATGGGAGCTTCTATGCCCAATTAGCCTACCCAAATAGGCATCATGAGCATGGTGATGTCCTCAATATCGCGCTGGTAATCGGTAGGTTCTAAAATTCCCGGTTTGTTGGGCGAGCTAAATTCCATGGTGATGCTGTCTTGCTCCAAGTGGCTCAACATTTCTACCAAGAAACGGGCGCTAAGGCCAATTTCCATGTCTTCTCCAACGTATTGACAACTCAGCTCTTCGCTGGCGGCATTGTTGAAATCCAAATCCTCTCCAATGATTTGCATTACATTGCCTTGCAATTGAACCTTAACCAAGTAGGTAGATTTATTGGAGAACATGGACACCCGCTTCAAAGCGTTCATCAGAGCGGTGCGGTCTACCACCAATTTGTTGGGATTATTTTTAGGAATAACCGTTTCGTAGGCCGGATAATTTCCTTCCACCGCACGGCTATACATTACAAAGTCTCCAAACACAAAGCGCAAATTACTTTCGGAGTACTCAATGGTAATTGGTTCTTCGGAAGTGCCTACGATAGACTTAAGCAAGTTAAGCGGACGCTTGGAAAGAATAAGTTCGAATTGATTTTCGGAACTGAGGTCTTTTCTTTTGTAGCGCACCAACTTATTGCCGTCGGTAGCTACAAAATTGGTTCCCTCTGCGGTAACCTGCATAAGAATACCACTCATTACCGGGCGAATTTCGTCGTTTCCGGCAGCGAACATGGTTTTGGAAATGGCATGGTTAAAGGTAACTGCCTCTACTTCAAAGGAGCCTTGCACTTCAAAAACAGGAAGTGAAGGATATTCTTCAGGATCGAAACCGGCGGTATGGTATTTTCCGGAGTCCGAGCTCAAGGTAATTTTCCAGGAGGAGGTATCTACCTGAATGGAGAGCGGAACATCGGCAAAGGTCTTAAGTATATCTACAAGGAATTTAGCAGGAAATGCCACTCTACCGGGAGTGCGCACATCCACCTCAGGCACGGAGGTAACTACTGTAGTTTCCAAATCAGAAGCCGTAACCCTTAAACTTCCGTTCTCTTCGGTAGCGAACAAGAAGTTTTGCAACACCGGCACGGTGGAGTTTCCGCTAGGAATAATACCGGTTAGGGTTTGTATGTGTTGCAATAAAGTTTTGCTGGAAACAACAAAATGCATAATCCTTCAATTTAATCCTCACAAATATAGCCTGAAAAAAAGATTCAGCCGTCGGTTTTTGCATCAACTGCCGATTTCTTTATAAAGTAATCGGCAGGCATGGTAACGGGGTCAAAGGTAAAAAACTGACAGAGGGTAATCATAGAATCGTCTACGACCCCATACATGCGATCCACATCAAAATCTACCGGTTCACCCAGCATGTTTAAAGTGCCCGGAGGCAAAGGAATTTGGTAAAGGTCCACTTTTCTTAGGGTTCCTCCCTTTTCCTTTACTTCTACGCTGTACAACCCATATTTTGCCCGAACCGAATCCATGCGTGCTGCGTTGATGTCTACAAAGTTTTCAAAGCCAAGTGCCTTAAAATTTTGTAGAAACACCTTAACCAAACTGGTATCAAAAGAAGGCATCGCTTGGCTAAGAGAAGCCCCACGAAATAGAGCAAATTGTGTTGGACTAAGCACCTCTACCTTAAAGGACTGCTCGGGATTTCGGACATGCCTCACTTGCACCGATTGAATATCGGAAATATGGTAGGCAAAAATTTGCCGGCTTTTCCACTCCTGAATATTTGGCGTAAAATGGTTGGACAAATAGCCTCTAAAGCCCGGGACATATACCACCACCGGCATATCGGCACCATCCAACATCATATAAGTTCCCATATGGTTTTGGGTAGGGCCACCTACATAAAAGCGTCGGGTGATTTCACCGTTTTGGTACACCTCCACTTTAGTCCCGTGCACCGCCAATTGTTTTAATTGGTGGTCTCTTCCGGCTTTTGAAACAAATTCCTTCACCTCCATACGTCGTAAGGTGTTTAGGGTAACTTCAATCAAATCTTTTCGTGCAGGAAAATTGCCGTTTTCCACATCCCAACGGTTGGGTTTGCGCACCAAAATGGTTTGTTGTTTGCTTCGGTTGCTCAACACAATGCGGTCAATACTGGCCGTATCTTCGATTTTGAATGCGGTATAATCGGCAGAAAGCGTACTTCCCTTTCCTCCCGAACCACAAGCATACCAGAGGGAAACCGTTAAAAAAAGTAGCACTGTACTAAGCTTTCTCATGCTTTCGGAATCTTCTGTTTCGAACAAAATTGAATAGAAAAGCAAAAATCAACATAAAGGCTAGCGGAAAAACCACATTAAAGGTTTGCCAGCTTCTGCCCTTTTCTTCTACTGCTTTTCGGTTAAGCAAACGTATTTGAAAGCGTTTATTGCGCAAAGGAATGAACCACCCATCGTCGGCAAGGTAATTTACGCAATTGAGCAAAAAGTTTTTGTTGCCCGGATAATACACTCCGCTTACAGGATCTAAGCCTAAAGGAAAAGGCTGTTGGCGAGAAGCGCTAAACTTGTTCTTAACGATGTCGCCATCGGCAACGGCAATCATTCGGGTAGGTTCGCTTTCGGCTTTAAAGGGTTTATTGGCCTTGGGCACAATGCGTTGCTGAAAAGCCGAAGAAAAGCGTCCTTCAAGCAAAACAGCCAAGGTTCTATTGGGCTGATTAAACCGTTCGGGCACAGGAATTTCGGAAACTGATTGAAGCGCAACCCGAGTCGGAGCCTTGGGCACGCGGGTCAAATCGGAGCTGGTGAGCAAAACACTTTTTTGAACTCCCGGAGACTTAACCGTATCCACGGTAGAAGCAAATTCCAGGCGAATGGGGCCTACGTTCTCTGACAAAAAATGTTGGGTTCCGGGCACCACCACCGGATAATAAAACCAGGGCAGTAACTCTTCGCGGGGCTGATCGCCATCCATTCCGGTAACTACGGGAATAAAGGCACATCTGGCGTCCTGCACCAAATCGTAATTCATTCGAAACCCATACCTAAAGAACATATCGTTCAAGTTCAAGTCTTGGGGAACGGCCACAGTATAACTCAAGCCGGTGGTGCGCAAGCTATCCATGGAGGTAAGCACCGGGTCTACCAACCACAGCACCCTTCCGCCGTGCATAATGTATTGGTCAATAATGAATTTTGAAGCATCGTCGAAAGCTTGGTAAGGTTTGGCCACAATGAGGCAACGGTAGGCTTGGGTTAGAATTTCTAAGTCGTTTTTGATTTCTACGGCTTCTACTACGTAATAATCCTTGAGGGTTTCCAGGAAATCGGCCATAAGGCCTTGGGGTAGTTCGCCATGCCCAAAAGACAAGGCCACTTTTGGGCGCGATTCGTAGGTATGCAACTTGTATAATCCGGAGGCAAAGGCAAACTCTAATTGCTCAATGGATTGATTTAGGGCAACCTCCGGATCTCTGCCTTGTTGATTTTGAAGAAGCGGCACTCGGGTTTCGCGTCCCCGATACGCAACGATGGCCTCGGGAAAAATCATTTTTTGTTGAGAACCGCCCTGTTCGGTAAAGGCTACCGTAAAGGGTTTTAGGCCTTTTTCGATAAGCTCTTGGTACATCTGCGCCTGCTCTTCTTTGTTTTTTCCTGCAAAGGGATCAACAAAGCGGTACTGCAGATTTGACCCTCCGTAGGATCTGAACTCGTCGAGCAATTCTTGGGTAGCGTTGCGCAGGCGTTTAAAATTGGCAGGGAAATCTCCTTCTAAATAAACGGTTATAATGGCCGGCTCCTCCATGGATTCCAACATAGCCACCGTGGAATCGGAAAGACTGTACCGCCCCTCTTCGGTAAGATCGATTCTGAAAAAACCGGTTTGTGACAAGAGATTTAGTACAAAAACCAAACCCAGAAGTAGTCCAAAGGAGGCCAAATGGCGCCATTTTCGTTGCTGCAGCATTACCAGGTACGTTTTTGGAGTACAAGCCGAGCTCCGGCCAAAAATAAAAGCGTGAGGCTAAGGAAATAAAGTAAATCGCGGGAATCTATAACTCCCCGGCTAATGCCTTCGTAGTGGGCGTGGATGCCCAAATTGGCAATGAACAAGTCGGCGCCGGCAAAGAAAGGCAAAACGGCCAATTGCGCGATACCTTCGGAAACCAGCAAGCAAAAAAGCAAGCCCAAAAGAAGCGCAACAATTTGATTGCGAGAAAAAGTAGATGCAAAAATGCCTGCAGAGGCGTAAACCGAGGCCAACAGCAGTAGACCTAAATAAGAAGTGGTTACTGCGGCTAGGTCTAAGTTCCCGGGTGGGTCGCCAAGCATGTATAAAGAGACCGGATAAATTAAGGTAGGCAGCAAGGCTACCAAAATTAAAAATAGGGCGGCAAAGAATTTAGCAAGCACCAAATGTCCTTCGTTTAGGGGTTTGGTGAGCAAGATTTCGAGGGTACCCAAGCTTTTTTCCTCGGCAAAGGAGCGCATGGTGAGGGCAGGAATCAGGAGTAAAAAAAGCAAGGGGGCATCCACAAAAAAGCGGCGCATATCGGCATAACCTGCGGTGAGCATGTTATCGCCCGGAAAAAGCCACAAATAAATACTGTTGGCCAGCAAAAAGAGTCCAATAACCAAGTAGGCTGTAATGGAGGAGAAAAAAGCGGATATTTCTTTTAGGAAAACAGCTTTCACAGGCAAAAACAAGATTTAAAACACAAAGGTAGGGGAAAATACCACAGTTTCGATTCCGCCCGGGGCGACAGCACCAGCCTGCTGAAGCGGCCGGGCAGCTTTTGCGCCGGGGCAGCGGCGGCGCGCAGCAAGCCCCTGCACCCGGCTGCAAAAGCGCCCGGGCGCAAAGCCGATGGTGCAAAGCACCGGAAAAGCGGCCCCTAAAACAAAGGCTTTGGGCATCCCAAAAAAATTGAACAACTTTAGGCCATAGACTACAGCTCATGAAAGGTTTTTATTGGTTGGGTGCGTTTTTGTTTGCGGCCCCTCTTTTTGCACAGCAAGCCAGTTCGTTTCGTATTGCGCCCTCGGGTGTGGTGCATTTAGGTGCCGGGTTGGAAGACCCTTGGATGCCTCAACTGCTGCCTAAGCCATCGGGCGATTATTACAGCAAGGCTTCAAAAGTGGGCTTAAAGCTTCAAAAACAAGCATCTAGCTTGGCTTTTCCGCGAAAAGTGGGTACTCCTTCTATGCTTCCCAACAAAAACAACCTTCCAGTACCTGTTTTGGGGCGGTCGTTTCAAGGCAACTATTTTAACAGCAGCGTGCCTTTGGACAATTATTTGGCATTTAATCGCGACAGCCAAATTGTTTCGGTAGTGAACACTACCATTCAGGTATACGACATGACGGATGGAAGCGTGAGCTCCTCAAAAACACTGAAATTTTTTACGCAAGCAGCGGGTCTTGGAGGCTTTTTAAACAACCGTTTTGACCCTAAGGTTATTTACGATCCCTTGGCGGATAAATTTATTGCCGTGGTTTTGAATGGCAACACACCGGCCACGAGCAAAATTTTGATGGCCTTTTCGCAGAGCAATGATCCCACGGGCGATTGGAACATTTATACCTTACCCGGAAATCCATTTAACGACACCACTTGGTTTGATTTCCCCACCCTGTCCATCACCGAGGATGAGGTTTTTGTAACCGGAAACCAAATAAAGGATGGAGTGAGTTGGCAGCTGGGCTTTACCCAATCGGTGATTTGGCAAATGAAAAAAGCACCGGCCTACGCCGGGGACACGCTTATTTCTCAGATTTGGTCGGGCATTGGCTACGGTGGGCGTCCTATCCGAAACCTGCATGCGGTAACGCGTCGCTCCGAGCTGGCGGGCAGCCGCAAGCAGTATTTTTTGAGCAACCGAAATTTTGATCTACAAAACGACACCCTCTTTTTTGTAACCTTGAGCGATACCATGGGTGCGGCTCAGGTGAGCGTTGAGGTTATGCTCTTGGATAAAGCGTATGGATTGTCGCCGGATGCCCGACAGCCGGACACCTCCAAGGTGCTGGCCACCAATGACGCCAGGGTGTTGAGCGCCAATTTAGACAGAAATACCATTCATTTTGCCGGCAACAGCATAGATACAGCCCATGGCTCTTCGGGCATTTACTTTGGAGAAATTCAACAGGCTGAAAACCCGGGGCAGCGGAGCGTGCGGGGTTGGGTCATTGGCTTTGACAGTTTGGATTTGGGCTATCCGAACCTAGCAACCATGGGCTACCAAAACGGATGGGAGCCGGTGACCTTGATTGCCTTTAACCACAGTGGCCCCAACACCTTTCCCGGACATAGCGTAATGCTGTATCACAACGGCAACTTTTCGGAGGTGTTGCGGGTAAAAGAAGGAGAAGGCAACCTAATGGTGCTTAATGGCGGAGTGGAACGTTGGGGCGACTATTTTGGCGCCCAGCAAGATTATGATTTATATGGTAGGGCTTGGATTTCCGGGACTTTTGGGTTTTCCAACAGCAGACATTCTACTTGGATTACCGAAGTATTTAGCCCGTTCGGCAGCGCTCCTTCGAGCATAGAAGAGGCACAAAAAAGCCAACAAGTACGGGTATTTCCCAATCCGGGCTACCACCGAGTACATGTTAGCTTCAGCCTGCCCGGCAAGGAAGAGGTACTGTTGGAAGTATACGACATGCAGGGAAAGAAATTGCATACCTTGTATAAAGGTGAAGGTTATGCAGGAGAGCAGGTAATTGCATTTGAGGCTGGACATTTGGCTTCGGGCAGCTATGTGCTGCGCATTAGCTCCGCCTCGGTGCAGTCGAGCCAAACCTTCATTAAGCCCTAAGCAAAGGATGCATTGGATTTGGTTGTTGGTGTGTTTGGGCGGCTACGTTGGATTGTTGCTGCTGCTGGGTTGGATAACCGGTCGAAAAAACGACGAACAAGGCTATTATTTAGGTAACCGCAAGTCGGCATGGTATTTAATTGCTTTTGGCATGATTGCCGACTCCTTAAGCGGGGTAACCTTTATGAGTGTTCCGGGCACCGTATCCAAGTCGGGCTTTAGTTATATGCAGGTGGTTTTTGGCTACCTCATAGGCTATCAAATCATTGCCTTGGTTTTGCTTCCCTTGTATTACCGAATGAATCTGACGACCATATACAGCTTTTTAGGACATAGGTTTGGCACAGCGGCTCAACGGGTGGGTTCCGGCTACTTTTTGCTTAGCCGCATCTTAGGTTCTGCAGGCCGCTTGTATTTGGCTGTGCTGGTAATGCAGGCTTTCTTTTTAGACGACTTAGGGGTTCCTTTGCTGGTAACATCTGCCTTAATGATGGCCTTTATGTGGCTGTATACTTGGAAAGGGGGCATAAAAACCTTGATTTATACCGATGCCTTGCAAGCGGGAATGATGCTTTTGGCCATGGGCGTAGCGGTTTTTGTTTTGATGCAGGAATTGGACCTAAGTCTTTGGGATTGGAGAGGAATTGCGGGAGAAAGTGTACACATTCCATGGTTTAACACCGATTGGTCTCATGGGCGGTTTTGGGGCAAAGATTTGTTGGGGGGCGCCTTTATTGCCTTATGCATGACCGGTTTGGATCAGAATATGATGCAGAAAAATTTATCCTGCAAAAACTTAAAAGAAGCGCAAAAAAACATGGTAGGGTTCAGCCTTGTAATTGTGCTGGTAAACCTGGCCTTTTTGAGTTTGGGAGCCCTGTTGTACAGTTATGCGGCCCAAAAGCTTCCGGGGCAGACTTTGCCGGAGGGAGACCAACTGTTTGCCTGGTTGTCTTTTGAGCATTTGGGTGCAGTAGTAATGGTATTTTTTACCCTTGGGCTAATTGCCAGCACCTTTTCCAGTGCAGACTCCGTTTTGGCAACCCTAACAACCTCCTTTTGCATAGACTTTTTAGGATTTGGGCAAGCCGAGAGGTATTCGCCAAGGCAACGAAAACGCATACGGACTCAAGTACAATTGGTAATGGCCATGGCTCTGTTGTTGAGCATTTGGTTGTTTGAATTACTAAATGAACGTTCGGTAATTGGCACCATTCTAACACTGGCAGGCTATACCTACGGCCCCTTGCTTGGGCTATTTGCATTTGGAATGTTAAACAAAACCAGAAATCCCTTTCCTTCGGGTTTGGTTTCGGTATGTTTAGCGGCCCCCATTTTGGCTTGGTTATTTGAATACTATTTATCCAGTACCTTTGCCTTTAGTTTAGGTTTTGCGATCCTTCCGGTAAATGGAATGTTCACGTTTATCGGATTGAGCCTAATTTCGTTGGAAAGGAATGCAGATGTATATGATACACAGAAGTAATAAAGGGCATTTGGCTGCCTTACTGATGGCAGGAACCGTTTTGGGTATGGCCTGTAGCAGCAAAGTAAAGGTGCATCATGTAAGGGAAGGCTTTAAGCCGAAAAACGAAGGCTTTTATTACTACTTACCCCAAACTATGGTAGTGGCTGACGTTAAAATCAAAAAAACAACGCAAGTACCCGGTCCTTACCATGCCTACGCCGAAAAGTTCTTGGGCTACCCGGTACTGGAACGCAAAACATTTTCTTACGAAATTGAAGATATTGAGCTAAGAACCGAACAAATTCCGGATCCTAATCAGGTATACTTTATTGAGGCCTCTCCCAATGCAGGTTTTATGTTGGAGTTTGAGTCCAACGGCTTGTTAAGGCATGTAAATTGGCAAACCTCGGAGGAAGAAAAAAGAGAGCGGAGGCAAGAAAATGTAACCCGAGCCGAAGAAGAGGCCCAAATTCGAAGCCAATTAAACCTGCTGAATATGCGGGAAAAGCTAGACACCATATACAAAAGAGAGGTGTACGATGATTCCGTGGTGGTGGAGCGCTGGCAAATTGAAAAAGTGCTTATAAAAAGTACCTTGGAAGAAAGCGCACGAGAAGCCGCTGCACGCATTGCATCCATTAGGAGCAATAGGTATCAACTGATTTCGTTTAATGAAGAAGTGCAGTACCCCGAAGGAACTTTAGAAACTATGCTGGAAGAGCTGGATCAAATGGAATCGGCCTATTTCCAGTTATTTACAGGCTACAGCACCACCGAAACCATTCATTACCGCTATACTTATCTTCCAAGCCTCATGGACCAGGGCTATCAAACCCTGTTTAAGTTCAATCCCGAAAAGGGAGTTAACGATAGCCTTAAAATGATTAAGGAAACCGTGTACATTATTCCTAAACCTACCCAGCTTACCGAAAGCATTCGGAAAAACCGCTCCAACCTGTACTACGAAAGAGGCAAAAACCCGGAAGAGGATCAGCGCCTAGCCTACCGTATTCCCGAACCCACCGAATTTCAAATATTGTGGAACAATAAGGTGCTCACCACAGAAAAACTTCCCATTGCCCAATTGGGCACCGTGCAACGTATTCCCTACAAGCAACTTAAAAACCTGCGCATAAGCTTTGACTCGGAATCCGGGACCATAAGGACCCTTTCTATTGATCATGAAAAACGCTGATGTCGGTACGTCTGTTTCTTGCGTATTTATGCATGGGTGTAAGCATGATGGGCTTTTACATAGGTTCCGAGCTTCGGTTCTCCCATATAAAACATTTGTTGGTTCTTATTCCGGCATTGATGGCTTTTGTGCTAACCATCAAGCGCTATAGAACTCGGCATTTTTTCCTAATCATTTCTATGGTAAGCTTTTTGGGAGTTTCGTCTATAGCCTTTGTGCTCAGCATTTTGCACTGGCCCGGTGTCTCCTTCTTTAGCATTCTTCAAGTTCCCTTTTTGGGCTTTGTTGTTGTTTCGTTCATCTTATGGGCCATAAAACAGAAACTTAAGCCCCTGCTCTTGGTTCATCTATTTCTTATGGGTGGCTTTGTACTCAATATGGCCAATCTTATGTTTTCGCTGGGCTTAGGAAATACCGTTTGGACGGTAAGTTTGCTGTCTTTTGTGGCCACGCTTTGGCATCTCAACGATTTTAATCGTTGGGAACAACAAAGGAATAAAAAGAAAGAAGAAATCAGCCTTTAAGAGGAGTGGCTGGCACTCCCACCACTGTTTTTCCCGCAGGAACATCTTTGGTAACCACTGCACCGGCACCTACCCTAACGCCTTCTCCAAGAGAAATACCGGGCATAATGGTGGCTTGAGCGCCAACCAAACAGCCCTCCCCTATTTTTGAATCGCCCAAAAGACGGGCGCCGGGGCCAATTTCAGAAAAGGCGCCCACTTTGGCACCGTGATGAACAGAGGCACCCACATTAAGCAACACTCCGGTTTCTACATGGGCAAAAGGTCCTACAAAAGAAAAGGCCATGAGGTTTAAGGCATCTCCCAATATAGCTTTGGGACTACAAACGGCTTGGGGATGGCCTACCGTAGTAAAAGGGATGCCGTAACCACTTAACTCTTCGAAAAGCTGCCGCCTTAAGCTTGGGTTTCCGGTAGCCAAAACCGCCCGGGTATCTGGGCTGCACCAGGCTTTAAGACCTTCCGCATCGCAAATGACTTCAAGTTTTGGCCCCCTCCATGCAGCTTTTGCATCGGGCAACACATAGCAAGCAAAGGCCGCAGGGGATGCCTCCCACGCTTGCATGGCATCCATCAACTCCAATGCATGCCCTCCAAAACCCGCAAAAACATAAGAAGCCATTAGCCGGTCCATAGTCTTGGGTAAAAGTAATGATTCGGAGTGAATGAAGCTTTTAGCCGGCCTGTAGAATAGCTACCCATTGCCCGTGCCTAGAATTGGCGAGTCGGAATCAACCCGGCAACATCTGCACCAACTCCATAAGCATAAAAGCCAAGGCTAAGACCATAGCTCCATACACCAGCATGCGCATAAGTCCGCTAAAACCGGCCTTTCGGCGATTTCGGTATTGATGAAAATCGATGCGGTTTCCGGTGCTTTTTGACCTCTTCTCGGTCTTTTTTCCTTCGCTAAACCAACTCATGTAGCAAATGCATACATTTCTGAAACGTCGTGCCAACCCTTGTGTTGCACAATCCACAAAGCGCCCATTAATGCGCCACGAGCAAATCCCTTTCGCCCATAGGCTTCGTGCTTAATTTGCAGCATATCGTCCGAAGAGCTCCACTGAATTTGATGGATTCCCGGCACCTCGTTGCTGCGCTCATAACTCACCGGAAGTATGCCCTTCGTATCTGAATGCATGTCCTCGGAGAGCTTCCAATCTTGGTATTGAGCGTGCTCTTTAATAAGCCCTTGGGCCAAACTAATGGCTGTTCCACTGGGCGCATCTTTTTTGCGGGTATGGTGGATTTCGTGAAGGGCCGCTGTATAGTCCGACAGCTGATTCATCCGTTGTGCCATCCAAGCATTTAGAGCAAAGAAAAGATTCACTCCGGGGCTGAAATTACTGCCTTTAAGCAAGGCTCCATTTTTTTGCAGGCAATAGCTTTTCAACTCCGCTTCACGGGAATTCCAACCTGTGGTGCCAACCACCATAGGTAGGCCATGATCCATGCAAAATCGGATATTGTTTGGTGCAGCCTCGGGTTCAGAAAACTCAATCACCACCGGTTTCTTTTGCACCCAATCCAAGGACGCTTGCTCAAAACCATGATCGAGCACTGCTACCAATTCAAAAGGAAAAGAGCCGGCTAAGGCTTCAATTTCCTTTCCCATATTACCGTAGCCCATAATGGCCAGGGGCTGCAAGCTATGTGGAGTACTATGCTTCAAAACCTTATACCCAATTGAATTCCTGTTTGTTGCATTCCATGCAGGCCGGCGGGCATGGAAACCGGCGACCAATACAAGGATAAGTCATCGCTCACATCAAAATGATACAGATGACCATCTACCGTAGCATCTACGATATTTAATAAATAGACTACCAAACCAATAATGGCTGCAAAATCGCGGTTGCGCTGAAACAAATCTCTTTCGGAACGCAAGGCAGTAGCATCATAGACATCAAACTCCGGATTTGGAATTCCGTTTACCCGATCCCTAAAAGCGTCTCGAAACTTAATGTATTCTATATGATTTGCTGCAAAAAAGTAGCCACAAGCTCCCAAACCTCCCCAAACTATGGGTGCCTTCCAGTATTTTCGGTTGTAGATCTGACCTGCCCCGGGCAGTACGGCACTAAGAATGCTGGCTGTAGCCGGTTTGTGTCTTTCCAACCGAAGGGCTTTTATGCTGTCTCTACGGATAAGGTCAAGGGAATCTTGGGCTTCTTTTTGCGCATTAGCGCAAGCAAAAAGCATCAAGAAAAAGAAAACTAAGGCTAGGGGCTTCATTGGCTCAAGTGCTGCACCAATCGCTCGTATTCTTCTATGGACTCGAAGCGAATGGTAATGGCGCCCTTACCCTCTTCTTCCACTTTAGCCTCCATTTTTGGTTGAAAATCGCCGGCCCAAGCACCCGGCTTGAGGGACACTTTCCGGACTTTGGAGACCGGTGCAGGTTTGGATTCAGGGGATTTAACCAGAGCTTCTACCTGCCGTACAGACAGACCTTTGTTGAGCACCATGCGGTACAAGGCTACTTGGCGGTCTTCGCTGCCTGCATTCACTAAGGCTCTGGCATGCCCCATACTTATTAGTCCTTCTATTATACCGGATTGGATTTCCACCGGCAGCTTGAGCAACCGTAAGTAATTGGTAATGGTAGAACGCTTTTTTGCCACCCTCGATGACAGCTGTTCTTGGGTAAACTGAAAATCGTCCATCAGCTTTTGGTAAGACAGCGCAATCTCCATGGCATTTAAGTCTTCCCTATGGATGTTCTCAATCAAGGCCATCTCCAGCATGGCCTGATCGTCTGCGTCCCGCACATAAGCGGGCACTTCGGTTAGGCCTGCCATCTGAGAAGCCCTAAACCGGCGCTCCCCTGAAATAAGTTCATAAGAAGAGGCGCCTGTTTTTCGTACCGTTATGGGCTGAATGATTCCAAATTGCCGAATAGATTCCGACAAGTCCTCCAAAGCTTCTGTTTCAAACTCGGTTCTGGGTTGAAGCCTATTGGCTACAATATCCTTTATTGCAATTAAAGCAATACTTCCTGAACCGGAAGCCGAAACCGAGCCATGGTCGGGGGATTGCCCTTCTTCTCTGGCAGCCAATAAGGCACCCAATCCTTTGCCCAATGCTTTCTTTCTTTGTGCCATTTCTTAAGCTTATTCTTTTGTAGAATGCAACACCGACTGCTCTTTGCGAATATTGTTTTTCCTTAGCAACTCTCTGGCTAAGTCTAGGTAATTTTGTGCGCCTCGGCTTTCTGCATCAAACATAATAACGGTTTCACCAAAGCTCGGTGCTTCTCCTAAGGTGGTATTGCGCGAAATAATGGTTTGAAAAACCATGTCCTGAAAATGGGTACGCACGTCTTCTACCACTTGATTCGACAGGCGCAGTCGCTTATCGAACATGGTAAGCAAAATGCCTTCCATTTCCAATTCCGGATTCAAATTGGACTGTACAATACGTATGGTATTGAGCAGTTTGCCCAAGCCTTCCAAGGCAAAATACTCGCATTGCACCGGCACAATCACTGCATTGGAGGCTGTGAGCGCATTTACGGTTATTAAGCCCAAAGAGGGAGAGCAATCGATTATGATAAAATCGTAGAGGTGTTTGATGTCATCAATCACCTCTTTCATTTTTTGCTCTCTTTGAGGGAGGTTTATCAGTTCAATTTCGGCGCCTACCAAGTCGATGTGTGCCGGTATAATATCCAAATGAGGCGTTTTGGTTTCCAGAATAATGTCTTGGGGCTTAACCTCATTTAGAATGCAATCGTATATGGAACTTTGGACTGCCTTATGATCAAAGCCAACACCGGAGGTGGCATTGGCTTGAGGATCGGCATCAATGATTAATGTCTTAAACTCCAAAACGGCCAAACCTGCCGCTAAATTTATGGCAGTGGTGGTTTTGCCCACACCACCTTTTTGGTTTGCAATGGAAATTACTTTACCCATACTTTAGTTTCTATAGAAACCCACCTTAGAAGGTCTCTAATTCTATGTTCTATGAACAATACACAAAAATAGGCATTATTGATACAGCAAGGCTTTGCCTACTTTTGACTTATCAACATGCCTAAGGCTTCTTTGAACGACTTTTCATGATACATATTATTTCAGGAACCCACAGAAACGATAGCTATACTCTCACTTTATCAAGGCTTTACATGCAGTTGCTTGAACAAGAGGGCCTAAGCGCACAAATCTTCTCTCTCCAAGAGCTGCCTAGCCCTTTCTTTCGAGACAATAGCATTTTTGGCAAGCCCGCTTCGGATGTTGAAAACCTGTTGATAACCCATATGCGCACACCTAAAATTTTGGTATGGATTTGCCCCGAATACAACGGATCCTATCCCGGTTTGGTTAAGCTGCTGATCGACTCTTGCCCTCCTGAATGGTTCAAAAACAAACTTTCTGTGTTGGTTGGCCTTGGCACCGGCAGATCCGGAAATGTAAAGGGCATGGACCACCTAACCTCCGTACTCCATTACCTCGGCTCCGATGTGCTGCCCCTTAAAGTTCCTGTCTCCGGAATCCATCAGCTGGTTTCCAAAGACGGAACGCAAGTTGACCCTTCGGTGGCCAATGCCCTTCGGCAACAAATTGCTGACCTAAAATCCCGGATCGCTACCTTTGCCCTATGATTTGGATAACGCGTTTTCTTTTTGCCGCCCCCTTGCTCATGCTGGGTATTTGTTTTGCCCAAAGCGCTTACGACAAATGCCGTAACTACAAAGGCAACCTGGAATGGCTTAAAGGGCATTTTTCAGCCTCTCCTCTGGCCGGAACGGTGTCCATTCTGCTGCCTACGCTCACGCTTTTGGAACTATTGGCCGGCTTATTTGGCTTGGCTGCCGGAGGTTTCTGGATTTTTGAAGGTATAGGGGGTGATTTTAGCCCTGCACTCATAAGCCTCGCTTTGTTCTTTAGCAAAGCCTCCCTTTTGGCTCTATTTACCGGCCAGCGATTGGCAAAAGACTATCCGGGCGCGGCCTCGCTTGTGCCTTACATGATTTTGGCCGGTCTTTCGCTCGCGTTGTTTTACTGGGACATGTCTGCTCAGTTTACGCTGTAAACCTGTGGCCTTAACAATAATTTAATACAGCTCCGGGCTTTTGCCCTTTTGCATCTTAGATATTTGCGACAGATTGTATCTTGCAGGCCAACTGCAGATACTCTGCAAAACTAAAGGGCTTAGCTCATGCCACAGAAATCCAGTCCGCAACTGCAGCCGGTGCTCGCTCGAAGAAGGTTTAACTTTCTCGAAATTGTGCTCCGCGAGCGTAGCTTTCTGTTGCTCATAGTGCTGGGCTTTACCATTTCCGGCATTTTTTATCAGGTGCACTCGGTAGCCATGTGGCTGGGCTTTATTTTTGCAGGCTACGCAGCCGTAGCCAACGACTCCATCCAAACCCTTGGCACTTTTATTGTCAGTAATGCCCGAAGGCCCTGGTGGGTGCTTTGGCTTTTTGCAGGCTTGATTTTTTTGGCCGTGGTCACCTTTAGTTGGGTTGTGTTCGATGGGGATGTGACCTACCAACGCATTTACAACCCAAGCAAATACCCCGATTTACCTCAGCACTCGCCCTATCCCCAACCCACGCCCGCACAAGGCTTTTCCTTTATTCAAGTGGTGGCACCGCTCATTTTGCTGGTGCTCACTCGCTTGCGCATGCCGGTTTCGACTACCTTTTTGCTGCTCAGCTGTTTCTCAGCCAGCACTTCTGGCATTTCCTCCGTTTTTGTTAAAAGCGTCACCGGATACGGCATGGCTTTTGTCCTTTCCATGGTTGTCTGGATTGGCGGCTACTCCATTATCCGAAAATTCTTTAGCGGCCGCAGCCATGCCAAGGGATGGATTGTAGCCCAATGGCTCATTAGCGGCACGCTTTGGGGAGTTTGGCTTATGCAAGACGCCGCCAACATAGCCGTTTACCTGCCTCGACAACTCAATATTTGGGAGTTTCTTGGATTTGCAGGACTCATTTTTGCCGGATTGGGATTGCTTATGTACCAGCGCGGCGACAAAATTCAGAACATCGTAAGCGAAAAGAAACGCATCGACGACGTGCGAGCCGCCACGCTCATCGACTTCAGCTACGCCATTATGCTCATTTACAAACTGTTTATCAGTACCGTTCCCATGAGCACCACCTGGGTCTTTTTGGGCATTATTGGCGGCCGCGAAATCGCCATCTCCATCATGCGCAAAAAAAGCGGCTTTGACCACAAACGCATTGCCATCAAAATGGTGCTTCGCGACGTACTGTTTGCCCTCATAGGCCTGTTGGTATCGATTATTCTTGCCCTAGCCGTTAACCAACAACTCATCGACGAATTGTTGTAATGGTGGGGCGCAAGCCCCGCTTCTTCCAATACAACATTAGGCATTCTCTATTGGCGGGGCTTCCGGGCCCTCCCCTTTACTCCCCTTTTGGCCTCCGAATTCGGGCAAATGAAATTTTCAAAAAACAATAGAGGCCTTTGAACTTTCTGAGACCGTTCATTTATGCCGTTTTCAAGGCAGATAAAGGCGTGGACAAATCGAAAGTCCGCAGTTTACCAATTGTAAATGAGGAGCTTGAGGTTTGGCCACAACGCAAAGATGCCGCCAGAATAGGTGTAAATGAACGGTCTCTTTCTGCCGCAAGGGAGCTTCTTTTAGTCGCTCCTTCCGGCAGGCCCTCATTCGGAGCCCAAAAGGGGGGTACCGGCTCGGTCCCTGCGCCGGAGCATCTACTCTAAATTGTTCCGGCTGAAATCTATGCCTCTAAAAGCAAAGCTTTACATTCAAACCTTATTCTTTTTGGAAAATCGTGGTCGGGCTGTTTGCCTTTTTAGGGTTTGTGCGTGTCCCTTTGGTTTGCATTTACCTTAGGAGACCGTTGACGCGTTGCTATTCTTGCGGCGACTTTGCGTTACAGCCAAATCTCAAGCTCCTCATTTACAGCCAGTAAACTTCGGGCTTTTAATTTGGCCGTGCCTTAATTCGCCTTGAAAACACAACGCGTCAACGGTCTCCTTAGGGTTTCGCCTTTTCAATGACATCCTATCTTCCACAAGGGAAAGCCCTACATCTTCTTTGGAAACAAAGCAATAAGAACCAAAAACTCCATAGAATGGCCCCTGGGCTTGAACGGAAGACCCCGCCCTTGGCATGGCCGGTATGCCCTGCCCTGGGGTGTTAAAACACCCTAGGGCGGTTGGCAGACCGTGCTTTGCCATGGGTGAGGCTGCAGTGGAAGCCCATACGGAGAAGGATTTTTGTAGATGCCGGGGCCCAAAGAACTCAAATTTTCTACTTTAGGTATGTAGAGATTTTTATAAAAAATATATCCTGTTTATCAGTTAATTAAAAAAGTTCATGTAGAGATTTTAAACCAATTTCAGGGGGGCAAAAAATTTTAAAAATATCAAATTTCTACTCATGGTTAATAATAGAAGCTGAATACCCGGATCGGCAAGGTTTTTCCGGCGAAGCATAGGACAAAAACCAGGCGAAGAACCTCAAAAAAAACTAAAAATCCTTAGCAAATGCCCGAGGATGAAACGAGGCAGGTATATTTGTGTATGAAGCATATACAAGGTTCCATAACGTTTGTGGCGGCTTTGGCCTTTTGGAGCTTGTTCTCCGGGCAAGCCCTTCGCGCTCAGCAACCCATGATCAACCCTTCGGAGAAGCTGGATGCGCTGCTCTTTTATTTGGAAAATTACTACGTAGAATCCGTAGAAACAGATCCGCTTATTGAGGCCGCGCTCAATGGGGTGCTTAAAGAGTTGGATCCGCATTCCTACTATTTGTCCTTAAAAGAACTGCAAGCCTCCGAAGAAGCGCTTTCGGGTAATTTCGAAGGCATTGGCATACAGTTTAATATCCTAAACGATACCATTATGGTGGTGAGTCCTATTTCGGGTGGACCTTCGGAAAAACTGGGCATTCGAAGTGGCGACAAAATTGTTACCATAAACGACACCGTGGTTGCCGGAACCGGCATTACCAACAACGATGTGTTTAAATGGCTGAGAGGTAAGAAAGGATCGATAGTTCGCGTAGGTATTAAGCGCGCCGGTCAAAAAGATTTGATTGATTTTCATATTACCCGCGACGAAATTCCGGTATTTAGCTTGGATGCTTCTTATATGGCGGCTCCCGGCATCGGTTATATAAAACTCAACCGCTTTGGCGAAAAAACGCCCAAAGAATTCGAAGACGCTTGGATAAGCCTTAAGGAACAAGGAGCCCAAAACCTTATCTTAGATCTTCAGGGCAATTCCGGCGGCTATTTAGGAGCTGCCGTTTCCTTGGCCGATGAATTTTTAACTTCCGGACAATTGGTGGTGTATACCGAAGGCATACACTCTGCGCGCCGAGATTATAAGGCCAGTGGAAGAGGCAACTTAGACCAGGGCAAATTGGTGGTATTGATTGATGAGGGTTCGGCCTCTGCCTCAGAGATTGTGGCCGGAGCAGTACAAGATTGGGACCGAGGCTTGGTGGTTGGCCGCAGAAGTTTTGGCAAAGGCCTGGTGCAGAACACCTTTCCTTTGCCTGACGGAAGCGCGCTTCGACTCACCACTGCGCGTTATTACACGCCCTCCGGAAGGTTCATCCAATCTCCCTACGACAAAGGCACAGACGCCTATTACGAAGATTTAGCCCACCGCTTTGAAGAGGGAGAGCTTACCGACTCGGCCATGATTCATTTTCCGGACAGTTTGACCTTTAAAACCCAAGCCGGCAGAAAAGTGTATGGTGGGGGTGGCATTCTTCCCGATGTATTTGTTCCTCTGGATACTACCTTTTTTAGTCCATTCCTAAACCGAGTAAACGGTACCGGTTTGAGCTACCAAACCACCATGGAATACATAGACCGCAACCGGAACAAACTACAAAAAGCCTATCCGGATTTAGCGACCTTCAAGCAAGGGTTTGATGCCGAGGAGTTGTTTCAAAAAGTGATTAAAGAAGCCAAAGAAAAGGACATTGATATCCCCGACGAAGATTTAGTCAAGAGCAAAACATGGCTCAAAACGGTACTTAAAGCTATGACTGCACAAGCATTGTTCGATAGAAATGCCTACTTTGAGATCATGCAGAGTCAAAACGAATCGCTTCAAAAAGCCATAGACCTTATGCAAGGTTCTTGGCCCAAAAACATAAAATCTTAATGTACATGGAAAATTACCAAAAACCTATGCTTCCGAGCGATAGCCTGGAAGGCAGATCCATCTTAATAACGGGAGGAGGAACCGGTCTTGGCAAATCCATGGCCGCTTATTTTTTAGCCTTGGGAGCTCAAGTGCTTATTTGTGGTCGCCGCATCGAAGTATTAGAGACTACAGCAAAAGAACTTCATGAGCGCACCGGAGGAAAAATTGTGTACAAAAGCTGCGACATTCGCCACTACGAGCAGGTGGAAGAGTTGATCGCTTTTGGCGTGGAATCTCTAGGCAAAATAGACGGCTTGGTCAACAACGCTGCGGGAAATTTCTTGAGTCCAACCGAACGATTGAGCCATAGAGCCTTTGATTCTGTGGTGGATATTGTATTAAAGGGAGCTTACAATTGCAGTTTGGCACTTGGTAAGTATTGGATAGAGCAAAAAATTCCGGCGAGCGTACTCAACATCGTTACCACTTATGCTTGGACCGGTTCGGCCTATGTGGTTCCTTCTGCTTGTGGAAAAGCAGGGGTTTTGGCGCTCACACGCTCTCTGGCTGTGGAATGGGCCAAATATGGCATCCGAAGCAATGCCATAGCTCCGGGGCCATTTCCTACTCCGGGAGCTTGGGACAGGCTTTTCCCTAAAGAATTCATGGATCAAATTGATATTCCCTCAAAGATTCCGGTAGGCAGAGTGGGGCACCACCAAGAGCTTGCCAATTTAGCGGCTTATTTGATGAGTGATTTTTCGGCCTATGTGAATGGAGAAGTAATTACCATTGATGGGGGCGAATGGATGAAAAACGGAGGCGAGTTTACTTGGGTAGGAGAAATGATTCCCCCCGAAATGTGGGATGCCGTGGAGGCCTTAATCCGCAACAAAAGCAAAAAGCAATAGGCCGTTAGTTGGAGGAAGGCTCCGGATACTCAATCCGCTGATGGTACATATTCATGAGCTTTTCCTTAAACACTTTGCGAATGATTCGTATTTCGGCTAGGGTTAAGTCGGAATGGTCCAATTGGCCTTCTTGGAGTTGGTAGTCCAGTATCTTGTCGACCAACTGTTCCAAGGCTTCGGGCGTTTTTTCTTTTAAGCTTCTTGAGGCAGCCTCTACCGAATCGGCCATCATTAGTATGCCGGTTTCCTTGCTAAAAGGTTTGGGCCCGGGATAAGAAAAACGTGCACGAACTTCTTGGTCTTCCGGAAAAGCCTTCAAGTAGTTTCGGTAAAAGTACTGCACGGTGGAGGTGCCGTGATGGGTTCGAATAAAATCGATCAACACTTCGGGCAGTTTGTGTTTTTTAGCTAATGCCACCCCTTCTTCTACGTGTTGAATGATGATTTCTGCGCTTTGCTCAAAACTTAACACCTCGTGGGGAGAGCGTTCGCCCATCATGTTTTCAATAAAGAAGCCGGGTTGTTTGAGTTTTCCAATATCGTGGTACAAGGCCGCGGTATGGACCAAAAGACTGTTACCCCCTGTTTTTTCGGCGGCAGCTTCGGCCAAATTGGCCACTTGAATGCTGTGCTGAAAGGTGCCCGGTGCTTTTTGGGATAATTTCTTGAGCAGAGGGTTGTTCATATCCGACAATTCCAATAGGGTGAAGTCGCTATGGAAACCAAAGAGCTTTTCGGTAATGAATACCAAGGCAAAGGTGAACAAGGTGGCCACCCCGGAGATGCCAAAACAAAGAAAAGGATACCAGTCCAGCCCCACCAAAGTACCAGTGCGCAACAAATGAAGGGTGAGGTTTAAAAAAGACCACACCACCAACAGCATGCCAATGATGGAAAAGAGTTGGGCTCGTTTTCTAAACTTACGGAAAGAAAAAACAGCAATTAATCCACCGGCAAATTGAAGCAGGACGTACTCAAAGCTATTGGGGGCAAAATAGCCGCAAATGAGCACATAGGTAAACAAGGAAAAAATGGCGGTTCGGCTGTCAAACAAGGCCCGAACAAGAATAGGAAACATGATGGCCGGAGCCATGTAAATATGTCCACCGGGCGCTTCGATGGCCAAGCGAGCCAAACCCACATGAAAACAAAGCAACGCAAGCAGCGCCCCGATGCGTCTTGGTTGCCGTAGCCAAAGCATTCGAAAGACCTTAAAGTAGGCAAAAAGGAAGGCAACCCAAATGGAAACAAATAAGCCTTGCCCGGCAAAGGTCCCAAAGCGCTGCAAGGCTGTGGCTTCTCTTTCTTGATAAGCAGCCCTCAAACTATTGAGCACCCTAAAGCGCTCGGGAGTCACCATTTCGCCTTCGTCAATCACCAGCTCCCCTTCCAGAATAAGGCCGCGAAAGCCCGGGAGAGCATCTAGGGTGCGTTCTTTAAGTCGTTCGCTCCAAGTAACATCCGGATACAAATTGGGCTCTAGACTTTGTTGCCAGGCCTGCTTAAGGTCCAACCGAATTAGGCTATCGAGATTGGAAGGCCACTTTCCGGGCCATTCGGCAGCTTCGGAAAGCGACACCATGCGTTCTTTTAATCGGGTACGAAGTTCTTGGTTGGGAAACAACACATGCACCACTTCCACCGGAAATTGGGTTTGGGATTGAGCGTGAATGCCTCGTTCAAACAGACTGTCGGCTCCCTTTTGCAATGTTTCCATTTGAACTTCGGAAAGCTGTGCAGCGTAATTCGACAATACCTTTTGCCAAGCCACTTTGACGCGTTTTTCGGCAGCACTGTCCACACGCAAAACCACCCATTGGGCCTTTTTGAGCGCTTCCCTTTGTTGGTTCTGTTCCCTTTTGGTCTTTTGAATAGCAAAATCAAAGGGGGCATCGAGTTTTTGATGCATCCAAGGGCGCCCCACTTGATACTCGTATTGGAAAAAAACCTGGTTGGGCAACAAAAGAGTAATGGTCAATGCAGCGACCAAAAACAACATCCAAGGTTTTATGAAACGTTTAAACCAGTGCATAGATCAAATGTAAGCAAGAACATTGAGGTCGAGCTTTTAAGGTCCACCCTACCGACCAACACCAGGGGCTTGACCCTAAATTATGGCAACAAAGCCCAATAATCGGTCTATAAATTCCTATTTTCGCATCAAATCTAACGCGCATTAATTATGAAAGAAGTATATATAGTAGCGGCAGGACGTACGGCCATGGGAAGTTTTGGAGGAAGCCTAAAAGACCTAAGTGCTACCAAGCTGGGCAGTTTTGCCATTCAAGGAGCTCTAAAAGAGTCGGGCTTAAGTCCGGAGGCTATTCAAGAAGTATACATGGGCAATGTTTTGTCCGCAGGCCTGGGCCAGGCTCCCGCTCGCCAAGCTTCCATTGGAGCAGGCATACCGGACACAGTACCCTGTACTACGGTAAACAAGGTTTGTGCTTCAGGTATGAAGGCGATAATGTTGGGTGCTCAGTCCATTATGCTTGGACAAAACGATTTGGTGGTTGCAGGAGGTATGGAAAACATGTCTCAAGTACCCTATTATCTTACCAACAACCGTTTTGGCCAAAAGCTTGGCCATGGACAGGTGCTTGATGGATTAGTGAAAGATGGCTTGTGGGACGTGTATAACGATTACCACATGGGCAATGCGGGAGAGCATTGTGCCCGTGAAATGCATATTTCGAGAGAGGAGCAGGATGCTTATGCGATTGAATCCTACAAAAGGGCTGAAAAAGCTTGGCAAAACGGTAAATTCGCTCGCGAAATTTACCCCGTGCACATTCCTCAACGCAAAGGAGACCCAATAGCCTTTGTTGAGGATGAGGAATACAAGAGCGTGAATTTTGATAAAATTCCATCTTTAAGGCCGGTCTTTCAAAAAGACGGAACCGTAACAGCTGCGAATGCTTCAACCCTGAATGATGGAGCTTCTGCTTTGATTTTGGCAAGTGCGGAGGCGGTCGAAAAACATGGCCTGAAACCCTTAGCAAAAATCATTGGATATGCCGATGCCGCAACGGAGCCTTGTTGGTTTACCATTGCACCTAGCCTTGCCGTTCCCAAAGCTTTGGAACGTGCGGGAATAAGTCAAGACCAGGTCGATTTTTACGAACTCAACGAAGCTTTTGCGGTAGTAGCCTTAGCCAATAACAAAAAGTTGGGCTTGGATTCAGGAAAAGTAAATGTGTATGGAGGTGGAGTTTCCTTAGGACACCCCTTAGGCTCCTCCGGTTCACGGATTACGGCTACTTTGGTTTCGGTACTCCACCAAGAAAACGGTAAATACGGCGTAGCTTCCCTTTGCAATGGAGGAGGAGGAGCAAGTGCCATAGTGATCGAAAAGGTTTAACTATGGCAGTGGCCACCGTTGCCCTTTCCTTAGTTCCCGGAAGGGCTGAAGCTTCGCATAAATCAGAGCTTAGCACCCAATGGCACTATGGAGAGCCTTTGCTTATCTTAGAAAATTTGGGGGAATGGGCCTTGGTAGAAAGCCAGGTGGATGGATATCCGGCTTGGATAAGGACCAATCAAATGCTGTTGTCCTCCGATGAGTTTCCCGACAATGATTGGCAGGGCAAGTCTGTAGTTCAGCAGGCCTTCTTGTCTTTCCCCAAGCCTGCGGAGGGACATCCCAGGTGGCTAAGTTTTGGGGCTTGGCTGAGTGAGGATAAAAAGGAATACCTCCCTAAACCTTGGTCGGAACTAGCCCGTGAATGGTTAGGCGCTCCTTACCTTTGGGGAGGGAAATCGCCCATGGGTGTAGATTGTTCAGGCTTAACGCAATTGCTTTGGCGGACCAGAGGGGTTCAACTCAAAAGAGATGCCTCTCAGCAAGCCGAGCAAGGAACAGTGGTTCAATGGTGGTTGGATGCCCGTGAGGGAGATTTGGCCTTTTTTGGAGATGAAGAAGGCAATATAAACCATGTGGGTTTGCTTTTGAGTCCCACCGAAATATTGCATGCTTCAGGAGAAGTAAGGATTGACAAATTTGACCAACAGGGCATTTACCATAGTCGACTAAAGAAATACACGCATCAATTGCGGTTTATTCAGCGTCCGGGGTAATTCCCTCCTGCTCCTTTTTAAAGGCTTCTTGCCAAAAGGCCTTGGTATCTTGCACCGGATGTCCCAACCAAGCTTCTAGGGCTTCTTTATTTCCGGTATTGTCCTTAAAAAGCAGTTGAAACTGGTCGTAACTCACCAGTCCCGGAAACCATACCGAAATAAAGTTTTTGGTTACCACACCTACCAAGTTTTTAGGAATTTCGATGGGAATAAGGCGTTGGTTTCGAACCCGTGCGGCCAATTCCATAAGGTACCGAAAGGAGTAGGCATTTTGACCTACTACTTCTAAAACCTTTGTTTTAGGCAATGGCTCAAAGCAAGCTTTGGAGACCGCGGCCAACAAATCGAAGGGCATGACGGGTTGAATTTGTTTGTCTGGAAACTCCGTGGGGAGCAGGGCTCTATTGAAGAAATAGCGGCTGATGTCCAGCAATAAAATGAGTTTTTGCACCAAAAGGGTGTCCGGAGTACAAACAATAGAAGGCCTTAACAGCAAAACATTGCTTTGCTTTTCCATTATTTCATCGCCAAGAGCTTTTGACTTCAAAAAAGCCGAAGGAGATTCTATTTCGGCGCCTAGGGCAGAAAAGTGAACGATTCTGGGATTTCCAAGAAGGCTTCGGTTCTCAATAATCTTTCGTACCAAATCCACATGAATGCGGTAAAAGTCTGCATCCTTGCTTTCCTGAATAATGCCGGCCGCATTGATAAGCACATCTAAGGTGCCCAGCTTTTCCCAAGAATCTTCAAATGGGTCAAAGCAAAGGAAGCCTTCTTCCTGTTTTCGAGACAGTCGGAGTAGGTCTACATTTCCTTGGGATGCTAAACCTTTGGAAAGTAAGGTGCCTATTTGCCCGGAGGCTCCAATAATGCCAACCCTCTTCATATCCACAAAAGTCGTGAAAATTCCATGGATAAGGGTTGAAAAAGCAGCTCAATTAAGGCTGCTTCTTCTTCTTTTCTTGTGCTTGGTGTTTTTCTATAAAATCTTGGATTTGTTCTACCCCAAGACGTTTGGCAATAACCTTTTTGTCCTTATCCAAAATATAAATTACCGGATATGCCTTCAGGTCAAAAATATTGCGGAAGTTAATGCTGTTGAGTGTGGTTTTGGAAGGCACAAAGTCCTCAGGCTTGTCCCGCATTACAGGATGATCTGAAACAGAAATGAAAGGAATGTTATGTTCCTTAATGAAGGCTTTCCACTTGGTGGTTTCTACCTCTCCTTCTACGCTAAATACGGGAATTCCGTTGGGTTTAAGGAATTCGGTATAGACCTCTGCCAATTTAGGAGTGGCTTTTTTACAGTGTCCACAGGTAGCATCCCAAAAATAAAGGACGGTATAATCTGCATTCTGAGCGTACAAATTATGCCAAACCTTCATGCTGGTATCGGGAAGAATGATGTTGGGGATTTTTTCTCCGCAAAGGAGCGGTGCCAATTTATCGGAACGCTCGATTACCTTGGCGAGGGTACTATCGTTAAGCCAGGTGGCTTTTCCCGTTTTGTAGTAGGTTTCCACCATACCCACAAATGCTTTATCCATGCACATAACTTGGCTTCGCTCAAACATGCTGGTAAGCTTGTGGACTACAAACTTGAACATTTCTTCATCGCCCTCTACCTTTTTAATCAATTTGTGGGCCTCTGCCAAAACGGAGTCGGGTTGTTGGGGGACGACCTTTTCGAAATAAGTAACGAGTTTGGGTTCAAAGATCGGGGTTCTGAGCAGGCGCATGTCCTGAAGGTCGAAAGGATCGAAAAAGTGGTTGCGCATGTACCAATAGGCTGCTTTACGATCGGCTGTATCCAAATCTTTAGGAAGTTCCACGTCCTCCATGGCATTGAACAAGGTGGTCATGAAGGTATTGGGATGTTCGGACCGAACTTTAGCCCTGTACTCTTTAAGGCCCTTGGTTTTTTCTTCCAATTCCTTACTGATGGCCTTATAACGTGGAGATTCGGGCTCTAAAGATTCTTGTTCTGCGCGAAGCTTTTGAACTTCTTCTTGCATGGAACTCACAAAGCGGAGGTAATCGAACCATAGCTGGTTTTCAAGAGACCCTTTGATTTGGGCATTTTGGACAAAGTTAATGGTATCTGTTTCAATGGTAAATTTAGGTTCAGCCACCACAAATTCAAACCATTGCATATTGGGTAAAACAAATAAGTAAATACCCCCTTTTAAGATATCGGGCGCCCCTTTTCGGGTGAGGTGTGTAAAGGTAACTTCTCCTTTGCTGTTGACCCTTGCGGTATCTCTAACATATTTTTGCTCACCCATATGGAAGCCGAGGTAGGCCACCGTATCTTTTAAGCCTTTAACTTTAAAGCTAAAGGAATATTCGGGAAAAGTTTCTTGGGATTGAGCCTTGAGCGATTGAAAAGAAATGAGGAAAACAATAATCCAACGTAAGTATCCTTGCCACATATGCTATTGTTTTAATGAACACACTAAATTACGCAATAGAAGGCTTAGCCTCTTAGATTTTAACCATTCCTTAACGAAATACCGGCAAATAATCGGTTATTCAGGCACATACACATGTTTCCAACGCTTGTGTGACCACAACCAAGCTTGGGGCCTGGCCCTAATTTGCGCTTCTAGGGCATGGGCAAACCGTGCGGTAAGTTCCTCGGGGCGAAGCGCTTCTGTTCCGTTGTAGATTAAAGAAAAATCCATGCACCTATTCCAAGGGTCCGAATCTTTTGGGACAGCAAGCAGCACCGGAATTTTCTTTCTAACGGCCAAGCGGCTCCAACCCGAAAAAAAAGCGGTTTTGGTGCCAAAAAAATCTACCCAGTGGGCCGTTTCTTTGGGTGGGTTTTGGTCGGCAATAAAAGTTAGGCACCAAGGGCTTTCTTTTTTTGCCAAAAAACGGGGCACCTCGGACATGGCAACCATTTCTGTGCCAAAACGTCGTCGCGTTTTTTTTAAAAAGCGGTCAATTTTTGTGTTGGATTGAGGTTTGTAAACGGCAGCCATATGCAAGCCTTGTTGCATTCCGGCACGAAGCCCTGCCCATTCCCAATTGGAAGTATGCCCCATCACCACAAAGCAATTGGAGCTTTGGTAGGCCATTTGGTCAAGCAGGTTATTTGGCGCAAAATCTTGCCAAAGCGCCAGGCGTTTGGGTGAACTCACAAAGCCCAGCAGACTTTGAAGCAGCACTTCGCATAAGTAGCTTAGGTACTTTTGATGGAGGGCTTTTTTCTCCGCCAAAGGCAATTCGGGGAAACATTTGTTAAGGTTGGCTTGAATAACCTTTTTCCGGTAGGGCTTTAAAAGCAAACTAAGCAGCGGGATTAAGCTTCGAACGCCTTTTTGCCCTAAGCCACGCACCAAAAGCAACAATAGTTTTACGGCGACAAATGAAAGCGTATGGGCGCGCATAGTTAGGGCTTAATGCTTGGCGAAAAATGAATTAAATAAAAAAAGGTCGAAATAGAGACTTACTCATATTCCGACCTATTTTACATGTGCTAAAAAGAGTTACCAAGTAGAAATATCGATGCTTAGGTGGGACACATCCTGTTTTGGATTGACCACTAAGACAGGAATCATGGCTTCGTTATTGATGACTTCTTCTTCCACTCTACCGAAGAGCAGTGATGCCATATTTCGTTCGTCGGGACGGGAAGAAATAACAATGAGTTCTGCATCAATGGCCACAGCATAGCGGACCAAGGCATAGTCGAAGTCCTCGTCGTCGTTTTCTTGCGCAATATGTTCGCTAGGTATTCCGTGCTTACGGAGGGTCTCCATGGCTTGTGCCGTATTGTTTTTGATGGCTTTAGCGATGAATTCGTCGGATGAATAATCGCTATACACGTGTACTTTGGCGTTGAAATATCTTGCCATAGCAACGGCATAGGAGATTTTATTTTTTCCAAAGCGGTTTTCGTCTATGGGCAATACAATGTGGTTGTATCCGTCCTCATCGATCTTTTTTTGTTGTACCACGATGCCGGGCACGTGACATTTTTCTAGGATGCGCATAACATCTGCGCCCAAGACATGTTGCATTCCGCTAACGCCGTGTGTACCTAAAACAATAAGGTCGGCATTGGAGGCCTTTGCGTCTTCTGCAATGGCAGAAAAAATGGAGCCTTCCACCACATGCCAAGCCGTTTGCACGCCAGTTTGCTCTGTATTAGCAGAAGCAATGGCGGCCATTTTTTGTTTTAAGTCTTCTTCGGAAATGCCTTCCTTTTTAAGTCTAGCTCTGGTTTCGCGGTTGATTACATGAAGAAGCCTAACCGAGTCGCTTCCGGTTTTAGCGATTCCGGAGGCATGAGCCAATGCGGTATCTGCTTCTTTGGTAAAGTCGTAAGGAACGAGCAGTAAATCATTTTGTTTGGTAGAAAGCATAGAAAGGATTTTGCGCGATGAAATTACAATTTTTCTTTGGGTAGACTGAACGCTAGGCAAAAAAACAAAATAAAAACCCGAATTGGAAGAAGGAATATTAGAAAATAGCCCCCCCGGCAGGAGGAGGGCCGCCGGGAGCTTGCTTGCCTGTCCCGGCCCGGCGAGGATTCCGAGGCTATGCTCGGAACCCGCAGCGGTTGCCGGGAAGTGCAAGGAAGCCCCGGAGACCGGAACCAAAGCCGGGCTAAAAACAAAAAACTAAACTAGGAAAGAGGGCCCAAAAAAACCGGCTTTGAGCCGGAGAGAGTGCCGAAGGCCGGACTCGAACCGGCACGTCTTGCGACACACGCCCCTGAAACGTGCGTGTCTACCAATTTCACCACTTCGGCGGGGATTGGAGGGCAAAAGTATAAATTCTTTACCTTAGCTTACAAATAATTTTTATGCGTACTTTCTGTATTGGATTGCTGTTTTTACTGTTAGGAAATGGCCTTGAGGCTCAAGGGCAAGACCCCATTCAATGGGTGGGTATACTGACAGATACCACGCATGTTAAGCGAGAGCTTGCAAACACCTATGAATTGTTTCCAATTCCGGTGGCCGGCGTTGGACTGTTTATGTCCGATACGGTTTTGGCCTGCAAAGCAGTGGGAATCAGCAAATGGCCCAATGGAGCTAAAGTTACGGAGCGTCAACTCTTTCATCTGGGCGGCAATACGGTAAATGTTACTTCCTATTTGGCGGCACGCTTGGTATCGGAAGGGAAAATCCGATGGGAAACCACATTTTTTTCACTGTTTCCCAAATTAAAGGATAAAGTAAGTCCGGCGTATCATGCTATGACCCTTAAGGATTTGCTCTCGCATCGTGCAAGGGTACGTCCCTACTCTACCACGGCCGAACTGGTGGCTTTTCCAAAGTTACGAGGCAACGATGTGCAACAGAGACGCAAATTTGTGCAGGAAGTTTTAAACAACCCTCCCGGCGACACGGGCCTAGTGTATTCCAACGGTGGCGTAGCATTGGCTGCCATTATGTTGGAAATGGTGAGTCAAAAAACCTACAAAGACTTATTGGACAAATACCTCACCAAGGAGTTTGGTGTTCGGGCCTACATGGGATGGCCCAATCAATTTGGAGAAATGCAGCCTTGGGGGCATTGGATGCCCAATAGCAAGCAAGTTCTGTTTACCCCCGTTTCGAAAGCGGAAAATGCGGCCATTTCTACGCTATTTTCTCCCGCTTGCCACTTAAGCATGACCCTGCGCGATATGATGCGGTTTTACCAGGTGCAACTGAGGGGGATTCAGGGCAAACACCCCCGAATACCCAAACAAACGTATGAGTTTATGCACTATGGCTTACCCACATACTCCTTGGGTTGGCTGCACAAACAAGACCCGGGCAGCCGTGTAAGCACCCACGATGGTTCGGCAGGAACCTTTTATGCGCACGTGACCTTACTTCCCGACGTTGATTTAGGTATTTTGATTGTTACCAACACAGCGGGAGGGCCAACGAATGAAGCAGTGGCCTATTTACGGACGGCGGTTTTGACCAAAGTGTTTGATCAACCGGTGCCCGAAAAGCCAAAAGCCAGTTATGATGGACACCATCCATTATTGGATGGTCACGACCACCACGACCACTAATTACCGTTGGTTTGATCCGCCCAAACGCTCCATTAGCAGGTTGAGCTTATCGGTTGATAGGTCTTGTCTTTGTGCGGCTTGACGGATATCCTCGTAACTGTACTCGGCTAGGGTTTCCTCCAAGGCGTTTCGCCTTAAAGTAGCGGGCCTATCCCAAAGTTCCAAACAAAGGTCAAGGGTTCCTATGGGATCTGCCATTTTAAGTGCGGGTAAAAAGTCAGGCATGGGAGACCAAAGGCAACAAGCAGACCAAACCTTTAGCTCTTGTGTGGCCCAAGAAACAAATCCGGGATGCCGAGCAGCTCCACCAAGCCGGGCAATTTGAGAAATGCGTTCGATTTGGTCGTCGCGAGATTCTGCTATTCTTTCCAAATAGGGCCAACATTGCTCCATGTGTGCCAGCAGCCAACCTGAGAAATTCATTTCGGGGTCCGTGGGTAAAATAAGCGTGGCCAATACCATCCATTGGGTTTGTAGGGAGTCGGCTTCCCTACGGATTTCTTTTCGAAGAAAAGCAAAACGCTTGTTGTCTTCGGTTTCTAAAAGCGTTTTAAGCAGGGTGTAATTTTGAGTATTAAACTCAAGTCCCAGTGTTTCTGGAACAAAAGAAGAGAAAACAGCTAGGTTTTGGTAAAACTGGGCCGAGTCAGGGTTGACCTTTTCCCAAGCCTTTCCGTAGGCTCCGTAAATGCGGGATAAAGAAATGCCCGGATGCAGGGTTTTTGAACGCACCCAAGGCCTAAGCAAATGAATTGCTTTTTGAGATTCCTCCAGCTTTAAGTAAGCTTGACCCAACAGCCAGCGGGCTTCAAGCAATTCCGGGAAATCGGCCTTTTTCACAAAAGGCTCCAGCAGCGGAACCATAGGAGGGTAATCTTCCAACTCCCGGTAAATCATGGCCAAGAGTTCAGCTGTTGCCTCATCCTCGGGAAATTGAGCGAGCACATAGCTAAAACAGTTTTGGGCTTCTTTTAGGCAGGCTTGGCGAAACAAAGAGTCGGGACCGGGGAATTCATAAAATCTATTGTCTTTACTTAATCGTCCTTGATTAGAAAGGTCCATCAAAAGCTGTCCTTTGGTGCCCACCAATTCCGGGAAGGCCTTAAAGGTGAGGATAGCGCTATCCAGTACTTGAAGCGCTAAGGCCCTTTGCCCAAGTTCGAAAAGTGCTTTGGCGCGGACCTGCCAGGTTTGGGGGCAATCCGGTTCCCCGTTAAAGGCCGATTCCGCTAAAGCCAAGGCTTTGTCTGGCTCCCTATGCCAAAGGCTTTGCAAGGCAAGTTCGAGCTGGGTAAAGGTCCAGTCGTTGCAAGTGGCGGGAGCAGCCGAAGGATGGTGCATTTGATAATCGATGGATTGAAAAGCATACTGAGCGGAAAGTAGGGACGAAAGCCCAAAAAAGGCTGCAAAAAAAACGGAACGAAGCATTAGACCGGGCTTTCAGATTCTTTTTGAAAATGTTTGAGTACTTGAGCGTCCACAAAGGCAGGAAAAAAGCGGCTCAACCACCAAGTAAGTTTTCCTTGAGAGGTGAGCACCAAAAAACGCTTGCGCTTTTGCCAAGCTTTAAACAAAGCCTGAGCTACTTCTTGGGGCTGCATCATTTTTTGCTCGTCTCTAGGCGATTCTCCTTGGGTTTCTCCGGCGGCATTTAAGGCCGTTTTTCGAATATTAGAAGCAGTGAAACCGGGGCAACAAATCAACACATGCAGGCCTTGGTTCTTATATTCCACCCGCAGGGTATTTAGTAGACCATGCATCGCAAATTTTGAGGCACAATAGCCGGTTCTGCCGGGAAGGCCTTGGTAACCTGCAACAGAGGAAATGCCAATAATAGAACCTTTGGACTGGAGCAAATAAGGAAGAGCATAATAACTGCAATAGGTAGTTCCCCAAAAGTTGACTTGCATGAGCTTTTCCAAAACCTCTAAATCCAAATCACTGAAAAGCGCACGCATGGAAATACCTGCATTGTTCACAAGCAAATCTATCCGACCAAAAGCCTCTACTGTTTTATTTATCAAAACCTTACAATCTTCCTTTTGACCCACGTCGGCGGGAACCACCAAGCGTTTTCCGGGCAAAAGTTTTAGCTCCTCTTGGAGCGTTTGCAATGGTTCGGAGCGACGACCGGCCAAAACCACATGAGCACCTTGTGCTGCCCATTTACGAGCAATTTCTTTTCCAATGCCACTTCCGGCACCGGTAACAATCACCACTTTTGATTCCATAAAGCGAAAGTACGGCTTTCCAAGCATGAAAATGCCGAACCGGGGGGCGACCTAAACGAAAGCCTTGACCATAGGGCCGGGGAGTTTAGGGCCAAAAAACCTCTCAAACCGGATTAAAAAGGGAAAGCGGATAGGTAAGAAAATCCAAAGCATTACGCTGTTTAGCAAGTTCCACAAGAAAAAAGAAGTATGAAATAGAAGGCGGTGGCAAAAAGCGCCTAGGGTTACCCATTGCTCTCTGTATATTTGCAAGCCATGGCTTATCAAATACAAGAAGTTAAGACACGAGCAGACATTAAGGCCTTTCATCGCCTTCCTTTTGCTTTGTATGCAGAGGTTCCACATTGGATTCCCCATCTCAAGCAAGACGTAGAAAAAGTATTTGATAGCAAAAAGAACAAAGCCTTTAGGAAGGGAGAAGCCCGGCGCTGGTTGCTTAAAGACATAAATCATGAAGTAGTAGGAAGGGTTGCTGCCTTTTATGACCAAAAAACAGCCAATAGCTTTGACCAGCCTACGGGCGGATTAGGTTTTTTTGAATGCATCGAAGATAAAGAGGCTGCATTTTTGCTGTTTGACACCGCCAAGGCTTGGCTTAAATCCCAAGGAATGGAAGCCATGGATGGCCCTATTAACTTTGGAGAAAAAAATGCCTTTTGGGGCTTATTGGTTGACGGGTACGAACATGCCCCTGCCTATCAAATCAACTACCACCTACCCTACTACCGTAATTTTTTTGAAGCCTATGGTTTCAAGACCTACTACGAACAATATGTCTTTTGGAGAAAAATTACCGATCCCGCTCAGGATGTTTTTGTACGGAAAGCTTCCATTTTGAAGCAAAACCCTGATTTTGAAGTACGCAATGTGCGCGGGGTGAGTGAGGCTCAACTGGCCAAGGACTTTTTAGCGGTGTATAATGCCGCTTGGGGAAACCATGCAGGCTTTAGCCCAATGAAATTGGCCCAGGCCCAAGCCATTATGAAAGCCATTAAACCGGTGAAGGACCCGGACATTAGCCTATTTGCTTTTTATAAGAATCAACCCATTGGTTTTTACATCAATCTACCCGAACTCAATCAAATTTTCAGGTATGTCCATGGGAACTTAAACCTTTGGGGGAAACTGGTTTTTTTATGGCATAAATGGCGCAAAACCCCAAAAACCATGTTTGGCGTTGTCTTTGGCATAGTGCCCGAATGGCAAGGCAAAGGAGTAGAAGGAGCCATGATAAAATTTGCGGAGGACACCATTGTTCCAAAAGGGAATTATGTGGATACCATAATTACTTGGATTGGAGATTTTAACTTAAAAATGTTGAGGGTTTGCGAAAACCTAGGCGTAAAAAAACAAAGAACCCTTATTACCTACCGCTATTTATTTGACCGAAATAAGCCCTTTGAGCGGCATCCGTTCATTGGCAAGAGTGGCAAATCTTCAGAAACATGAGCAAACGTAGCCTTTTAATCGTTTGCCCTTATCCCAAAGGAGAAGCACCAAGCCAAAGGTTTCGGTTTGAACAGTATTTAGAATATTTAAAAACACAAGGTTGGGAAATTCGCCAAGAAAGCTTTTGGTCCAAAAAAGCCTGGAAGGTGCTTTACCAACCCGGGCATGTGGCTCAAAAATTTGCTTTTATGGCCAAGGCCCTACTTCGCCGCAAACGTCTGCTGTTTGGATGCAAAGAGTCTGTTGTTTTTATTCATCGAGAGTTTTCTCCCGTTGGTCTTCCTCTTACCGTTTGGGTCTTAAAAAACCTGTGGCGCAAAAAGATTGTTTTTGATTTTGACGATGCCATTTGGATTCCCAACAGCTCTTTGTCTAATCGTTGGATCGGATTTTTAAAGTCCTATGGCAACACCCGACGGATTATTGCCATGGCCGATGGCGTGTTTTGTGGGAACCGCTTTTTGCAGGCCTATGCCCTAAAACATCAAAAAAACACCTATTTAATACCAACCACCATCGATACCAAGGCCCACCATAACCGTGAGGCAAATCCTCCAAAAATATCGGAACAATTATGCTTGGGGTGGACCGGAAGCCATAGCACCATGCACTACCTTAAAATGCTTTGGCCGGTACTAGACAACCTTCATAAAGACCACCCATTGCGTTTTGTGGTCATTTCTGACCAGCCACCGGATCAAGAAAAGCCGTATTTGAAATACATTCCTTGGTCTAGAGCTACAGAAATTGAGGGCTTGCTTTCTTGCCATGTGGGACTTATGCCTTTATTGCCCGACCCGTGGTCTGAAGGCAAATGTGGATTTAAAGCGCTTCAATACTTGGCTTTAGGTATTCCGGCTTTTGTTTCACCGGTGGGCGTAAATTCGGAAATTGTAAAAGAAGGTTTCAACGGCTTTCTGTGCGACAACGAAAACGCTTGGCTTCGGAGCCTCAGGTGGTGTATTCAACATCCACAGGAACTGAGTGAAATGAAAAACCGCTGCCGCCCTGATTTGGAAAAGCGCTTCTCTGTGCAGGCATTTGAACCGGTATACCACCGGATTCTAAGCGAAATTGCTG
Source organism: Bacteroidia bacterium (assembly GCA_030427255.1). Classification (GTDB taxonomy): domain Bacteria; phylum Bacteroidota; class Bacteroidia; order CAIKAF01; family CAIKAF01; genus CAIKAF01. The sequence goes on along the minus strand of JAUHWY010000008.1, from coordinate 8,328 downwards.
ATTCCTAAGCCTGATTTAATTAAAAGGTCTGTAGGCCACTGAAACAAAGCCCGTTTTGTAATCCGAAAAAAATCGATCGTTTTCGAAAGCCAAGGTATTGTCGGTTCGATAAATGATATGAACAATGGCTAAGCCTCCTTGAATCTCCCATTTTTTATGGAAGCGATAACCAAGCCAGAACCTGCTGTTTAAGCTACCCCTGTCGTTCCTACCCATAAGCATTACATTGAATGGTTCCGGGCTGGCCCATTGAAAAGATTGAGACTCCGTGGAGCCTTCAGATTCGTATAAAAATAAGCCTCGAGAACCAAAGCTCCATCCTACCAAATCTATATCTGTTCCTACACTCCACTTCTCCCAAAAACGCAAGGCCAAACCCACATGAAGGTTTAAGGAGAATACCCGGACATCCTCCACTTGCAAAGTATCAAAAACTCCTTCTCCTGGGCGATTAGGAAATGAGGTTTGAAAAACCTTTTGGTCCACATGCATAAGGTTGAAACGCCCTCCAAAAATTCCCTCAATACTAAAATTAGGATGGATTGGAAAGGAAACGATTCCCTCCCCCTGAAAGGAAGGAACAAAAACCTTTGCATCGGTTCCAAAGCCTAGCGTAGTTTGAAAGTCCAAAAAAGGTCGCCTTGAAAAAGAACTTGGTATGGTGTCGCTTTGCCCCATTAAGAAAGGTGTCCCAACAAAGCTTAGAATAGCTAGGCGGAAAGCGAGTTTGGTCAAGTATCGAATGCTCATAATTAAAGGTATATAAATTGCAGCGAGGGTGCCCTTAATTCCCAAAAACATCTCATAAAAAATACTAATTGCATCCTCGCCTTAGTTGGTATGCGTAGTTTCGTCATGGTGTTTTCAAAAAACTCCTTGTTGGTACATTAAATTGCATGAAGGACAAAAAAAAACTACTACTGGTATTCGGGGTTCTTGGACTGATTCTTTTAAGCTTGGCATTAAAGCGCCTGCTTTTTAGTCCGGAAGCTAAAACCGCACCAAAAAAGCAAAACCAAGCCCTCCAAGTAGAAGCCTTTATTGCATCCAAACAGTCGCTTACCGAAAGCTTTGAAACCAAAGGAGAGCTCAAAGCCTTTGAGGAAGCCCAATTGGCTGCCGAACGCAACGGTCGCATCACCCAATGGCATGTCCAAGATGGCCAATTGGTGACCAAAGGGCAGGTGTTGGTAGAAATTTTCCACGAAGACCTCCAAGCTCAAATGCAAGGCCTGGTGGCCAAGTTAAAAGAAGCACGTCTGCAATCCCAACGCTTGGCCAAACTCAAAGCCAACCAAAACATAAGCGAACGCGATTTCGAATCCGCCCAAGCCCTTTTGCAAAGCCTAATTGCCGATTCCTTAGTACTTGCCGTTCAAATCAACCAGTCCATGATTAGGGCTCCTTTTCCCGGAAGAGTAGGGCTCCGAAATGTTTCTACAGGTACCTATGCTACCGTTGGCACCCCACTCATTTCTTTGGTGCAAACCGATCCGCTAAAATTGGACATTGACGTACCCGACAAATATGCCAGAAAACTTCGGGAGAAACAGCCATTGAAATTCGTCCTGAACCACCCGGATACCTCCATTGAAGCGAATATCTCTGCGCTTTCTCCTTCTTTGGACGCCAACAGTAGAGTGCTAAAAGCCCGCGCCTTTATTGCCAATCCAAACCAAAGCCTTCCTGCGGGTGGCTTTGGGACGGTTCATTTGAGCTTAGCCTCTATTCCCAATGCCGTGGTGGTTCCTTCTCAAGCTTTAATACCCGAAATCCGCGGCCATCGACTGGTGCTCTACAAATCCGGGAAAGCGGTAAGCCAAGAGGTAGTTCCCGGCTTGCGCGTAGACAGTTTGGTCCAAATCGTGGAAGGAATCCAAGCAGGCGACACTGTACTGACCACCGGCATTCTACAGGCACGCCCCGGAAAGCCACTCACCATTAAACGCTTAGGATCACTTCCATGAGTCTTCCATCCCTAAGCTTAAAACGGCCGGTAATGGCCATTGTCCTCAATCTTTTGCTCGTAATTTTTGGGGCCATTGGCTATACTTTTTTGGGGGTAAGAGAGTTTCCCTCGGTCGACCCGCCCATTATTACGGTAACCACAAGCTATAAGGGTGCCAATCCCGACATTATCGAAAGCCAAATCACCGAGCCTTTAGAAAAAGCCATTAACGGTATTGCAGGCATTCGCACCATTTCTTCTTCCAGCAACCAAGGTAGCAGCCGCATTACCGTAGAATTCGATTTAGGAGAAGACCTGGACGCAGCCGCCAACGATGTCCGAGACAAAGTAAGCCAAGCCTTGCGCTCCCTACCTGACGATATCGACGGGCCGCCCGTAGTAAGTAAAGCCGATGCCAACTCCGACGCCATCATCTCCATGCAAATCCAAAGCGATACCCGCACGCAATTGGAGGTCAACGACTATGCCACCAATGTGGTGCTGGAACGGATTCAAACCATTCCCGGCGTAAGTTCGGTCCAAATCTGGGGCGAAAAACGCTATGCCATGAGGCTTTGGCTCGACCCCATCCGCATGGGAGCCTACCAAATTAGCCCGGTAGAAGTATTGCGCGCCCTCGAAGCCCAAAACATTGAATTGCCCGCCGGAAAAGTTAGCGGAATCCAAACCGAACTTACCTTAAAAACGCAAGGCCGACTTAGTGACCCCGAAGCCTTTAACCGCCTTATTGTGGCCGAAAGAAACGGCGAATTGGTGCGTTTCGAAGATATCGGCCACGCCGAACTCGGACCGGAACGCGACGAAACCATCCTCAAAGAATCCGGTGTTCCTATGGTTGCCCTGGCCATGGTTCCCCTACCCGGCTCCAATTACATCGATATCGCCGATGAATTTTACCGCCGCTACGACCGCCTTAAAAAGGAAGTACCCGATGACATTCGACTGGACATTGCCCTAGACTCCACCGTGTTTATCCGCCAATCCATCGAAGAGGTTGGAGAAACGCTGCTCATTGCCTTTATTTTGGTGGTGCTTATCATTTACCTGTTCTTTAGAAATTGGAAAATCGCCCTGCGGCCGCTTATTGACATTCCGGTTTCGCTCATTAGCACCTTCTTTATCATGTATTTGATGGGCTTTTCCATCAATGTACTTACCCTACTGGCCATTGTACTGGCCACCGGTTTGGTGGTAGACGACGGCATTGTGGTCACCGAAAACATCTACAAAAAACTGGAGCAGGGCATGAACCGCTACCGTGCCGCTCGAGAAGGTGCCGAAGAAATTTACTTTGCCGTTATTGCCACTTCGGTAACCCTGGCCTTTGTTTTCTTGCCCATTATTTTTTTGCAAGGCTTTGTGGGCCGCCTTTTCCGTGAATTTGGGGTGGTTATTGCCGCCGCCGTCTTGATTTCTTCCTTTGTATCCTTAACCCTAACCCCTATTCTCAACGTTTGGCTCACCTCCAAAACGCCTAAAGCTCCTTCTAAATTTTACCAATGGTCGGCCCCCTTCTTTGAAGCCATGGACCGGTTTTACCGCGGTAGCCTGCGCAGCTTCATGCAAAAATCCTGGTTGGTTTTCCCGCTTTTGGGCATCACCGGACTGGGTACCGCCCTGCTCTACCAAAGCTTGCCGCAGGAACTGGCCCCCTCCGAAGACCGTTCCAACCTGCGGGTCATCGTTTCTGCTCCCGAAGGTGTCAGCTACGAATACATGTACGACTATATGGACGAATTGGTCCAAGTCGCCATGGACTCTGTGCCGGAGCATACCGTAGTGCTTTCGGTCACCTCCCCCGGCTTTTTTGGTAGCGGAGCTCCAAATACAGGATTTATGCGCGTGCGTTTGGTACCACCCAACGAAAGGGAACGCAGCCAAAACGAAATCGCAGGTGCCCTTTTTCAAGATTTCAGCACCCTTACCGGCGGTAGAGCCTTTGTGGTGCAAGAACAAACCATTTCTACCGGCCAAAGACTGGGACGTTCCATTCAGTTTGTGCTGCAAAACAACTCCTTCGAAAAGCTCAGGGCCGTATTGCCGGAATTTATGGAAGCCGCCCAAAACAGTGGCGTTTTGGTGGGTGTGGATTCTGAGCTCAAGTTCAACAAGCCCGAAATGGAACTCAGCATTGACCGCGACAAAGCGGCCAGCATGGGCGTTCGGGTGGCCGACATCAACGAAGCCTTACAACTTTCCTTTTCCGGACGTAGGTTCGGCTACTTCACCCTTAACGGCCGCCAGTACGAAGTCATTGGTCAAGTAGCCCTCAACAACCGCGACAATCCGGACGATGTTCGAAAGGTGTTCGTGCCCAACAATACCGGCGAAATGGTTTCCTTGGACCAACTCATCCGTATGGAAGAGGTGACCAACCCTCCCCAATTGTACCACTACAACCGCTACAAATCGGCCAAAATCGAAGCAGATTTAGCCCCCGGTTATGCCCTCAAAGATGGAATCCAAGTGCTGGAAAGCATTGCCGACAGCCTACTCGACGAAAGCTTCAGCACCGAACTCAGCGGAGCATCCCGCGACTTTCAAGAAAGCTCCGACAATACCCTCTTCGCCTTCTTGTTTGCCCTGGTTTTGGTTTATCTGGTTTTGGCCATTCAGTTCGAGAGTTTTAAAGACCCCTTGGTCATTATGCTAACCGTACCTTTAGCCCTGTTCGGTGCCTTGTTCAGCCTCTGGGCTTTTGGTTACACCATAAACATCTTTTCGCAAATCGGAATTATTATGCTCATTGGCTTGGTCACCAAAAACGGCATTTTAATTGTTGAATTTGCCAACCAACTCCGTCTTAAAAAAGACATGGAAAAAATAGATGCCGTTATTGAAGCCGCCACCATGCGTTTGAGGCCCATCCTCATGACCTCCCTGGCCACTGCTCTTGGTGCTTTGCCCATTGCCCTGGCTTTAGGCGCCGGCGCACAGTCCAGAAAACCCCTGGGCATGGCCATCATCGGTGGCATTATGTTCAGCCTAATACTTACCTTATATGTAGTACCCGCTATGTATGCTTATTTGTCAGGAAAAAAAGTAAAAAACCCGGAAAAACTCCCCGATGAAGCCGAAGCTTAAGTTTTTAGCGGCCTTTTTTGCTTGGGCAGCAGCTTTGCTCCCTCTCCGGCTTGAGGCACAGGTCTTGAGTCCAACCGATGCGGTTTCTATTGCCTTGCAACAAGAATTGGGCTTGGTCATCGCAAAAAACCAAGCCGAAGCTGCACGTAAGCTCAAACATCCCGGCATGGCAGGCATGCTGCCAAACCTAAACCTCAACGGCAATTTCAATACCAGCACCACCAACCTTCGCCAGACCTTCTCCAACGGACTCGAAGTGGAACAAGACGGCGTGCGCTCCGACAATCTAGATGCAGCTGCCGAATTGAACTGGACTCTCTTCGACGGTTTGGGCATGTTTTACCGCTATCAAGGCCTGGCAGCCGAAGCCGAACTCGGCAGCTTTCGCGTGCAAATGCAAGCCGAAAGCATTACCGAACAAGTGCTCCGCCTCTATTTTGAAGCCATTGCCCAAGCTCAGCTTTTGGAACAAAGCCAACAACTGCTCAACTACCTACAAACCGAAGAACAGCTCACCAAAGAACGCCTCGACTTAGGGCTGGTGGGTCGGCAAGCTTGGTTGCAGGTTCGACTTGACCTCAACCAAGAAAAAGCACGGCTGGCGCAGGCCGAGGGACTGTGGGAAGCGGCACTGGCCAACCTCAACGGAGCACTCGAACAAGCCCCGGAAACCTCTTTGCAATTGTGGGACAGCATTCCCTTAAAACATCCCGACCAATTGGAACTGCCCCAAGACAGCCTGCAAAACAACAGCAGTTTGGTAGAGGCGCGACTGCTCGAAGCATTGGCCCAAAGCAACCTAAAAGCCTGGCGCGCCAACCGCTCGCCCCAATTGGCCATGCTGGCCGGCTACCGCTGGGGCCGCTCCGAAAACACCGGAGGCTTTGCCCTCTTTAACCAAAACCAAGGCGCCAATTTTGGGCTGCAGCTCAACTTTCCGTTGTTTCAAGGCTTTCAAACCCACCTAAACATTCAACGCGCCAAAATCGAAGCCGCTAACGCGCAGCTCACCCTGCAAGACCGCAGCATGCAAGTGCAGGTGGCCAACTTTCGCCTAGGCAAGGCCTACCGAGCTGCCTTTGCCACCGCCCAACTGCTGACCGAGAACCTCAACTTAGCCCGCGAAAACCTAGACCTCTCCATGCAACAATTTGAATCGGGCAACTTAAATGCACTCGAACTATACCGCGCCCGACAGAGTTATCAAGAACTGATGCAGCAAGCTACCCAAGCTCGCCTACAAGCGAAATGGCTCGAAATCGAATGGATGCGCCGCCAAGGCCGTTTTTTGCCCTCGTAAAGAAGTAAAGACGGGGGGAAGGGTGAATGATGAATGATAAATGGTGAATGATGAAGGGTGAATGATGAATGATAAATGATAAATGATGAAGTAAAGACGGGATGCCTCCCGTCTCTTAGTGATGAATGGCCTTTGCGTGCGCTTTCCTCCACTTAAACCTTTGCGCCTTGGCGTCTTTGCGTGCCACCTTTTCCGCGCTAACGATGGAATAATGATGAATGGTGAATGATGAGGTAAAGACGGGATGCCTCCCGTCTCTCATGGACAAGGTAAAGACGGGACATTTCCCGTCTCTGAATGATGAGGTAAAGACGGGATGCCTCCCGTCTCTCAATAGCGAAATATAGTCCATCAACCTATTTATAGGGCAACAGCACAGCAAAAACAACAGCTCCGGGGCATTCGGAGCATTGGGACACCCTTTTTTATGGAACCAAAAACTCAGGAAGTACACGCGCCCCGGCGGAGGTGTAAAGCCCGGAGCTTGGCGGCCCCTTTCGGCTTGGCGCACGGAGGCTGAGGTACGAAGCCCACGGAGCGCTTAGCCGAAGGTGGCCGCCAACCGAGGACTTGGAACCGGAGACGGATTAGGCGCCCAAACCCTTAAAATTCAGGGTTGAAACCCTCTCCCTCGCAGGGCTTCTATTCTGTTGATTGCCGGCAGAAGGAATCCAAAAGAGTTACTCCGAGGTTTCAAAATCCAAATTCATGGGCTCGGGATTTGGCATATCCTTTCCATACCCGGTGGTGGGAACCGATGGGTCTACCACCTCAAAACGAAGGTCGTCGAACCAAATCTGTCCCGTTCCTACCATCAATCCACCAAAGGCTAAGAAAGAGGCGTTCTCAGGAACGTCCAAAACTATTTCATACTTCGTCCAATCGGTGGTTCCTTTGATGGACCGGTCGGTTTTTCCATCCTTCATATTGTCAAAGCCCAGAGGTTTGGTACTGCCTTTTTCTTCAATCCGCAACCAAAGCGCTGCCCAACCGCTCACATCTTGGGTTTTAAGCCAACCGCTCATGCGCACCCGTTGACCAAGAAAATCGCCGGGCAAACAAGACTGCGCCAAGGTCCCGAATCCATTGACCTTTTTGAACTTCGATTGAATGGTGGCGGCATTTTTCCCATCCCTTCCGGCCCCGGGGGCAATACCCATATCGTAGCTTTCGGGCTTACTCCCGGCAATTACCCAGCCGGTGGGTAAGTCAAAAGACATAAAGCTCCCTGCCAGGGCAACCAGTAGCGTAGAGAAAAGCAATTTTTTTCGAAAAGTCATAGGATTTGGATTAGTTCATGTGAACAAGGTGACAGCTGAGGTCTTTAGTTTTCAAACCTATGAACGCCCAAACTTCGCATTTAGTGCCCATTGGCTGCGAAAAAAAATAAAATCAAATGGAAGGGTAAGGAACTTTGGAATATACTGGAAATGCAGCTTCCGGACCAAATATTTCCACCCCGGAAAGAGCGACCAATCCAAGGGTGGAAACCTTTAAACCAAAAATAAAAATCCTGCTAAGAACCGGCTCTGCCAAAAAGCATAAGGGGCTGGGCCCTTAAACGCTAGGAAGTGCATGTATACTAGTCGGCCCTATTCCGGTCTCCCTCCCCGGCGCCAAGCCGCTCCGAGCCTGCGGGGGTTCACCCAATTGGGGTTCCACCTCCTCGCCTTGGAGCGGCTAGGCACCGGCTTCGGGCGGCCCTCCCTTGGCCTTGGGGGCGATCTTTTGGAAAAGTCCGCTTCGGAAGGAATGATAAATGATGAATGGTGAATGATGAAGTAAAGACGGGATGCCTCCCGTCTCTCAATGATGAATGGCCTTTGCGTGCGCTCTCCTCCGCTTAAACCTTTGCGCCTTTGCGACTTTGCGTGCCACCTTTTCTGCGCTAAGTTATGGATAAGTGGAAGAAATGGGAGCACATTTGCGCCTAAGTCGCCCTTTGGTAGACTCTCGCAGAGACTTAGCCCCATTT
>JAUHWY010000042.1 GCA_030427255.1 Bacteroidia bacterium | reverse complement strand
AAGGCGCGTACAAATCGAAAGGCACCTGACGCTGAGGTCAGGGCAGGCCGGAGTTTACTATTTGTAAATGAGGATCTTGAGATTTGGACGCAACGCCAAGTCGCCGCCAGAATAGCAACGCGTCAACGGTCTCCCTGTGGGGGCTCTGTAGGCTCCGGGGGTTCCGCAAAGCTCCACCTCCTCGCCATACTTCGCCCAACCACAGCCGCTGCTGCCGGCCCTCCACCCGGCCGGGAGGCAATTCTTTCTTTATCCTCTTCCCAAAAAAATCCCCCCTGCGGTTTTCACCGCAGGGGGGATTCCAATTTATCAAAAAACCCTTATTCAAACATCAACCGTTCCGCCAAAGTCCCCATGGAAGTTTCCGCAACCAACACGTAAACGCCGGCCGGTAAATTGCCTCTGCTAATTTTCACCACCGGAGTCGCTGCATCGTAAGTCTCAGAGGCAACTACTCGTCCTTGCACGTCGCGCAAAGTCCAAGAGTGAACCGCATTGCTCTCATGCACGCCCAAATAGCACACATCGCTCACAGGGTTGGGATACACTCGGTGCGCTATCGCAGACCCAATACCCTCCACATTCAAATTGGGATTGTCCATTACCACTTTCATTCTTGGAATTAAAAAGCCAATAATGGTATCGGAATATAAGCGGGCCTTGCTTGCCGACATGTCCGGGTTGGAGGCCAAACCATCGGCATGAATGGTATTCCCATCCTGTCCAAGCAAAGGGGCTTCGGCTACCACCGAGGCACTGTCCCACCATTCCCAAGGAGCACTGTCTTCTCCGGGTCCGGCAACCTCTGCTATTTCCAACTGAAACAAACCCTCGTATTGTGCCTTAGCATTCATTGCGTAAGCCCGTGTACTAAACGGATCGTTAAAAGTCTGGTTCTGCCAAATGTCGTTGTTTCCTAAAGCATTTGCCCTAAAAACGGCTGCTCGGCTACCGTGCACATTCACCACCGGCTGTCCGGTTGCCGGCACAATTACCGTTCCTGAATCAAAGGGAGCAAATACATCCCTGCGGGCATGAATAGATGCCAAAGGCGGCTCACTCCAAATGCCGTTCATCCAACTTCTGTCACCAAGAGCTCCTCCCAAATTCGCCGTCATGGCCACTTGATTCGAATAGCCCGGGTGGTTGTAATTGTTCACCTGACCACCCATGCCATCTACATCACCTACCAAAGCAGGGTTAATAACCGAAGAACCATCTTGCAATTGAAATTTAGGCAAGGCGGTTTCGCTTTGATCGTTCAAAAAACCATAGGCTAAGGTCACATATCCTCCCGAGCCTTGGCCAATCAAAAATATTTTGGCCGGATCAATGCCATAAGTACTTGCCTCTTTCTTAAAAAAGCGCACCGCCGTTTGGGCATCGTGAATAGCTCGGTATACCGCATTCAGAATACCTGCCGTACGTTCAATTTGAGAAGGTGCTAACGGATTCCAACCCAAACGGTAATTGATTGCCGCGGAAACATAGCCCTTCATGGCAAAACGATGGGCCAGGTCCACAATCGAAGAGTCTGTTTTGCTGCCCGTAGCCTGTCCATTAATGTATTTGGGCAAAAACGACCCCGTATGCAGCAAAATTACCAATGGCCTATCCGTCTCTGTATCCGAAACAGGTGGGGTATACACGTCCATTTGAAGGGGACCAATCTGCGGGTTGTTGGTGCTGGTGCCCGGAGGTGCCGGAGGTAAATTCAAAAAATAGAAGTTTTGCCCATACTCAACATTGGAATTCAATACAATGTCGCTCTTGGAAAAAACATCGTCAACATAGCGGGTTTGCGCCACGCTCAAAGCACTTATGCAGCTAAGTGCACCACTTATGAGTAACTGTTTTGTGTTCATAAACTGCGTTTTACTAAAATTACCACTTTTTATTGTAAGAACAATCGACCCTGCTCAGGTCTTTGACTTAGGGCTTATCCTTGTCCTTAAAGTCAAAATCAAAAAGTACACTAATATAAGCCAACCGACCTATCCTTGGCCCACCATACACTTGAAATACGCGGTTGTCGGTCAGGTTTTGAGCTCCAACCTTAAAGGTCGTATGCCATTTGGGATAGGTATAGTTCAGTTGGGCATCAAGCATGTAATAGCTGGGGATCTCTCCCGTAAATTGTGGCGAACCCTCAAAAAGAAAGCCCTCAATCCACTTAAAGTTTACATTAAATCCCCAATTTTTCAAATTCAGCTTGCCCAGTTTCATCTGTATATCCCTCCCCTCAAAACCTATATTGAACTTATGTTCCGGCGTATTAAATGCAGGAATTAACGGGTCGGTGCTGCCCAAACGATCCAGCACATTCCAACTGTAGTTACCACTTACCGTATAGTATTTGCCCAAATAATAGCTGGCTTGAACCGCAGCACCATAAGTCACTACTAAATCTTTAGAGTTGGTCGCCACCCGGTAAGCTTGGGTTTGATTGGTTGGAAATCCTAAGGGGTCGGTAACCAAATCGACTCCCAAAACATAGCCAATAAAGTCTGTGTACCAACTAAAGTAGGCGCTTCCATCTATGTAAATTTTATCCCACCAAGTGCCTCTATACCCCACTTCCACCGTTCTCACCTGCTCCGGGCGCACCGGATCTACACTAAAATACTCCAGCTGGGTCAAATCCAAATCACCCAAATAGGTGTTAAATTGATCTACCGTTATTAGGCTGTCAAAACCACTAAGATTTCCCACAAGGCGAGCCCTGCCTACATCGTAGTTCAAAAACTGGTCGGCCAATGTGGGGTTTCGTATTCCCCAGCTGGCACTAAACCGCACCGTATGGTTTCGGTTGGGCGAATACACCACCGAAGCGGCCGGACTAAACAGCAAATCAAAGTTCTCGTTTTTATCGGCTCGGGCCGTTAAGTTAATCTTGACCTCTTCGTAGCGCTTCTCTACTCCAATATAGCCCCCGGCTTGCCAGTTGGTGATGCTCACATTGCCTGTATCAATAAAAATAGTACCCTCTGAATTCGGAGCATAGAGCCTAAAACTACCTCCTACATTCCAGTTCAAACTCGACACAAATCGACTGGCGTTCTTTAAAAAACGCTTAAATCCTTGCACCTCTCCATCGGGCAACCACTGAGGCAAATGGAATTGGTAACCAACATCGGTATGGTAGAGCGCCGAACGGTCAATAAAGCGACTCCCCCCTTGTCCCAAAGGCCTGCTTGTGATTCCGGCAAAAGCAGTGTCAAACTCATAGCTCCCGGGGGCAAAATAGGGGAAATACCCCGCGCCGTCTCCATTATTGGCAAAATCCCGCGCCAACTGATGCCAAACCAACAAAGAATCGTAATTGGCTTGCAATAAGCTGTTAGCCAAACCTATATTGTAATTATCTACGCCGCCACCGGTTTGGTAGTAGTTGGGAAAATTGGGTATGGATTGGTACAGACGTCCTGCTCCATTTCCAATAATATTGGTAGACCAATAGTTGAAATACCGATTATTCCAAGAGTTGATTTCATTGCCCAAAGGACGGTTGTTGTTTTGCATCAAAAAAGCAGTAACCACCGCATCGTACGAATTCCCGGCATCTTCATGCGTTGCATACAGGCGAACAAAAAACTTGTCTTTTTTTCGAACCTCAAACCTGTGTTGGTAAAACTGAACGTCTCTTAGACTGTACCTGTTTTCGCCTTGGTATACCGTAGTGCCATACCCGAAATTGCTCTGCAAAATAAACTCCACCTTGCTTTTGGTGAGGTAATGCAAAGCGGCATTGGCCTTGATGTTCTCGGTATTGTAGTCTACCAAATCCGGTTCTCTATAGCCATCCCTATAAAAATATCCCAAACCCGGATAAAACACTTGATCTCCCAAGTCCGAAGCAAAGTCAAAACCTCCGGCAAGGGCTTCATCTCCATAAATGTTTACTGCATCGTAACCGCCCGGATTATCGCGCCCCGCCTCAGAATCGGTACTTGGATCGTAATTATTGGCTTCCCAATCGTTGGCACGTAAATAAAACACATTGAACTTGTAGGCAAACCTATCGTTGCCTTGTTTGTCCTTAAATTTTTGGGCCCAGCGCAGCGAGGTTTCCAATAGGCTCCGCTCCCCGCCACGTACCGAAAGGCTCAAACCTTCAAAGTCGAAGGGACTTTTGGTGTGCATATCAATTACCCCATTAAAGGCATTGGGTCCATAAAAAGCCGAACTGGCTCCCTGAATTAAATCCACCCGCGCCACATCTAAGTCGGGAGCTCCCAAAAAGTTTCCTAAAGAAAAGTTCAAGCCCGGACTCATATTGTCTACGCCATCAATAAGCTGCAAGGAGCGCACCGGACTAGTGGAGTTGAACCCACGGGTATTAATTACCTTAAAACCCAAGCTGGCAGAGGTTAAATCAACCCCTTTCATGTTTCCAAGTCCCTCATAAAAACTCAAAGAACTGGTCTGCTGAATGGCTATGGCATTCATAGACTCCACGGTTAATGGAGCTTCTTTTTGCTTTTCGGTAATACGTGTTTCGGATACTTCCACCTCACTCAGCAATACTTTGTTGGGGGCAATGGAAAAAGAATAATCCTCGTTGAAGCGCTCCACCTTAAATTCGGAGGAGGTGTAGCCAATGGCCGTAACTTGGAGCGTAACCGGTAATTTTCCCGAATATTTAAGCTGAAATTTTCCGTCAAAATCCGTGGATGTTCCCTGAGTAGTTCCCTTAACCACCACATTTGCACCAAAAACGGGTTCACCTCCCGATTCAGATTCGGTAACTGTTCCCCTTATGATTTGCCCATGCACGCTTAGTACACTTGCAAGCAATCCCAAAAACAAGCCTATCCGGCAAATCAATCGTTCCATCCTTCCAGCGTTAAGCTAGTCTTAAATTTCCGCATTTTTTTTGAAAACGTATGCATGCATCCTGATTTGGGAACAAATTTATTCGTTCGGAGCAAGATTTTGGCGCAGGGACCGCACCGATACCCCGGAACCTTGGGCGGCCGGCTTGGCTTAGAGCAAAAGAGCGATCCCATACCTTTGGAAAGCTCCTTTTGCCCTTAGCCAGCCGTGCAGCCCAAGGTACGGAGTAAAGGTAAGGGCCCGCCCGGCGCCCCAAATTACCAATCACCATTTAGAAACAGAGATCCCCCCCTTTACCTCATCATGGAGAAACTGGAGGCATCCCGTCTTTACCTCATCATGGAGAGACGGGAGGCATCCCGTCTTTACCTCATCATGGAGAGACGGGAGGCATCCCGTCTTTACCTCATCATGGAGAGACGGGAGGCATCCCGTCTTTACCTCATCATTCATCATTTATCATTCATCATTCATCATGCACCATTAAAAAAAGCGCCCCAACACGGAGCGCTTTCTAAAAAAATCCGAAAATCAACTTGTTTTATTGCACAATCTCAAGCAGTTCTACCTTGAAGACCAATACCGAACCCGGCTTTATAGGTCCGGGAGGAGGACTGTTTCCGTAGCCCAGTTCGGCAGGGATAATCAAGCGGTACGTACTTCCTACGGGCATCAATTGCAAACCTTCGGTCCAGCCTTGAATAACGCCGTTGAGCGGGAAGGTTGCGGGTTCGCCGCGTTCGTAGCTGCTGTCGAATACGGTGCCGTCCACCAAAGTACCTTCGTAATGTACTTTAACGGTGCTGCTGGCCGTGGGTTTTGGACCGGATCCGGGCTTAATTTCTTCGTACAACAATCCGGAAGCGGTACGCTGCACGCCTTCACGAGCAGCCTCCTTGGCCATATAGTCTTGACCGGCAGCCACATTTCCGGCCGCTTCGGCCTCCATTTTACGCTGTTGGCGCTTGCTCATTTCTTGTTGAAACTCATTAAAGGTGTTGCGCACCTCTTCAGGAGTCATAAGGGTAGTGGCGCCGCTGTCGGCCAGGCCATCCATCACTCCGCGGGAAATGATTTCGGGGTCTACTTCAAAACCTTGTTGCTTAAGATTTTGAGCTACATCAAAGCCAATGGCATAGCTAATGCGTTGATCGAGTGAATCCAAACTAACGGCAGTTTCGCCCGATTTTTTGGAAGAGCCGCAGCTGCTCATGGCCAATGCCAATACGCCGAGCGCGGGTAGGGTACAAATAGAATACTTCATGTATGCTTGTTTGCCCCAAATGTAAGAGTATTTCATTGTCCTAAAAAACCTCCTTACATGTTCCTTCGATACTGCCCGCCTACCTCGAAGAGTGCCTGCGTAATTTGACCCAATGAACAACGCTTGCTGGCTTCCATTAAGGTGTCAAACATATTGCCGTTTTGGATGGCCGTTTGCTGCAATTGCTCCAAACCTGCAGGACCTGTTTCTCCACGAAACTTATGCAAGGTGTTTAGGGTTTCAATCTGCGCTTCTTTCTCTTCGGTAGTGGAACGAATGACTTCTCCCGGGCGTACTGTGGGCGAACCGGTGCTGCTCAAAAAGGTGTTGACCCCTACAATCGGATACTCTCCGGTGTGTTTTAAGGTTTCGTAATACAAGCTTTCGTCCTGAATTTTTCCGCGCTGGTACATGGTTTCCATTGCGCCCAAAACGCCACCACGTTCGGTAATCCGGTCAAACTCGGCATACACGGCTTCCTCCACCAAGTCGGTCAATTCCTCAATGATAAATGAACCTTGCAAGGGGTTTTCATTTTTAGCCAAGCCCAACTCTTTATTAATAATCAACTGAATGGCCATGGCTCTGCGCACGGACTCCTCGGTTGGAGTAGTAATGGCCTCGTCGTAAGCGTTGGTATGCAAGCTTTGGCAATTGTCGTAAATCGCATACAAGGCCTGCAAAGTAGTTCGGATGTCGTTGAAATCAATTTCCTGAGCATGCAAAGAACGTCCCGAGGTCTGAATGTGGTATTTAAGCATCTGGCTGCGGGCATTTGCCCCATACAGCTGGCGCATGGCTTTGGACCAAATTCTACGGGCGACCCGCCCCAATACCGCGTATTCGGGATCCATGCCGTTGCTAAAGAAAAAGCTGAGATTCGGCGCAAAGGCGTCGATATCCATGCCCCTGGATCGATAATACTCCACATAGGTGAAGCCATTGGCCAAAGTAAAGGCCAATTGCGAAATGGGATTCGCCCCTGCCTCAGCAATATGGTAGCCCGAAATGGATACTGAATAAAAATTCCGAACCTTGTTCCAAATAAAATATTGCTGCATGTCGCCCATCATACGCAGGCTAAACTCGGTGCTGAAAATGCAGGTATTCTGCGCCTGATCTTCTTTTAAAATATCGGCTTGCACCGTGCCGCGCACCACCGAAATGGTTTCGGCTTTGATGCGTTCGTATACCTCCTTTGGCAGCACCTCGTCTCCGGTAACGCCCAACAATAGCGTACCCAAACCGTCGTTCCCTTCGGGCAAATCCCCTCGGTACTTCGGCGGCTCCATTCCCTGGGCCGCATACATGGCCCTGATTTTGGCCTTTACTTGCTCGGTTAGGCCCTCGGCATGGATGTACTTTTCGCACTGCTGGTCAATGGCCGCATTCATAAAAAAGGCGGTGAGCATGGCCGCAGGACCGTTTATGGTCATGGACACCGAAGTGCTTGGCGCACATAAGTCAAAGCCGCTGTACAGCTTTTTGGCGTCGTCCAGGCAACAAATAGAAACCCCTGAATTGCCAATTTTGCCGTAAATGTCGGGGCGGTGGTCGGGATCGTTTCCGTACAGGGTTACTGAATCAAAGGCCGTAGACAAACGCGCCGCCGGCAAGCCCTTGGACACGTAGTGAAACCTCCGGTTGGTGCGCTCAGGCCCACCTTCTCCGGCAAACATACGGGTTGGGTCTTCGCCCTCGCGCTTAAAGGGAAATACCCCACTCGTGTAAGGGAAATAGCCGGGAAAGTTTTCTTGCAAACACCAGCGCAACAAATCGCCCCAGCTGCGGTAGCGAGGAGCCATAACCTTAGGAATGCGGGTATGCGACAGGCTGGTTTGGTAGGTTTTAAGCCTCAATTCCTTATCCCGAACTTTAAAGATGTATTCATCGGCTTCGAAGCGAGCCGCCTCTTCGGGAAACTGCTCCAGCATTTGCAGGTTGTGGCCATCCAAGTCCAACAACATCTGCTCTTCTGCCTTTTTAAGGCCTTCTACCACTTCCGGAGAAGCCGCATCGCCAAGCGCATCCATGCTCCTGCGCAGGGCCCAGACCTTCTCGGCTACCTCGGCCTGCTTTTCCACCCATGCATTGTATTTGCGGTTGTTTTCGGAAATCTCGCTCAAATAGCGAACCCGTGCCGGAGGAATGATGAAAATTTTCTCCGACATTTCCCCGCTAATTTCCAAGGTACTTTTGAGATCTGCGCCGGTCCGCTCTGCCGTTAGCTGCATCAGATAGCGGTAGAGGCGGTTCATTCCCGGATCGTTAAACTGCGATGCAATGGTGCCAAAAACCGGAAGTTGCTCGTCGTCGGCCTCCCAAAGCTGGTGGTTTCGCTTATACTGTTTTCGCACATCGCGAATGGCATCCAAAGCGCCCCGCTTATCGAACTTGTTCAGGGCAATGACATCGGCAAAATCCAGCATGTCGATTTTTTCGAGCTGCGTGGCGGCACCATATTCGGGAGTCATTACGTACAGACTCAAATCGGCATGATCGGTAATTTCGGTATCGCTTTGCCCAATGCCACTGGTTTCCAAAATCACCAAATCAAAGCGAGCGGCCTTTAGCACATCCACCGCATCGCGCACGTAACGGCTCAAGGCCAAATTGGACTGCCGAGTTGCCAAACTACGCATATACACGCGCTCATCACGAATGGCATTCATGCGTATGCGGTCGCCTAACAGGGCGCCACCCGTTTTTCGCTTAGAGGGGTCTACCGAAATGATTCCAAGACGCTTGTCTTTAAAATCCATCAAAAAACGACGCACCAGCTCGTCCACCAAGGAGCTTTTACCCGCTCCACCGGTGCCGGTAATGCCCAAAACCGGAATATTTTGGGCCTGAGCAGCGGCACGTACCTTATCCAGCGCTTCTTTGTGGGTATCTCCAAAATTCTCTGCAGCGCTAATGACCCTTCCCAAATCGGCGACGCTGTACGATCCGTCCAACAAAGCCTGTACTTCGCCGCTCAAGACCTCGCCCACCGCAAAATCTGACTTTTGCAATAAATCGTTGATCATGCCTTGCAAGCCCAACTGCCGACCATCGTCGGGCGAATAAATCCGCGTAATGCCGTAGGCATGTAATTCTTCGATTTCTTCGGGCAAAATAACCCCGCCGCCGCCGCCAAAAATACGGATATGCCCTGCTCCGGCCTCTTTGAGCAAGTCATACATGTACTTAAAATACTCCATGTGACCGCCTTGATACGAGGTCATGGCAATGGCGTTGGCATCTTCTTGAATGGCGCATTGCACCACTTCTTGCACCGATCGGTCGTGGCCAAGGTGTATCACCTCCGCGCCAGAACTTTGAATGATGCGCCGCATGATGTTAATGGCTGCATCGTGGCCGTCGAACAAAGAGGCTGCCGTAACAATGCGAATTTTATGCTGAGGTTTGTACACTTCGGTTTCCATGGCTTTGCAAATTCATGAGCAACAAAAATACAGGCCGCAGCCGAATCAACAAGTAGTTTTTAATAAAGGTTGTGGCGCCTGAACCGGGCCCTCCTCCGCAGCGGAATCCGTCTCAGCCTGCCGGGCTTGTGGCAGTGCGGGTCTTGGTGCCCAAGCCGCGCCTGCGCACAGCCCGGCTAGGCTTTGTCGGCTCCCGGCTTGCTCCTCCGGTCCCTGGCGCAGCCTACCCGCAGGCCTCCCAAAAAATGTTAAACCCGATTTTTTTGGCCCCTAAATATTTTTTTGGCCTGATTTTAGTTATACTCTTAACGTACATCAAAACTATGCTGCTATGAAAAAGCTGGGATTTTTAATGGGATGTTTGTTTTTAACTTTTGGTGCTTCGCATGCCCAAAGCGTAAAGCCTTTTGAGTTTGGAGTTAAAGCCGGTCTTAACGTAAATAACTTAAGTACACGGTTCCCCGATTATACCAACGACAATTACTTTGGCTTGCACGCAGGTGCCTTTGCACGCATCAATGTAAAGCGCTTTCACGTGCAACCCGAACTGCTCTACACGCAAGTAGGCGGAAACGTATCCATCATTGGTGGCGGCGAGTACGAATTGCGTCAACAAGGCCTTATGATGCCCATCTTGTTTGGCTACAAGGTCTTGGACTTTAGTTTGGTAAATGTGCGCCTACATGCCGGACCCTTTTTCGCCTACCAATTCGAAAATGAAGTCAATGTATTTAATGCTGCCAATAACTTTACCGATGACCGCCTCAATGACTTTACCGCAGGCGTAAATTTGGGAGCGGGCATAGACATTTGGAAAGTCACTTTTGACCTACGTTACCAATGGGGCTTAACCAACAATTTGGGCAACAACAACTTTGCCAACGACCCCAACGCCGGTCTCAAAAATGCCGTCTGGGAAGTTTCCCTGGGATTCAAAATTTTCTAAAATCCTAAGAACTAAATAAGAACGCCTGCAAAACCTTTGGGTAGATGCAGGCGTTTTTTATTTGTAATTTTGTGCCGAACATTAGCTTATGAGTCAGGTAAATCCTACACCGCGTAAAAAACTCTTTGTATCTCACAAGGACGAATCTATCCGCATGTTTAAAAGCCCCATTGCGGATGCCATGTCCAGAGTGCATTTTGCGGTACCTTTGGTACTCTATGTACCTGTAATTTTGTTTTTTTCGTACCGGGCATTTTTTGTTATTGATCATCCCGCATGGATGGCTGCCTTGGTTCTTTTGGGCGGGATCATCTTTTGGACATTCACCGAATATATGTTGCACCGTTTTGTATTTCACTACCACCCCAAATCAAAACTGGGCCAACGCATTCACTTTATCGCCCACGGCGTACACCACGACTACCCGAACGATAGCATGCGTTTGGTACTTCCACCCAGCATTAGTCTGCCTTTAGCGGTCTTATTTTATGGCCTATTTCACCTGGTTTGGGGCCCTGCTTTGGCGGCTCCATTTTATGCAGGGTTTGTGATTGGCTACTTGCTTTACGATGAGCTTCATTACGCCACCCACCACGCCAATATAAATGCACCCTGGTTCCAAAAACTCAAAAAACACCACATGAAACACCATTACCAAGACCCGGACATGGGCTTTGGGGTGAGTAATTTCTTGTGGGATTGGATTTTTAGAACCGGCTTCCGTAAGGATTCCCAAGCCAACCGTTAAGAAAATTTTAACAAATACATACGAATCGGGTGCCAGTGGACGTTAAGTTACCGTTCACCTAATGCTATTCGTATGATACAATTTCCATCCAAGGTTAAACTGCGTTCAGCGGCCTTGTCTTTTCCGGTGCTTGCGATGTTTGGTTGCGGCCAAACCAATACTCAGGCCTCCTTGCAAGACACAAGTGCGCTTGTTGAGGAGGTGGTGGAGGATTCCTTCAATCCTGACTTAGCCTTTAAAGAACATCAAGAACTTTTTGCAGAGCTGCTGCCCCCATCGGTGCAGCATTTTGTGGTACCCAAAGGCAAGCGAAAAAAAATCACCGGAACGCATGGCATTGCCGTAGAAGTCATTCCCGAGGCCTTAGAAACCGAAAGCGGCCAAGCTGTAAAAGGAGCCATTGAAGTGGCCATGATTGAAGTAATGACGCCCCTAGATTTTATCAAAAACCGAGCATCTACCCTATCCAACGGGAAATTGCTGGAGAGCGGAGGCTCCGTGCACTTAGAAATGCGGAGCGAAGGCGAAAAACTCCGAATAAAATCAGGAGAGAGTCTGCCCATAGAATTTCCGCAAACCGCCATAAACGAAAATATGGAGCTTTTTTATGGTGAAAGGGACAGCAACACAGGCATGAATTGGATTCCAACCGATGCACCCTTAAGCCCTACCAGCCCTACGCCAACCGAAAAAAGGAAAGCCGTTCCGGACAGCCCCAAACAACCACAAGCCGCATCTTCTCAGGAAAGTTCAAACGTGGCATATCCGGCAACCCTAGTGGTTAAAAGGATGCCTGCTCTACCGGATATTCCTAGAACCTACCAAGGTCAAAGGCTGTGCAGGTCCTGCATTGAGGCTCCGGAAAATTTCCAGTCCGTCTTTTTCCCACGAGGACTGGATACCAACGAGTGGCAAATCATGACTCAAAAAGAAGAATTGATCGTATTGCAAAACTTTAGAGATGGAGGCATCTATACCTTTGCTGCGGAAGATGTCGACCCCAAAACAAATACACGGCAAATGCCTCCTCCCCAAACCGATTATAGACCCAGAGAAGTAGACGCTGCGCAACGAGCCGAATGGCAGGCCAGGCATAAAATGCAAGAATCCGTTCAAACCCTTGTTTCGGAATCCATAAATAAGTCGCGCAGGCTTTCGGGTAGCATCATTCGATTGGGTTGGATCAACTGCGATCGATTCAATGTAAGACCCATGGCTCCTGTAGAATTTGAGTGCCCACCCGATTTGGAAGCCGGTGGAATTTATGTATTGATGTACCTCCCCAACAGCAACAGCTACATAAACCGACAAATGTTGTATTTTCCTGAGAAGGGAGCGAAAATAAGCACTGATCTGCCTGTAAACGCTGAGGTCGTCCCCCTGCTGTACAAATTGAGAAAAGACGAGGTTTTAGTTGCCGAGCCTACGCTTACCAAAGTTCCGGTTAGCAAAAGCACCCACGAGTTAAACTTTAAAGCCTTTAGTTTGGAAGCTTTTAAGGACCTGCTGGAATTAAAATACGGGCAACTTAAGCCTCTAGCAGCTGCTTCTTAATCAAAACCACCTCCATCAAAAACCCAAGATAAGCGTCCGCTTGTCTTGGGTTAGGCACGGGAAAAAAGCCGATGAAACAAAAAGGTATGGGGAAAAGTCAATGCCACTACCCCTCCAAACATCCACCAAACCCCATTGCCTGTAGGGGCATAATGGTATAGCGCAGCCAGCATCAACCAAGCCAAAAGACTTAATGGGGTTAGCAATCGAAAAAAGGAAGTCCAATCCTTTTTCAAGGATTTGCGCGCAAAATTTAGGGCTTGCGGAGTGTGCCAACACAAAAAATACAATAAAAAATGAAGCTCAAAAGAGCTAAATATGCCCAGGCCTTGTAATACCAAGACGGGCCAAGCCAATTTTAGACCAAGGCGCCAAACTCCAATACCAAACAACCAAATACCAAGGGCCAAAAGCGTCCAAAGAAAGTTAGGAATAGCGGAAAAGAATAATGCGGCAGCGGGCCATGCCGTTTGCCATACTTCCGGATGAGGTAGGGTGAGTAGGGAAAAATGCCACAGCCCTAATAATCCTTTAACCCATGTTCCGGACCTTGGGGCATCGCTTTCTCCAAAATGCCATGCCGAAAGGGCAAAAAACAACAAGGTTAAAGGCAATGGATAAATGGCCCATAAATAAAAAGTCAGGATGGCCAATCCCAAATAAATCATGAAAACGATGGCAGCGTTACGGGCTTTACCTGCCCCAAGAGCCAATTGAACATCGGCAGCTCCGTGGGGAATTCCGGCCAGCAACACCACCATCAATTTCCAAGATTCAAGTTCCATGTACCTAAAAAAGCTTACGCTTCTGCTTTTGCTTCCTTAGACTGAGTAAGGGCATAAATCACCAAACCGAAGCCAATCTTGTTTACGGCATCACCGATGTTGTAAACTACGTCCATCCATGGATTGTTGAGCTCCGAGCCAAAAGCACCAAAGAGTCCTCCGGGAGTTCCAATGATGTAACCCAAGGGGTAAATGGCCCAACCAACCAATACAAACCATGCTAAAATACGCACAGCTTTTTGTACGGCAGGACCTGCATTCTTTGCCAATTTAGCTACTTCACCAAACCATACCAAATAGGCAATATAGAAGTAAGCGATGCCACTTAATACGCCCCAAAGCACTGAATTCTCGCGATCTACAGCCTCTCCAAAATAGCCGGTAACCAACATAATTACCGAGGCTAGAATCAGCTTCCAAAGCAAACCAATTTTAGCACCGGCCTTTTTGGTAATCAAATAAAATTCTACACACATCAACGGTACCGTCAACAACCAATCTACGTACCTAAAAAAAGTTGGAGACTCTTGAGTCTCCATGTAAAAACCGCGCATGTAATAGTAGTGCACGGCTGCTATGAAGGTAATAAGCCCCGAAACCAGAAGCGAAGTCCGCCACTTTTCAGGTACGTTGCGCATTTCCAAAAAGAAAAAAGCAGCAGCGCCCATCATGGCCATTGTGCCTACAAAAAAGGTGAAGGCCGTGTAAGACTCTAAACTGTTTGATGTTAGTAAATCCATAACAGACTTACTATCAACATTTAATAAATGTGATAACATAATAGTAAAATTTTAGTTTACCCTTACGAAACGCACACTCATCACCCTTTGTTTAAGCTTTTGACAAATTACTTAAACAAAAGTATTTTTAGGCCTAAAAAAATGTCTAAAAAGCTTCTTCACAATGCGTTAAAAACTATAACCGCTCTTGCTAAAAACCGAGTTAAGACGCACCATAACGTGATTTGCTTGCAAAAGGCAAAAACAACCGTTCGAAATGGTCTATAAAATAGCCCTCGGTCCACTTGGGAAATGCCACCTTAGGGTTGACCTATAAAAGATTGTACGGTAACAAATCCCTCTATTTTGTGCATTTAAATACCCAAGGTTTTTTCTTACACTTCAGGGCACTTTTTGCCAGGTAGAACGCTGTGGCTTTCCATCGGCATCGGTCCAACGAAGCAAATACAATCCCGGGGTCAAATATTCCAGCCCCCTTACTCCACCCATTGGTCCAAACACGCCTTCCATTACCAACCGGCCTTGAACATTCCATAAGGTAAAGGCCAATCCTTTTGCGGATTCTCCTAAACGGAAGCCCTCCCGACCGGGATTGGGAAAAGGATGCACCTCCGAAGCTTTTGGGCTATAACTTTCTACATTCAACATGGTTTTTGGCCCCGGAAGCTCCAAAAAACTGCCCTGACCGCTTATGTCCAAGCTTATTTGTGCCACTTGGGGGTTCACCAAGGTATCCGCGTTTTGATTGGGATACATTTCACCACCTGTTTGCATATTCCGATTGTACAAAGGATAATTGCTTCCCGAAACCAACAAACCCAATCGATGGCCGGGAGCTAAATGGATAAAAAAGACCGGCAATTCCCAATCCAAGGTATACCAAGACCCGGGAGTCAGTAACTGCTCGTCTTGCTGAGTAAATCCATTAATAAATCTGGCCCGGTGGCAGCCATCGTCAATCAACATGCGGCGTCCGTCCGGATAAACGTCCAACAAGCGCACACACAAGTCTACATCGGTTACATCGGCTTTGAAACGCAATACCACTCTTGGAGCTCCCGAAAGGGTAAGCCCATCCAAATTCTTGGTTTCAAAATACAGGTGTCCCGGGGCATTCAACAATGAGCTGTGGTCGGTGGGTCCCTGCGGAACCGCCAAGCTTAGGGTTTTTCCGCCCAAGGTAGGTGAGGGTTGCATCGGATCTGAGCTAAAACTTTGCTCGTTTTGCTCCGAAGCGGTAGCGCTGGTCAACTCCCCTACTCCATTGCGTTTTACCAAATTCAATCGCATCACCGTAGAACTATTGGGTAAATGCGTGGTGTCGGTCCATCGCTGTTGCCCGGTGCGGTAATACCTTACCGGTGCTACCGTATCCCAGCCATTGTTTAGTCCACGCAAATGGTAATCGGCAAATTGTCGCTCATATACCCGTTGTGCTCCGGCAGCATCTTGAAAGTTCAACTCTCCCTGCTGGCTTGTACCAATAGCTGCAAAGCCTGTACCTCCGTGTACCCAAGGACCCATGAGCATACGGTGTTGGCTGCGCACAGCAGGTGCGGACTCCGTCCTAAGGCGCTCAAACAATTCCGGATAATACCAGGTATTATGGTCGTACCAACCTCCCACCAAGAGCATGGGCACTTGAATAGAATCGGGATAAAAACTGCTGTTTTCAACAACATCCCAAACGAAATTGTCGTAAGGGTTTTGAAGTACCACTCCAAAGCCACCAATATTGGCATAAAGCACATTCAACGTTTGGTAAAACATGGTGGATAAAATTCCACCGGGATAGTACCCCTGATAGGAAGTTAAAGGCATAACCACTTCCGGAATGGCGCATACCAAATGAGGCGGCTGCTTGCGGGCCGTTAAAAACTGAACACCTCCCAAGGCGGATGGGCCCCAAGTACCTACATTTCCATCGCTCCAAGATTGTTGAGCAATCCATTCCACGGCATCATAGCCGTCGTTTCCACGGTTTACATTGCTTGTGCAGGCCGATGTTGAACCATAAAAACAGCGCCAATCCAATACCAAAAAGGCATAGGGGCTATTGGATAAATCGTATTGAACCCCAAGCGGCATGCCTAGGTTCCTAAAGCCCATTCTATCGTATGGGGTCTGAATCAAAATGGTGGGATAACTACCTCCACCGGGAGGCAAATACAAATCAGCAGCAAGGTTGGCTCCATCCCTCATGGGCACTTGCACGACCTGAGGCGACAGCACTTGCGCCCAAGCGTTTGCGGAGAAAGAAAAGCAAAGGCAAATAGCAAGCAAAAATCTCATGGCCAAGGTTTTTTTTTGCAAATTGATGATTTTTAGGCTTGCAAACAAGTTTTAATCGGCCACCGAAACCATAATGCCCAAAAAGTTGTAGAAGGAGTTTAATCCTCTCCATCTTCAACCCGGTTTACCCACAGACAGAAGACACCCCGCCTTTACCTCATCATCGAGAGACGGGAGGCATCCCGTCTTTACTGCGGTTTGAGACGCAAGATATTGCGTCTTTACTTACCATTGGGAGACGGAAGATATTCCGTCTTTACTGCGGTTTGAGACGCAAGATATTGCGTCTTTACTTACCATTGGGAGACGGGAGATATCCCGTCTTTACTGCGGTTTGAGACGCAAGATATTGCGTCTTTACTTACGTTTGGGAGACGGAAGATATTCCGTCTTTACCTCATCATTCACCATTCATCATTAACCATTAATCCCTCACCATCAACTTCCCGCTTTCCTTGCCGCTTCGCCAAAAATACAAGCCCGAAGGCCAATCCATGGGTACTTCAAAGCCCGATTTCAATGCCTCAGGAGCTATACCTAAAAGCAAACGCCCGTCCATGGAATAAATCTTTAGTGGAGATTCTATAGACCTATGGTACAGAACACCTCCACGGCTTACAGGATTCGGATACAAAGGAC
>JAUHWY010000041.1 GCA_030427255.1 Bacteroidia bacterium | reverse complement strand
ACAAGTTCATGCCGGAAGGTGTCAGTTTTAGGAGCAGTTCTCCATTAACCACTTCCTGTGGGGTATTTCCGGGAGGAAAGGGGTATTGTTTGGGATGAAAATTATCGGCCATTTGGGCCATGAGTGTAGAGCACAGTAACAACTGACTCGCACAGAGGATTCCAAAAATACGTTTCATTATATATATCCGCTAGGGCGGTTGCTTAGGTTCGGTTTCAAAGTTACCACCAAAAATCACGCAGTCAAAGGGGCTACCGAAAAAGGACTGATAAAAGTCAAATAAAGCCATAACAAACATCATAGGAAAGTCCACCTCAATGCTTCATTTTTGAGGCACATCAAAAACAGTCGTTATGCTTTCGTTTGATTTTAAAAACAAGGTAGTTGCCATCACCGGAGCAAGTCATGGCATAGGCCAAGCAACGGCCCTGGCTTTTGTTCGGGCGGGTGCCAAAGTTGCGCTGCTGGATATAGCAGAAAACCAAGGGTTCTTAGAAGAGTTAAAGCAGCAAAATGCCTCCTTTATATTCACCAAGGGGGATATTCGAGATGTGCAGGTTCAGCAGGGGTTTTTTGATTCTATTCAAGCCAATTTTGGGCATTTGGATATTTCCTTTCTGAATGCGGGAATTGAGGGCGTTCCAGGTTCCTTTTTAGCAACTGCAAAAGAGGACTGGACGCGGACCTTGGATGTGAATTTAGAGGCTTTACGTGAGGGGGCACGTCTTAGCTTAGAAGCCATGCTTCCACAAAAACAAGGGGCTATAATTTTGAATGCTTCTATTGCCGGTTTGCGAGGGTTTGCTTACTCTTCGGCTTATGTGGCTTCGAAGCATGCCGTAGTAGGCTTAACCAAGTGTTTGGCTATGGAATTTGCAGCTCAGGGCATCCAAATAAATGCGGTTTGTCCGGGATTGATACAAACCCCTATGATTGACCGCTTTTCGGGTGGGGATATGGAGGCATTGGCACCCATGATTGCCCGAAAAGCTATAGGGCGTATTGGTCAAGCGGAAGAAGTGGCGCAGCTAGTGCAGTATTTGTCTTGCCCGGAAAGTGCTTTTATTGTGGGGCAAGCCATTGCTATAGACGGCGGGTATACCTTAGGCTGATTTGGCGACCTCAACCAAGTCGGTATCTAGTTCTACTTTTAAGTTGTTGATAATGAACTCTTGCCTTTCCGGGGTGTTTTTGCCCATGTAGAATTGCAGAATCTGTTCAACACTTAAGTCTTTTTTCATCATTACAGGTTCCAGCCGAATGTCCGGACCAATAAATTGGCGGAACTCATCGGGCGAAATTTCTCCCAGTCCTTTAAATCGGGTGATTTCACAGCCTTTACCGAGCTTTTGTATGGCTTTTGAACGTTCAGATTCGGAATAGCAATAAATGGTTTCTTTTTTGTTGCGGACCCTAAACAGTGGGGTTTGGAGGATGTATAAATGCCCTCGCTTTACCACTTCGGGGAAGAACTGAAGGAAAAAGGTTATCAACAGTAGTCGAATATGCATTCCGTCAACATCGGCATCGGTGGCAATTACGATTTGGTTGTACCGGAGGTTCTCAATATCGTTTTCAATATCTAAGGCGGCTTGAAGCAGGTTAAATTCCTCGTTTTCGTACACGATTTTTTTGCTTAAGCCAAAGGTGTTTAGGGGCTTTCCTTTTAAGCTGAATACGGCTTGTGTACTTACGCTTCGGGCCTTGGTAATGGATCCGGAAGCAGAGTCTCCCTCGGTGATGAAAAGCGTGGTATTCAATCGCTCCTCGTGCTTGGAGTTGCTGTAGTGTACCTTGCAGTCCCGAAGCTTTTTGTTGTGCAAACTTGCCTTTTTGGCGCGTTCTTTGGCGATTTTTTTAATACCGGCCAGTGCTTTTCGTTCCTTTTCAGAAGCAATGATTTTTTGAAGAAGCGCCTCCGCCACGTCCGGATTTCTGTGCAGGTAATTGTCCAACTCCCGCTTCATAAAATCATTGACGAAGGTGCGGACAGTAACTCCATCGGGAGCTATATGCGTGGAGCCCAGTTTGGTCTTGGTTTGGGATTCAAACACAGGCTCAATGACTTTGATGGCCGCTGCTGCAATGATGGAGGAACGAACATCGGAGGCATCAAAATCCTTTTTGTAAAACTCACGAATGGTTTTCACCACGGCTTCTCTAAAAGCCGCTTGATGGGTGCCTCCTTGTGGGGTATATTGGCCATTAACAAACGAGTAGTATTCTTCGCCGTACTGATTGCCATGCGTTAGGGCCACTTCAATGTCTTCGCCCTTTAAATGTACAATGGGATAAAGCGTTTCTCCACTGATTTCGTTTTGGAGTAAATCCACCAAACCTTGATCTGATTTGATTTCTTCCCCATTAAAATAAAGGCTTAAGCCTGTGTTCAGGTATGCATAATTCCAAAGCAGTTTTTCTACATACTCTTTTCTAAACCGGTAATTTGGAAAAATCTGATAATCAGGGACGAACTCCACTAAAGTTCCTTGTCGCTCCTTACTCTCCCTAATTTCGTGGTCTTGAATCAAAACCCCTCGCTCAAACTCAGCAATTTTTGCTTTTCCTTCACGGGTACTTAGTACTTTAAAATATTGGGAAAGCGCATTTACTGCTTTGGTACCAATTCCGTTGAGTCCTACTGATTTTTTAAAAACTTCGCTGTCGTATTTGGCTCCAGTATTGGGTTTGGACACACAATCGATGACCTTTCCCAAGGGAATTCCCCGGCCAAAATCTCGAATGCGGACCCGATCTTGCTCAATATCGATTCGAATTTGTTTGCCATTGCCCATAACAAACTCATCGATGGAATTGTCTATAACTTCCTTGAGCAATATGTAAATGCCGTCGTCGCCTGAGGAGCCATCCCCAAGTTTTCCGATATACATTCCCGGCCGTAACCGAATATGCTCTTTCCAGTCTAAGGACCGGATGCTGTCTTCGCTGTAATTAGAGGATTGCATTTCTGCCATAGCCCAAATATACCAAGCTGCACGCAAAGGAAGCCCCTTTGGCCGGTGAGGAAGCAAGATTTTCATCTTTTTTTGTTGTTTTAATGATATTGACCTGCCTCCTTTGGCGTATTTTTGAGGCGGTATGCACCTTGCCCTTCGATTTTTGTTGGTTCTTTTCCTTTTCCCTTGGATACTATTGCCCGGACAAAACTGTTTTGATATTGAAGCTGTTTTGGTAGATGCTTGCGGAAACCCTGAGGGTACCAGTGAAATGGTACGTTTTAGAGTAGGGCCTCAAAACTTACAAGTAAATCAGCTTACCGTGTCTTGGCCCAACAATACCTTTTTGGGCATTTGTCAAAATGCGAATACAGCGTCCAAGGTACAGCAGATCAACAATCAGATTAGCCAATGCGGCTTTGCAAAAGAGCCCCTAAATGGAGTGCTTCCTGCCGGCTCTTCGGTGTTGTTGATTACCTCTGAAAACGTAAATATCAATGCCAATTCCTTTGCCAATTTGGCCGATACCATTTATGTGATTTTTCAATGTGCCGGAAATACAGCAGGTCATTTTGCCAATGCCACAGGAGCCGGACAGCGTACCCTATCCATGTTCTTCTCCTCCCCCAGCCCTTGCAGCGATATTGTGACCTATACTTGTGCTCAGTTGCTGGACCAAAATGGTATTGCAGGGCCCAACAGTCCTTCCAACCTAAGAGACGGTGCTTTGGTCGATTTTTCCTCCGGGAATGCGGTGTATGCCAATAATGGATGTCAGATACCGGCCCAACCCTTATTTATAAACATACAAGGCCAAGGAAATTTATGTCCGGGCGATACCCTTTGGCTGGATGCTTCCCATAGTTCAAGCCTAAGCAATTTCACTTGGACTGGCGGAGCAGGAACCTTTTTAAATCAAGGCCAGTCCCAAACTGCTTATATTATCGGTGCCGCTGATCAAGGTAATGTAACACTGCAAGTTACTGCATCTAACTGTAATGGAACCAGCCTCTCAGCTCAGTATACCTTTCTGGCAGGAAGTCTACCAACCATTCAATTAAGTCCGGGGTCTACTGCACTTTTGTGTCCGGGTGGACAAGTGTCCTTGCAAGCCAGTGGTTCCGGTGTGGTGCAATGGTTGGGTGGCCCTACAAGTCCAAGCTACACGGTTCAGCAGGCCGGCACTTATGTAGTTGAAATTACGAATGTCTGCGGCAGCTCCTTTGACTCCATTTTGGTACAGGATGCCCAAGCCCCTGAGGTGGAAATCCTTGATCCGGGACCCGGGCCTTTTTGCGCCAACCAAGCCCTTACTTTGCAAGGCCAAGTTTTGGCAGGGAATGTAAATCAAGTGCAATGGCACGATGGAACTTCCGGTTATCAGCTCTCGACCAACACTACAGGCTGGGTGGTATTTTCGGCATTTGGACCCTGCGGTCAGGACCAAGACAGTTTGTACTTGGATTTTCTGCCCGCACCTTTGGCTCAAATCTCATCCTCCAGCGGTCAAGACTTTATATGTCCGGGCGACAGTTTATTGCTTTTGGCTTCAGGACAGGGGAATCTTCAATGGATACCGGGCGGTACTGGAGGCAATATCTGGGTTAATTCACCAGGTACCTTTGTTTTAGAAGCCTCCAATAGTTGTGGAACGGATTCAGATAGTTTTACCCTAACCGCAGGAAGCCCCACCGGCTTAAGTTGGCTAGGTCCAAGCGATACCACCACATGCCCACAGCCTTTTTTAGACGTAGCGGTCACTGCCAATGCGCCTACCCAATGGAGCAATGGAAAAACAGGTAGTACCAACCGCTTGAACCAAAGCGGTGATTTTTGGGTCATGGCTCAAGGCCAATGCTCCAACGATTCGTTATTTGGGCATTGGGATATTTTGGATGTTGAGGCGGTCGCTGCCTTGTCTCCTTTAACCGGAATGGAGCCCTTAACCGTAGAAGGTTTGGGGCAACTGCTTGCTCCGGCGGTAAGCGGATTTTGGCTTTTTCCTCCCGACAGTATGGTTATGGACACGGTGCTAAACCACACCTTTGTTGAGGCAGGAAATTACACCCTGCAATTTGTTGCGCAAAATGCCTTGGGCTGTCGTGCCGTTGAGTCTTTTGAGGTGTTGGTGCGTCCGGACCCGTATTATACCCTATTCCTGCCTTTTGCATTTACGCCCAACGGCGATGGCATAAACGATGTTTTGAAGGTGTATGGAAGCCGCTACCGCTTGGTTCAAGCCTTGGTTTTTAACCGCTGGGGAGAAGAAATTTATGCCTGGAGCCAAAAGGAAAAGGGCTGGGACGGTCGAATCGATGGAAAAGAGGCGCCCTTAGGCACTTATGTCCTTAAAGTCCGGATTCTAACGCTTGCGGGCGAGGAAGTCGAACAAGTACAAGGGTTCCAGCTCTTGCGCTGATTACCAAGAAATAATTACCTGGCCATGGCCGCTCCGTTGTCCCGACTGATTGGTTTGGTTGGTTCCGGCGTTGTAAGAACCACCGCCACCTCCGGGTTGGTCGTTTTGATTGGAGCCACCTCCGCCGCCTGAATAGCCGCCCCCGCCGCCACCGCCGTGGTGAAATGCGCCGCCACCACCAAAACCACCGCGATTGAATTGGCTTTGGCCACCGCAATGATCCACGCCACCGGCAAAGGTGGGCAAAGACCTTCCGCCTTCTACCTGATTACCGCCGCAACTGGAATTTTGACCATTGCTCAACCAGCCGGCGCCTCCTGCCCCATCGTACCAGTTGTTGTGGCTTCCGCCGCCTTGGCCGTTTTGACCGCCCTGACCTCCGGGAGAAGCCGCACTACCACCATTTACTCCTGAAAGGCCCGGCAAGCCGTTTCCATTGCCCCAAGACTCCGCGCCACCGCCACCACCGGCAGCGATGAGGGGTTGGTTGGTTTGTCCGGTAACCCAAACAAAGCTGCCACCGCCCCCTCCGGCTCCACTGCTGCCGCAGCAAGTAGTGTTTTCTGGGGGCTGCTCTCCAACCACAATGGACAGGTTGGCTCCAGGCGAAACCGAAAAATCACCTTTCATATAAGCTCCCAAGCCACCTGTGTAACCATTCCTGTTGCCGCCTTGCGCACCCCAAGCCTCAATGGTAATTTGGCTTACGCAAGCCGGAAGACTGAATTGCTGAATATTGCCCGTAAAACTAAAGGTTTGACTGCCTGAAGGACAATTGGTAACCGTAACGTTTTGAACCACCGTGTCTACACAGCCCGGATTGCCTGCAATGAGCTGCACTGCATAACTTCCGGTTTGGCTCCACTGGCTTTGAGCCGGATTGCCCGTAGCCGTAGCCGGATTGCCTGAGGCAAAGCTCCATTGATAGCTCAACAAACCACTTGGACTTGCGGTGAAAGTGGCCGGTGCCGAAATGCTGGGATTCCCCGGCGTTTGAAAACTCAAGTTCAGCGTTTGCACCTGCAAATTGATGCTGTACGAAGCCGAAACCCCACAGCCGTTTTGCGCCGAAACCTCTAAAGAAATAGACGCATTTCCATTGGGAAAATCCACCAAAATATTGCGGGTGCCGTTTCCGCTCACAATTTGAGCCCCTCCCGTTACCTGCCATTGATACGAAGCCGCTCCCGGTACCGAATCGCACTGATAAGCAATGCTTTGTTGGCCGGGGCAAAGGCTAAGAGGACCCAAAATTTGGCTTGGGGCAGCCGGAGCAACCGTACAGGCGCACTCCAAGGGCTTCCAGCCGGTAGAAAAATAGACTTCAAGACACTCCGTGTCGGTATTAAAAATTTGAAGGCCAAGAGCAGGGTTGGCAATGCCGTTGCGCTGTGCCGTGCTTAGACGTGGTACCAAAAGACCTTTGTCGGTGGCCACCACATCCAAGGCAGCAGAAGGGTCCGGTTGATTGGTATTGATGCCTACTTGTTGTGCATGCAGCAAACCAAAGCCCAAGAACAAAAGGAGAGTAAATGCTTTCATGAAGTAAACTTACAAATTTCAGTGAACGTAGTTCGGAGCGGGATCTCCGCCAGGGATTGCAGCGATAGCCCACAGCCTCAAAAGCTTAGGCCTGCAAGAACTGAGGAGGCTCCCGAGCATTCGGGAGACCCCGCAAGCGCATCAGGCCTTGCTTTTTAGGCGAGGACTATAAGCGGAAAGCCCGTCCGGCGGCCAAAAAAAATTCTTAGTTTTTGGGGCCCAAATCCTCCCCTCATGGTAGTGCATCACAAGGGCTTCGGCCTCAAATCCTCGGTGCAAAACTAAGGCAAGCAAGCGCTGCGGGGTCTCCCGAAGGATCGGGAGCCTCCTCGCATGCCTGCTTGCCTAAGCTTTGCCCCTGCGGGTTTTCGTCCTGCGCCCCAAGGCCGGTGAAGCTTTGGAGTTCAGTAATCCTTATCTGGACTGAATGTACTTGGTGAGCTCGTCTTTGGAAGAACTGAAGCTAAACACGTTGTTCACCTTGTAATAGTCGTCCTGATTGATGCAGTAGGCATAGCAATACTTGGCCATCTCAAGTTTGGAACTCTCAAAGCTGTAAACCTCCAAAATGCGCATGATTTGGTCGACCGTTAAGCATTTTTTGGCGGCAACCACTTGCTTTCCGGTGTTGAGCTTTACGCTGTCGAAGCTGGCGTTCTCAATGGCTTGGATCATACTGCGCATATCGTCTTCGGTAACGCGACACACCGGTTGAACAGGCTCGGTGGGCGCATTGCTTTGCTCCAAAAAGCTTACAAACTCGTTGCGGATGTTGTTAAAGGTAAACAAGTGCTTACAAGCCATATAGTTATCTCTGTCAAAAACACGAGCATAGGCCATTTTCACAAATTCCAAGCGATTGGTTTGCTGCTGCAAGAGGCTGGCCAGCTTCATGATTTGCTCGGTAGACAAACACTGGGTTTTGGCCATATTGCTTATGTGGTTCAGGGTCACAGATTCGCTGGCATTGGTGGCCAAGCGCTCTACCTGTTCGGTGAACATGCGGGTAGGCAAAGGCTCAGGACAAGAAGTAGACCCAAGGTATTCTTTGGCGTTTGGATAGGGCAAATCAGGCCATTGAATGCCTGTTTTGGGAGGGCTAGGCGTTACGGGAGGATTAGCCGGCGGTGGCGGTGGAAGTGTAGTGCCATTGTTGTAGTCCTCCACAAAATCGTGGAGACGAAACACATTGGAAAAATAAGCAAAGCCATCGTACACATCGTAGAAGTTGATTTTATCTACGGTGTTGGCATAGGCCAAACGGCTGAATTTGAGTTTGTCTTCGTCGTTGGCAAGCAACATCACCACAGACTTCACCTGAAAAGCGCTAAGGCATTGTGAAGTAGCCATTTGGTTGGCCATGTTTAGCCTTTCCATGGCATTATTGGTGCTGTTGATTCGGTTTAGTCTTTGTTGAAAAACCGTTTGCGAAAGCGGTGCGGTGCAATTGTTTTGCGCTTGCAGAGGCAATAGCAGGGCAAAGGCAGCAAAAAGTAAAAAAATGCGTTTCATAAAAGCTGTTTAGAAAGGGTATTGAAAAAACTGTGCCAAAGTTATTTTGACTTGGTATCGGCCCACAAGGCATAGTTGCCTGTGGGTGGTTCCCAGTGGTCCGGTTTGGACCGTAAAGGCTGCACCGGATGCATGCTGTTGTGGCAGGCCTGTGGGAGTGCTTGATATATGGCGGTACCTTCGGTTTTCCACGCTATCATTTGATCCGAAACATCCTTGATGATTTTTGCAGGGTTGCCCACCACCACCTTTCGGTCAGGCACCTGAAATTTGGCGGGTAAAAAGCTAAGTGCCCCCACAATGGACTCTTTACCTACCACCACATCGTCCATAAGAACGGCCCCCATACCAATCAGGCTGTTTTCGCCAATTTCTGCTCCGTGGATAATGGCGCCATGCCCAATATGGGCCGAAGGATGTATACGCACCGTAACGCCGGGAAACATATGCACCACGCAATTTTCTTGAATATTGGCCCCCTCTCCTACCTCAATTCCCCCAAAATCTCCACGGAGCACAGCTCCGGGACCAACGTACACTTTAGGACCAATGTAGACATGTCCAATGACCACTGCCCTTGGATGCACAAAAGCGGAAGGGTCCACCACCGGTTGGTGCCCGTTAAATGCAAAAAATGTAGCCGTTTCCAAGACGCTTACACATTTGCGTTTTCCAAAACCACGGCATAGCCCTGTCCTACCCCTATGCACATAGTACACAAGGCGTAACGTTTGCCGGTGGCTTTCAATTCCAATGCAGCGCTAAGTAAAATCCTAGCTCCTGACATTCCTAGGGGGTGGCCCAGGGCAATGGCTCCTCCATTGGGATTAATTCTAGGGTCATTGTCTTCTAAACCTAAATCTCGGGTAACGGAAAGCACCTGAGCGGCAAAGGCCTCATTGAGTTCAATAATGTCCATTTGATCTAGGCTGAGACCGGCCCGCTTAAGAGCCAATTTTGTGGCGTTTACAGGACCAATGCCCATAATACGAGGTTCTACCCCACTCACGCCGGATGCCACCATACGTGCTAAAGGCTGCACATTAAAGGTTTTGACCGCTTGTTCTGAGGCAACAAATAAGGCAGCGGCACCATCGTTAAGGCCAGAGGCGTTTCCGGCAGTGACCGAACCGTCCTTTTTAAAGGCAGGCCTTAAGCCGGCCAAGGCTTCCATGCTGGTATTGGCCTTAATAAATTCGTCTTGATCAAAAATTAAAGGCTCTTGTTTTCGCCTTGGAATAGCCACCGGTAAGATTTCTTGGGCCAAGCGGCCGGACTCCTGAGCTTTGGCGGCCTTTTGCTGGGACCAAAGGGCAAAGCGGTCTTGGTCTTCGCGGGAAATGGAACGGTTTTCCAACAAATTTTCGGCGGTTTGCCCCATGGCGTCGACACCGTATTTCTTTTCCATTTCCGGATTAACAAACCTCCAACCAAAAGAAGTGTCGTGCAATTCCACATCCCGACCAAAGGGCATGGAAGCCTTAGACATTACCCAAGGGCCCCGTGTCATGTGTTCCATTCCTCCAGAGATAAAAAGGTCGCCTTCCCCCGAACGGATGGCCCGCATGGCATGAACTGCGGCAGACATGCCGGATGCACAAAGTCGGTTAACCGTTTCGCCCGGAACTGTTACCGGCAATCCAGCCAACAATAAAGCCATTCTAGCGACATTTCGGTTGTCTTCACCGGCTTGGTTGGCACAACCCAAAATCACATCGTCTATGGCGGAGGGGTCAATGGAAGGAAAGGCTTGAACAAGCCCTTGAATTACTTGAGCGGCCAAATCATCGGCCCTTAAGGGAGCGAGACTACCTCCAAATTTTCCTATGGCGGATCTTAGTCCACCAACAATAAAAGCATCTTTAGACATAAGCTTATTCGAACCAAGATTTTCCTGAATTGTATACCGTTCCATGGAATGAGGCCACTACGAGGCCATCTCCCAGGCGTTTTACTTCAACCCTGTAGCGCGCCAAACGACCTCCTCTGTCGATTTGGGTGGCACGGGCCTCTAATCGGTCGTTTTCCATTACCCCTCGTGTGTGGCTAATGGAAGTTTCAATGGATAGGGCTTGTTCGCCGTAGCTGTTGGCAGCAAAAGCCAGGCAGGAATCGGCGAGTGCGTAAGTAATGGCACCATGTGCCTTTGCAAAACCATTGAGCATTTCCTTGCGCACCGTCATTTGCAAAGTACAGTGCCCCTTCCCTATTTCGATAAGCTCCATACCCATCCATGCGCTGAAGGGGTCTTGCTCCATCATTTTATCTACTACACGTTTTGGCAAATCACTCATAATTCGTTGTAAAAATTAGTTTGGCTATGAAGCGTGTCGGCAATAAGCGGACTAGGTCTGTATCGGTCTTCGTTGTAGCGTTGATAGAGCCCCATCATGAGGTCGTACACCTTTTGAGCTCCCCATTCATCGGCCCATTGCAGCAAACCTTTGGGGTAATTCACGCCTTTGGTCATGGCTAAGTCCAAATCTTTGGCAGAGGCAATGTTCCAAAATCGAGCATCGATGGCCTCGTTCATGAGCATGACCAAAATGCGTTCAAAGACCCTTTGATCTCTTTGCGGATTTTCTGTTACTGCCTGATTTTGGGCTTGGCCATCGACATAGGTATAAAATCCTTGACCTGACTTTCTTCCCAAGCGACCGGCTTCTACCAAGCGTTTTTGGGCAAAGGAAGGCTTGTATCTGGGGTCGTTCCAAAAGGCTGCGTATACCGATTCAGTAACCGCAAAATTTACGTCATGGCCGATAAAGTCCATGAGTTCAAAGGGGCCCATTTTGAACCCTCCAAGGGTTTTCATGGCGTGGTCAATTTCCTCGGGAGAAGCTATTCCCTCTTCAAAGATTCGAATGGCTTCGCCATAAAAGGGCCGAGCCACTCTATTTACAATAAAACCAGGCGTATCCTTAGCCACCACCGGAATTTTACCCCAAGCCTTCATCAATTCACTCATTTGATGAGCAAGATTGGGTTCGGTGGCAATCCCAGAAATCACTTCTACCAAAGGCATAATGAAAGCGGGATTAAAAAAATGCAAGCCTAAAAAGCGCTCAGGTTTGGCCAATCCTCCGGCGATTCCTGCAATACTTAAGGAAGAGGTGTTGCTGGCAAGAATTGTAGTTTCGGGCTGGTGGGCCTCCAGTGTTTGGAAGGTATTGACTTTTAGTTCTAGTTTTTCTGGAATTGCCTCAATGATTAAATCGCAAGGAGGGATGGATTCTAGACGGTCAATCCATTGGATGCTGTTTAGAACCTCCTGAGATCTATTGGAATCCCATTTGCCTTTTTCGGCAAGCTTATCTAGGTGCTTGGCTATAGATTTGAACAGTTGTTCCTGTGCAGGATTAGGGTCCCAGACATAAACCTTACAACCAGCCTTAGCGGCTACCTCCACTATACCGGAACCCATGCTTCCGGCTCCAACTACTGCAATCTTGTTTATGTTAATCATTTAATTTCCAGTGAATTTAGGGGTTCTTTTTTCAAGAAACGCTTGAACTCCTTCTTTGTGATCGTTTGACTGAGCGGCTTGGGCTTGCAATTGGGCTTCTGTTTGAAGTTGCTCATCCAAACTTTGCTCTTGACCAAGCAAAAAGGCCTTTTTGGTAAGCCCTAAGCCAACCAATGGTAATTGGCTAAGCCGAACACAAAGCTTTTTGGTTTCATCCAAAAGATCTTCGGGTGCTGCGGTATCCCAAATCAAGCCTAATTTTTTTGCTTCTTCGGCAGGCAATTTATCGCCCAACATGGCTAAGGCGGTAGCCCGCTGCATGCCTATCAACCTAGGCAAAAACCAAGTGCCTCCGGAGTCAGGAATTAAGCCAATATGGGTAAAGGATTGAATAAACTTTGCCTGGCTTGAGGCTAAAGTAATATCGCAAGCAAAAGCAATATTGGCACCGGCCCCGGCAGCTACACCATTCACTGCACAAACTACCGGTTTGGGGAGATTTCTTATTTTTTGAATGATGGGATTGTAGGTAGTTTCCACAATGGTTTTGATGTCCGGGCCATTGGGGTCAATAGCCTCTGCCAGATCTTGACCTGCGCAAAAACCTCTTCCATTTGCCGTCAATAGTACGACTCGTATGTCCGGGTCATTCGCTGTTCTATCCAGCGCATCCTGCAATTCTGCGGCCATAGGTCCATGAAAGGAGTTTAAAACATCCGGTCGATTCAATCGAATGGTACAGATTAAGGACTCTACTTCGTATTCAATGAAGGTATATTTCATATCGAACAGCTGTTTTACAAAGGTCTAAAATAAGGGTTATGGTGCAACCTTTTTTGTTTCATTGGCGTCTATATAATAGATTCTGCAATGGATTGAATTAGGTTAACAGAATTCCCGCCGGTTTCCGGCGGGTTTTTTTATGGCACAAGGCTCCAAGCCTGGGGTTTAGCAGCAAAATAGGTTTTGGTTTTGGCCCAAGTATGCTTAAATAAGTCGCTATTTCGGTATACATCCAAGGCCTCCTGGCTATCCCAATGACTTAGTGTATATCGAATTTGGCTGTTTTGAGGATCTTTTTTAAGGTCCACTCCCCGGCAACCCGGAAAGCTCGAGATTTTATGATGTGTTTCTTCGAAAAGCTCCAAAAATGGCTTTAGGCCATGGTCTGAAAACTCCATGCGCACCACACGAATCAAAGGGGAATTCTCCATGATTGCGAAAATAGGAAATCAAAGAGACTGTTTATGCGTTGCGTTTTCAAGACACAGTTCCTGACCGAAGCGTCAGGGGCAAATTAAGGCGCAGGCAAATAGAAAGGCCGCTGACGCTGCGGTCGGGGCAGGTGTGCCGCCAGAATAGCATCGCATCAACAGTCTCTCAAAGAAGATAGTTGTGGGGCTTTAGAGAAAAGCACTTGTTTTGGCCCGAAATTCAGTTGGATTAAAACGCATAATCTACCTGAAAAAGTCAAGAAGAGGTGTTGGCGTCCGGGAATTGCCAAATTTGAGCTTTGTTTTGGATGCTAATTTCTGCCGGACGCACCACAATGGGAGAGTTAATTTCCAAGCCCATCAGTTCTGCCATATTTCCTAGGTAAATAGCCAATTCCAAATGATCTGAGGAATTGAATACAGCCACTAGTTCTCCTTCGTTTACTTCTGCATATCGAGCAGAAATGCGAGTAATGCGGTGCCTTTTTCCACGGATTTCGACTTGGAAATTGGAGGAATCCGGGAATGCGGCTTTTAAATGACTGCGGGTAATATTGGTAATGGTATTTCCGGTGGAGTCAATATAGGTAATCGCTCCTACTACGGCATCTTCGGTTTTGTGGGGTTTCCTTGGTGTTTTGTCCACAAGTTGAACCTTAGGGGCTTGCCAGTGTTCTACCGGTTTGCCTTCTATCAGATCCTTGCACAAGCGAGGGAAGAGCTCCAAGGAGGGAAAGGTACCTTCTCCCCCATTCAGGTGGGATACATCCCATCCATGCAGGGCTTGGGTTCCAAAAGCCAAGCGAAATTGCCCACTATCGGTTCCAAAAAAGTAATGCCCTTGATGCTCTAAGAAAACGTGTGCATAGGGTCCGGGTTGAGGAGCCAAGGCGCAGACATGAATGGTTTCCTTGGGAAGGGTTCTAAGGGCTTGTTGAATCAAAAAAGCAGCCGTTTGAATATCTCCTTGAGCGATGGAATGGCTAATGTGAACTACCCTAATTTCGGGATGTAAAGAAGCAAAGGCTGCTTCCACCAAACCGGGGTAATGGTCGTGTATGCCAAAATCCGTGTAGAGAGCTACCAGCCGCATAAGCGCAAAGGTACGCAGGCTAAACTCAAAAAAAACCAACAGAGAGAGCAAAAGCCATGAAAGCCTTTGGTATTTTTGCACAATCAATCGTGAAAAATTTTGACAGAGAAAACCATATTTGTTGAATCCCTTGATGCCGTTCGGTTTTTTGGTGTGCATCAGGAACATTTGAAGCAATTGCAGGATTTGTTTCCTAAAATGACCCTTGTGGCGCGTGGACAGGAAATCATAGTAAAGGGTTCGGAGAAAGACTTGGAGCTATTTGAAGAACGCTTTTTGAACCTCCTGAATTATTTCGAAAAGTTTGGTCAATTGGATACCGAAGCTATAGACCAGCTCATGGGTCTGGGAGACATTAGTCTATTGAAGCAGAAAAAGCCCGAAGCCGAAATCATACTTTATGGCAACGACGGTCAGGCCATTAGGCCCAGAAACCAAAGTCAGCTGAAAATGGTAGAGGCTGTAGCCCAAAACGATTTGGTCTTTGCTACCGGACCGGCAGGTACCGGAAAAACCTATCTTGCGGTAGCTATGGCCGTGCGCGCACTCAAGAACAAAGAGGTGAAACGCATTATTTTAACTCGACCTGCCGTGGAAGCAGGAGAAAATCTAGGGTTTTTACCGGGCGACCTAAACGAAAAGCTGGCTCCTTACTTACAGCCACTTTTTGATGCCCTAAGGGACATGATTCCACCCGAGAAACTGAAACAATACCAAGAAACAGGAATCGTGCAAATAGCACCCCTAGCCTACATGCGCGGAAGAACCTTAGATCAAGCCTTTGTTATTTTGGACGAAGCCCAAAATGCCACCACGAATCAAATGAAAATGTTCCTAACCCGAATGGGTAGAACCGCAAAATTCATTGTCAATGGGGATATTAGCCAAATTGATTTGCCTAGAAACCAACGATCCGGCCTACCTGAAGCCCTGAGAATTTTAGAAAAGGTAAAAGGAATTGGTTCCATACACTTCAATGAAAAGGACGTGGTAAGGCACGATTTGGTTCGTAAAATATTAAATGCCTATGCGCGTTACGACATCTCATGAAAGACAGAAAAGCACCCCTACCTCCCGGTGTTATTTCGGTTTACCGAGGTAAAGTCCGGGATGTTTTCCAATTAGAAAACGGCCAAGTACTTATGGTGTGCAGCAACCGGATTTCTGCCTTTGACCATATGCTCCCCAGAGAAATCCCTTGCAAGGGTGCCATTTTGAATCAGCTTTCCGGAATCTTTTTAAAACAGACCGCCCAAGTCTTCCCCAATTGGTTGGAGGCCATTCCACACCCTCAAGTTTCTGTAGGAAAATACTGTACACCTATTCGCATAGAAATGGTGGTCCGCGGCTACTTATGTGGCCACGCCTGGCGGATTTACAGAGACGGTGGCCGGAGCATTTGCGGGGTAAATCTGCCGGAGGGATTGCAAGAGCATAGTGCTTTTGACCAAGCCATCCTAACCCCCACCCTAAAGTTGGATAATGGCCACGACCAAGACATCTCTTCGGAGGAAATCTTGAATCAAGGATTGGTTCCTCCGGAGGTATATAAAGCCATGGAACAAGCTTCCTTAAACCTTTACCGGGCAGGACATGCCTATGCCAAAACCCGTGGCTTGGTGCTTTTGGACACCAAATACGAGTTTGGGATGCATGAGCAAAACCTTTTGCTCATGGACGAAATACACACGCCGGACAGTTCCCGTTACGCTTATGCAGAGGGTTTTGGCCCCGGAAAACCCATAAAGCAATTGAGCAAAGAGTTTGTTAGGCACTGGCTCATAGACCGAGGGTTTCAGGGCTTGGAAGGTCAGCAAATGCCAAGCATGGAAGAGAATGATGTGTGGCAAATTCGAGAACGTTACCTTGAGCTTTTTGAACAATTGACCGGCAATAAACCTGCCTGTAGAGCGCCCATTGGTGAAGGAGAATTGTTAGATTTGATAGCAGCATGTCTGGAAACCAAATAAGACACATAAAACGAGAGGATCTTCAGCGCTTCAGTAATTTGGAGCTCTTGGCAAGGCAAGTGGTGGAAGGATTCATTACCGGAAGGCATAGGTCACCGTTTCACGGGTTTTCGGTGGAATTTGCGGAACATAGGCATTACCGAACCGGCGAAAGCACCCGCTTTATTGATTGGAAACTCTTTGCGCGAAGCGATAAGCTCTATGTTAAGCGCTACGAAGAAGAAACCAATCTCCGTTGCCATTTGGTACTGGATGTTTCGGCTTCCATGCGTTACCCTACCGACAAAGGGGGCAAAGCAGGGCAAAGATCCAAGCTGTTTTTTAGCATTATGGCCGCTGCGGCCCTTATTGAATTAATGCAAAAACAGCGCGATGCCGCCAGTTTAACTCTGTTTAGTGACAAACTGGAAGCATCTACAGAGGCCAAGATGAGTAAAAGCCACCAACGTCTGCTGTATAAGATGCTGGAAGAAGCTCTGGAAGCCCAAAACAAACATGCGGCGGTCGATCCGGCCAAAGTGCTTCATGAATTGGCGGAACGTTTGCCCAAAAGAGGCCTTGTGGTGGTTTTTAGCGACTTTACGCAACCCGACCAACCCCTGGAGGAGCAACAACAGGCCTTTGACGACGCCTTAGGGCATATAAAGCACAAAGGGCACGAAGTGGTCTTATTTCATGTAGTGAGCAAAAAAGAAGAGTTGGAATTGAATTTAGGCGATGCACCGCTTCGGCTGATTGACTTAGAAACAGGGAAAGAAGTAAAAGCCCGACCGGAGCAAATTCAAGAAAAGTATCGGAAAAAAATGCAGGAGCATGTAGAGGCGATGCGCTACATTGCTGTGAAATACGGCATGGATTGGCACGAGGCCGATGCAGACGCCGGTTTTGATGAAGTTTTGTGGAAATATTTGGTTCGGAGAAAAAAATAACCTTCTCTTAATTAAGGTGTTAAATATTTTTTTGCGAAATATTGCCGAAGTTGTCCTTTTGATTTAGAGAAAAAATTTTACATTTGCATCCCGCTAGGGAATAGTTCTCAATAGGTCCGGTAGTTCAGTTGGTTAGAATACATGCCTGTCACGCATGGGGTCGCGAGTTCGAGTCTCGTCCGGACCGCTGTCAAAAAGCCCTACTCAAGTTATACTTGGGTAGGGTTTTTTCTTTTTACGTTATGGAGTATTGGGTTTATATTCTTTATTCTGAAACATTGAATGGTTTTTACA
>JAUHWY010000040.1 GCA_030427255.1 Bacteroidia bacterium | reverse complement strand
TTCTCGTCCGTCCAAAGTGCGCAGGTGGTAGAACGCCCCGGAAAACCCTGTGTTTTTTGATTGTTTGTAGATTTCTGCCACAAGAGCACTTTCGAATTCATGACCGGAAAGCTCACCTTGTAAGTTCCCTGTTACACTGCGTTGTATTCCCGGATCAAGAAAGTGAACTTTGGTCGACTTGCTTAGCCTTTTTAAGGAGTTTCGATGCCAAGGCGGCAATAATATCGCCTGATAACTCAACTCAAGGTAATAGATAAACCGCTGTGCCGTCTGGCCTTTTACTCCGGCATCTCGTGCCAGCGATCAATAATTTAAGAGCTGACCCGTTAAATGCGCAGCCGATTTTTGAATCCGGATAAAGGGTTCTAGGTTTCGGAATTCGGCCAAATCTCGCACATCGCGCTCCAAATAGGTGCGCTGATAATTTTGCAACCAGTCCCTGCGTTCGGCCTCATTTAGCCGTTCTGAAACAAGTGCGGGATATCCTCCAAACTCTAGATAATGGGAAAAAGCAGCCATGATTTTTCCATGCCTGGGATGCATGGGCAGTGCCGGTATGAATTCCGGCAATTCCCGGGTTATCAATAACTGCTGAAAAGCTGAAAGGGGAGGCGCATCGTCAAAACCTTTTGTTTGCAGTTCGGGTAAGGTTAAAGGAAAAAGCTCTTCAATAACGCAGCGACCTGCAAGGCTTTCTTTCACTTTGTTCAATAGCATAATTTGGCTGCTGCCCAATAGCAGGTAGCGCGTGGCTTCAAATTGATCATACACAGCCTTGATGCTTTCTATGAGCCTTGGTTCTTTTTGAATTTCATCCAATATGGCATAGGGGTAAAGCTGTTCCCATTGAGCAGCCGTCAAGTTGGTGTATTGAGAGCGCATAACGGGGTCCTCTATGCTCAGGTATGGATAATCCGGAAACAGGTGTTTCACCAACGTGGTTTTGCCTGTTTGCCGAGCCCCGGTTAGCACTATTATCCGACCGAGTGGACTTTTGCTTCGATCGGTTAGGGTAGCTGATTTTGTTCTTTATCTCATGAGAGGGCGTAAAAATGACATTGCTACTGTTAAATTTACGCCTAAAATCAATACAATGCTAAATGGTCAACCTTATTTTTCTTAGGGAAAGGTTTGCCAAAAAGTGCCAGAGCGCCAATAAGGGTTGAAACCCTGTTTACCTTTAGCACCCGGTCCTAAGCTCGGCGCACATTGGGCGTCAGCTTTTCTATATTTCCAATAATTGATGCTTTCGGTAGCGTTTTTCTTTTCCAAGCTGATCGCTTTTCAGAAAACCGGCCTTTTCCAGTTTCTTCACGCAAGTTTTGGTAATAAACTCTTTGTTGGATGAACAAGTTGGTGGTGAGCAGCGGCACTTTCTTTAATGGGCTCAGTACGTGCAGGAAACTAAAATCATTTGGAGAAAAGTGGGAATGGTTCTTACGCTTTGGGTCTTTAACCAAAAAAGGGATGTTTCTTTTGGAAACATCCCTTAGGTCTATTGGGGCAAGGCGTTTAAAGCTTATTCCAGCACCAAGCGTTGGTAGCCTATTTCTGTTTCACCTAAGATTTGTAAGAGGTAAACCCCTTTTGGTAAATGAGTGGTGCTCAATTGGTTTTGCCCGGCATGAACCTTGGTAGACCACAGCACTTTACCGGAAATATCAAGTATGTTT
The DNA here is from genome assembly GCA_030427255.1 of Bacteroidia bacterium. GTDB lineage: Bacteria > Bacteroidota > Bacteroidia > CAIKAF01 > CAIKAF01 > CAIKAF01. The sequence goes on along the minus strand of JAUHWY010000040.1, from coordinate 15,971 downwards.
AAGGTAGAGTTGTCTGCAAGGCAATCTACTGTAAATATTCCTTGGCTCGGGTTTGGGTAAACCTTGAGTGGCGCAAGGTTTGAAAGGCTTGGAGCAGAGGTCGTTCCTCCGTCGCCCAACAATCGAGCAATCCTATTTCGATTGGTGCCATCGTAAGCATTAAAGTTTCCAACCACATAAATTTTTCCATCGGCTTGCAGTTTCATATCCTTAACCATGGACAAGCCGGGGTTTGTAGAGCCAAAGCCCGCGCCTGTGTTAAAGCTGGTGTCTCTATCGCCGTTGGAATGCAGCCGTATAATTCCTCCGGCGGTGGTTCCTTGGTATTGGCCAAATTCACCGGCGACAATGATTTTTCCATCAGCTTGAATATGGAAGGCCTGGGGATAGGAATCGAATCCATCGCCCGGATCAAAACTGTTGTCTGTGCTTCCGTCGGCATTCAGCCGTGCAATTCTTGGGCGAATCACACCAAAAGGGAAGTTTTCTTTGAGGTTTCCTCCAACTAGGATTTTCCCATCCGCTTGAATGCCAATGCTCCGGATGTCGTCGGTAAACTGACTTCCGGGGTCAAAGCTTGCATCGAGGGTTCCGTCGCCGTTGAGGCGAACAATAGATACACGTGCTGAGCCATTGAAGGTTTCGAACCGACCACCGACCAAAATTTTTCCATCGGCTTGCAAGGCCAATACTTCGGGTGTTAAATCGAAGCCGCTTCCTGGGTTAAATGCTGCATCAAGACTTCCATCGGAGTTCAAACGGGCAATTCCGGAAGCCATACCGGGGGCAGTACTGCCATTGAATGCATCAAAGCCCCCACAAACTATAATTTTTCCATCGGGTTGAATAACGGCGTCCAAAACCTCCCCATCAAAACCTTCTCCTTGCAGGTCAAAGGAATTGTCCAAAGAACCATCCGAGTTCAGGCGAATTATTCCCATATTGGTTATCGGAAAAACCGTTCTACGAACGCCGCCGGCCAAAAGGATTTTGCCATCGTTTTGTATGACAATTTTGCGCACGGTGCCACCCACTCCCACAGGGTCCAACAAACTTGGGGGGTCAAAAGTATTGTCCAAACTACCGTCGGTGTTCAAGCGTACTGCGTTTAAACTTGTAAGCCCACCGTTGAATTCATCGAAAATACCGCCCACCAGAATTTTGCCATCTGCTTGGATGGCAATGGTGCGTACTTCTGAATCCGGTCCTTGTCCGGGGTCAAAAGAGGTGTCTAGTGCAATGTTTTGGGCATGACAAACCGAAACCATGAGGCCTGCTGTTAACCATGCATGTATCGTTCTTTTCATAACAATTAAATTAGTTGCATCAAATTTACTTTGAGTATTTTTATTTTTGCTCACCAATGGATACGCAAAGCATCGTATTTTTTATTTTACCTTTTTTTGGGCAATTTCCTAAATAGACGCCTGAAGTCTAGGGCAAAAGCCCACTTCTTTTAGGCTTGATATGGTCACGAATTGAATTCTGCGGTGCAAAATTTATGGGTTATGCAAAATGAACAAACAAAGGTGCAAATTTGACTATTTGCCCATCTGCTCATTAGCTTCATTTGTCAAAACACTTCGACACATGCAAGCCTTGGTTTTTATGTTTTTTTGGATTCTGGCGCTCGCCCTTAAGGCCCAGCAGCCTTCCATAGACTTAAGTTATGGCGAAGCCTCAGGATTTTCTTTCTTAAGGCCCGGCCCCGGTGGAGATCATTGGCTCAACCACCACCTAACCGATGCGCATGACCGTACGTATATGGCAGGCCGTATGCAACAAAATGGCGATGACAAGATTATGATTCTTCGCTTGGATGCTGAGGGCAAGCTGGATTCTTCGTTTAATGGCTTGGGTTATGCCTTGTTGAATGTCCGTCCCAACGGCAACGAATCTTTAGCAGGTATTGCCTTAGGCAACCATAAACTTTCTCTTTTTGGGTCTTATGTGCAAAACGGCAGTCATGTGTTGTTTGTTTTGCAGATCGACAGCTCCGGTACTTGGGATACAGTTTGGGGCAACCAAGGCTTTTTACTACTTCCTTTCAGCTTTACTCCTTCCGGTATACACATGGATGAGGATGGTTGTTTTTACCTAAGTGGCATGCAAAACGGCAACGTGGTAGTGGCCAAATTGCTTCCCAATGGTGCACAAGATATTGGTTTTGGTCAAAACGGTTTGGCTACCTGTTCCACCACAAGCCAAGACATTGCCGTAGGGCTTGATGTGGTAGCTTCCGGACAATATGCAGGCATCTATGCCTACAGCCGTGGGCTGGAAAATGGCATTATGCATGGACAGGTAACCAAATTCACCCACCTTGGATTAGCGGACACGGGTTTTTCCGGAACAGCTACCGGTCGTTTGTCCATTAGCTTGCCTAACCATCGTCCGTTTTATGTGCATGCGGGTACTTTTAGTTCAAGTCATATATATATGGTGGGCCACACCGAGCATCCCACCGAGGGAAACAATACGGTTGTTGCTGCTTTGCCTCAAAGCGGTGGCCTTGCCCAATGGAAGTTGAAGGAGTTTGATTTAGGAAAAGGAGACGGAGATATTGCAACGCATGTCATCGTTCATCCTTGGAATCCGTCCCTTCCTTTTGTAGCCGTTGATATTCACCAAAATCAGCAAAGCATAAGTAGTGCATTGTTTGCCTTAAAGTGGCAAGATGGCCAATCCTTAGAGGCCAACCATGCGGTGGGGGAAGAGGGCTTGTTGTTGGTTCAAGCCAAAAAAGGAGACAACGACCGAAGCGGAGGACTTTCATTCCAAAGCACTAAAAACCTGATTTTTACCGGTATTGCTCCGGTGTCAGGTTTTCCAACAGAATCTTTTGCCACACGTATTCTGTTGAGCATGCTGCTGGGTCATTCCCAGACAAAGCCCCAACCTGAGTGGAGTCTTTACCCGAATCCCGGCCAAGGCCTTTGTTTTTTGGATTTACCTCAAAACTTTTTGGGTACCAAGTTGAGGGTGTTCGATTCTTCCGGAAAATGTATTTTGGAAGCCCCGATAGATGTGCTGCCTTTTAAAATAGATTTGAGTGCTTTTGGAACCGGCACATACTATATTCAACCGGAAGGTCAAAAAGCTAAACCATGGCTTATGCCCTAGTTTAGGGATAAGAAAATGAATGCCAAAACATTAATTTGTACTGTATATGCCAAACGCCGGTCCGGTTAAGCGGCTCATTCGCGAACAACGCAAAAGCATTTCCAGCAAACCTCATCGAATCATAATGATGTTGAATTGGAGCTTATTGATGCTTGCCCTTGTGCCCAGTTGGTGGCATAAGCCGGATTATCGTGCTTTGGTGGTGTTGCTACTTATGTGCCTGCCGCTTATTCCTGCCATTACCGTGCTTCGTAGGCATCATTGGCGGGAAATGCAAGTGCACTTTGGCATGACAGCGGCCCTTTTGTTCGGGTTTTACTCCGCTTGGCTGCCGCCTATTGTGGTTCTGTTGTTTGTGGGAACCGGCATGCTCAATTTACTTTTTCTCTTTCGACCTCTGGGCGGGGTGTATTTTGCATTAATGTCCATGGTGGTTACCGTACCCATTGGTTTAGCCATGATGGGCTTCCATGCCGATGTGCCCTACCTCTGGTGGGAGCAATTTGCCATTGTTTCGGTAGGGGGCCTTAGCGTTGGACTCAACGGTTTTGCGGTTGCACAACAACAGCGATCTATGGCCATAGATTTAAGGCAATCCCAAAGTTTAATCGAACGCATGCAAGAAGTGCACCGACAATTTACGCAAGCCATTGCCGGAGCGCCTGATGTTAAAGAAACCCTGTGGCAGGTAACGGAGTTGTGTATCCCTTTGCTTGATTTGGAAGATTGTGTGATTTATTTACTGAACCACTCCACCGGCCAGCTGGAGCAAGCCGCAGCTTATGGCCCAAAATCGCAAAACAGAGGCGAAATTCTAAGCCCAATTCGAATTGCACTTGGCAAAGGAATCGTAGGTAAAGCCGCTATGGAAAAACGACCGGTCCGCGATAATTTTTTAGCCCGAAACCCCAACTATATTGTGGACGATAAGGCCCGGCAGTCCGAACTGGCCGTTCCCATTTTGCTGGAGGGAAAGGTGTTTGGAGTGATTGACTCTGAACATAGCCGTCGCGGCTTTTTTACCGATCAGCATGTGGCTTTGTTTCAACTGATGGCCTCCCTTTGCGCCAATAAAATTGCCGAACTTCAATTGCTCAACAGCAAAATGGAGCAGGCTTCCGCCGAACGGGCCCTTACGCAAGTGCAGCAACTCGAAGACCTGCGCCATACCTTCCTAAATAATTTGTCACACGATTTAAGGACGCCTCTTAGCCTAATACAAGGCCCCTTGCAAGAGTTGAATAAGCGCTCGGAACCGGAAGTCACTAAATTGGCACAAGTGGCCCTGCGCAATGCCAAACGCCTCAACGAAATGGTGAGCGGTTTGCTCGATATGCATAAGTTGGAACGTGGCGCCATGACCTTGCAAGTCAAAGCCGTGGATTTGTCGGCAAGAGCACGCGAATGGAGCGGACTTTTCTTACACGAAGCCGAAAAAAGAAGCCTGAATTATCAAGTGGAAATCCGGGAACTCCCTTTGGTGGAGTGCGACGAAGGCAAGATTGGACAAGTGATTCAAAACCTGCTTTCCAATGCCTTTAAATTTACACCGGATCAGGGTATTATTCGACTGCAGCTAGGAATAGACACACAATTTATTCAACTTGAAGTAGAGGATTCGGGGCCGGGAATTCCCAAAGATTTCCGTGAGCGCGTGTTTGAACGCTTTTTTAAAATCCACAGCCAATCCCATATAGAGGGAACCGGATTGGGCTTGGCCATGGTCAAAGCATTCGTAGAGCTAATGGGCGGTAATTTACATTTGGATCAAAGTCCATTAGGCGGGGCCCGCTTTCGCATCTTTTTGCCCTTCAAGCCTCATCAAGAAACTATAGAGCCCTTGGATTTTGGACCCGATTTTGAGGAAGAGCTTAAGCCAAGCATTGTGTTGGTAGAAGACCATCCCGATATGCGGGAGTTCATCACCGGCCTTTTGCAAGACCAATACCAAGTACAAGCCACTGCCACTGCCGAAGAAGGCTGGGAACTCATTGAGCAAAACCAACCGGATCTGGTGATTTCCGACCTAATGCTGCCCGGAATGGGCGGAGATATGCTCACCAAGCGCATAAAAAATGCACCGGCGACCGACCATATTCCTGTTCTGGCCTTAACCGCAAAGCATAGCCTCCAAAGTAAGTTGGATTTGTATGCCTTGGGCGCCGACAACTATTTAACCAAGCCCTTTGATTCCAAGGAGTTAAAAGGGATAGTGGCCGGACTGATTTTGCAACGAAAAAAGCTGCATGCCAAATTTGAAGGGGGACTTGCCACGGGTGAAGCTAAGCCCAAAAACCTGCGGACTATTGACGAATTGATTCGTCAGCACCTCAACGCACCGGATTTTGGACCTCGAAGCTTGGAAAAAATGATGGGTCTAAACCGGAATCAGCTGCAGCGTAAGATTAAGCAATTGACGGGAAAGACACCGGTGGAGTACATCCGTACCTACCGCCTCAGCCACGCCCGCCGGCTGCTCCAAAGGGGAGGCCTTAACGTCAGCGAAGCAGCCTTTGCCTCCGGATTCAATCAGGTGAGTTATTTTTCAAGGGTGTACAAGGCAGAGTTTGGTCGCCTCCCTTCGGAGGATTTGAATTGAATGGCGGTGCTCCGATTGGGGATTAGGAACTCCTACAGGACCTTGTTTGGTGGGGCTTGGGCCTCGGTTCCAAAAGTGTTTTTCTAAGCTATTCGGCCCTTTGCCTGCTGCTTGCTTTGGGCCAGCCAAGGCAGGCCAAGGCTTGCGGCCCCCCCCGAAACATCGGGGGGCCTCCTCAGCCGGCCCTGCCTAGGGCGGCCCTGCAGCAGAGCATGCGGCCTGGCCTGTAGGCCATTTTTTGACATTGGGTCTTCCAGTCCGTGCAGGAAACTTCGACGAGGATGGGCTTTAGCGCGGTTTAAAGGGCACGCAACGGCCATTCATCAATCAGAGACGGGAGGCATCCCGAGAGACGGGAGGCATCCCGTCTTTACTACCTTTATCCCATGAAACTTCTCAGAAGACTGCTCCGTATCCTGGCCATTTTCCCCGGGGTGGTGCTTTTATACCTTCTGGCGGCAGTCATTGGCTCACTTGTTCCGGTCTCCGCCGAGGAAAGCTCCATTCCCCGGGAAGAGGCCGTGCTGATCTACATCAAAACCAACGGCGTGCACACGGATTTGGTGATGCCGCTCCAAAATGCCTATGTAGACTGGACCCAAACCATGGATCCTAATCACGCTCGAAATGCTTCGAATGCCCAATGGTTCTCGGTGGGCTGGGGCGATAAAAAATTCTACATTGAAACCCCCGAATGGAGCGACTTAACCGTTTCCACGGCCGTAGGTTCCACCTTTGGGTTTCATGAAACAGCCATGCATGTGGTGTTTTATCCTTTGGTACTGCCCTCCAAACGCAAACGTGCGCTTTACCTCTCGCCGCAGCAGTACCAAAAACTGCATGCCTGGATATTGGATTGGTTTGAATTGGACTCCAATCGGCAAGTTATTCCCATTTCCACCGGCAATAGCTATGGCCCAAACGACGTGTTTTATGAGGCCAAAGGCCGGTACCATTTGTTCCACACCTGCAATACCTGGACCAACAATGCCTTAAAAGTAGCGGGACAGCGGGCGGCTTGGTGGACGCCTTTTGATAAGGGGATTTTTTATCATTATCCTGAGGCTGCCCCGATCCCATGAATGAATTCATGGGATTCTGGGTTCCAACAGAAATAAAAATCGAAACAAGCGCAACGTTGTTTCGATTATTTCGTTTATTTGAAAGGAAAAGCAAAACACCATGGATAGCATAACGGACCTTAGGAAACCAACAAAGGAAGAGCAAAAGGCGGCTATGGAGTCGTACGATGCACTTGTTTCGATGCTTGAACAGATTCATTCGGATTATCCTGAAATAGAAATTGAAGAGACAAAAGAAAGGATCAGAATTCCTCTTAAAGCACTCAAACTTCTGGCTCAAATACTTAAAGAAACAAGCAAGGGGCGGCTAATTTCAATAGTTCCATTGACTACAGAAATGACTACGCAGGCAGCAGCAGAATTCATCGGATGTTCCCGGCCTCATTTGATTAAACTTTTAGAGAAGGGGGCCATCAAGTATACCAAAATAGGAAAGCACAGAAGAATTAGGTATCAAGATGTGCTCGAATACAAAAGGAAAGTAAAGGCTGAGCAAAGGAAACTGCTTATAGAAATCATGAAAGCAGACGAAGAATCCGGCTTATATAACGCATAGTTTAAGATTTACTTGCGTTCTTGACCCGAAATCCCATGAACTCATTCATGGGATTCAAAAAGAAATCCCCCGAACCTTAATCCAGCCCAAAAATCAACTCAAGGTTAAATGATTTTTTGTCGCCATCCCGGGCCCCGGCGCAGCCGAAAAACCCGCAGAAGCCGGCCTTAGGGAGGCATAGTTGAGGAGGCGGTCCCGTTTTTCGGAAAGCCACCGCAAACTTTGCCTCCCTTAGGCCGGCGACGAGGATTTGTAGGCGGAGACGGATTAGGCCCCCAAATTATTCAGCCCCCTTTTCCCTGAATTCATGGGGTTTTATTCGCCAATTGCCCACAGGCCGCATCAATATCCTTGCCCCTGGACCGGCGCACGTTTACAATGCATCCCGCCGCTTCCAAAATGCCCACAAAGCGCTCAAAGCGCTCCGGTGTGGTTTGTTCAAAGCTCCCACCTTCGATGGGATTGTATTCGATGAGGTTGATTTTGCAGGGAACAATGCGGCTGAAATCTACCAGTTCGCGGGCGTCTTGGGGACTGTCGTTGAAGTCCTTAAACACAATGAATTCGTAGGTGACGCGGCGGCCGGTGGATTGGTGCCAGTGCCTTAGGGCCTCGGCCAGCGCCGATAATGGATTGGTGGCGTTGATGCTCATGAGCTGCGTCCTTTTTTCGTCGTTGGCCGCATGCAGCGACAGTGCCAAATGAAAGGGCACTTCTTCCTCGGCCATGCGATGCATCATTTTCGCCACGCCGCTGGTGCTCAGCGTAATGCGCTTGGGCGACATGCCCAAACCTTCGGGACTGGTGATTTTGGCAATGGATTCCATCACCTTGGTATAATTGAGCAGTGGCTCGCCCATGCCCATGAATACAATATTGCTCAACCTTTGGTTGAAAAATTCTTCCGCCTGTTGATTTAGGGTCACTACCTGATCGTAAATCTCGTCGGGTTCCAAATTGCGCATGCGTTTGAGGGCCGCCGTAGCGCAGAAAGCGCAGTCAAGGCTGCAACCCACCTGACTCGACACGCAGGCGGTCATGCGTTTTCCGGCAGGAATCAGCACCGACTCCACAATTTTGCCGTCGGGCAGCCGCATGGCCGATTTCACGGTGCCGTCCTTGGATTGCTGCACGGTGGCCGGCTCCAAATGCTCCAGCGAAAAATGCGCCTGAAGGGTCGAACGCAGGTCCTTCCCCAGATTGGTCATGTCTTCGAAACTGCGCACATGCTTTTGCCACAGCCACTGATGCGTTTGCTTGGCCCGGTAGGCCGGCTCGCCCAGCTCGGCAAAAAAATCAATCATTTCTTGCTGCGACAGGCTACGTATGTTGGGCAATGACATAAGGCAAAGGTACAAAGGAGCATCTTATGTTCCCATTTGGGCTATGGCACGCATTTTGCGTATTTTGAAAGAAAAAATGAAACGCATTATTTTTACTTTAAGTTGTTTTGTCGGTCTTGCCGCTACCTCTAAAGCCCAAAGCATTTTTACCGAAGACTACGCCAGTCAAGCCGATGTAAAGGTCTTTGTGGTCGATTACGAAAGCCAAGCCGACCTCAAGGTGTACAAGGTGGATTACGAGAGCCAAGCCCGCGGCAACGAAGGGCGTTGGTTTTTTGTGAAGTACGAAAGCCAGGCCGACAAAACCATCTTTTTTGTGGACTACGAGAGCCAAGCCGACCTCAAAATTTTCTTTGTGGAATACGAAAGTCAGGCCGGTTGGCGCAACAGCAATAAGAAGCATTTGATGTATTGAATTTGGCCGCCTTTTCCGGCCCTTAGTCCTAGTCCTCGCCCCCTGCCTTGGCTTGGCATGGGCCGCCAAAGAGCTCGCATGCGCTCCGCTTTTGGTTGCCCGCCAAGCCAGTAGACCTTTGATGTGTTGCTATTCTGGCGGCGACTTTGCGTTACGGCCAAATCTCAAGATCCTCATTTACCATAAGTAAACTCCGGTCTTTCGATTTGTCCGTGCCTTAATTCGCCTTGAAAACACAACGCGTCAAAGGTCTCCTAAGCCGGGTTGCTGCGGGCTATCCCTGCGGTCCGGGGCGGTGCTCCGTGGGGAAATCTCGATTCAACCTTGGGTTTGAATTTTCTATGTAACCCATTCTGTCTTTGGGATGAGTATCTTGTACTAAGAAATGCAGTTATGGCTCAAGAACCCGATATAGAACATTACCTGTCCAAACACTACATCCACCGCAGCAATTGGTTGCGGGCTGCAGTGCTTGGAGCCAACGATGGCATCATTTCCTGCGCCAGTTTGGCGGTGGGGGTGGCCAGTGCCGGTGCCGAGCGCCCCGAGGTGGTTTTGGCCGGTTTGGCCGGTTTGGTGGCCGGAGCCTTGTCCATGGCTGCCGGAGAATACGTTTCGGTGAGCTCTCAAACCGATTTGGAACGCGCCGATATTGCACGTGAGGCACGAGAACTAAAGGAAGCACCCCAAGAGGAGCAAGAGGTCTTGGCTAAGATCTATCGAGAACGCGGCTTAAGTACAGCCACCGCCGCTAAAGTGGCCGAGGAGTTGACAGAGGCAGATGCCCTAACCGCCCATGTGCGCGATGAGTTAGGCATCACAGAAATGAATAAGGCCAAGCCCATGCAGGCGGCTCTTTCTTCCGGTGCTTCTTTTACCGGCGGAGCTCTTTTACCTTTATTGGTGGTGCTTTTTACGCCTGAACCCTGGTTGGAACATGTCTTGTTTGGCAGTACCCTAGTATTTTTGATGGCCCTGGGAGGCATTGCCGCCAAGGCCGGAGGAGCGCCACCGCTAAAGGCCATGTTCCGAGTAAGTATTTGGGGCATGTTGGCCATGGGCCTTACGGCTTTGGTGGGCTATTGGTTTGGCGTGCAGGCCTAAATAGGTTTTATGGCCGCTTTGCCATCCTATTCATCGAAATCCTTGAACAGCAAACTGGGCTGCACATCGGTATTCCCTTGATACTTTCCGCTTTTGTAGGTTTCAAAATCGCCTTCCAGACTGTGGTAAAAGATTTGACAAATTTCTACGCCGGCATAGATGCGAATGGGCTGCACACAAAACATCTCTAAGGTCCAAAAGCCTTTGAAACCCACATCGCCAAACCCGGCGGTAATGTGCACAAACAAACCCAGGCGACCTATGGAAGAGCGGCCCTCAAGCATGGGCACCAGATTTTGGGTTTCGGTATACTCTTGGGTGCGGCCCAGGTAAAGTTTTCCGGTTTCCAGCAAAAGCCCTTCTTTGGGAATGATTAATGGGCTTGCGGTGTTTTCGCGCCGCATATCTAGGGTAGGATGATCGTAGACCAGCAATTTTTCGTGCAGGGAAAGATTGTAGGAATTGGGATTCAAGCGCTCCGGCTTGTAGGGATCGATTCGGATGTCGCCACCCATGCGGCGGGCAATTTCTTTACCGGATAAAATCATAGCTTAAAGGTAGGCAAGCGTAGCGATAGAGCCGCTTAAAAACAAAAAAAAGGCGCTTAATTAAGCGCCTTTCTGCGTTGCCCGAGATGGATTCGAACCACCACAGACAGAACCAAAAACTGTAGTCCTACCATTAGACGATCGGGCAATTGCGGGTGCAAATATAGGGCGGAGTACATAAATTCCCAAAAAAATAATGGGGCTTTTTTGAGGGATGCGTACTTCTTCCTGCCGGAAGGATCTTAGGATTTGAAAAAAGAGTTAAAAGGGCTTTGGCCCCTTCAACCGCTCTCCTGTTGGCTTGTTTAAACATCATCTTCATTCATAAACACACCATTATGCGTACACTTCTTTTTTCTTTTGTGCTGGGAGGCTTAGCCCTTAGCTCCTGCAGTGAGTCTCCGGGCGAATTTGATGTTGCCCACATCAGTGGCCCCGGATGGACCGTGGCCAGTTTTACCGATGGCGACGATTTGTATACCTCCAGGTTCGCAGGTCATGTATTTGATTTCCAGGAAAATGGTTCGCTGGAAATCATGTTGGTGGACAGTTCTTATTTGCAGGGTTTTTATGCCTTTAATGGCGATCAAACCCGAATCAACTTCGATGTAAGTGGCACCGAGGGCCTAGAGATGTTAAGGGAGGAATGGGAAATCATGGGTTCCACCCCAACCGATTTTGAGCTCCGCGAGGTTGGCGACAACGAGCGCATCCGATTTGTAAAATAGAGACGGGGGATACCCCGTCTCTGTCTCATCATGGAGCGACGGGAGGCATCCCGTCTTTACCTCATCATCCCCCGAAACCTCATCCTTCCCTTTTCGGCGGAGACCTCCACCAAATATAGGCCGGCGGAGCGACCTGAACTTGGAATTTCCCAAAGCCCCTCTTGCCCCTGAAGGCTATACTCAGACAAAATCCTCCCTTGAAGGTCCATCAAACGCACGTTTAAGCTCCCACCTTTCCATGCACTTAAGTCCAAGTGAGGGTTGGGAGCATGCACCAAGCGTATGCCTTCCATGCCAGGCAATTGATCTTGCCCCGCAAAATCAGCGTCTACATACTGTACGGTTTGCACGTCAATAGGCAATAAATCTGAAGTAAGGCTGGTTATTATAAGCACCGGATACGGACGGTTTTCGGCAAAAAAGCGATAAGTAATGTTCTCGTTGGTATTTACGATGGGAAAACCACCCAAATTGCCTTGATCTAAGCTGTTTTCCTCGGTGCGTACCCGCAATACCCGATCGAAGCTTTGTCCACCCGGCAACTGCAAACTTCCGGTACCGTCTACCCTAAAATTGACCGTGCCGGATCGACTAAAACTGTTTCCTTGGAAGTCGAAACCGCAGGAAAACAAGTCAAAGCCCTGATCATTATACTCCATAGGAAATTCCAATTCGGTCATAGGCGCCGAGCAATCCAAAAAGAATAGAGCCTGGCCCAAGGCATGCAGGGTCCATCCGTCTTGATTCATTTCGTAAATGCTCAAGGTAAGCCCATTATCTACCACATGGGTGGCTTGAGGATAGGCAGAAGCTTCGTTGACTGTGGCAGGATCCAAGGCTTGAACTTCCTGAGCCGTTCCGCTACCCAAGGTAGAGAAGTCCCAGGCCTGGCCTTGACCTCCCGGTCCCGGATCCTCGGTTTGGTTGAGCGTCCGATACTTGTAGGACCAACCCACGTTGGGGTTTGCCCAAGTATCCAAGGTCAGGTTTTGCTGAGCCGTTAAAGTTCCGAAGAGGGTGCAGGCCAAGTAGATAGGTAGTCTCATGCACTAAATTTAGACAATTTAAATGTATGCATAAAGGCGAAGTGATACGAGCATATGGGTTTTTCAGAACAAAGTTCTGGTTTAAAAGCCAGGGTGGAGATGGCATGTGAACCCAAGGCGCATCCGTTTGTTCTAACCTAAAGTTGCCTTATGAAAACGTGGCTTGGTTCCCTAATTATTGCATCGCTTGTATTGCAAAGCTCCTGTGTAACCGTTCGGCAAGGTACGGTGGGCGTGAAACGCAGGGTTGGAAAAATCAGTGAGAAGTCGTTAGCACCCGGAGCGCGCTGGTTTAATCCATTTACCACAACGGTAATTGTGGTTCCGGTACGCACCGTGAATTTGGAAGTTGATTTGGCGCTACCCAGCAAAGAAGGGCTCAACGTAAACGCAAAAATTTCTATACTTTACCATGTGGTAGAATCCATGGCCACGGAGGTAATCGGTACCATTGGTCCTGACTACGAAGAAATCATGATTTTGCCGGTATTTCGAGCGGCTGCGGCGGATATTACCGCCAAATTTATGGCCAAAGACATGCATACAGGCAACCGCTTGGGCATTGAAAATGCCATCCGCGATCGCATGATGGAAATTTTGGAAGAACGTGGTTTTGTGATTGAGTCGGTCTTGATGAAAAGCATACAGCTGCCTCCGGGCTTGTACCGAGCCATCGAAAACAAATTGGAAGCCGAACAAGAGGCACAACGCATGGAGTTTGTGCTGCAAAAAGAACGTCAAGAAGCCCAGCGACGCATTATTGAAGCCGAGGGCATCCGCGATGCAAACCGAATTATTTCGGAGGGACTCACCCCGCAAATTCTACAATACAAATCCATTGAAGCGTATCGGGAATTGTCGACCTCGCCCAACACCAAAATCCTCATTGGCGGGACCGACCAACCGGTAATTTTAAATCCATAGCCCTAAGCCTTTGGTGGTATTTAGAATAGACGGGGCACCAAGGAGACGGGATTATCCTGTCTTTACCTCGTCAATGAGAGGCGGGAGGCATCCCGTCTTTACTGCATCATTCATCACTCATCATTAACCATTCAACATTACCGCGGAAAAGGTGGCACGCCAAGACGCGAAGGCGCAAAGATTTAAGCGGAGGAAAGCGGCCGTAAAGTCCATTTATCATTCACTCTTTATCATTTACCATTCATCAGTCATCATCCACCATTCGCCCTTCACCATTGATTCGGTATTCTTCCGCCCCTGATGGAAGCAGGTAGCTGACGCGGCTCCGGCCCCGGTATGCGGCCAAGCGAGGAGGCTGAGGGACGAAGACCCCGGAGCGGCCGCAGACCGTGGGCCGGAGACGGGGCACTACCGCAGACAGCAGGACAAGGCGGCCAAAAAACAAAATGAGACGCAAGATGTCGCGTCTTTACTTACGAGACGGAAGGCAGTCCGTCTTTACTGCGTCATAAGAGACGGGAGGCATCCCGTCTTTACTGCATTATTGAGAGACGGGAGGCATCCCGTCTTTACAGCATTATTGAGAGACGGGAGGCATCCCGTCTTTACAGCATTATTGAGAGACGGGAGGCATCCCGTCTTTACAGCATCATTCATCATTCACCATTCATCATTCACCATTCACCATTCATCATTCTCCATTCACCATTCATCATTCTCCATTCATCATTCTCCATTCATCATTCGAAAATGTATGCACAGGTATCTTATACATTAAGTCGTAAAGATTGCTGCAATTTTGGTTCAAAACACTATGAAATAATGAGTTAAAGTTCATAGGTTTGAAGGGTAAAAGAAATACCATGCATCGTCTTATTTGCTTTTTTGCTGCGTTTGTTGTGCTATCGGGCTTGTCCGCCCAGGGAGTCAAAATATCGCCTAATCCGGGTGCTCCGGACAGTTCTGCTATTTTGGAACTGGCCGATACCTCCCGCGGCTTTTTGCTTCCGCGTATGACCACTGTACAACGCAATGCCATTGCGAACCCTGCGGTGGGACTTCAGGTGTACAACACCACCACCCAGTGCATTGAAGCTTATATGAATGCCGGATGGCTTCCCCTGCTTTGCAATTGCCAAGTGTTTCCCAACGCGGACTTTAGCATTGCTCCATTTCCGGTAAGTACCAACGGAGCAAGTGTGTTTACGGCACAAAGCCCGGGCTTGACCTACCAGTGGACCTTCCAAAACGGAACACCGGCCTCTTCCCAAAGCCAAAACCCATCGGTTTCTTGGCAAAACGCAGCAACGGTTCAAGTTTCATTGGTAGTTACCGATCAAAACGGCTGCAGCAGCCAAAAAGACAGCTTAATTACGGTGAGTAACTGCGTAACCGGAGGAAGTCAAACCTTTATTACCTGCGGACAAAACGGTCGCACCGGCCCAAGCCAAAGCCAATGCAACAGCAGCTATGGCCCGGGAGTGGTTAGCGTGAGCGGAGGCATACAAACCTGGACCGTACCTGCCGGGGTTTGTTCCATTACCGTAGAAGCCTGGGGAGCGCAAGGCGGCAACGTTGCCGGTGGTGGCGGCTTTCACTTTGGGGGCTTGGGCGCACGCATGCGCGGTGATTTTGCAGTAACTCCGGGAGAGCAAATTGAAATTTTAGTTGGGCAACAAGGCGTGCATGGAGGTAGCAGCAACGATGGCGCAGGCGGCGGTGGCGGAAGCTTTGTGGTGCGTTCATCCAACAACCAGCCCTTGGTTATTGCAGGTGGCGGTGGTGGTGGCTCTAGGGTCTATAACAACACCCTAGGCCCTCCTTATTACGATCACGGCGGAGGTGGAGACGCCCCGGTAACCAACAATGGCGATGCAGGAGGGAACGACGGAACCTACAATGGTGGTGGAGCAGCAGGCTTTTCGCAGAACGGTACCAGCAATGCGCAACCATTTACTGCAGGTGGCAATGGAGGTAATTTGGATAGTGGACACGGAGGTTTTGGCGGAGCAGCCAATAATGGCATTCACCTGGGCGGTGGTGGAGGTGGGTACACCGGCGGAAACGGTGGTACACTGGGCAATAACAACAACAGCGCCAGCAATGGAACCAAAGCTACCGGAGGGGGAAGCCTAAACAACGGCAGCAATCAAAGCAATAGCCCGGGAGTACGCCAAGGCAATGGACAAGTGGTAATTTCTTGGTAAGCCCCGAATTCGGTATTTAGGGTTTTAGCCACGTTGGTGACATATTGGCACAAAAGGGCTTTGCATTATTGAGAGACGGGAGGCATTCCGTCTTTACCGCGTCGTGAGAGACGGGAGGCATCCCGTCTTTACCGCGTCGTGAGAGACGGAAGGCATTCCGTCTTTACTGCGTCATAAGAGACGGGAGGCATCCCGTCTTTACCGCGTCGTGAGAGACGGAAGGCATTCCGTCTTTACTGCGTCATAAGAGACGGGAGGCATCCCGTCTTTACCGCGTCGTGAGAGACGGAAGGCAT
>JAUHWY010000039.1 GCA_030427255.1 Bacteroidia bacterium | reverse complement strand
GTTACCAACTTTGCTCTGCCGCCCTCTTGCGGTATGATTGCTCCATTCATCAATCAATCCTCCATTCCGGCTCCAGGCTCTATTGCCAACTGGGATTGGGATTTTGGAGATGGAAATAGTTCCTCCACCACTTCGCCCACACACACTTATGCCGATAACGGTACCTATAACGTTACCCTTATTGCAACCTCAAACGAAGGATGTACCGATACCATAGCCATTCCATACACCAATTACCATTGGCCTGTAGCTGCGTTTACCGCGCCAAATACTTGCCATACAGCACCCTCTCCTTTTACCGATAATTCCACCGTTCAAAACGATCAAATCACCCAATGGCAGTGGACCACCGGCGATGGAGGAAGCTATACCAACGCTACATTCAACCATACCTATGGTGCTCCGGGAGCGTTCCCCATTACCTTAATTGTTACTTCTTCCAATGGCTGTGCCGATACCGTAACCGGAAACACTACCGTTTGGCCTTTGCCTGAGCCTGACTTTTCCGCACAGAGCGTTTGCTCTAGGGAGCCTGTGATTTTCAACAACAGCTCTTCCATTGCAGGAGGGTCCATTACCGGATATACTTGGGACTTCGGATCCGACAGCGTGCCAACATCTTACACCGTGGACCCTGTGGTACAATACGCTGCCGATGGTACCTATCAAGTTACCTTAATGGCTACCTCAAACCGAGGATGTATCGACTCCATCACCAAGCCCGTTTCTATTTTCCCAAGACCGCGCATCAACTTTACCGCTGATCCGGTGGAAGGTTGTGCTCCGCTTCGCGTGTTCTTCGAAAACCAAACCACCATTCCCGGTGACAATACCGTAACCGGAATTACCTGGGATTTAGGCAATGGAAATACCTCAAATCAAGACGATCCAAACCAATGGTATATGAACCCCGGTTTCTATACCGTAAGCATGTATGCCATCTCCGATAAAGGATGCGATACCTCCGTTACCGTAAACGATATGATTCAGGTACACGCACTTCCGGATGCACAGTTTAAGTTCACCCCGGAAGAACCTACCATTGTAAACAGAAATATTGAGTTCTTCAATCAAAGTTTGGGTGGACCCAACCAATTCTATTGGGACATGGGCGATGGAACCACACACAGCTCTATGAATGTATCGCATGTATATCCTGCCGATACAGGTACCTATTATATTTATTTATGGGTAGCCACTGAGCATGGATGTTCTGACTCAATTACCCACGTGCTTCGCATTAATCCCGATTTCACCGTATTCATTCCCAACTCATTCTCGCCTAACGAGGACGGCCTCAACGACTTCTTCAAAATTGAAGGCCGCGGTATGGTAGAAGCAGAAATGTGGATCTTTAACCGTTGGGGAGACGAGCTTATTTACATGGAAAATATGGAGCCCCTAGAAAAGGGTTGGAATGGATTCCATGCCGATAAACTCGCCAAACAAGACGTTTACGTCTACCGCATACGAGTCAGAGACTTTTATGGCGAATGGCATGAGTATAGGGGAAAAGTAAACCTTGTCCGGTAGTAAAGGCCCTGCTAATACACCAAGTTGTATTAGCTTTCCGCCTCTAATATCAAAAATCCCAACACGCTTGTCCTCTCTATCCGGCAAGCTAAATTAGACCTCAGAAGCATGGTTTTTTCAAGACAAAGTTCTTGACTCATAGATGCTGACTCACAGATGCTGACTCAAAGATGCTGACCTAAGCGTCAGCACCTAAGCGTCAGCACCTAAGCGTCAGCACCTAAGCGTCAGTACGTAAGCGTCAGTACGTAAGCGTCAGTACGAAAGCGTCAGTACGTAAGCGTCAGTACGTAAGCGTCAGTACGTAAGCGTCAGTACAAAGCGTAAGGAGGAATTAAGGCAAGACCAAATCGACGGGTTCATGAAATGGCCGGGCTAAACCAAATCCAGCCATTGAGCTTCTTGTCAAGACAGGATTGCCGCTAAAATGGCAGCCCATTAAAAATCTACATATTGGGCCCAAAGTTATTGGCCTTACTACCTCCCCAATTCCCGCCAATATTGAAACATCATGTTCCAGTCGCCCTGCAAAGAAAAATCCTTGGCATAGAGCAGGTTCACTCTATGAAAAAAATCAGGGTCTACATGCAAACCGTTCAAATGCATGGCAGGGTGAAGCACCCCCGGCCGCAACTTAGGCAAGCCTTCTGCTGAGCCGCTACGTGCATAACCTATCCAACTGCTTTTGCCTCGCAACACACGGCTCCAACGACCAAAAAAACGAGGAAGGTTCCATACAAACAAACCTGCCGGAACCGTAACCAACAACAAAAGGCACATGCCCAAATCAAACAGTCGCTTTTTGCGCCGATTGCGCCGACTTCCAATGGCATTCACCTGAGTCATATACCAAGTACCGGTACTATGTATGCTATTGCTTCCAATAATAAAAGCACTTTCCGGAGGAGCTATCTTAAAATCCAAATGAGGCAGACGAGTCCGCGTCATGCAATCCATAATCAAATCTGCCGTAAGGTCTTTGGCGCAAAAAATTACTTCATCCACACGGTGCACCTCGGCAAGCAAAGGCAAATCTTCTACCAAACCGGCAAACAAGGGGTCTTTATACACGGTATGATGCACAAACCCTTGTACCTCAACCGCAAAACCCGACTCATGCAGCAATTTTTGCACCCTATGGGTTTCCTCCGGTCCTCCTACCAACAACACCCGCCGAACCACCTGCCTGCGTAATCCAAAACCCGAATAAGGCAAGGCCCAGGCAAGCAGCGTCCGACCCAAGCCCAAAGCCAACGCCGAGGATGCCGCACCCAAAAATATCAGCATCCTGCTAAACCGCAAATGCTCCGGAAGCACGCTGTACCCCAATAGAATCAATACCGTACCCCAAATAATGCCCTTCATGGCCTTCCCCGCCCGGTAAGGCGCCTGATAAGCGCCGCCCAACCATAACCCACACAACCACAACAACACATAAGCAGGCACCAACACCTGAGTAAAAATGGGTGGATAAGTCCCACCCTCCACATACTTATGGTTGATTTCCCAGTAAAATACAGCCCCATACATGAGCCCTGCAATCAACAACCCGTCAAACAAAGGCAGCCATAAAGCCTCCGCCAAACGACGCAACAAGGCCAAACCGGCCCTAAACCAAATGGCCGCATGGATCAAACTGCTGAATAAGCCCGCACGCCCCTTAGAAAAATGCTTCCGGGCAAAAATCACCATGGCCTTATAAAACACAAACACGTAATTCGCCGACCGCTTTTTGGTGCTTTCGCCTTTGTAGTGAATAATCCGCGTACCCGCAAAATACACGTTCTTCCAGCCCCCAAGTTGTATTCTATAACTCAAGTCTATGTCCTCGCCATACATGAAAAAAGTCTCATCCAGCAAGCCCACCTGGTCCAAGGCCTCCCGACGCATCATCATAAAAGCGCCCGACAGCACATCTATTTCATGCGTTTCCTCAGCACTTAAATAGCCCAAATGATACCGCCCAAACAAGGTAGATTTGGGAAACAAGGCAGATAAACCAAAAATCTTCCAAAAAGCCACCGCCGGCGTAGGCAAGCCACGTTTACTTTCCGGCAAAAACCGGCCCTTACCATCCAGCATTTTCACGCCCAAACCGCCCACATCCTCATGCGCTTCCAAATACTCCACGGTCCGCACCAACGTATCCTCCTCCACCACCGTATCCGGATTCAACAAAAGCACATATTTGCCCGACCCGGCACGAATCGCCTGATTGTTGGCCTTCGAAAACCCCAAATTCTCTTTATTCGCCTGCAATCGTACCCATGGAAACTGCGCAGCCACCATCTCCACCGAACCATCCACCGAATGATTATCGACCACCCACACCTCCGCCGCTCCGGCACCATAACGCCCCTCCAAACGCTGCACTGCCGTTTCCACCGAACGCAAACACTGCTCCAGAAAAAAACGCACGTTGTAATTAACAACCACCACCGAAACATAAGGCTGCTCCACAGCACAAATATAGCACTCTCCCACATGCTTAGGGTGGAGACTTTTTAGGGGGCGCCTTTCCGGCTTTCGGCCTTCGGGCCATTGGCCAAGCTAAGCATAACGGAGCTCCGGGCTTTTCCGCAAAGCTCCAAAGTCCTCGCCTCACGTTCTGCTAAGCTTGGCCTTCTGTCCGCTCCCGGCCTCTATCCGGGGCGCAAATCCCCCTCCGAAAATAGCTTAGGTCTTTAGGGTCTGCGCAAATGGCAACCTAAATTGTATACTTCGTCCCAAAGTTAGCTCGTCGGCATATTCCAACGCATCGCCAAAGCCCACACCACGAGCAATGGTACTTACCTCAAGACCCATAGGCTCCAACTTTCTGTAAATATAAAAACCCGTGGTATCCCCTTCCATGGTGGGCGATAAAGCCAAAATCACCTCCTTTAGCTCCTCTTCTTGGCATCGATTCAGCAGGGATTCTAAATTCAAATCGGAAGGCCCTACCCCATCCATGGGCGAAATGCGGCCTCCCAATACATGGTACAAGCCTTGGTATTGGTGAGTTCCCTCAATAGCCAACACATCCCGAATGTCCTCCACCACACACACTATGCCCTGCTTTCGGCTTGGGTTCGAACAAATCCGACACAAAAGCTCATCGCTTAAATTATAACATCTTTGACAGAACCGCGCCTCTTCTTTAAGCTTCAACACCGAGGCACTGAATTGACGAACCCAAGCCTCGTCTTGGTTTAAAACGAATAATGCCAAACGCATAGCCGTTTTTCGGCCTACACCGGGAAGTCCCGCCAAGGCCTCTACGGCTTCGTCAAACAATCGGGATGAGGAGGCTTCGTGCATCCTCAAAGATAAAAAAAGCATGCACGCCCCCTACCGCATGAGACCTTAGATTCCCCGAAGACGGTATGTCTCGCGTCTTTTCGTATCTTTCATCATTTATCATTGAGAGACGGAAAGCATTCCGTCTTTACCTTATCATCCTTCATTCACCATTGAGAGACGGAAAGCATTCCGTCTTTACCTTATCATCCTTCATTCACCATTGAGAGACGGAAAACATTCCGTCATTACCTTATCATTCACCATTCATCATTCACCATTCATCATTCACCATCCACCATTCACCATTCACCATTCATCATTCATCATTCACCATTCACCATTCACCATTCACCATTCATCATTCACCATTCATCATTTACCATTCATCATTTACCATTCATCATTCACCATTCCTTCCTACCTTTGCCTCGCAAGCGAACCGTTCTGCCGCGTTGCTTTGGCAATGAGGAAAGTCCGGGCAGCATAGAGCAACCGCGCTTCTTAACGGGAAGGCGTTGTAAAACGACGGAAAGTGCCACAGAAAACAGACATCCTGTTTCGGCAGGTTAAGGTGAAAACGTGAGGTAAGAGCTCACGCTCCAAGCGGGCGACCGTTGGGAGGGTAAACCCCGCGGGCTGAAAGACCAAATAGGTTTATGGTGGGTGGCTCGCCCTGTCTTAGGACCCATAAACGGGTAGGTCGTTGGAGGTAAAAAGCAATTTTTGCCCTAGATAAATGGCAGAACTCGACAGAACCCGGCTTATAGGTTCGCTTGCTTTTTTAATCCCTTAAAAACAATATTTCCCAAATTTTTCCCATTCAAAGACGGGAAGCACCCCGTCTTTACCACATCATTCACCATTCATCATTCCCATTGAGAGACGGGAGGCATCCCGCCTTTACCTCATCATTCATCATTCACCATTGAAAGACGGGAGGCATCCCGTCTTTACCTCATCATTCACCATTCATCATTCATCCCTCATCATTCCCCAAAATTCTCCCATCCCGCATTTCGATATTTCGATCGGTCATTCCGGCGAGTTCTTGGTTGTGGGTAACAATCACAAAGGTTTGACCCAACTCTTTGCGGAGTTCAAAAAACAAATGGTGCAACTGCTCCGCGGTTTGCGAATCCAAATTCCCTGAAGGCTCATCGGCAAAAACCACCTTGGGATCGTTCATTAAGGCTCTGGCGACGGCCACGCGCTGCTGCTCTCCCCCTGACAAAGCATTGGGTTTGTGCTGAAAACGCTCCTTAAGCCCCAATAAATCCAGGAGCTCCCGCGCTTTTTGCCTGGCTTTGGCCTCGGCTTTGCCCTGAATCAACCAAGGAATCATAAGATTTTCCTCGGCGGTAAACTCTGGCAGCAAATGATGGAATTGAAAAACAAAGCCAATGTGCTTGTTGCGAAACTGACTTAGCGCCTTGTCCGAAAGCCCTGAAATCTCTTCGCCATCGATGCGGATTTGACCAGCATCGGGTCTATCCAAGGTTCCTAAAATATGCAACAGGGTACTTTTCCCCGCCCCGGAGCGCCCGGAAATAGAAACAATTTCTCCGGCTTGCACCTCCAGGGAAACCTGGTGAAGCACCTGTAAACTTCCGAACCTTCGCTCAATGCCCTGCGCTTGAATCATGCCCTAAAGATAGGGATTGGTGTTCTTTCTATGGGCAGGCATTTTTCCAAGCTGCCTTAATCGTCCCAGTAGTAGCAAAATCCACCGTGTTCTTGGTGTCCCTCGGATAACGCCTCTTCAAATTCCGCCCAAGTATAATCCTCCGGCAATTCAAAATAAACCTTCAATTCCTCAAAGTCTTTTTCACAATAATACTGATAGCCAAGATCACCATCGCATTCTATGCACCCCTCCTCTCTTCCGCATGACCAAGAAATTACCAATACCAAAAAAAAACCTAAAAACCCTTGGTATTTCATTGTTCCTCACAATAATAATAGGTGTGAAATAAATCGTCACGAACCTCTGCCCATTCACAATTGTCTGAAAAAGAACTGGAACAGACAGGGGGCAATTCCTTATCAATATACTGAATGTCCAGTCCCCGTTCCGCCTTAAGTGTCCAAGTTAAGCCCGAAAAAAAGGCAAAAGTATCGGAACCCGGCCCCCCATTTCTAAACTCGGACAAACAAAGACCATCATAAAAAGGGTCATTTACATTAATGCAGTTATCGTAACAAACCATACAACCCTCCGGAGCTTCTTTGGAACAAGAAGCGAGAGCAAAAAGGAACAAAAAGGGAATGAATCTTTTCAAGATACACGATTTAAATACAAGCAACACTTCTTGAACATTACTTTCAGTATCAAACATAGGAAATATTTGACAGAAATCCACCTTTGTGATATCACAACACCTTAGGTATATTTTTAGTTGCATTTCAATATGGTCAGGATCTCCATAAAGAGTCAGGCAGATCAGTCAAACTCTGACATCTTTTAAGGTACTTTCACCTTACATCCCCTCAACCGGCCGCAATCATCATTCGGAAACGGGAAATGTCCCGTCCTTTACCACATCATTCGTAGACGGGAAATGGTCCCGTCTCTACATCACCATTGAGAGACCGGAGGCATCCCGTCTCTATTTCATCATTCATCATTCACCATTGAGAGACGGGAGGCATCCCGTCTTTACTGCGGTTTGAGACGCAAGATATTGCGTCTTTACTTACCATTGAGAGACGGGAGGCATCCCGTCTTTACCTCATCATTTATCATTGAGAGACGGAAAGCATTCCGTCTTTACCTCATCATTTATCATAGAGAGACGGAAAGCATTCCGTCTTTACCACATCATTCATCATTGATCATTCATCATTGATCATTCACCTTTCTTTTTTGATTCGATACTCCCCCGCCCCTGATCGAAGCAGGTAGCTGACGCGGCTCCGGCCCCGGTATGCGGCCAAGCGAGGAGGCTGAGGAATGAAGACCCCGGAGCGGCGGCAGACCGTGGGCCGGAGACGAGGCACTACCGCTGAGAGCAGGAATAGGCGGCCAAAAAAATGAGACGCAAGATGTTGCGTCTTTGCTGCGGATTGAGACGCAAGATGTTGCGTCTTTACCACATCATTCACCATTCATCATTGAGAGACGGAAAGCATTCCGTCTTTACCTCATCATTCATCATTGAGAGACGGGAGGCATCCCGTCTTTACCTCATCATTTATCATTGAGAGACGGAAAGCATTCCGTCTTTACCACATCATTTATCATTCATCATTCATCATTCATCATTTATCATTCACCATTCTTTTTCTTTTTTTCCTCAAAGGGTTGGCATAGCCGTTCGGCTGAGTTATTTTTGCGGGGCAAACAAACGAGACCATGAACATTCACGAATATCAGGCAAAAGACATTCTGAGCTCTTACGGAGTTGGCATTCAACGCGGTATCTTGGCGAACAGCCCGGACGAAGCCGTAGAAGCCGCCAAAAAACTGCAAGAAGAAACCGGCACCGGCTGGTGGGTGGTTAAAGCTCAGGTGCATGCCGGTGGCCGTGGAAAAGGGGGCGGCATCAAACTCGCCAAAAGCTTGGACGAGGTGCGTAGCCTATCCGAACAAATCATTGGCATGAACTTGGTCACCAAACAAACCGGCGCACAAGGAAAAGACGTGCACATGGTGCTCATTTGCGAAGACGTTTATTATCCCGGCGAAAATAAGCCCGAAGAATACTATATGTCCGTGTTGCTCGACCGTGCCACGGGACGCAACATCATTATGTACTCCCCCGAAGGTGGAATGGACATTGAAGAAGTGGCCGAAAGCTCTCCCGAAAAGATTTTCAAAGAAGAAATCGACCCATCGGTGGGACTCCAAGGCTTTCAAGCTCGACGCATTGCCTTCAATTTAGGGCTTAGCGGTCAGGCCTTTAAGCAAATGGTTAAGTTTACCGATGCGCTTTACAAGGCCTACGAAGGTTCTGATTCTTCCATGTTCGAAATCAACCCGGTACTCAAAACCAGCGACGACAAAATTCTGGCCGTTGACGCAAAGGTCAACTTGGACGACAACGCCCTCTTCCGCCATCCCGATTTGGCCGCCATGCGCGATACCCGCGAAGAAGATCCAACCGAAGTAGAAGCCGGGAAATTCCACCTCAACTACGTTAAATTGGATGGAAATGTAGGCTGTATGGTTAACGGCGCAGGCTTGGCCATGGCCACCATGGACATCATTAAGCTTTCCGGCGGAGAACCTGCCAATTTCTTGGACGTGGGCGGAACCGCCGACGCCGCAAGGGTAGAACAGGCCTTCCGAATCATCCTAAAAGACGATAATGTAAAGGCCATTTTGGTGAATATCTTTGGCGGCATTGTACGCTGCGACCGCGTGGCCCAGGGTATTGTAGATGCCTACAAAAACATGGGGTCCATTCAAGTGCCCATCATTGTGCGTTTGCAGGGAACCAATGCCGAGGAAGCCAAGAAAATCATCGATGAATCCGGCCTAAAGGTATTTTCTGCCATTTTGCTGGAAGAAGCCGCCCAAAAGGTTTCGGAAGTACTCGCCTAATTTGGACTTGGTGCCAAAAGTTACCAAGCCTTCCGGGCTTTGGCCTACCTTTGCAGCATGCTGGTAAAAGGAACCAAAATGTTTTCAATCATGCGGGGACGCTGTCCGCGCTGCCACGAAGGGGCCGTTTTCCAAGAACGCTCCCTGCTCAAAGGCAAAGGCTATTTGTCCATGCACAAACGCTGCGCCCATTGTGGACTAAATTACCAACCCGAACCCGGCTTTTATTTCGGCGCCAGCTACGTCTCCTATGCCTTGACCACGGCCGTCTCCATCGCCGTATTTGTGGTGCTGTTTCCCTTTTACGGCTGGGATAGCGAATGGGTGTACATTGGTGGCATCGGAGGTGCCATTTTGCTCACCGTACCTTTTAATTTTCGCCTTTCCCGACTCATTTGGCTCAACTTTTTCTTTAAATACAAGAGTCCCGAAGAAAGAGCCAAGGGAGAACGGGCTGATTTTTCGGATTTTAGAGGGGAAGAGTGAAGGGTGAATGGTGAATGATGAAGGGTGAATGGTGAATGATGAAGGGTGAATGATGTGGTAGAGACGGGATGCCTCCCGTCTAACAATGATGAATGATGAATGATGAGGTAAAGACGGAATGCCTTCAGTCTCTCAAGGATAAATGGCCTTCGCGTGCGCTTTTCCGCGCTGAAGTCAACTGGGTTAAAACCCTGTCCTTTGCGCCTTTGCGTGCCACCTTTTCCGCGCTAATTATACAATAATAATGCAGGTGAATGATGGGTGATGTTTTTCAGCCGATTTACTCCCCAAATATCCGCACCAAAGTAGCTCCATCGCCATATTGACGCATGGGAGCATCCATAGCCTCGGTCCAATGCACATGCTCCAAGTATTCCCGCACTGCCGCTTTTAATATGCCTTCCCCAACGCCATGAATCACCACCACTTCTTTGTGCTTCTTGGCTCGACTTTCTTCCAAAAAGGCAACCAAGGCATCCAACTGATAATTCAGGGCGTCTTGGGGTTTGGGCCACGGGCCTTTCCCCACCAAAGCCGGTAAATGCAGGTCTATTTCGGGACGCTCTTGCTTTTTACTCTTTTTCTTAGGTTTTGGTTTGGTTAGGTCTTTATTAGGCACAAAGGCTTCGGGATCCCGCCGTCTTGGAATGTAGTGCTTGGGTGTCCAATCCTCCGGAAATGGCGGTGGAAATTGCGTGCTTGGGGAGTTTTGGTTGGCCTTTTTATGTTTATTGTCCTCCTTGGTGGGACTTACAGGACTAACTCCTTCATTCTGTGAAGCCATTGGTGGTTCGGGACTTGATAAATCCCGCCCTTTCTTTGGGTTTGGCCCGGATTCAGGAATCAATTCTTCCGGGGCAAAAGGCACTTCCCAATCGTCCTCCAGTTTTACCCAAACGCCTTGCTTATCTACTTTTGCCACCTGCACCCTTCGCGCTTCGTCCCGAAGACTAACCCATTGTCCGGGGAAAAAACGCGCAGCACTCATGATTCCACAGCAAATTGCAATTCAAACAGGCGTTTGTAGGCCCCTTCCTGTGCCAGCAATGCTCTATGGCTTCCAGCCTCTACAATGCGCCCACGGTCCATAACCAAAATTCGGTCGGCATCTACCACAGTACTTAAGCGGTGGGCAATAATGATGCTGGTTCGACCCTTGGTTATCCGTTCCGTAGCTTGTTGAATGAGTGCCTCCGATTCTGAATCGATGGAACTGGTGGCCTCGTCAAGTACCAAAACTGCCGGATTGAACACACAGGCACGAATAAAGGCAATGAGTTGCCTCTGCCCTACCGATAAGGCGGCACCGCGCTCGCCTACTTGAAACTGCAATCCCCCCGGCAAACGCTCAATAAAACTTTGGGCGCCTACTTCCTCGGCTGCAGCTTGAATTTGCTCCAAACTAATGTCGGGCTGGTACAAGCGAATGTTGTTGGCCAGGGTATCGGAAAACAAGAACACGTCCTGAGAAACCATACCTACGGCTTGCCGCAGTCGGCTCAACGGATAGGCATGTATGTCCTTTCCATCCAAACGAATGCAGCCTTCCTTGGTTTCGTAAAGGCGGGTAAGCAATTGAATTAGGGTGGATTTACCCGAGCCTGTGGAACCTACAATCGCAATTTTTTCTCCGGGTTGAATATCCAAATCAATGCCCCGCAACACGGGCTCACCGGGCAGGTACTCAAAATGTACGGCTTCAAAACGAATATGGCCTTTCACCTGTTCCAAAGGCGTGGTTCCCTTATCCGGCATGGATTCGTCCCTGTCCAGTAGGTCGAAAATCCGCTCGCAGCTCACCATACCCATTTGTAGCGTATTGAAACGATCGGCCAATTGACGCATGGGTCTGTAAAGCATATAAATCCAAAGAATAAAGGAGAAAATAGCTCCGGGTTGCAATCCGGCATCGGGATGCGTCATGATTTCTCGTGCTCCCCACCACACCACCAAGGCTATGGAAATGGCTTGCAATACTTCTACCACGGGAAAAAACACGCTGTAGTACCACACCGATTTGATGTGGGCTTTGCGGTGACGTTTGTTGATTCGCTCAAAGGCTTCTTGCTCCACATCCTGACGGTTGAAAGCCTGCACCAAATTCATACCGGTGATGTGCTCTTGGGCAAAAGCATTGAGGTTGGCGACCTCATTGCGCACCTCATTAAAGGCCTTTCGTATGCCGTTTTTAAACATCCAAGTAGCCAAAATGAGCAAGGGAACAGGAATTAGGGAAATAAGCGTCATGGTGGGCGATATGGCAAACATCCAAGCCAAAACGATGATAAGCTTGAGTAAATCTCCGGCAATGCTCAGCAAACCCTCCGAAAAAATATTGGCTACCGTTTCCAAGTCGTTAATGACCCGTGTAACCAAAGTGCCGATGGGACTGCGGTCAAAATAACCCAGCCTAAAGTTGAGCAAATGCCCAAACAAACGGGAGCGAATGTCACGAATTACGGTTTGACCTACCCAACCGGAATAATAGGTTTGGGCATACATCACCAAGGATTCAAGCACCAAAGTGCCGACCATAATGACGGTCATGATAGCCAAACCGTTCAGGTCGCCCAGCAATACAAAGTGGTCTACCGTATATTGAATCAAATACGGCCGAATGGGACTAATTAGGGCGGCAAAAACGGTTAAAAAGGCCGTCAGCAAAAATACCTTTCGAAAGGATTTGGTAAAAGACAGCACCCGCATCAACAGGTTCCAATCGAGGGCTCGGCCTTTTTTTGAGGAATTCACCATGCAAAGAAAACAAATGTTGCCCTGCTTTTGTGAAGCAAAGGCCAAGAAAAAACAAAAGCTTGGGGAGACCTATAGCTCCGGGCCTGCAGCTTAGTGCCCTAATTGGCGAAGCAGGTGCCCCATTTTGTCGCGCTTGGTTTTAAGGTACTTGGCGTTGTGTTCGTTGGCCGGAATTTCCAATGGCACATT
Source organism: Bacteroidia bacterium (assembly GCA_030427255.1). Taxonomy (GTDB): domain Bacteria; phylum Bacteroidota; class Bacteroidia; order CAIKAF01; family CAIKAF01; genus CAIKAF01. The sequence continues at coordinate 5,190 of JAUHWY010000039.1, read as the reverse complement.
CTCCACCACTTCCAAACCGTAGCCAAGCAATCCTGCCCGCTTCTTGGGATTATTGGTGAGCAAGCGCAACTTTGAAGCGCCTAAGGCCCGAAGTATTTGAGCACCTACACCGTAATCGCGCGCATCCATGGGCAAGCCCAAACTTAGGTTGGCCTCAACGGTATCCATACCCTCTTCTTGGAGCTTATACGCTTTGAGTTTATTCACCAAGCCTACACCGCGCCCTTCTTGATTCATATACAGCAAAATGCCTTTTCCGGCGGCTTCTATCTGCTCCATGGCCGCATGCAATTGTGGACCACAATCGCAGCGGAAGGAACCGAAAATATCGCCAGTCATGCAAGAGCTGTGCACACGCACCAGCACCGGTTCATCGGGCTTAATGTCTCCCTTAACCAAGGCCAAGTGGATTTGATCGTTGGTTACTTGCTTAAAGGCCGCCAATTTAAAATCGCCATATTCGGTGGGCATCTGAACCGCAACTTCCTCCTCAATCAAGGATTCTTTCTGCATGCGGTAGGCCACCAAATCCTCAATGGAAATGATTTTGAGGTCAAACTTTCGAGCAATTTCAAAAAGTTCAGGCAGACGAGCCATGGTGCCGTCTTCGTTCATGATTTCGACCAACACACCGGCCGGCTCAAAACCGGCCAAACGAGAAAGGTCAATGGTAGCTTCGGTATGTCCGGTTCTACGCAATACCCCACCTCTTCGGGCTTTGAGCGGAAAAATATGTCCGGGTTTGGCCAAATCTTCCGGTTGGGTTTTAGGGTCAATGAGCGCTAAAATGGTTTTGGCTCTATCGCTGGCCGAAATACCGGTGGTAACCCCTTTCCCACCTAAATCTACCGAAACGGTAAACGGGGTTTGATGCAAGGCCGTATTGTCGGTAACCATAAGCTCAAGGCCCAATTCTTCGCAGCGGTCCTCAATGAGCGGGGCACAAATCAATCCACGGCCATGAGTAGCCATAAAATTGATGATTTCGGGGGTAATGTTGCGCGCTGCGGTAACAAAGTCTCCTTCGTTTTCGCGGTCTTCGTCGTCAACAACAATAATAACTTTACCCTGACGAATATCTTCTAGGGCCTCTTCTATGGTGTGGAATTCAAACTCCGGCATTGCTGGCTTAAGCTTTGGTACAAAGGTATCGAATAATGCAGTACAAGGAAACGTAGATGAGTTATAAAAGGTGAATGATGAATGATGAATGATAAATGATAAATGATGTGGTAGAGACGGAATGCCTCCTGTCTCACAATGATGAATGGTGAATGATGAATGATGTGGTTGAGGCGGAATGCCTCCTGTCTCACATTGGTGAATGATTAATGATGAATGATGTGGTAGAGACGGAATGCCTCCCGTCTCCCAATGGTGAATGACTAATGATGAATGATGTGGTTGAGGCGGAATGCCTCCCGTCTCCCAATGGTGATTGGTGAATGATGAAGATTGGTTTTTGGCCGGCATTTCCGGCTGCTTGTTGCAAGTCCTCAAACAAAGCCTAAAAGCGGTGGGGAGTGCGTGGGCTTGCTGCGCTCCGCCTCCGCCTCCCACACCGCTCTAAGGCTTTGTTTTCCGGGCTTTTCACAGCATCCGGGCCGGAATGATAAATGATGGAGTAAAGACGGGATGTCCTCGTCTCTTATGGTGGATGATTATTTGGTTAAGATTTTGTGCCTTGCTTGTTGGCTTTGGCTGTTTTGATGATTCGGGTAATTATTCTCATCAATTCATTGGCTTGTTTGTAGAATTCTTCAAATTCTGCTTCTGATATGTAGTTTGTTGCTTTTAGTAGCTCCAGCCAGTAGAGCGTTTCATTACACTCTTTCTGGGCGACTGCCATTTTGTGTATAAAATCTGCTTTGCTTTCTGCATATTCAGCCTCTCTATAATGGGCGCCAATGGCTGTGCCTGAACGCAATATTTGCCTAGATAATACAAACTCTTTATGCTCTTTGGTTAACCTTTTGCAGAGCAAAACCATAGAAATACCGAAACCAAAGCTTTTCGATTTAATGGTATTTGTCATTCCTCAGTTTTATATTGCACTATAAAGATATAAAATTATCTTGTGAATAGGGAAGGGCGAATGATGAAGAGTAAATGTTTTTGGTCAGCGATGAAAGCAGTTTAGGTAAACCACGCCCCTGATGGAAGCAGGTAGCTGACGCGGTTCCGGCCCCGGTATGCGGCCAAGTGAGGAGGCTGAGGAACGAAGACCCCGGAGCGGCCGCAGACCGTGGGCCGGAGACGGGGCACTACCGCAGACAGCAGGATAAGGCGCTCAAAAAAACAATCATTCACCATTCATCACTCATCACTCACCACTCACCATTCATCACTCACCACTCACCATTCATCATTCACCATTCATCATTCACCATTCACCATTCATCATTCACCATTCACCATTCATCATTCACCATTCATCATTCACCATTCACCATTCATCATTCACCATTCATCATTCATCATTCACCATTCATCATTCATCATTCACCATTCATCATTAATCATTCACCATTCATCATTAATCATTCACCATTCATCATTAATCATTCACCATTCATCATTAATCATTCACCATTCATCATTCATCATTCACCATTCACCATTCATCATTCACCATTCATCATTCCTAAAAACATAATTATCTTGTAAGCGTTGCTTCCGTAGAATGAAAGAACCCTTGCTGTATCGAATTCAAGATGGGGGGCCCATATATCAAGAGCCTTTGGTAGATGGCCTGTTTTTGGAGCCTTGGAATGCCTGGTCGTCGCTGCTGTTTTGGTTGCCTGTGTTTTGGTTGATTTGGCGGCATAGAAAGGTAGGTTCTGTGGGTCCGTTTTTGCTGTATTTCTGTGCGCCTTTGCTGTTTGTAGGCGGCTTAGGCAGTGCGCTTTATCATGGGTTGCGCAGTGCGCCTTTCTTTCTTTATCTGGATGTGATGCCCATTTTATTGCTGTGTTTGGGGCTGGGTTGGTTTTTATGGAAGCAACTGCTGGGGCTGTATTGGGCTTGGTTGGCCTTGCTGTTGTTCATTGCGGCCTCTGTGCTGGCCGGATTGTTGGTTTCCGGTACACCCGGTATCAATCTCAATTATTTTTTGCGGGGCGTGTTTATGTTTTTACCGGCCTTGCTTTGCTTGCAGCGTATGGCTTGGCGGCATAGCCCTTGGTTGCTTGCTGCGGTTGCCCTTTTTGGAATGGCTTTATGGTTTAGAGTTATTGACCGCGATTTTAGCTGGTTGCCTATGGGCACTCATTTTTTATGGCATGTATGCTGTGGCATTGGGGCCTTATTTTTGGGTAAGTTTTTGGTGCGTTTGCGCAAAGGATTTGCGCTAAAGGTATATGCAGGCTAGAAAATGCCCGTACCTTTGAAGTCTAATTGAATTGGCATGGCATCATTGAAGGAAACCTTGTTTGGTTTACAAACCGAAATTGCTCAATTGTTGGGCATGGATCTAGAGCATTTACGCTTTGAATATGAAGGAAACGAGCAAGAAGGAAGCCTTAAATTGGTGACCATAAATCCGAGGCACAAACAATCGTTTTTGTTTCATGAACTGCAAGGTTTTGGCGTGTTGGATGCCACCCACAAAATGGCAGATTATGTGCGCACCAATAGGCAAACTAAAAACAGTTACACCATTCAGTGGGCGCTCCGCGAGGATTCTGAGCTGCACACTTCCTATTTCCGTGGAAAACACATGTATGAGGTCTTAGATAAGTTTTATTACGGCAAGGACATTACTTCCACCATTATTTTTTCCATTTCACTTAACCCGATTGCCTAATGTTTCCCCACAAAACACAAGTAGCCATTCGCTTTTCGGATACAGATATGTTGGGACATGTAAACAATGCCAACTACTTGTCGTACATGGAGCAAGGCCGGGTTTCGTATTTTAACGAAGTGCTGCCCGGTTTGGTGGATTGGTCCAAGGAAGGTATTATTTTGGCCCGTGCCGAAATCAACTACAAGGTGCCGCTTTTTTTAGAAGACCATTTGTGGGTGTATTTAACGGTAGACCATATCTCTTCCCGAAGCTTTAACATGCGCTACCGCTTGGTGAAGCAGTTGCCGGAAGGCGAAATGCTGGCAGCCGAAGGCAACACCCTAATGGTGTGTTACGATTATGCACGACAAGCCAGTATGGCCATGCCGGAAAGCTGGCGAAAAGCCATTGAAGCCTACGAAAAAGGAGATTGATGCAGCAGCGTTGGTTTTTGGAAGTTTCCTTTATGGGAGGGGCCTACCACGGCTGGGCCAGACAACCCAATGCCCCTACCGTGCAGCAATGCCTCGAAGAAGCCCTTGCCTTGCTGTTACGCCAAGAGGTCGAAACGCTGGGAGCCGGCAGAACCGACGCCGGAGTGCACGCACGCTCGCTTTGGGTGCATATGGATTTGCCTGACCTTTCTATGGGCCCTAAAGATTTGGTCCATAAACTCAATTCCATTTTGCCGCAGGACATTGCTGTGCATCGTGCCAAGATGGTGCCGCAAGATTGGCACGCCCGCTTTTCTGCGGTTTATAGACGCTATACCTATAGAATGTTGGCCCGCAAAGACCCGTTTTGGCAAGCTATGGCTTGGCGGGTATATCCTTTTCCCCAAATAGAGCCCATGGAAAAGGCGGCGCAACTGTTGCTTCAGCATCGGGACTTTGGAAGTTTTTGCCGGAGCCACCACGATGCAGGCACCACCCTGTGTGAAATTAGAGAGGTGGCTTGGGAACAAAAAGACCATGTATTGGAATTTCATATCGAAGCCGATCGCTTTTTGCGTAATATGGTGCGTGCCTTGGTAGGCACCTTGGTGCAAATTGGTCAAGGGAAATATCCTCCTGAGCATTTGCAGCAGGTGTTGGAAGCGAAAGACCGCCGTGCCGCAGGACCAAGCGCACCGGCACATGGCTTATGCCTGGAAAAAGTGGGCTATCCCGAGGGTTGGTTGGATTGATGGTTTAAATGCAATTTTCCGGTTTGGCTTCAGCGCGGAAAAGGGGCACGCAGAGATTCTGTGTTAATTTCCAAAAGGAAATAGCCAATTTTCTTTAACTTTGCTTCAAATCAGCAAAAGCTAGATTCGAAGGTTCTGCGACATTTTGTTGCAGGACCTTTTTTTCTTCGTAATTGGCTTCATACTTGGTTTGATTCTTAAATAGTATGTACATCAA
>JAUHWY010000007.1 GCA_030427255.1 Bacteroidia bacterium | reverse complement strand
AACGGGGGTGCCGGATTCCCATTCGTTGAGAATCTTTACAATTTGAGTTGGGGAAAACTTGCTCTTTTTCATAGACAGTCAAATTTAATTCTTGTTTTGGACTGTCCGGTTTTGGGGGAAGCTTACAGGGCCTTTCTTTTACTTTCTCAGAGAAACTAATTGTTTAAAAGTTTCTTTAATAGAAAGTTCACATTATTATATGGCGCTTAGATTTATTATAGAAGGCGAGAATCCAAAGGTTTTATCTCCTTTCGAGCGCGTCAATTTAGCCGATATCAAGAAATTCCCTAAATACATAAATTCTCAATCTTTTAGTTTGATAGAACCCTAGTGGCACTGGGTGGCACCAGAAGCACCCAAAAGCTTTCTCAGAAAAACCCCTACGAATTTTCGGTAGCCATTCAAAAAGTCCCTAAATTCCCATATGCAATCCGCCGTACAAACCAAAAAACTCCAGAGAATCAAATGGAATTTGTCTTTCATGGGAAGACAAGGCGGCAGTATGTACGCCATGGGTTCGAGAAACCGTTTCAACGGGGGTGCCGGATTCCCATGCGTTGAGAATCTTTACAATTTGAGTTGGGTAAAACTTGCTCTTTTTCCTAGGCAGTCAAATTTAATTCTAGTTTTGGACTGTCCGGTTTTTGGGGGAAGCTTACACCTTCTAGATTCAAAATAGGAGTAATTTATAGTTTATTTTATGAGGTTTTTATTTTCTATATGCTTATTATTCTCTATTTATAATTTAAAATTGGAAGGTCAAAATGCTATTCAAACTTTTTCAAATGTGAATCTTTTAATTATTGAAAGTGTAGAAGCTCTAAATAGAAACTCTGAAATTAAGTCTATTATAAAGGATATTGGTTTTGATTATAAGGTTTCAATTGAAAAGATAAGCAGTAAGGAGTTTCGAGTTAGCCTAGCTAGGGGAAGGAATATTTTGGATAGTAAAATATACAATCTGACCAATAGTGGGGATTTAGCGACAGAATTTTTTAGCAAAGAAGGTAGGGGCACTGAGTATTGTTTTCAGCTTATTAAAGATAGCTACGTTGAAGAAATTTGTTTTTTTGTTGTTATGGCTGGAGAGCCTGATAGCCTGCTGGAGCCGATTTCTTATTCTAGGGTAACTACTGATTATCAATATACCGTTTTAATTAATCAAAATGAAAACAGCATTCTAGACTATGGTAGTCTTATTGCTAATTTAGATACCTTGTTTTTTATAAAAGAGCTTTCATTTGAGCCTGTGCTAATGGATGACTATTTTAGTGTTAATGATAATGTAGTTTGGTTGAGCTTCTTTAAAAACTATAGTTTGAAAATTAATTTAATCAAGAACCTAAATCCGGTGATTTTAGAAATAGCATCTATTTTAGATTGTAAGAGAAGTGTTGTCAATTTTGTTCAATTAGGCAAATCGAAGTCTCAAATTATTAAATCTAAAATTGTACTACGTTTTTTGAATCGGCATTTAAGATATTTTAGATTGATCAATTCTGCTCGTTTTAGTGAAAATTGATCTCGGTGGCCCCCTGGCACCAGGTCGGCATCCACAGCTTTCTCAGAAAAACCCTTACGAATTTTCATAAAGCCTTGCGGCTGTCGGTATTTGCAATTTTTCATGGTTTCGGGGAGCCATTTGGATTTCGGTGTGGAAAGTAAGGGATTGAGTACAAAAGTGGACCTTTTATATTCTACTTTTGTCCATTAAATCAATGTACAGTTGATGATTTTGTTCGTTTCTCGGAGAATTTTTGCGGCTTGGACGTAAGTACCCCGGAAAAACAGAGTGGGTGTGGGAGTGAGAGTAAGGAAAAAACAGCGTGGGTGTGGGAGTGGGAGTGAAGGATTCTCCTTTTTTTGTGATTTTGATAGAATGCGCCCCCCGGAAGAACAGAATGAGAATGAGAGTGAGAATGAGGCGAAAATGCCCTAGCGACGCATGATCATGCGTCGCCATAAAGGCATGGCCATGCGTCGTTAATTTTAAGATTTATGTTTTAGGTAAATATTGGCCCCCGGCACCAAGGGAGGACCCGCCGTGGGCTGCGGTGTTGTTGGGAGCAGGGCGAGGAAGCGACCGGAGGAAGCTACCACAGCCCGCTCCCAACCACCGAAGCCGAGGCTGGCCGGAACAAGTGCCGGATAGAATGGTAAAGTTTCCTATGGGCAAGGCCCTTAAACAGCAAGAGTTTGGAGGAAGAGCAAGAGGGTAGCGACGCATTGCCATGCGTCGAAATATGGCGTTGAAATACCAACAATGTAGCGACGCATTGCCCTGCGTCGTGGAAATCGGATTCCCATGCATTCGTAGCAACACATTCCCATGCGTCGTCAGGGCGTCGACCCGCAAAATTTTCGGCCAATTAAATCCAGCCAAGCACCTCTCTTAGCACCTGCTCATCTGCCGGTCCCCAAGCCAAATGACTGGCGTCCGCCGGTTTGATCCAGGCTACCGCATCATGGTCGGTCAAATGCTTGGGTTGGATTTGTTTGCTGCCAATGCGCCAGGGCATCAAACATAAAGGCGCTGCGGTTCCGGTAAGGCTTTTGACCTGCGCCAAGGCTTGCAATGGCTCTATTTCCCAGCCAAATTCTTCTTGCCATTCGCGGATAAGCGCCTCTTCTTGACTTTCGCCTACCTGTATTTTTCCGCCGGGAAATTCCCATAGCCCGGCATTGGCCGTACCCGCCTTTTTTCGTGCGGCAAAACACATATTGCCCGACTGCAATATGCCGGCTACTACTTGTATGGCTTTGGAATCACTCAATGCGTATGGCTTGCGCCACTTTTTGTTTGAGTAAGGCTATGCTGAGTACTTCTTCCATGGTGCGCACGTAGTGGAATTTGAGGCCTTTTACATAGGCCGGTTCTATTTCTTCCACATCGCGTCGGTTGTCTTCGCACAATATCACCTCTTTTATATCGGCCCGACGGGCGGCCAATACTTTTTCTTTTATGCCGCCCACAGGCAGTACTTGTCCACGGAGGGTAATTTCGCCGGTCATGGCTAGGCCTGCTTTTACTTTGCGTTGGGTAAAGGCTGAAGCAAGGGCCGTGAGCATGGTTATACCGGCTGATGGGCCGTCTTTGGGCGTGGCGCCTTCGGGTACGTGCAGGTGCACGTTCCAGCGATCAAAGAGCTCTTGGTCTAAATCAAGAAGTCCGGCATTGCTTTTGAGAAACTCCAAGGCCAGTTGGGCCGATTCTTTCATGACTCCACCCAGGTTTCCGGTGAGGCTGAGTCGGCCTTTGCCTTTGCTGAGGCTGGTTTCGATGTACAGGATATCGCCGCCAACTGCAGTCCAAGCCAATCCAACCACCACTCCTGCCCGGTTGAATTGGGTATACCGTTCTCTGGGAATGGCCGGGCCCAACATGTCGTTTAGGCGTTCTTTGGTAATGATTGGGTCAAATTCTTGCTCCGAGGCAATGGCCACAGCGGCTTTACGCACCACAGCGGCAACTTGTTGTTCGAGTCGCCGCACGCCACTTTCGCGGGTGTAATGTTGAATTAGGTATTCTAAGGCCGGCTTGCGGAGCTTAAGGTGTTCGGGGCTTAAGCCATGTTCTTTTATTTGCTTGGGCAGTAGGTGCTTTTTGGCAATCTCTATTTTTTCTTCTACCGAGTATCCGCTGATGTGAATGATTTCCATGCGGTCGCGTAGGGCCGGTTGAATGTTGCCCAAATTATTGGCGGTGGCAATGAATAAGACCTTGGAGAGGTCAAAATCAACATCCAGGAAGTTGTCGTGGAAGGTGCTGTTTTGTTCGGGGTCTAAAACTTCAAGCAGGGCAGAGGAGGGGTCGCCGTGTATGTCATGGGAGAGTTTATCGATTTCGTCTAGTATAAACACAGGATTGGCAGCACCTGCTTTTTTAAGGTTTTGCAGAATGCGTCCGGGCATGGCACCGATATAAGTTTTGCGGTGGCCGCGGATTTCGCTTTCGTCGCGCATGCCTCCGAGGGACATGCGGCTGTAGGACCGACCGAGGGCTTCGGCGATGCTTTTGCCAAGACTGGTTTTGCCCACTCCGGGAGGGCCTGCCAGGCAAAGAATGGGGGCGCGCATGTCGCCGCGAAGTTTGAGTACAGCCAAATGCTCCAGAATACGCTCTTTTACTTTTTCAAGGCCGAAGTGGTCTCGGTCCAGAATGCGCTTGGCTCGGTTTAGGTCAAACTTATCCTTGGTATAGGTATTCCAAGGAAGTTCAATCATGAATTCCAGGTAGTTGAGCTGTACCGAATATTCGGCTACCATGGAGTTCATGCGCTCCAATTTGGCCAATTCCTTTTCAAAGGTTTTTTTGACGGCCGCAGGCCACTTCTTTTTGGCCGCTTTTTGACGAAGCTCTTTGATGTCTTGAGACTCTCCATTGCCAAGTTCTTCTTGAATCATGCGCATTTGCTGATGCAAAAAATACTCGCGTTGTTGGCGGTCGATGTCAACCTTAACCTTGCTTTGGATTTGATTTTTTAGCTCCAAAAGCTGAAACTCTTTGTGCAAGCCTTGCAGCAACATGGTAGCCCGTTGTTTGAGGTCAGAGACCTCAAGCATTTCTTGTTTTTCTTCGGTTTCGGCGTTGAGGTTCGAAGAAATGAAGTTGACTAAAAAGCCGGGGCTTTCGATGTTTTTTATGGCAAATGCAGCTTCGCTGGGCAGGTTAGGGCTGGCTTGAATGATTTCAAGGGCCATGTCGCGGATGGAAGAAACCGTAGCTTCGAATTCGCTGTCTCCTGCTTCCGGCTTATGCTCATTGAACAGGCTAACCTTAGCTTTAAGGTAAGGTTCAGTGGCCGTTAGCGATTCTAAAGTAAAACGACGTTTGCCTTGAATGATGGCCGTGGTGGAACCATCGGGCATACGCAGCATTTTAAGGATTTGTGCAACGGTGCCCACTTCATACAAATCGTCTTGTTCGGGTTCTTCGACCTCCACATCCATTTGGGTAAGCACCCCAATGATTTTGCTGCCTTTGTTGGCATCGCGAATGAGTTTGATGCTTTTGTCCCTTCCTACGGTAATGGGAATCACAACACCCGGAAAAAGCACGGTATTTCGGAGCGGCAAAATGGGCAGTTCTTCGGGAACCTCATCTATATTTAAATTTTCGTCCTCCTCCGATGCCATCAAGGGAATAAACTCGCTTTCCTCTCCTATGAATTGATATGACATATTGTCGTTATATTTTGGGTCAAATGCGTTCATAATGTCGTTTCGGCTGTCATTTTGTCGTTGTAAGGCCATTTTCAAGTCCATTTGAAGCCGATGTATGGACATACAATACCTATACCATGCCAAAGTTTGCTGTGCACTAAAATGCCTTAAAATTTTGGAAAAGTATGGTGAAAAAGGCGGCTTTTGCTACCTTGAGCCGGAAATTAGGAACCAAATGGATGCGCAGTACAAACGCGATGCGGCGGCATACCGCATGTTGAAAATCTTATCCACTTTAGAGTCGGAACATGGGGAACATGCACGGGCATATCTCAAAGAATATACCCGTAGAAACTTGGGTACCTTGCTCGACGAAGCATTGATTGACCTGGAATTGGAACGGATTGCCCCCGAAGATTTGTATGTGGTCTTTGATGAGGCTGCCGACCAGTTTTATATCCACTCCGACCGTAAGCAGCGTAAAGCCTTTATTATAGAGGCCTTGCACTTGGTGCGGGCCGACAACCAATTGAACGATAAAGAAAATGCCATGATCAACCGCTTGTTTGATGCTTGGCTGTCTTAACTAGGAAAACACAGAATTATGAGTGCCGTACAAACCGATCTTAAAAAACTAGGAAACTATGTGCTTGGCCGCTGGGAATTGGGCGAGGGCGATGGACAATTGCTGTTCGATGCCTCCACCGGAGCACCCATTGCCAGAGCTACTACCCAAGGCTTGGATTACCAAGACATCCTTACTTACGGCCGCAAAACCGGTGGACCCAAGCTTCGGGCCATGACATTTCACGAAAGAGGGCGCATGCTCAAAGCCCTGGCCATGTATCTTACCGAACGCAAAAAGACCTATTACGAGCTTTCGGCAGCTACAGGCGCCACCAAGGTCGATTCCTGGATCGACATTGACGGGGGCATAGGCAACCTATTTGTGTATGCCTCAAAAGGACGTCGAGAATTGCCCAACACGCCCTTTTATGTAGATGGCAATCCCGAAATGTTGAGCAAGGAAGGCACCTTTATTGGACACCACATTGCGGTTCCCTTAGAAGGAATTGCCATCCACATCAACGCCTTCAACTTCCCGGTTTGGGGCATGCTGGAAAAAATTGCAGTGAACCTTTTGGCAGGCGTTCCCTGTTTGGTTAAACCGGCCACCCTCACCAGCTTTCTTACCGAATTGGTGGTGCGCGACATCATAGCTTCTGGCATTTTACCCGAAGGTGCGCTCCAGTTGGTGTGTGGAAGTGCCGGCAACATGCTGGATTTTGTGCAAAGCCAAGATGTGGTTACCCTCACCGGATCGGCCGAAACAGGCTATAAGCTGCGCGCCAATCCTGCCATCATCCGTAATTCGGTGCGCTTCAATATGGAAGCCGACTCTTTGAATTGCTGCATTTTGGGACCCGATGCAGTACCCAGTACTCCGGAGTTCGACTTGTTTGTAAAGGATGTGCTGCGCGAAATGACCGTAAAGGCCGGACAAAAATGTACCGCCATTCGTCGAGCCATAGTTCCTAATGCTTTAATTGAAGAAGTAAGCAAAGCTTTGGTGGCTAAGCTGAGCAAAAATACCATGGGCGATCCTCGCCAAGAGGGAGTGCGCATGGGACCTTTGGCCGGAAAAAGCCAACAAAGCGATGTGCGCGAAAAGGTGCAGCAATTGCTCGCCTCTTGCCAATTGGTGCATGGCGACCTAGACCACTACGACTTGTTGGGAGGCGATAAGGAAAAAGGCGCCTTTTTGCCGCCGATTTTATTGCAATCCTTAAAACCACTGGAAGACACCACCGCTCATACCTTAGAGGCCTTTGGTCCTGTGAGCACGCTCATGGGCTACGACAGCACCGAAGAAGCGGTTGCCTTGGCCAAAATGGGAGAAGGAAGTCTCGTAGGTTCCATTGTGAGCTACGACAACACCTTTGTTAAAGAAGTGGTATTGGGCAGTGCCTGCATGCACGGTCGACTTTTGGTCAATAACCGCGACTGTGCCAAAGAGAGCACCGGCCATGGCTCTCCCATGCCGCACTTGGTGCACGGCGGTCCCGGCCGCGCCGGTGGCGGCGAGGAAATGGGCGGCATTCGTGGGGTAATGCATTACATGCAACGTACCGCCATTCAAGGCTCGCCAACCACTTTAACCGCCATTACCGAGGTGTATCAGCCCGGCGCCCAACGGACCGAGGATGTAATTCATCCCTTCCGCAAGTATTTTGAGGAATTGAACATTGGAGATAGCCTCACCACCCACAAACGCACCGTTACCGAGGCCGATATCGTAAATTTTGCCAACATCAGCGGCGATAATTTCTATGCCCACATGGACGAAACTTCCCTAGAGGGAACGCTGTTCGAAAAAAGGGTGGCCCATGGCTACTTTATTTTGAGTGCCGCAGCCGGTTTGTTCGTGGAACCCAAAAAAGGACCGGTTTTGGCCAATTATGGCTTAGAAGAATGCCGCTTCACCAAACCGGTGTATGTAGGCTCTACCATTGGCGTCCGGCTTACCGTCAAAGAAAAAATTGCCCAGGAACAAAAAACCGAAGAGGACATTCCTCGCGGAATTGTGAAGTGGCATGTAGAGGTCTACGACGAAACCGATGAGGTGGTGGCCTTGGCAACCATTTTAACCTTAGTACAACGGAAAGAAGCATGAGTAGGCTAATCCGGTGGCTGCACCCGGAGAAAAATAATATTCCCCGATTTGCCGTTATTTTTTCTCTGGAGCGAAGCAACGATTTGCAAGGCTACGAAGCCATGGACCGCGCTACCTTAGAAAAAGTAGCCACACTGCCCGGCTATTTAGGCTACGAGTCTGTATATGCCGGCAACCGAGGCATTTTTATTTCCTATTGGGAAAGCAAAGAAGCCATCGAAGCCTGGCGTACAGACCCCTTGCACAAACAGGCCAAAAGCCACGGCAACCAATGGTATGCGGCCTACGTTTCTGCCATAACCGAAATTCACGCATGGCACGCCATGCCCGAAAATCAAACATTCCCATGAACGATTGGATCAACGAAGGTGGCGTAGAAGTCCACCACCACGATGGTATTGCTACCCTTACTTTTTTTCACCCCAAAAGCAACAGCTTGCCCGGTAAGGTTCTAGCCTCCTTGGCCCACACCATTACCGAAGAGGGCAACCGACCCGAAAATCGGGTCTTGGTGCTTAAAAGCAAGGGCGAAAAGGCCTTTTGTGCCGGTGCCTCATTCGACGAACTGCTGGCCATAGACAACCGAGCCGCAGCCGATGAGTTTTTTATGGGCTTTGCACGCGTCATTCAAGCCATTCAAAAGGTGCCGATTTTTGTCATTGGCCGGGTGCAAGGAAAAGCCGTGGGCGGTGGAGTAGGGGTGGCCGCTGCCACCGATTATTGCCTGGCCCATCAGTCGGCTTCGGTAAAACTCAGTGAACTGGCCGTGGGCATCGGGCCATTTGTGGTGGGGCCTGCCGTAGAACGCAAAATGGGCACTTCGGCCTTTACCGACTTGGCCATTCATGCCACCAATTGGCGTTCGGCTCAATGGGCATGCGAAAAAGGCTTGTTTATGGATGTTTTTGAAAGCCACGAGGAGCTAGATGCGGCCATTGGACATTTGGCGCAAAGCCTTTCCGAAAGCAGCCCCGACGCCATGCGCGAACTCAAGCGCATTGCCTGGGCCGGTACCGAGCATTGGGACCAATTGCTGGCCGAACGTGCCGCCATTTCTGGCCGGTTGATTTTGGAGCCTACCGCTCGCCAAATTTTGGCCGGTTTCCGGAAGGCATGAGGTGGATAGGACTTTTTTTAATGCTCGGCTTGGCCGCCTGCCAAAGTACAAAGCGCACCTCGCAAGGGCCTGAAGGCCTGTTGGGCACTTCCTATGCCGATTTCAAGGCAGGCCACGGTGAACCCATCAAAAGCCTCGGCAACCTGCACGTATACGCACCCATCGGCATGCTGGTTTACACGGACCCCAAAGAACAACGCATCATTGGCTTGGTCGCCGGCTGGTTTCAAGGCGGCACCGGATTCTCCGGAAAATTGGCAGGACTAGCCCTCGGCGACACCTGGCCATTCTGTCTGCAAAAACTTGGAGAACCAAGCTATCGACGCAGCGGAGGCCCCGACTATGACGAAGCCCTCTGGGACTTCCCCGGACAAAGACTGCGCATCGAAATTTGGACCCAAGACGGCACCGACACCGATTTAGGCGGATCTTACTTGGCCGAAACGGTGAAACGGATTCAGTGGAGTGTATATTGAATAATTAGGGGGGCGCCTTTTCCGTCTCCGTTTCCAAGTCCTCATGGAAAAGCCACAGTAGGCTAAGCGGTACGTGGGCTTCGTTCCTCAGCCTCCGCCCGCTAAGCCTTCCGGGCTTTCCCATTCCGGGCTTTCCAACTCCGCCGGGGCGCGGGAAGAATGGTAAATGATAAATGATAAATGATGACGTAGAGACAGGATGCCTCCCGTCTCTTAATGATCAATGATAAATGATGAATGATGAGGTAGAGACGGAATGCCTCCCGTCTCTTAATGATCAATGATAAATGATGAATGATGAGGTATAGGCGGGATGCCTCCCGTCTCTTAATGATCAATGATAAATGATGAATGATGAGGTATAGACGGGATGCCTCCCGTCTCTTAATGATCAATGATAAATGATGAATGATGAGGTATAGACGGGATGCCTCCCGTCTCTTAATGATCAATGATAAATGATAAATGATGACGTAGAGACAGGATGCCTCCCGTCTCTTAATGCTGTGCTGAACATTTCCACCATTTTGTTAATTTTATTCTCATGTGGCGATATTTTGACGGTAGGGCCTTGGAAATGCCTTTGGAGCAGGAGGTGCGTGCAGCTGTGGAACGCATACGCGCAGAAGGCCACACCCTAAGGCTTTGCATCGGCACCGATTCACAAATTGTATCCGGAAAAGTGCATTTTGCTACAGCCATTGTGTTTGTGGTGGTGCGCAACGGTGGATTTATGTTTGTGCAACAACGACGCAATCAGCCGCTTATGAGCCTCAAAGAGCGCATGATGACCGAAATTGCCTATTCCATAGAAACAGCGTATGCCCTCGACGCCCTGGTCAAAGAATTGCGGCTCGAAATGGAAATTCATGCAGACATCAACCGTGATCCTAAGTTTCCAAGCCACGCCAGTTATCAAGAAGCCATGGGCTATATCAAAAGCATGGGCTACACCTTTGTGAGCAAACCCGATGCCTTTGCCAGCTCGGTTTGTGCCGACAGGTTTTGCGGAGGCTAAAATCGGGCTTTCCTTCTTGACTTTTTAAGGCCCAAACAGTCCCTTTATTTTGGTATTTTTGTGCTATGGCCTTTGTTCACCCCGAATGGTTGTGGTTTTTGCCGATGGCCTTGCTGCCGCTCATTCTGCATTTGATTCATTTCCGGAGGTACCGCAAGGTGCTTTTTCCCAATGTTCAAGTTATTGAGTCTATTCGAGAAGAAGAACGGGTAAAAAACCGGCTCCGCCAATGGCTCATGTTGGCCAGCCGCATGCTTTTTTTAGCGGCTTTGGTCCTGCTTTTTGCTCAACCAACACCGAATAAAGAAGCTCAGGCCGGTCAGGTAGGAAGGTCTTGGCTTATTTACCTTGACCAGTCCTTTAGTATGGAGGCAGAAGGCAGCGAGGGATTGCTTGGCGACCAAGCCATACAGGCCTTGAGGATGCTCCTTGGTCAGCTAAATGAAACCGATAAGGTGCAATTGATTACCAACGAACTTCTTCCTGAGGATCAACGGATGCGCAGTTTGCCGGAAGCTAGAGAGCGGTTGACCCAAGGCTTTTCAGGCGGACAGAGCCCTTCTATGGAAGCTTTGCTGCAAAGGCAAGCCCAAGCAGAGACTCCTGCGGAGGTGTTGTGGCTTACCGATTTGCAAAAATCGGCTTTTGCCTTTCCTTCCCAATGGCCCGAAGGGTTTCCGGAATTGCGTATTTGGCCTTTTCAAAGTGGACAGGCTGCCAATTTGTCCATAGATTCGGTTTGGTTCGACAGACCTGCCTTGCTCGCCGGGCAAACCGCATCCCTTAGCGTTCAATTGACCAACCATAGTGCCGATCAGCGGATTGATGTGCCGGTTTACCTGCGTTTGGATGGAGACTTAAAGCCCCCGGTTAGCATTAGTTTAGATCCCATGGCCAAGGCTACGGCGCAGTTTAGCTTTTTATTGCCTGAAGCCGGTTGGCACGATGCCGAGGTCTATACCCAAGACCGACAAATGCCCTTTGACAACAATTATTTCTTAGCCTTTGAAGTTGCCAAAAGCATTCGAATCTTGGAAGTGTATGGCCCGGAAGCTCAAGGATCCTTGCAAAAGCTGTTTGGCAAAGACTCCTTGTTTCAATACCAAAGAAGTCCTGAACGAAGCCTTGAGGTAGATGCCCTAGCAGCATCCGATTTGGTGGTGCTGCATGCATTGACCGAACTTCCGGGAGGATTGAAGCAGGCATTAGACCGGCATTTGGAAGCCGGAGGTAGTGTTTTGGTGGTGCCGGGTAGCCCTGAGAGCTTGGTGGAATTAAATGCTTGGCGAAATTTGGGTTGGCGCTATGGAGCACCATTTGCCCAGGCCGGACGCATGGCGCTTCCCCAATCCAACAATCCCTTCTTTAAGGACGTTTTTGACAGGGTTGACCCCGATATGGACTTGCCGGAGATAGCTCCTGCTTACGAACTTCAAAGAGTCGGTGAAGGTTTAAACCAGGTGCCCATTTCTTGGGTGAACGGTAGCCCAATGTTGGCCGGGCATCGAGGAGATTTTTCGGGTAAGGTTTGGCTTATGGCTTGTCCCATTACAGATTTTTCGAAACACGCCTTGTTTGTGCCCGTCATGCTCAATATTGCCCTAAGTGCGGCTCCGGCTTCCATACAAACAAAGGTGCTGGGCGAAGACCTTCCTTTTGCTTTTGTAAAAGACCCTTCGCTCCAGGATCCGGTGTATCGCATTGAGCCTTGGCGCTTTGAAGGCGATTCTTGGATTGCTTTTCGGCAATCGGTAGCCGGAAAAGACCAAGTGCGCATGGCTCGGGTGGAACCTCGGGCGGGATTTTACCGCTTTTTGCGCGGACAGGAAGAGGTGCTAAGGTTGGGTGTAAATTACGACCGAAGAGAATCCAATCCGCAACTATGGGATTTGGCTGATTTTGAAAAAGAAATTCAAGCCCAAGGTTTGCAAGGGAACATATCTCTGATTCAAGCGACTGACATGCAAAGTGGTGGAGCTTTGGTTGCCGCTACCGCAGACCCCAAATGGTGGCGTTGGCTGGTTCTGTTGGCCTTGCTTGCTTTGGCGCTGGAAATTTTATGGATGAAATTATGGCCATGACCGCACAACATTTCCTCTTTAAGTCGGTGCGTATTACCGATGCCGAAAGTTCCTTCAACGGTCAAGAGGTAGATGTATGGATAGGGGAGGGCATTATACAAGACATAGGCCCACGGCTTAAGCCCTCTGAGCCCTATCAAAGCGTAGAGGCCACCTGTATTTCGCCTGTTTGGGTAGATGCCTGGAACCATGGCGCTGCCCCAAAAGAAGAACACCGACAAAGCGTTGCTGACTGGCATAGGGCTGCTTTAGCTTCCGGACTTGGAATGGTTCAAGTGAGTCCGGCCGACCACAATCCTGCCCACGAAGTGAGTGCTTGGGAAGGCCTAAGGAATCATTATGCCCAAGGGCCGGTAGTTTGTATTCCTTTGGCCTCTTTAAGTCGCGGCCATAGCGGAGAAGATTTAAGCGATTTGTTGAGTTTGGCAGAAGCAGGAGCCTGCGGATTTAGCGATGGTCCAAATCATGTAGTTAGGCCGGAACGACTAGAGGTAGCCCTAAGGTATTTGAGCGTACAGGGAAAGGCAGTATGGACTCCACTTCAAAAACCAAGGGTCCAAAAACCGGTGCACGAAGGGCAGATTCATTTGGAGTTGGGCGTAAAGGGCAGTCCTGCCTGGGAAGAGGAGCAAGCTTTGCAGCAGGCTATTGCACTGGTGCAGGCAAGTGGAGGCCGCTTGGTGGTTCCGGTGCTTAGTATGCCCATAGAGCATGTAAGAACGCCCAACCTAGTCTTAGGAACCAGCGCCCTGCATTTGGCTTTTGACGAGCATGCGCTAATGGGTTTTGAACCAAGGTATAAGCAATGGCCTGTATTGCGAAGTGCTAAGGATCGTGAGGCCTTGGTGCAAGCCTGTGTTAAAGGGCACATTCGATTTATTTGCAGCAACCACAGACCTTGGCATCCGGACGAAAAAGACTTGGAATTCCCTGCAGCCGCTTTTGGTGCATCCCAAATGGAGGGATTTGGTTTGGGTGCTTGGACCATATTAAAAGAATACCTGGAGCCCGGGAGCTTTGTTCGGTTGCTGCACAAAGGGCCTTTAGAGGCCATGGAAAAACAAACTTGCAAAATAGAAGTAGGCGAAAAAGCCTTTTTTACCCTTTGGAATCCGGAAGGCAAAAGTCGAGTAAGTGAGCCCTTAAGTCCTTGGTTTGGAATGGACTTGCAGGGCGAAATAGAAGGCGTATTTTTCCCGGACAAAGGACTTATCCGAAGCAAAAACGAAGTGGAAGATAAGTCTTAGTTCTTTTTAACAAATCCCAAAGCGCCCCGGCCTGAGCGGATAGCTTGCTGCGCTGCAGGCCCTTGCCCCACAAGGCGAGGAAGTGTACAGAGGGAACTACCGGAGCCTGATGGGGCAAGTGGCCTGCAGCGTGGCAACTAGCAGCGGAGGACGGGCTGCCGCTTCATTTGAAGGCTTTAGGAGTATAGAGCAGCTTTTTGTTCAAAATGAATTTTAGAGCATAAAACGTGCCGGCAGCAAGGCGCCCAAAACAAACATTTCCCCCTAACGGGTGTTTACATAATCAAATCCTGTATATGCCAAACTGGATCATTAATGCCGGTTGTTTTGTTGGTTTCTTTCTGTTGTGGGAAGGTGTGGCTTGGTTCACCCATAAATACATCATGCATGGTTTTTTGTGGAGCTGGCATAAAGACCACCACGAGCCCGGCTACAAGCGCTTTGAGAAAAACGATTTGTTTGGGGTGGTATTTGCTGCTTTGTCGGTGCTGTTGATTGTATTGGGTGCCGAGTCGTGGGACTGGAGGTTTTGGAGCGGATTGGGGATTGCCGCCTATGGCGCAGCCTATTTTTTTGTGCACGACATATTTGTGCATCAGCGTGTTAAGTGGTTCACCCGTACCAACAATCGCTATTTAATGGCTTTAAGAAAAGCCCATAAAATACACCACAAGAAATTGGGAAAAGAAGATGGGGAGGCCTTTGGCTTTTTGTTTGTCCATCGAAAATATTGGCCTAAAAAAAATAACGTATAAGCAGTGGCAGAACAAGTAATTATTACCGGTGCGGGTCTTGGAGGCCTGGCAACGGCCCTTAGGCTCAGCAGCAAGGGATATAAAGTAAAGATATTAGAGAAATACCACCAGCCGGGAGGACGACTGAACAGCTATAAAGAGCAAGGATTTACCTTTGATTTGGGCCCTTCCTTTTTTTCCATGAGCTATGAGTTCGACGAGCTTTTTCAGAGCTGCGGCATGGAAAATCCATTGAAGTATCAGCAATTGGCTCCTTTGTATACCGTGAATTTTGCCGGTAGCGATCGAAAGTTTCAGATTTTTAGAGACTTAAAAAAGTTAGCGGAAGAGTTCAAAGACCTAGAGCCCGACTTTGAAGCCAAATGCCGTAAGTATTTGGCCGGGGCCAAAACCATATTTCATGATACGGAGTACCGGATTGTAAAGAAGAACTTCAACGGAAAGTTCGATTACCTGCTTTCCATGGCCGGTGTGCCTTGGAAACATGCTCCGGCCATGTTTCGGTCCATGTGGAACGAGTTGGATCGACATTTTGAGTCCCATGAGGTTAAAGTGATTTTTAGTTTGGTGGCCTTTTTCTTGGGGGCTACCCCATTCGATACGCCAGCGGTGTATAAGCTGTTGAATTACACGGAGCTGGAACATGATGGCTATTGGAGCGTCGAAGGAGGCATGTACCGCATTGTAGAAACCATTGTGGCAGAGCTGGAAAAGCGGGGTGTGGAGTTTGAGTACGGCACCGAAATCAAAAAAGTGCATCAGGTTGGTAAAGAGGTTAGTGGACTTGAAGATCAAAACGGACGCATTTGGAAAGGCGATTTGTACGTTGTCAATGCCGATGCCGCTGCTTTTAGAGGTCAAGTGCTGGGTCGCGAAAAGTATTCCGAGCCCAAACTGGACGCTATGGACTGGACTTTGTCGCCGTTTACCATTTACCTAGGAGTGAAAGGCAAAGTGGAAGGACTGCACCACCACAACTACTTTTTGGGTAACAATTTTAAGGAGTACGCCGATAAAATTTTTAAATTGAGCGTAAATCCGGAAAAACCCTACTATTACGTTAATGTATCGAGCAAATCGAATCCTGCTTGTGCCCCGGAAGGCTGCGAGAATATTTTTATTCTTTGTCCGGTACCCGACATGCGCTACAAGACCCATTGGCAGGATGCGGAGACCTTGGCCGACAATATTATTGCCGACTTGAGTGAGCGGACCGGCTTTGATTTGGCGGGCAATACCATGGTGCGCAAAGTAATGCCTCCCAACGAGTGGAGAGATACCTTTAACCTTTACCGGGGCAGCGGTTTGGGATTGGCCCATGGCTTAAATCAAATTGGCGCCTTTAGACCGGCCAACAAAGACGAGTCGCTCAATAACCTATACTACGTAGGCGCCAGTACCATTCCGGGAACAGGCTTGCCGATTGTTGTAATCAGTTCTAAATTAGTAACCGAACGTATTTGCCATGAGCATCAGCTTGTATCATAAAACCAACCAAGCCTGCAGCCGTTTAATCACCAAACGCTACAGCACTTCTTTTTCGTTGGGCATACGTATGCTTGGTGCCCGGTTTAGAGGTCCGGTCTATGCCATTTATGGCTTTGTGCGCTTTGCTGATGAAATCGTAGACACTTTTCATGGCCACGACAAAGAGACCCTTTTTAGGGAGTTTAAAGAAGATACCTGGAAGGCGCTGGATCGAGGAATAAGCACAAATCCTGTGTTGCATGCCTTTCAAGAAACGGTGCATAACTATGCCATTGATCGCTCCTTGATTGAGGCCTTTTTGCATAGCATGGAAATGGATTTGGACCATACCAAGTACGATAAAGCAGGCTACGAAGAATACATTTATGGATCGGCCGAGGTGGTAGGGCTTATGTGCTTGCAGGTATTTTGTGAGGGGAACTCTTCCTTATACGAGAGTTTGGTGCCCCATGCACGAAGCTTAGGAGCTGCCTTTCAGAAGGTGAATTTTTTAAGGGACATGGGCGACGACTTTGAAACAAGAGGCAGAGTTTATTTCCCGGGCGTGAACTTTCAGCAGTTCAGTGGAGACGTAAAGGCAGAAATTGAAGCTGACATAGCCGCTGATTTTAAGCATGCGCTAGAAGGGATTCGACGGTTGCCAAAGGGCAGTAGGATAGGGGTGTATTTGGCCTATCGGTACTATACCAAACTCTTTAGAAAAATATGCCGCATGCAGGCAGAAATCATTATGCACGAGCGCGTGCGCATCAATAATGCCCGAAAAATGAGCATACTCATTCGGTCCTTTGCCAGGCATACCATCAATATGCTCTAAGTGTTTGGTCACTGGACATATTTGGTATTGGACTTGGGGAGCTTATTGTTCCCTTTGTTGCTTTCTTTCGATAAAAAAGTAGCTTTTTATAAAGATTGGAAGTATTTGTTTCCGGGCATTTTGGCAGGGATGTTGGTGTTTATTCCCTGGGACGAGTGGTTTACTAGAGCAGGCATTTGGTCCTTCAATTCGGATTACCTTACGGGCTTCCATATAGGGTCTTTGCCTCTGGAGGAGTGGCTCTTTTTTATTGTAGTACCGTATGCCTGTGTATTTATATACGCCTGCCTTAATGCATATTTTGGTGATCCGCTTCGCAAACTAGGTCCTTGGTTTTTTGTGGCCATGGCGCTGGTGTCGGCAGTGCTGGTTTCCGGTTGGTACGACCGAACCTACACCTTGGTAACCTTTGGGCTTATACCTTTTGCTATGGGCTGGCATTATTTCGTTTTTGGTACCCGTCTTATGGGCAAAATCACCTTTATGTGGTTGGTTCACCTAGTGCCGCTGTTTCTAATCAATGGAGTGCTCACCTCAGAACCTGTGGTGCGTTACAATGATTTTGAGAACCTGGGCATACGGATTGGCACCGTTCCCTTTGAGGATTCCTTTTATTCCTTTTTGCTGTTGTTGATTGTGGTGAGCGTAATGGAGTATCTAAAAGGAAAAGCCAAGGCAAAGGCTTAGCGCAAAAAGAGCAGTTCGCGGTATTTGGGTAAGGGCCAATCCTCGTCGTCGACCAAAAGTTCCAATTTATCTACGTGGTAGCGAATATCTTCGATCATAGATCGAATGCCTTGGTATGCTTTGGCCTTTTCAAGCGGGTCTTCTAATTGATTGGCCTCCTTTCGAGCTTGGAGCATGGCCTTGTTTTTACGCTGACAGGCTTGAATATGCTCTCCTAAATTTCTAGCAGCCTCAAAGGTGGTTTCGTCGTCGAGTTCCAACTCTTTTAAACCTTTGAGATGCTGTACCAGCTGATGTTGGTATTTAATTGCCGTAGGAATTACGTGGTTTTGGGCCAAATCTCCGGCTATACGGGCCTCGATTTGGACTTTAAGCACATATTCTTCCAACAAAATTTGGGTTCTGGCCTCCAATTCTGCCCTACTAAAAATTCCATGGCGCTCAAACAGGTCTTTGGCTTTTGCGCTGTTCATTTGTTCCAAGGCTTCGGGAGTGGTTTGCAAATTAGCAAGCCCTCTTTTTTTAGCTTCTTTGAGCCAGGCCTCTCCGTAATTGTCGCCTTCGAATAAAATGGATTTGCTTTCTTTAAGCATGCGGCGCAAGGCCTCAATAACAGCCACCTCTCTTTTTACTCCTTGGGCTAATTTTGCTTCCACTTCATTGGCCAATTGATCCAGTACGTCGGCAACGGCCACATTTAAAACGGTCATGGGGGAGGAGCAAATGCCGGTCGATCCCACGGCCCTAAATTCAAACTTGTTGCCTGTAAAGGCAAAAGGTGAGGTTCGGTTTCGATCGGTATTGTCAAGAAGTATTTCAGGGAGTTTAGAAATCCCCAACTTAAGGTACACGTTATCTCCTTTCTCTAAATTTAGGCTTTTGCTGTTCTCCAGTGCTTCGATAAACCGAGTGAGTTGTTGCCCCAAGAAAATAGAAATAATGGCGGGAGGAGCTTCATGAGCCCCAAGGCGGAGGTCATTGGCGGCGGATGCAATGCTGGCGCGTAGCACATCGGAATAGGCATGAACGGCCTTGATGGTACTCACCAAAAAAGTGAGAAACACTAGGTTCTCCTTAGGTTTTCCGGAAGGTGCCAAGAGGTTTTTGCCGCCATCGGTTATGAGCGACCAGTTGTTGTGTTTGCCGCTTCCATTGATTCCTTTAAACGGTTTTTCATGGAAAAGTATCTTGAACTGGTGTTTCTCGGCAATGCGCTCCATAATATCCATGAGCAGCATATTGTGGTCTACGGCCAAATTGGCTTCCTCAAATTGAGGGGCAACTTCAAATTGACCCGGAGCTACCTCGTTATGGCGGGTACGCACGGGAATACCTAAGCGTTGGGCTTCGGTTTCAAACTCCACCATAAAGTTGCTTACCCGCCTTGGAATACTTCCAAAGTAATGGTCCGAGAGTTGTTGTCCTCGAGCCGGACTGTGGCCAAATACGGTTCGCCCGCACATCACTAAATCCGGCCTTGCCAAAAAGAGGTTCCTATCCACCAAAAAATACTCTTGTTCTACGCCCAAGCTTGCGGTAACATATTTTACTTGCTTGTCAAAAATTTGGCAAACCCGGGTTGCGGCCTGATTAATGGTATCTAAGGCTTTGAGCAAGGGGGCTTTGTGGTCTAAAGCTTCACCGGTATAGGCTACAAATACGGTAGGGATGCACAAGGTTTTGGCAAGCGCCGTTTCGTAAATAAACGCTGGGCTGGTTGGATCCCAGGCAGTATATCCTCTGGCTTCAAAGGTACTTCTGAGACCTCCGCTGGGAAAGGAGCTGGCATCGGGTTCTTGTTGCACCAAGGCGCTCCCCTTAAATTGCTCAATGGCTTGTCCTTGCTTTACTTCAAAAAAGGTGTCGTGCTTTTCTGCAGTAGTTCCTCTTAAAGGATGAAACCAGTGGGTGTAGTGGGTAACTCCATGCGATAAGGCCCATGATTTGAGGGCCTGAGCCACTGCATCGGCAAGGGTATGGTCCATTTTTCCACCTCGCTCCATGATGGATTCAAGTTGTGCTGCATCATCGGCCGCCAACCATTTGCGCATGTTCTTTTTATCAAAAACCAAGGCGCCAAAATAAGAGGAGATAGGAGCCTCCGGTCTTTTAAAGGGAGCTACTTGGTGCTGGCTTAGCATGGCTAAGGCATGAAATCGTTGTTTTGCCATTTTACCCTTATTATTTTGGGTAAAATTAGAGGAATAATGGTTCTTAACTGAATTTCCCCTTGAAATTTTGGGGCTAAATTCAAAAATTTAATATGAATTTTAAAAAACCCCTCTATTTATTGACTTGCACAAATCTGCCAACTCCGGTTTGGTTTTCTCCAATTTAGGATGCATAAACACCACTTGGCCCTCCAATAGGGTAATCCAGGCTTGGGCCTCGGCACCTAACACCCAGTCTTTGTTCCATACCACCAAATCAGCCGCCAAGCCGGTTTGCAAGCTTCCGGTAAAGTCTTCCCAGAATTGGGCTTTGGCAGCTTCATAGGTCATGGCTTGCAAGGCTTCCTGGGCGGTTATGGCTTCTTTCTTTAGCCATTCTTCCACAGAACTATTGTCCCCCGGCAGCTTTCGTCGACTTGCCGAGGATAAGGTGGCAAGGGGATCGCTTGGTTCAACCGGAAAATCGGTGCCTAAGCATACCGGTATTCCCATGTTTTTCAAACTTTTAAGAGGGTAAGCCCTTGGCAATCTTTCGGCTCCCAACCGGTGAACGGCCCAGCTTGCATCGGAAACGGCGTGTCGGGGTTGAATGCTTGCCCAAACTTCCAAAGCCGCCATTTGCTCTAAAGAGGAGGCTACTTGCAGGTGTTCTATGCGGGCTCTATGGTCTTGAACACCTTCTAAGGCGCGGCTATAAGCCAAAAGGCAAGCGTCTAAGGCGGCATCGCCTATGCAATGGCTAATCAACTGAAACCCTGCCCGGCTTAGTTCTTTTTGAACCGGCCAAATGCTGTCGGGGTTCAGTAAGGCCAGGCCACGTAGAGCGGGTGCGTCCGTATAAGGATCATTTAAATGTGCTCCATAGCTTCCCAAAGCCCCATCCCAATAAAATTTAAAGCTACGGATGTGTAAACGGTCCTGCACCAAAGGTCCTCGGTTAATCCAGTGCACCAGGTTCTCAAGACTTGGCTTGGCCACGGCATACATTCTAATGCTCAGCATGCTTTGGGCGTACATAGCTTCGAGCCTTTCCAAGTCTTTGGCCTCCAGTCCCAAGTCGGACACACCGGTTAATCCTTGAGCGAATAACTGACTTTCTAAACGAATCATGGCCTTTTGCAGTAGCTCCTCCTTTGGCTTGGGCAAAATGGCTTGAACGGGTTCCATGGCATTGTCGACCAAAATGCCTGAGGGTTTTGCTCCTAAGCGTTCAATTTTTCCTCCGGCAATTTCGGAGTCTTCATTAATCCCTGCCAGTTCTAAGGCTTTGGCATTGGCAAGCCCGGCATGCCCGTCCACGCGGACCAGCCAAACAGGTATATCCGGAAATGCGGCGCTAATGGCTAGGTTGTTGGGTGCTTTTGCTTCAGGCCACAAATGTTGATCCCAGCCTCTACCCACCAAAGCTTTGGCTTCGGGGTTTTTGGCGGCGAAGGCCTCTAAACTGTCTACCATAGCCTTTTCGGAGGCAATTCCACGCAAATCAAGCTCTAGAAACATTGCTGCCGCTTGCGTAAAATGCCCATGTGGATCTAAAATGCCGGGAGTGATTACCGCCCCCTGCACGTTTACCCAAAAGCTGCTTTGAATTTGCTTCTTTAGGGACTTGTCCGGCCCCGTTTGTTGAATTTTTCCATCCTTAATGGCCACTCCGCAGCCTTTACAGGATTTGCCTAAGCCATTGTAAACGGTGGCGTTGTATAAAACAAAATCGGCAGGAAGCTGCGCCTGCAATAAGGTTCCCAAGCTGCACATAGCAAGCACTACACAAAATCTACGCATGGCCTAAAGATACACAGCGGTTTCGAGGCTTCCATTTCCTCCTGCTTTCGCCTACTTTCCGTATCATTGCGCTATGAGCGCAACAGCCGGAGTTATAGGGAGCGGTAGTTTTGGCACCGCAGTAGCTAATTTGTTGGCCGAAAATTTACCGGTGCGTTTATACATAAGAAACCCGGAAGCATTTTTAACGGCTCAGCAAACCCGCAGGAGCGCCGGTCAAGCCTTGCACCCAAAGGTTACCCCTTGCGCACACCCTGAAGATTTGCACGATTGCACCTACTGGTTTTTAATGGTACCCTCTCAGGCTTTAGATGAGGTTTGGCCCATCATGCAGAAGGTTTCAGGAGAAGACAAAGTATTGGTGCATGGCATCAAAGGTTTGTATCCCTTAGCCGAAGACCCCTTTGGTTTTGTAACGGTTAGCGAAGCCATTCAGGTACGGACTGCTTGGAAACATATTGGCTGCCTGGCCGGCCCCAATTTGGCACGAGAAATTGCCCTTGGAAAGCCGGCCGCCACTGTTGTTGCCTCATTGGATGACCGGGTTTTACAGGAAATTCCTCCCTTGCTCAAAAGTCCTAGGTTTCAGGTCTTATTGGGACACGATCTTAGGGGCATAGAGTTGTGTGGTGTATTAAAAAACATTATGGCCATTGCCGCCGGGGCATTGCATCAACTGGAGTTGGGCGAAAATGCCAAGGCCTTGCTCATCAATCGAGCTATGGTAGAAATGGTGCATTTGGGTTTGCATTTAGGTGGAAAACTTCCCGGATTTTTGGGAGTGGCAGGACTTGGCGATTTAATAGCTACCTGCAGCAGCCCCAGCAGCCGAAATTTCACTGTGGGCGCTTGGTTGGCTCAAGGCAAAACCTTAGATGAGGTCATTCGCTTAATGGAGGAGACCGCCGAAGGCATTGCAACCACCGAAAGGGTATACCGACTCGCCGAAGAAAAAGGCTGGAAAGCCCCGATAACCAAAATGGTGTACAAGGTTCTACACGAGGATTTGCCGGTAGAAACCGCCCTTCAACGCTTAATGAAACTGCCCCTAAGTACGGATGTGGATTTTGTGTAAGCAGCCCTTTTGAGAAAGGGCAGTAGTTCAAAAAAGGAAATTTGCAAAGGTTATTCGGCACAAATGTGTCTACAAACAAAAACCGCTAATTTCCTACTATTTGAAAGTCAGGAACTTAGCGGTAGAAAAGAGAGGTCCCGAGCGGATTCGAACCGCTGTAGCAGCTTTTGCAGAGCTGAGCCTAGCCACTCGGCCACAGGACCATTGGGAGGGCAAATATAGTGTTTTTTAAAGAACAAGAAGGTTTTTTGGGCCGCTTATCCGGCTGTTTGCTGCAAGTCCTCCACCAAAAGCTTGGCTTTTTGGTTTGCCCCGGGGCTTGCTGCGCGCCGCCGCGGGGCATACTCAAAAAGCCTAAGCTTTTGCTGTCCGGGCTTTCCGCGTCCATCCGGGCGGCGTGTCAAACTGATGTGTACTTAATAGAACTAGCGTACAGGCTTCTACAGCTTCAATCCCTTTGGCCTTCAGTCGTTCATACCAATCGGGGTTTTCTGCCCCCGGATTAAAAATAATCCGTTTAGGTTTTAAAGCTTCCAGTTGGCTTTCCCATCCTTTTTGGTTGCCGGCATTCAGGTAAAGGGTTACGGTGTGGACCTCCGTGTCTTCGGGTATGCTTTGCTTAATTTCTTCGTCTTCAATGCTCCCGGTTCGTTTGCCTACCAATACCACAGGATACCCCAAGGACATCAACCTCCGCGGTACCAAGTTGCCGTACCGATCGGGATTGGGGTGCGCCCCCAAAACCAACACCCTTTTTTTATTTACGTTTGGATTTGTCAAGCTCCGGTCCGGATAAAAAGGTGAGCAGCTGGCTGATGTTTGCTTTGAGCTTTTCTCGCGGAACAATCAGGTCCAAAAAGCCTTTTTCCAACAAAAACTCAGAGCGCTGAAAACCGGGAGGTAATTCGGCTTTAATGGTTTCCTTGACCACCCGTGGTCCCGCAAATCCAATGAGTGCATTGGGTTCTGCCATATTTATGTCGCCCAACATGGCATAAGAGGCCGTGACTCCTCCGGTGGTTGGGTCGGTCAATAGAGAAATATAGGGCAGTCCGGCCTTACTGAGTAGGGACAATTTGGCGGAAGTTTTGGCCATTTGCATTAAGGAGAGGGCACCTTCCATCATTCGGGCACCTCCCGATTTGCTGATGATAATGAGTGGCTTTTTGTTCCTCAAGCAATGGTCAATGGCACGCGAAATTTTCTCACCCACCACGGTTCCCATAGAGCCTCCAATAAACTTAAAGTCCATGCAAGCAATGACGGCATCTTGTCCATCGATTTTTCCGTAGGCCGTTTGAATGGCATCTTTGAGTCCGGTGCTCTTTTGGGCTTGTTCCAACCTGTGGGGGTAAGGTTTGGTATCTGCAAACTCCAAAGGGTCCGCACTGCTAAGGTTTTCGTTGAAGCGCTTGCATTTTCCCTCGTCAAAGAGAATACTAAAATAGGCTTCAGAACCTATGCGTTCATGAAAACTACAATTATGGCAGACCCATAAATCTCGAGCATGGTCCTCTGCCGGAATAATTTCCTTACAACTTGGGCATTTGTACCAAAGACCTTCGGGGGTTTCCTTCTTCTCGGCCGTTGAGGTTAAAATGCCTTCTCGTGTCCGTTTAAACCACATACACGTTTCCGCTAGGTTTGGATTATGCTATTGTAATTGAATCGTCAAGATACACATCTTGAATGGCGTTTAAAAGCTCCACGCCTTCATTCATTGGTCTTTGGAAAGCCTTTCTTCCCGAAATGAGGCCATGTCCACCGGCTCTTTTATTGATAACCGCAGTTTCTACAGCCTCAGCCATGTCGGAACTTCCGGAAGAAGCACCTCCTGAATTGATTAAGCCCATGCGCCCCATATAGTTATTGGCTACCTGGTAACGGGTTAGGTCAATCGGGTGATCCGAACTCAAGGTGTCGTATACCTTTGGGTGGGTTTTTCCAAAGTCAATGGCTTTGTAACCACCGTTATTGGTAGGCAGCTTTTGTTTGATGATATCGGCCTGAATGGTTACCCCCAAATGGTTGGCTTGGGCGGTAAGGTCGGCGGCAGTGTGGTAATCTACGCCATCCTTTTTGAATCCGCTGTTGCGTAAATAGCACCACAAAATGGTGGCCATGCCTAATTCGTGCGCCCGTTCAAAGGCTTGAGCAACTTCAATGATTTGCCGATCGCTTTCCGGGCTTCCAAAATAGATGGTTGCTCCAACGGCAACTGCTCCAAGGTTCCAAGCTTCCTCAACGGAGCCAAACATGATTTGGTCGTAGCTGTTGGGGTAAGAAATGAACTCATTGTGGTTGATTTTGACCACAAAAGGTATTTTATGGGCATACTTCCTGGAGCAAGAGGCCAATACGCCAAAGGTGGATGCCACTGCATTGCAGCCTCCTTCTATGGCTAGTTTTACAATGTTTTCCGGGTCAAAATACATGGGGTTGGGCGCAAAAGAAGCCCCGGCGCTATGCTCAATGCCTTGGTCTACAGGTAAAATAGACATATAGCCGGTATTGGCAAGACGGCCATTTCCATACAAGCTTTGCAAGGAACGCAATACTTGAGGAGAGCGGTTGCTCTGACCAAAAATTCTATCTACAAAATCAGAACCGGGTAAGTGCAATTGGTCTTTGCTGATTCCGGTGCATTGGTGATTTAGCAGGTGCTCGGCCTTGTCGCCAAGTAACGAAGTAAGTTTGGTATTTCCCATGTCCTCATTTTTTGAGGCCGTGAAGTTACGTATTTTTTGAGGCCTGTGTTTTTGTTTTTTTAAAAGGCCACTAGAATGATGAATGGTGAATGGTGAATGATGAATGGTGAATGGTGAATGATGAATGATGAATGGTGAATGGTGAATGGTGAATGATGAATGGTGAATGATGAATGGTGAAAGGTGAATGATGAATGGTGAATGGTGAATGGTGAATGGTGAAGTAAAGACGGGATGCCTCCCGTCTCTCCATGATGAGGTAAACACGGGAGATCTCCCGTCTCTCCATAATGAGGTAAAGACGGGGTGCCTCCCGTCTCTGCATGGTCTTTATGATGCAAAAGTTTTCATGCAAGGTCCTGAGGCAGCAAAAGGGGAGGGCGATACGGTTTCTAGCAAAGGCTCTTTCTGCTATTCCTTAAAGTAAAAACCAGCCCATTATTTTGATTGTTGATATAAATTTCCCAAATTGAGATGGATTTGACGCATTTACAGTTTTTTAGCTGAGTAACTATTTTTCTATTAAGCATGACATTAAATCTCAGCCATCGTTTTAGCATGCTTCTACTTAAAAGGCTTACTGCTTATACGATTTCTTTTGGCCTTTTTTATTCCTCCGGTCATGCTCAAACCTTTTTTCGAGACGAGGGCTTTATGACGCACTTGGCTTGGGAGTTGAACGACACTTATGATAGTATTTCTAGGATTGCCCAAATCAGTTTTCCTTGGGGCAATCAAATGATGCTGGTGGGAGGTATTGGGCAGCAATACGTAACCTTTGGATCGGGTAGCGCCTATATGGGCTCTAGCTCATGGATGCTGTTTGATATGGAGGGGAATTGGAATCCGGATTTTAAATTGAATTCAGGGGGGGGGGGAGGAGTAAACAGAAGGATATATGGTTCCTCCGGTGGTTTTATCTTTTCCTCTGGTTTTGGTTTTTTTCGTTTGGACTCTGAGGGGCAATTGGACACCGTATGGAAGAATCACCTGCACAGTCAATTTGCTTGTGGTATGCCTAGAGCCTTTGTAGACCCTGCCGATTCCATGATTTACATTGGGACTTTCAACTGCAATGCTGCCGGCTCGGTGGTATTGCCGAATTTCCATTATACCCGTCTTTATCCGGACGCCACCTGGGACAGCAGCTTTGTAGTGCCCATCGGTAAATACCCTAATTATCATTTATCCGCCGATTCTATGATTTATATTGGCGGGCAATTTACCTACGTTCAAGGCAGACCTCAAGCGGGGATTGCACGACTTCGCCGCTCCGATGGGAGCCTGGATACCAGCTTTCGTTCCATTTTCTCCGATTCTATCATACGGGTTAAACCCGAGTACTTAGATGAAAGAGGGCGGCTTTGGGTAAGTGGCTTTCTGCAATTGATGGGCGATAGCATTGTGTATGGGATGTTCCGCCTTCTGCCGGACGGCAGCTTGGATTCCAGCTTCAACAATTTCAATAATGTGCGGGTGAAAACACCGGGGATTTTGGGCTTAAATTCCGTTTCAGTTATTGAGCGCATCCAGCCTAATTTGTTTTTAGTAGGGGGCGCAATTGACAGTTTTCAGAACAGCCTAAGAGGGGATTTAGTGGCGGTAGATTCCAACGGCTTTTTGCTGCCGGAGTATTTTCCGGAACCGGGAATAGATAGCTCTAGGCATTGGCATAATGGCGTATGGGAATCCTCTCTATCCGCAGTAAATAGCATTGTGAAAGGTCCCGACGGCATGGTGTATGTGGGAGGCACATTTTTGCAGTACATGGGCGAGGACGTACCTCCGGTATTGCGGTTTAAATGGTCTCCGGCAGGATTGGAGGAGGAGAAACTCCCTTCCGGTCCTTTGTATCCGAATCCCGTAAGCCCTGGAGGTGTTCTGTACCATAGGTCAATAGAATCTCCACTAAAGATTTATTCCATGGACGGGCGTTTGCTTTTAGGTATAGCTCCTGAGGCATTGAAATCGGGCTTTGAAGTACCCATGGACTGGCCTTCGGGCTTGTATTTTTGGCAAAGCGGCAAGGAAAGCGGGAAGTTGATGGTGAGGGATGAATGATGAATGATGAAGTAAAGACGGGATGCCTCCCGTCTCTCCATGATGAGGTAAAGACGGGATATCTTCCGTCTCTCAATGATGAAGTAAAGACGGGATGCCTCCCGTCTCTCCATGATGAAGTAAAGACGGGATGCCTCCCGTCTCTCAATGATGAGGTAAAGACGGGCTGCCTACCCTCTCTAAATGATTTACATGTAGGGCAATTCCCAGCTGCTTCATTGGGCATAGAATAGAAGCTGTCGGCTGGAAAATGCCTACAGCCGCTTTATTACGCACTTAGAAAGGGTAGCCAATACCAATGTTTACCCGCAGATCATTAGATAGCTTAAAGCGCTCAATTACCCAACGTTCGCCAGGGGACATGGTAGGGTCTCTCAAGGGAATGGCAAAGTCTAGGCGGAAAATAAAGAATCCAAGATTCACCCTTAGTCCTAGTCCTGTTCCTAGGGCAAATTCATCCATAAAACGGTTCCATTCAAACTGGCCGTTGGGACGATCGTTATCCGATCTACTCAGCCATATGTTTCCAAAATCCGCAAATAAGGCACCTTCTAAAAAGCCATACATGGGAAAGCGAAATTCGGCTTGTCCCAATAATTTAATATCACCTACCTGATCTACCCGTCCGGCTCCTTCTTGCTGATAAGAACCCGGTCCAAGACTTCGGGGCAACCAAGCCCTCAAATCATTTGCTCCTCCGGCAAAAAAGCTTTTTTCAAAGGGCAAAACCTCGGTATTGCCATAGGCACGGCCTAAGCCCACAATACTTCTAAAGGCCATTACCGTTTTTTTGCCAAAGGGATAGTAATACCTAAAATCAAATTCCGTACGCACAAATTGAGCAAACTGAATGCCAAACACCTCAAATTTGCCATTCTCATTGGTCTGGTTAGGAGCAAATAAGTGATGCCCCAAGGCAAGTAAGTTTCCACCAATTTGGGCATTTAGCCGGGCAAAATAATAGGGTTTGTTGTTTGGGTTGGTGGAGCCATTGGTCATGGTAATGGTACCCGAGCTGCTTTGAATGTAGTGCTGCCTAAAAGAGTTTTGGACAAATAAGTCTCCGGTTTCTTGCAAAAATGCTTCGAACTCCGGGGTTTTATTGATGTTAATGAGGCTCACTTCGGCCACGTTCACCTGATAAAACAGTTCATGCCTACGTCGAACCCATGAACGTTTGGGAGGTGGTTGGGTCCATTCGTAGCCAAACAAAATGGTAGATACGGTTCTATCGTAGTCGGGACGTCTTTGATAGTTTATAGAAGCCAGAACACGGCTTCTGGGACGTGCCCATTTAGAGATTCTAAAAGGCGCTAAAAATTTAGGCGTACTAAGGCTGATTTGGCCTCCGATTTCTAGGGTGTTGAAGGGTAAACCATCGGTTGAAATATCGGCACTATCTCCTTGAATTACTTGAACTTCTGCACCTCCATTGGCGCTGATTTCTAAGATTTCTGCACCTCTGAAAATGTTTCGATTGGTGTATCCGGCTCCCAGACTAACCCCAAGGTTACCGTCGGTATTGGTGCCTTGAATGTCTGCGGAAATCCCTTGGCGGGCTCCCGGAGAAAGCTCCACAATGCAATCCAAACTATCTATTCGATTTCCTGTGATTCGGGGAATAAACCGAAGGTTGATGTAACGAAACAACCTTAGGTCACCTAGGGCTTTTCTTGTTAATGCCTCTGCCCTTGGTTCGTACAAATCTCCGGGCCTCATAAAAAGAGCACGAGATAGCACCTTGGGTCTTAATTTGCTCTTGCCATTGTATTTAATCCAAATACCTTCGAAATATAAAGAGTCCGAATAATCGGTTAAGCTTAAGCCGGGGTCGTATTCAGGAATGACAATAATGCGGCCAATCCTAAACCGGTTATGGTGGTCTATTTTTAGCGTATCACCACGGTATACGGTGGTGTAATTAGGGTTGGGAATTTTCATTTCCACATGAACGGTGTGGTTGCCCATGGTGGTGTCTGCCAAAAACTCCACCTTGTTTTTATCGAACAAATAAAAACCTTGGTCTCTAAAGATGGCGGCCATGCGTTCCCTTTCTTCATCGAGCAATTGAAGATCGAATTGCGCAGAGTCCTGCTTAAAGGGAAGAATTTTGTTTTTGAACTTGTTTTTTTCGGTAAACCAGTCTAGCGTAGGGTCTTCTACGGAGAAAAAGAGGCTGTCAATAAAATAAGCCGGACCTCGGTGAACAAAGAAAAAGACTTCGGCTTTTTTCTTTCCGGTCTTAAGGGCTACCGAGTCGTCAATGGTAGCATGAAAATACCCTTTGTTTTGAACGTATTGCAGCATTTGGCTTTTGGTCCGCTCAATCCTTCCTGAATCCAATAGGGTAGGAGGCTCCCCAATTTTTTGGAGCCACTCTCCGAAAAGGAGTTTTTCCTTTTTAAGTTTTTTGGGCTTTTTGCCTTGGGCTATGCGCGCTTCGTTCGCTTCCTGTATGGCCGAGTTTAATGAATCCAACTTCGCCAATTGCTTTTGCTTCTTTTGAGCTAGTTTTTCAGGGTTGGGGAGGTTGTATATTTGCAAGTAAAACCTCCAAAATCCAAACCATTTACGGTTGACTTTTTGGGTGTAAAAAGACTCTATATCATCGCTGCCTTTGTAGCTGGCATCGGTTTCTACCACCTGCTGATTTACCAAAAGGTATTCGCCTTCCTTTAGTCTCCTTGTGGGACTGCAGGCAAGAAATACCATGGCAAAAAACACTGCCCAAACCGATATAGAAAAAAAATGGCCCGGCTTCACGTTGCGAAGTTACATCTTATTGATGCTTGATTCTACAAATTCCTTGCCGCTTACACTACCTTTGTACTATGGAAGAAATTTCCAAGGCACAGAAGCAAATTTTTGAGCGTTTGCAAGAAGCAAAGATTCGGAAAAAGAACGCTTTGTTTGCTGCGGAAGGGCTTAAGTGCATTCAGGATTTAATGAAATTTGGGGCTAAAGCCAAATGGTTGGCCTATTCCAAACCTGAGCTTTGGAGTAGATTCGAGCTGCCTGAAAGCGCCAAACAAACTCCGGTATTTGACGCTCAGGCCTACCCTAAGCTTAGTCATTTGGCTACCCCTGCCGGGCTCTTTGGGATTTTTTATCAGAAGCCCTTTGGCGCTTCACATGAGCTAAAGCACGTGCCTACGCTTATTTTAGATGGCATAAAGGATCCCGGAAATTTAGGGACCATGTTGCGCACGGCACATTGGTTTGGCCTCAACCAAGTTATTCTTACCAAAGGTTGTGTAGATCCATACAACCCCAAAACCGTGCAATCCACCATGGGAAGTTTGGTGGCCTTATCCTTGTTTCGATTTGCTACGGATGAACTGGTAGATCTTTTGCCCAATTTGGGTCTTAAGCCAATAGCCTTAAGTCTTGAGGGTATACCCTTACCAACAGATGCTAAGATTGAGTCCAAGGCATTGATTGTTGGCAGTGAATCTCATGGGGTATGTCCCGAGCTGCTCCGGGTTTCCGAAGCATGGTATTTGCCCTCGGTCCATCCACAAAACGCACCTGAATCTTTGAATGCGGCGGTCAGTCTTGCTGCGGTTCTTGGTCGACTGATGCTTTAAAAAGGTAAGAAGTAAGCCGTTTTTTTTCCTTTTGCTTTTCCGCATCCGGTGCTTGCGCCCACCACCAGCTCCACCATTCCTCGCGGTGGTTTAAATAGTCCGGAATATCTTCAAGTCCTGAGGAAAAGCGCCGAAATACAAGGTCGTCCGGAAATAGGGCTGCACCACGGGTTTTATAATAATGTGCATCTATTTTGGATCTATCGTCCGGGATTCCGGTCAAAGGCTCAAGGACAGGGTAATCTTTTACCAGCGGTGGCAATTTTTCTTTGAACAAGGCTTTAAGACCGTCCTCACCCATTTTTCTAAAAATGGTCCACTTGCCGCCTAAGAGGCTTACCAAACCCGGGGCATGATTTATGACCAAATGTTTTCGGCTAAGGAAAGAAGCTTTTTTACCGGACTTTCCACCTAAAGATACCAAGGGGCGTATGCCGGAGAATTGCCCCAACACCTCCTGCTTATTTGGCCTTTTTCCTACAAATTCCTCAATGGAGTCCAAAATTTCTTGAACTTCCTCCTTTTTAGGTTCCGGAATTTTTGGAAATTCATTTAAGACGGCTTCGGTAGTGCCTGCCAACCATTTGTTTTGCCAAGGAACCATGAAAAAAACTCTGCCTTGACGTACCGGAACCACCAAGGCCTGTTTCCAATCCACAAAATTGCCTTTGAGCAGTAGATGACTTCCTTGACTCCATACCATACGATGAGGGCAAGTAAAACCCCACTCTTCCATATTTTTGATGGACTCAGGACCGGTTGCATTGAGCACATGGTTGGCAGTTAAGCAAAATGGCGCTCCATCAAACTCATCTATTCCCCGGATTTCCCAAGTATTTCCTGAAGCCTTGAGTCCACACACACGTGTATGGTTGAGCACATGTGGCGAATGGGCGTCCATCTCCATCCACAAAGCCGATAAAAACCCTTGGTCGGCAAAGGTTGCATCCAAATAACTTAGTCCTTTGGTAGCCTTTCCATTAAAACCAGGCAAGGCATCCAAAAAGCGTCCTTTGTTTAAGTAGCTATGGCGTTCATTTTTGGGAAGTCCGGCTTTTTGGTCGTACCACCAAAGCCCCAACCGATACGTGATGGCCTGCCAGTGGTTTTGAGCAGGAAGAATGAAACGTTGTTTGGTGCAAAACTTAGGATAGGTTTTGAGCATCCACTGGCGTTCTTGTAATGCTTCCTTTACGAGCGAAAACTCACCTTGCGCCAAGTAGCGAATGCCCCCATGCAACAACTTGGTGGACCTACTTGAGGTGCCTTCGCCAATGTCGCCGGAGCTAATCCAATAGAACGAAATCCCTCGCA
The DNA here is from genome assembly GCA_030427255.1 of Bacteroidia bacterium. Classification (GTDB taxonomy): domain Bacteria; phylum Bacteroidota; class Bacteroidia; order CAIKAF01; family CAIKAF01; genus CAIKAF01. Next base: position 107,675 of record JAUHWY010000007.1, on the reverse strand, counting down.
CCCAAGCTTCCAAAGCTGCTCCGGCTCCTGTAGCACCTCCACCTATTATGCACAATTGCCTTGGGGGCTCTTGTTCAAACCCCCTTATCCGCTGTTTTCGGAGTTCTACTCCGTTCATGATGGGCTTAAGTCCACGTGTTTATTGAGCAGTTGCACCAATTTGAGTGCCTCATTTTCGCTAAGGTGTTGACCTAGGCGATAGGCTGCTCCGGGCTCACCCAATTCTACTTTTCCTCCGGCAATGACCCACCAAGAACTGTAAAAAAACTGGTCGAGTTTTTGTTTGTCCTTTAATACTCTAAAAGGTCTGTCGTGCTTTAGACGGAAGTATTGAGGCTTGCCTTTTTTTCCATGAATATCTCGGCGCATCATAAACTGATTCCCATTTAGGAAGAGGGTTTCCATGCCGTATTTTTTAAAATAATAGGCTTTGGTTATGATGAAAGAAAAATAGCCCCAAAAGGCAAGAAAAACAATCAAAAACAGCTTGACGTCTCTTTCGTAGTCCAAAAAAAGACCTGAAGCCAAAATTAAACCGCACAAATACCAAGCAATAAGCCATGCTTTCATATAGCCAATACGCTTGACGTCTTGCTTTCCGGCTCCTTTAATACGAACCGTTAGACCCTCTTCGGAGACTTGGTAGGCAATGCGTTCGCTCAACAATTTCATAGGTATCTATTCAACGCAACAGGAGCGTATAGGTTTTAGCAAAGATAGCTATTTGGCCCGGTTCGCTAAATTGGCCCAAGTACATCAAACCTGTATAATTTGGGTATTTTTGCGGTATGAAATTGCATATTCTGGCAGTGGTTCCTGAATTGTTGGAGAGCTTTCTAAAGCATTCCATTCCGGGTAGGGCTGTAGCGCAAGGCAAGGTGGAGCTAAAAATCATTGCTTTAAGAAACCATGGTACCGGGAATTATAAATCCATTGACGACTATCCTTATGGAGGGGGCGGTGGGATGGTGCTTGCTTGCGGGCCCTTGTCCGAATGCCTAGACGAGCTTATGAAAGAAACCCACTACGACGAAATTATTTACTTGAGTCCTGATGGAGAGCAACTTAAGCAAAAGGAGGTGAACCGATTAAGTACTCGACAAAATATTTTATTGGTTTGTGGGCACTATAAAGGAATCGATCAGCGCATTAGAGAAAGTTACATAACCAAGGAGATTTCGATCGGAGATTATGTGTTGAGTGGGGGAGAGTTGGCTGCCGCAGTATTGGCCGATGCTATTATTCGGATAATACCGGGCGCTATAGGCGATGAAATGTCAGCCCTAAGCGATAGTCATCAAGACGGTTTGTTGGCCCCTCCGGTCTATACGCGTCCGGAGGTTTGGAGAGGTAAACAAGTTCCTTCCATACTGCTTTCAGGCAACGATAAAGCGATTGCAGAATGGCGATTGGAGCAAAGTATAGAACGCACCAAAAAACTACGGCCCGATTTATTGAAGCCTGAGGAGGAGTGAGTTTAAGGCAGGTACTTACCCTCCAAGCTTAAGCTCTGCCAAGCCTTTTGCCAAGCTGAAGCATAAAACTCTTTTTGGGCCAAAGGCCAAGCACCCTCCAAAACGTAAGCGTGCAAACTACTGTCTTTTTGCATTAAGTAATACCAGCGCTGGGTTTCCATTTTGTCGGTAGTAATGGAAAGTCCTTCTAAATCTTGCCCCTTCCATCCGGATTTTTCCCGCTCTTTAGAAACCTTGTGATCTGAGGCTTTTTTGGCGGCATCTTTTGCCAAGTCTGCCATGGTGGCACTACTTAGGCTGTCGGTTAGTTCGCTTCTATACAACTTAATTTCGGACCTGCCATCGGTAAACCATGCCATTAAGCTATCGCCTTCGGTCTTTTTAACCAACCAATGGTAGGCTATATCCAGACTGTAGCCTTCTCCTTTTCGTGGTCCAAATTCAAAAGGCAGGTAGGATAGACTGCTAAGCAATTGGTCTTGAATGCCTACATAAGATACGGCGTTCCCTTCACCTATTTCAAAGTAAAAAAGCACAGAGTTGTATTGGTGATTGATATGAAAGTGTGCCAAATAAATGGTACTTAAATAACGAGCGTCCCCGTAGATAAAAGAAATAACCACCCTATCGGCAGGAATACCATTTAAGGTTCCCGAGTTTACCTCCATGGCTTGCACGTTTTGGAGATTGGGGTCTTGGTACAGGTCCAATGCCAAATACCTTAGGCTATCGGCATTAAATGCCGGGTGCACCTTGTACAGAATCACATTAAATTCTGTTTTTGTATCTGTAACAATCCAAGACCTTTGGCCGGTGCGTTGGAATTGCCATTCTTGTGGAACCTTCAATTGCACATAATGCGGCTCTAGTCTTTGCTGAGCAAAAAGACCTAGGCCTTGAAAAGCTACACAAAGCAACACTAGGGAACGGATATGGATAAAAAGTCTCATACTTCAAAGGTACAATTCTCGTGCCGAGCTCGTGGAAAAATGAGGTTCTGGTCCGAAATAATATAAGATAAGCCCTAAAATAGGATAGAAGGAGCCAAAAAGTGCAAAATGGGACAAACATCGTATAGGACTAGAGCGCTATTCATCAGATATTTGTCCCAAACCAAATTATAATCGCATGAAACCACGTGCACTTGCCCTATTGGGCCTCGCTTCACTTTTTGTTATTAGTTCTTGCTCGGACGACACAGACGACGACAACAACAACAACAACCAAACGACTCAGGAAACCACTCCTTCTCCAACCATTCCAGCGGGAGCCGGTGGTGGCTTAATTTCCATTCAAACTAAAACCACCCAATCTACTCCTATTGGTGAAATGGATATCTTGTTTGGAACCGCGGTGGCTGTATTTGGTCCTACCGGAGCATTTTTAGATGCCGGAGCCGTTAGCGTTAATAACACAAGCTTAGACAAGCAATCCAACAACAGCTACACCTACATGCCCGGACCAACTTCCGCTACAGGTATAGACTTTAATAATGGAGATGCCGACTGGGATGTAGCAGGATCGGGCAGTGTTTCTGCCTTTACTTTTTCCGATTCCCAAGCTTGGCCTTCTATCGGTGCTATCGATCACTCGGGGCCGGTATCTACCGGAGGTGATTTTACATTGCAAGCTACCACTTCCATTACCAGTGCCGACTCGGTAATATTTTCCGTGGCCGGACCCTCCGGTAATTTGTTGTATACCGCACCCGGAGGAACCAATTCCCACACCTTTACTCAAGCAGAAATGACTACCCTGGGCGCAGGTCAGGGCTACATTCAAATTGCACCCTACAATGTGAACATTGAAAACATCAATGGGGAAGATTACTATTTCATTAAGGAAACCGTGGTTTCCGAAAGCGTCACTTTGGAGTAATCCTGTGACCGGTTTGGACAGAAAGGCCGAATCCTTAGGGGTTCGGCTTTTTTTGTGCTTTACACACGGAGCTTAAGGCGCAGGGATAGAGGCCGGGAGCGCTTTTTGGCAGAGGCTATAGGCGGCTTAGGCGCGGACGTGGAGCTTAGCGGAACGCCCACAGCCTTAGCCGCCTAAGCCTAGGCCGAAAAGCCGAAGGCCGAAAGCCCGTTAGCGCCCCAAAAAAAGCCCTTTCGTTCCCTGAGGCAATTGTGTACTTTTGCACATGGCACAACCTAAGGAGCTTCATCAGCGTGATTTATCTTGGCTGGGCTTTAATCAGCGGGTGTTGGAGGAGGCTGCCGACAGCCATTTGCCACTCTTTGAGCGCATTAAGTTTTTGGCCATTTACAGTTCCAATTTGGAAGAGTTCTTTCGGGTGCGCGTGGCGGCCATTCGACAATTGCTGCATATTTCTTCGGAGGCTAAATCGGCTCAGTCCTTGCTGGCCGAAATTTCTGAAAGAGTTGATCAACAACAACGTTTTTTTGGGAGCGTATTTTTTGAAGAGATAATCCCGGTACTCAAGTCAGAAGGCATTGATTTAATGTTGAGTAGCGAGCTTCCTCCGAGCTGTCAGGACTTTGTGAGGAACTATTTTATGCGGGAAGTGCTGCATCAATTACAGCCCATTTTGCTGGTTAAATCTAAGGTGGTTCCTTTCCTGCAAAATGGGGCGCTCTATTTGGCCGTGGCTTTGGTGTCGCGAAAGAGTAAGGTAAAAGACCCATCCAAGCGTCGCCTGCGCTATGCCATGGTGCAGATTCCGGGCCAATTGCCTCGGTTCCTGTCCATACCCGGCCAAGAGCAGCGGCATTTGGTGCTGTTTATGGACGATGTGATTCGTAATGGTTTAGATCAATTGTTTCCGGGCTATGAAATTGTGGCTTCTCATTCCTTTAAACTGAGTCGCGATGCCGATTTGCGCATTGAAGATGAGTTTACCGGAAATTTAATAGAAAAGCTGAGGGAAAGTTTGATTCGAAGAAAAACAGGAGCACCTAGCCGTTTTTTATACGATCAGCGCATGCCTGACGCCATGTTGGACTTTTTTAAGGCCTCTTTTGATTTGGACCAAAACGATATGGTTCCCGGAGGGCGCTACCATAATTTTTCGGACTTTTTTTCTTTTCCCAATCCTTTTTCGCCAAAATTGGAGCGGCCTTTGCCCCCGCCTTTGCATGTGGCAGCATTAGATGCCTTCCCCAGCATGTTTGAGGCCATTAAGCGTCAAGACTGGCTCCTTAGCTTTCCTTACCAATCTTACGACTATGTATTGCGCTTTTTGAATCAGGCCGCGATTGATCCAAAAGTTACAGAAATTCAAGCCACACAGTACCGAGTGGCCAGCGATAGTGCCGTGGTAAACGCCTTGATTTCGGCCGCACGAAACGGCAAGAAAGTGACTGTTTTTGTGGAGTTAAAGGCCCGTTTCGACGAGGAGACCAATCTCTATTTTGCCGACCGAATGGAACAAGCCGGAGTGCGGATTATGTACTCTGTTCCCGGTCTAAAGGTGCATGCTAAGGCTTGCTTGGTTACCCGAAAAAGCCGGAATTCTCAGGGGCTTAGACAATATGCCTTTATTTCTACCGGCAATTTTAATGAGAAAACAGCACGCTTGTATTGCGACCACGGATATTTTACCAGCCGGACCGATATTTGTCGGGAACTGGGACAGCTTTTTGTGGAACTGGATTTTTGGAAGCAGCAAAGCCAGTTTAAGAAAATTCAGGTGGCGCGCTTTAACATGGTGGACACCTACCGCAAGGCCATAAAAAAGGAGATTGCGGCCGCGAAGGCCGGCAAGCCTTCCGGTATTTTTTTGAAAGTCAATAACCTGGAAGAGCCTGGGATGATTCAAGCGCTGTATGAGGCGGCAGAAGCCGGAGTACCTGTGCGCATTATGGTGCGGTCCATTTGTTGTTTGGTGCCCGGAAAGGTGCAAGTGCGCCGCTTAGTGGACAAATTTTTGGAGCATGCACGGGTAGTGATGTTTCACAACCAGGGCGAGGATCGAGTGTTTCTTTCGAGCGCAGATTGGATGACACGCAACCTGTACCACCGCATTGAGCTTGGTTTGGAGATAAAGGCGGAGCCTTGGCGGCAACAACTGCTGCACATGTATGAGTTGCAGTGGCGCGACAATCGGGCAGCCCGCAAACTGGATGCTTCGCTCAATATGCATCCTGTTGAAAATCAAGAGCCTGAGCTTAGGGCTCAAGAAGCCATTTATGCCTATTTAAAGGAGCACGCTTTTCCTAAGGAAGGTGATTTGGGCGGCTAATCCTGCCCTTACTGCTACGCTTCGCACACCCGGCTCCTTGGGAGGCCATTCACAAGAAGCTATTCTGGCGGCAGCTTTGCGTTAGGCCAAATTTTATTTCCTCATTTACAGCAGGTAAACTACGTACTTTAAATATGTACGCGCCTTAATTCGTACCGACGCTGTGGTCGGCATCTAAGGACCTTAAAAACGCATCTCGTTATTGGCTTCCTACGGCTAGGTGGTGCGTGGCCCTACCTAAAAGGGTAGGTCTCCGCCCACCAAGCCCAAGGGCCGGCTGTGCTGCAGGGTATCCGTGCGGTCAGGGCCGCTTAAGCTCCGTAGGGAGTTTACTTATTAAATATGCGCTTAAACCGGAAGAATTCTTCTTTATTCACCTCAATATTGCCTTCGCCATCTCCAAAGTTTATGAAGCCATAAGCATCGGAGCTTTCGAGTTCAACTACATCGTATTTTTTGAGGGTTACGTAAGTTTTGCTCAAAATTGCCCCTCTTTCGCTGGCGGCCACCACCCGGTTCCGTTCTTCTTCGGTTTCAAAAATACGGATGTTGTTGTTTCGGCGCATTTCGCGCAGCTCTTGCTGCTGCCTCCAAAGGGCTTCGGCTTTTGCGGTGCTGTCCTGAATGCGTGCCCATTCTTTTGCCTTGGCGGTAGAGTCTTGAATAAACTCCCAACGGGCCTTTGCTTTGGCGGTAGAGTCGGCAATAAATGCCAATCGGTCTTTGGCTTTGGCCGTGGAATCGGCAATAAACTGTTGGCGGGCTTTCTCTTTGGCTGCTGCTTCTGCCTCGGCCTTGGCTTGCTCAGCTTTGGCCGTGGAATCGGCAATAAAGGCTTTGCGTTTTTCCAAAGCTATGGAATCGGCAATGAATTGTTTGCGCGCCTCCACCTTTGCTGTTGAATCGGCAATAAAGGCTTGTCGTTTTGCTTGGGCGATAGAATCGGCAATGAATTGTTGCCTGGCCTCTGCTTCGGCCTTGGCTTGAGCCTCTGCTTCTGCTTTTGCTTGTTCGGCTTTGGCGGTAGAGTCGGCGATAAATGCTTGGCGTTCGGCCTGGGCTATAGAATCGGCCATGAACTGTTGTCTGGCTTCCGCTTCGGCCTTGGCTTGAGCTTCGGCCTCGGCTTTTGCTTGTTCGGCTTTGGCGGTAGAGTCGGCAATAAATGCTTTACGTTCGGCCTGGGCTATAGAATCGGCTATGAACTGTTGTCTGGCTTCCGCTTCGGCCTTGGCTTGTGCTTCGGCCTCGGCTTTTGCTTGTTCGGCTTTGGCGGTAGAGTCGGCAATAAATACTTGGCGTTCGGCCTGAGCAATGGAATCGGCGATGAACTGTTGTCTGGCTTCCGCTTCGGCTTTGGCTTGAGCTTCGGCCTCGGCTTTTGCTTGTTCGGCTTTGGCGGTAGAGTCGGCAATAAATGCTTGGCGTTCGGCCTGAGCAATGGAATCGGCTATGAACTGTTGTCTGGCTTCCGCTTCGGCCTTTGCTTGAGCCTCTGCTTCGGCTTTTGCTTGTTCGGCTTTGGCGGTAGAATCGGCGATAAATGCTTGGCGTTCGGCCTGAGCTATAGAATCAGCGATGAACTGTTGTCTGGCCTCTGCTTCGGCCTTTGCTTGAGCCTCTGCTTCGGCTTTTGCCTGTTCGGCTTTGGCGGTAGAGTCGGCTATAAACGCTTGGCGTTCGGCTTGGGCAATGGAATCGGCGATGAATTGGTTCCGTTCGGCTTGCGCGGTAGAGTCTGCGATAAATTGTTGTCGTTCGGCTTGTGCGGTAGAGTCAGCAATAAATTGCTGTCGTTCGGCTTGTGCTATAGAATCTGCTACAAACTGTTTTCGTTGCACCTTCGCCAAAGAGTCTGCAACAAATTGCTGTCGTTCGACTTGGGCGATAGAGTCAGCTATAAACTGCTGCCTTTGCACTTGAGCCAGAGAGTCTTGCATAAGCTGTTTTCGCTGGGCAAAAGCTAAAGAATCTTGAATTTCCTTTTGGCGTTCTAAGGCTTTTGCAGTAGAATCGGCAATAAAAGCTTGTCTTTCTTTGGCTTGAGCAGTGGAGTCGCGAATAAAACGTTCCCTTTCTTTGGCTTGTGCTATGGAATCTTCGATGAAAAGTTGTCGAGCTCTAGCTTGAGCTATGGAATCTTGAATAAACTGTTGTCTTTGTATTTGTGCCAAGGAATCGGCTTGCGCCAGGGAGTCTTTTTTCTCTACTTGGGTTATTAGGGAGTCTTTGATTTGTTGGGCCATATTTTTTTGTCCCTCCATTGTGGCCATCATGGGGTTATCGAAATTAAAGGTAAAGTCTTGGTTATTAAAGGCAATGGTGGTTTCAATGGGGAGTTCGTCTACCAGTTCTTCCTCTTCTTTTACTTCTTCGGGAAGTTTAAACAGGTAAAAATCAAGGTATAAAGGCATAAGGCCGGCTTCAATCGCCTCATCGCTTACGGTGGTATTGATTTTAACCAATTGAGGTTTGTAACCTTCTGCGGTAATGTAGAATTCAAAGGATTGGCTGAGATCTAGCTCAATAAGGAAAGTGCCGTCAGGCTTAAGTTTAATGCCTTTTTTACGCTTTCCTTCCTCACCTATGGAGATGAACAATTCAATAGGGCCATCTTCGGCTTCAACACGGCCTTCTACTTCTAAAAAGTTTTGGGCTTTCAGGGGAGAAAAAAGGTTGGCCAGCGCCACATAGCATAGGAGAAATACAAATCCTTTGGTCAGATTCATGAGCGCAAAGTTAAACTTATCCGTTGATTATCTGTTTTATTGGTTTGGTGTATTGTGTAAGCTTTGCCGAATCAGGCAAACTCTTTATGAAATTTCCAAAGGGAAGCGTAGTGTTGTTCTAGTGTCCAGCCTTCCTCCCGGATTCTTGATTCGGAGATAGAAAATTGATTTGGTTTTAATAGTTGTATTGCCTGTTTCCAAGCGTTTGCTTGGTTTAAGGGAAGCACTAAGCCATCGGTGGGTTTCAAATAGGCCGATGCGCCTGTATTCGCACTAACAATAACAGGCGTTTGAGTTCCCAGTGCTTCGGCAATAACTTGTCCAAAGGCTTCGTATTTTGAAGGATGGATTAAAAAATCCACGGCTTTGAGCCAAGGAGCGGGGTCATCTAAGTAACCTAGACCTGTTATGTTTTGAGCTTTTGGGTAAACCGGCGGATGGCCTGCCACCAGCAAATGCTGTTGGGTTTTGTGCGCTTGGCCGAACCATTCCATCAAATAGGGTAGGCCTTTGTTGGCATGACCGGTACTGATAAAGAGAAAGTAGAGCAGTTCGGGATCAAGACCGAGCTTGTTTCGCCAGTAACTTTTGGAATGTGTGTTGGCTTTTTCAAGGGCTTTAGTAGAAATAGGAGGAGGAAGAACCCTGATTTTAGAAGAGGGGATTTGATAATGTAGCTCCAATTCTTCTTTAATTTGAGGGCTTGCCGCAAGTATACCTTTGGTATGGTTAAATGCAAATTTATCGGCTTTGATTTGCATAAAATCGCTTATTGAGGATGGTTTTTTTGCATGCGCCGCCAAATATCCCAAATGATTGCCCGGGCAAAGAGTTAGGTCGGCTCCGGGAGTTCGGCCAAGCGAAAGCGAAAAATCGCAGGGGTTTTGTTTAAGCCAGCGCATAACTTTTTGCCCAAAAAACCACTGCCGAAAGGGTTTAAGGTGAAAGCCGGGCTTAAGGATAACTAAGCGAAGGTTTTTAGGGGGTGTATATCCCGGTTTCACGTAGGCGGTCAGCAAAGTAACCTCATGCCCATCCTTTTGAAACGCCTCAATATAATTGTGGAGTCGTTTTTCCAAACCCCCAAATTTCAACAAGCGATAATGGACAAGTACCACCTTCATGTTCTAGGAGCTTCCGGTATTTCTTGACAGAATTCAAATTGACCTCCAAAGGTTTTTGCAACAAAGGTTTGCACACCGTTACTTATGAGCAGATAGGGAGCTTTTACTTGGCTATTGTAGTGGGCTGCTTGTAAAAAGGTTTGATTGGATAGAGTCACCGATGGCGCTTTAATTTCTATAAGCAGGTATGGACCACCTTGAGCATCTAAGACCAGAGCGTCCAACCTTCGTTTTCTTTGGAGGCCTTTTACTTCTGCTTCCACCATAATTCTTCCGCTAGGATAGTTAAAATCGCGCACTAACCAGTGGAGCACATGTTGCCTTACCCATTCCTCAGGAGTAGCGGCCACATATTTTTTTCTCCAATGGTCCCAAATTTCTGTTCCATTGCCGGGATTTGTTCTAGACTTTAGGGGATGCAAAGGAATATTGATTTTTGGCCATTCCATGCTCAAAGGGAGAGTCTTAAACCTCCGATTACAGTTAAGCCAAAGGTGGGGTAGCCGTAGAACCTGTTGTAACGGAAGGCAGCAATATTATTCATATCCAAAAAGAAGCCAAGTTTTTCCGTGAGGCGATACGTGGCACCTAAGCGAAAATCCAGGGTTGGGTTCAGGTCAATAAAACCTTCCTTTTTGGTTCCTGTAGAGTCTTGGTTAAAGATTCGTGCCCTTTGTCCACTTATAAAAGCCATATCGGCTCTAAAGAGCATTTTTTCACCCAATTGGTAACGTGCGGCCAATCGAATGTCTAAGGGAGGGAAGTGCCAAGCTTCTGTTAAGTTATCCATAGCAACCAATCGATACCGTCCATGGAGGTCCACTTCAATTTTTTCGCCGTAATGAAAATTCAGCCCGGCGGAAATGGTGGTAAGGTTTACTTGGTCGTAAATCGCCTCAAAGCCGGTTCTGGGGGCACCTAAGGTGTCGTTAACAAAAAAGGGCATGCCGTTTATTCTGGCATAAGAGATTTCTGAACGATAGGAGATTAGATCCGAAAAGGCGCCCTTTATTCCTGCGTGAAGCAGGTAAGGCGTGTTTTGATTGGTAAGGTTTATGTTGGATTGAATAAAAGGGTTTTGGGTATACAACTCTCGAAAGGTAATGCGTTCAAAATCCCCTGATACACCTCCAAACAATTGCACGTATTGCTTAAAAATCTTCCAATTGGCCTGAATCCGAGGGTAAATCCTGAAAAAACTACTGTCGCTATTTCCAAAAACCAAGCCAGCTCCCAGTTCTACGTCCCAGCTTTTGCGGCCAAGTTTCATGTAGGGGTTAACATCGGTAATCCATCCCAAGCCCAAACTTATGGAGTCTGAGCTAAAGTCTAACAAATCGAGGGAGGCATTGACTCCCATAAATTCACCGGCAAAAAGATCAGTAAACTTATTGAAGTTTGATTTGAGGCGAAAGGTGTTTTCTCTGGTTCTATAAAGGTTAGATACGTGGTAAAAATCTAGAGAAGTGGAATAGTTCAGTCGAATGGAGTCTGTTCTATGGGTACTGTTGAGGTAAAATCTTCCCTGTCCGAGCGAGTAACGTTGGCGAGTGGAGTCGGAGGGGAAGAGGCTGTCCAAAGTTTGGGGGTACCCGTAATAGTGGACGGCTTGGCGGTCATAGCCTGCTTCAATTCCCAGGGTAAGGGGTTTAAAGATATGACGGTATCCTGCTTCAGCGGTATTGCTGCTGGTTCCTGGGAAGCCTCTACCTGAAATACTTCCTGTGGAGGAGAGGTGATTGAACCTAACAAAATAGCCATTATTTCTAGCCCTTAAGGAGTTTAAATGAAAATCAACCAGTGGGGTAGTGTAGTTGCCAAAGCCTAATTTAAGCATAGCACGTTGCAACCTTGAAATAGGTTCTTTGCGCATGCGTGCTGCGGCTAGCGTGTCGGGATTATAATAAGTAGGTATAGACTTAACATTAAAAGCATAGTTGGTATCCGCTTGCAGACGAATGGTGTCTAATATTTGTGGATTGTTGGTGATTTTCTCCACTTCTGCAAGTTTGGGCTCAAAACCGGTATAAACCACTCGATTATTCTCAAGTTGTTGAGCCTGAATTGTTCCAAAGGGAAGCAAACACGCAAACCCTACCCATATTAACCTTAAAAACTTATTCATTGGGTGCGATTTCAAATTCCTCAGGTTCGTTTATCTCGGGACGGTTTCGTTCTTGCTCCAAGTCTAAGATTGCATCGTACTTTTCTTGGGCAATTTGCACCAAATCGACTCCTTGGTGATTATCAATTACCGTTTTTAGTACTGATTTTGCTTGGACTAAATCGTCGAGCTTAAGGTAAATGTCACTAAGCAAAATAAAGGAACGGGCCATCCAGTCTTTCTGGCCTCCCATATGTTTAATCGCCTTACGTAATTCCCTTTCGGCCTGGCGGTATTCTTCTTTTTTATACAGTACGTCGCCCATAATAAAGGCCACTTCAGCATAGTACCCCGAACTTTTATTTTTTTCCAGTTTCCTAGCCGAAGCCAAGGCCATTTCCCACTGCTCTAAGCGGTAGTTAGACCGTGTCAACACAAATAGACTGCGCTCCAATTCGGATGGGGCGAGGGACTCAAAGCTTTGAACCAAATCTGCATAGTGAATGGCTTCAGACCATTGTTTTAATGCAAAATGGTATTCCATGAGGGCGATTCTTGAAGTTTTTAAATGCTCTGAGCTACCGGTAACTTCAATCAAACGTTCGTAAGTACGCATGGCCTTGAGGGTATCGTTCATGGAGCTGTACAAGTAACCCGCCTTTACCAATGCATTTTCGGTGAAACTTCCATTGGGTGCTTCCAATACACGTTCAAAAAGAACCAAGGCTGCCGAATCGCTTTTCTCTTCAAAAAGACATTCTGCGGCGTAGTGGGCAGCTTTTAATGCAAAAATACCTTGAGGGAAAGCTTTTAGATATGCTTGTCCTGCGGAAGCAATTTTTTGACAATCTCCGGAAATTACGGCATTTTGGAGACCGTCAAAAGCACTGGAGTCGAGGCTGGCTTCGCTGTATCGATTGCCTCCCTTTTCCTTCACAAATTGAAGCCAAGCCTCAACTTGTCCGGTTTCGGTATAAATACTTTTTGCGTAACCCATAGCCAAATTGGCTTCTTCGGTACCGGGATATTCGTCAACCACCCTTCGAAACCAACCAAGCGCTTCCGGATTTTGCCCATTGTTGCGATGTACCAGGCCGGATTGCAACAAGGATTTCCCAAAATAGAAGCCTTTTGGGAAGCGCGACCTCAATTGATCAAACGTGGTTAAGGCCTGATTTGGCTTGTCTTGGCGAACTGCTGCTAGTCCTTTTTCGTAAAGGGCTTCTTCATTTAGAGGAGAGCTCGGAAAATTTTCGGCTAAACGTCCCATTGTTTCCTCTTTTCCGGCCTGGTCTCCTGTGAGACCTTGCAGCATACCCAATTGAAATAAGGCATAGTCTGTTCCGAAATCCGGGTGATTGGCAGAGGATTTGTAGGCATCTAAGGCTTGGTTAAAGCGCTTTAAAATAAAGAAACAATCAGCGGTTCGAAGAAGGGCATCGTTGGCCTTGGCATCTTTAGGCCCCTTGTTTTCAGTTAAATAGGTTCTGAATTCGGTAAGAGCACCTGCATAATCTTTGAGTTTTAGTCGGGCATAACCCAAATGATAATAGACATGTGCATATTCTTCCAAGGAAGAAGCCGATGGAGAAGACAGAAAAGACTCCCATTGACCAATAGCGTCGGGGTAGCTCTTGAGTTGATAAAAAGTTTCGCCAAGCCAATACCTTGCTGAGGCGGTAATTTCGGGGCTTTTGTTCATTCGAATAGCCCGTTGAAATAAAGGGATGGCATCTTCCAATTCGAGGTTGTTGAACAGCTCTACCGCCCTAAAATAAAGCACGCGTTGAAAGGCTCTGCTTAATTCAGGGGAAAGCTTATCCATTTTTTCTAAAGCCTCGATGGCAAGTCTGTAATTTTTGGCGGAAACATGAATTTCCACCATCAGTTTTCTGGCTTCTTCTTTATAAAGAGCGTTTGGGTATAGCTCTAAATACCGCTCCAAAGCTCCAACGGCTTCATTATATGGATTGTATCCTAGCTCAAAGCTAAGTTTGGCAAAGTTAAATAAGGCCTCCTGAGAAAGTTGGTCATCAAAATTTAAAGCATGAACCATGCGCAGGGCATCTAGGGCCAGCTTTTTTTGGTTTAATTCCATTAAGGAGGAGGCAAGAAAATAGTAGGCCGTTTGACTAAGGCTATCGTCCTTATCTGTGGCTTTAGCTAAGGATTCCGCCGCATTTTTCCATTGGTCGGTATAGAAGTAAGAAAGCCCTAAGTTATACCTTCCTTCACGATCTAGTTGCCCCCCATCTCTTTGAAACAACTGATAGACTTCCAAAGCCTTATCGTAGTTTTTAAGCCTAAACCAAGATTCGGCCAAGATACGTCGTACAGGATCCCTGTGGCGCCCCTTTAAGGTGTCTGCCAGCGGGCTGCCATAAGCGGTGGCTTCCTCATAGCGTCCCTGTCGGTAGTATATTTGAACAATATACAGGGGCACAAGGCGTGCAAATGCTTTAGAATGCTCAACTCGTTTAAAATATTGAAGGGCTTTTTCAAAGTCCTCATTTTCATAGTAGATATGCCCGGTATAATACAAGGCAGGAATTTGCCACTTGGATTCCCTTTCGTTCATTTGGTCAAAAGCAAGCAAGGCATCTTTGGAATTTCCTTGCATATACCGGCTATACCCTAATTTGAAATAATACTCAGAAAAATCCTCCTTATTTAACAGGTAAGGGTCGGCTTTACTTAAGGCCATTTCTGCCTCCTGATAATCTTTATCCCTAAAATGGATTCGTCCGGTTTGTAGCCAACTCATAGAGATTTTTGGGCTTTCGGGATATCGGTTCCGGAATCGGTCCAACAGATACAGCGCATTGTTTTGAAAAAGCTCTGTGGCGCATGCCGCTTCATAATAATAGGCGTCTGGTAAATTATGGTGCGCTGAGGAGTTAGCGGTTTCCTGATAACGCCTAAATAAAGCCTGTGCAGCTCCGTAGAGCGATTGTTGGTATTGTTGATATCCTTCTCTGTACAGTTTTTCCGGATCTAGTTCGTTCGGCGTCCTCTGAGCCATGAGACCGGCTGACAATAAAATACATCCGAAAATTGCCGCTAATTGCTTCATTTTATTGTTTTACAGAGATAGACGCTTACAAAGTTAGCTACAGCTATATGCCATCCTCTTACCTGTCTTTAGTTTTTTCAACGTACTTCTTTTAATAATTATTTTTAAGTCGGATGGGTGGGATGGTAATAATGAAGACTTTTGACCTATGAACGAGCCTTCTGGAGCCTTAATAGAAATGAACAAGGTGAGTGTGCACCAGGGAAACCTGATGGTGCTGCGTGATGTTACATTCTCTATGAGTGAAGGCGAGTTTGTTTATCTTATTGGAAAAACAGGAAGCGGTAAGTCTTCGCTCATGAAGGCTATGTATGGAGAAGTTCCAATTGCCGATGGTCAAGCTAAGGTGGCCGGCTTTGATTTGTCCAAGCTAAAACGCTCCAAGCTTCCTTTGTTGCGTCGACAATTGGGCATTGTTTTTCAAGATTTTCAATTGTTGCCCGACCGAACCATTTTCGATAATATGACCTTTGTGCTTAAAGCCACCGGTTGGAAAGACAAGCGAAAAATGGAGTACCGAATCCAAGAGGTTTTGGATGCAGTGGGGCAAAAGACCAAAGGCTTTAAATATCCTCATGAGCTTTCCGGTGGGGAGCAGCAGCGTATGGTTGTTGCCAGAGCTCTACTCAACCATCCCAAACTAATATTGGCCGACGAGCCAACAGGGAATCTGGATCCTGAAACCTCTAAGGATATTATGGAGCTTTTGAGGCAAATTCGGGCTTCAGGTACCGGCGTATTGATGGCAACCCACGACCATTCCTTTTTAAAGGATTATCCGGAGCGTACCTTGATTTGTGCCAACGGTTACATTTCGGAGGTTTAACTAGCTGCCTTACAGACCTTAGGTTAATCAGAGACCAAGTTGTTTTATTGGGCCTTTGATTCTATTGCAAGGCTTTGTACCTTTCCCGCAACAATTTGCTTATGAATAAGTTCTTTTTGTTGTTGTGTGGACTAGGTTTCTCTATTTTAAGCCAAGCACAGCAAGCATTTTTTGGAATAGATGCCCAACGGAAATATCCGGGAATGGAAGTGGTGCGTGAAAAGCCCGGTTTGGCTTTCCCCGAATTTTTAAAGCCAGGACCTTCTTTGCGTTTGGATGGCGACAGACTTAATCATTTTTTAAAAAGCTTGATTCAAAAGAAAGGAGTCAGCGCAGACCTCCGGTTGGTATCCAAGGAAGAAGATGCGCATGGCTTTATCCATCTAAGCTTTCAGCACTACGTAAATAATGTACCTGTAGAAGCAGGAATATACAAAGTGCACCTTAAAGACTACATCTGGCACAGCGCGCATGGAAATCTATTTGCTATCGATCAAAATGTAGGCGCACAGGCTTCTATTGATGCCGGTGTGGCTATTCAAGAGGCTTTACATGCAGTCCCTGCTCAGGTTTACAAATGGGAAGTACCTGAAGAGGAAGCTGATTTGAAGTTTTGGACCAACCACTTAGGCGCTTCTTATTATCCTAGCCCCTCCCTGTGTTGGGTTGCTCCTCAAGGCGATTTTCATGGTCAAAAGCTTCGGTTGGCTTGGAAAATGGACATTTATGCCCATCAACCCTTAGCAAGATTTGATGTTTTTGTGGATGCCCAAAGTGGCGAGGTGTTGTGGCTTAAAGATAAAATTCATACTGCCGATTCCCTTGGATCTGTAGTGACGGCCTACACAGGAACGCATCCCATGACGGCAGATTTCTTTAACGGGCAGTTTAGGTTGAGGGAAACCGGAAGAGGTAATGGTATTCAAACCTATGACTTGAATAACGGAACTTCCTATGGAAATGCTACAGATTTTTTTGATGCCGATAATATTTGGAATAATGTAAATGCCAGCTTAAATCAATATGCCGGTGATGCACATTGGGGAGCTGAAATGACCTACGACTATTTCCTCCAAGTGCATAACCGAAACAGCATTGACGGAAATGGGTTTATGTTAAGAAGTTACGTTCACTACAGCAACAATTACAACAATGCTTTCTGGGATGGACAACGCATGACCTATGGCGATGGTGACGGTTCAGTATTTACTCCACTCACCGCATTAGACATAACCGGTCATGAAATAGCCCATGGACTTACTTCAAATACGGCAAACCTTATTTACCAAAACGAAAGTGGAGCTCTGAATGAATCTTTTTCGGACATTTTCGGGATGGCAGTTACCGCCTTTGCCAATAATACCTTGGAATGGAAAATTGGGGAAGATGCCACTCCGAACGGAAATGGAATTCGTTCAATGAGTAATCCAAACGCATACGGCGATCCGGACTGCTATGGAGGTAGCTTTTACTACACAGGAAGTCAAGACAATGGAGGAGTACACACCAATAGCGGAGTACAAAATTACTGGTTCTATTTAATGACCGTTGGGGGAACAGGTACCAATGATTTAGGAAATACCTATTCGGTAAATGCTCAAGGAGTAATTAAGGCCGCTGAAATTGCTTTTAGAAATTTGACCGTGTATTTGGGACCTAGTTCCAATCACCAGGATGCTCGTTTTTATGCCATCCAATCGGCCATTGATTTGTATGGGGCTTGCACACCTGAGGTGATCGCAACCACTAATGCTTGGCACGCCGTTGGGGTGGGAGGTCCTTTTTCTGCAACCGTTACGGCCAATTTTTCAACTCCTTTTCAGTCTTTTTGCCAAGCGCCGGCTATGGTCTCCTTTACCAACACCAGCGTTAATGCCGGGAATTTCATTTGGGATTTTGGAGATGGATCTACTTCGAACCAAGTAAATCCAACCCATACCTATATGCAACCCGGCACTTACCATGTGAAATTGGTAGCCGATGGAGGAGCTTGCGGCATGGATTCCATTATCCAAAACAGCTACATTATTGTAGATCCTAATTTGCCCTGCAACATTACCATGAATCCCAATGGTACCAATCAAACGCAATTTTCTTGTACAGGTACACTGTTTGATCCGGGCGGTCCATCAGGCAATTACCAAGACAACCTGAACTCAGTGATTACCATTGCTCCTACCGGAGCGGCAACCGTAAGCTTGCAGTTTAGTCAGTTTAATCTGGAAAACAATTACGACTATTTATACGTATTTGATGGCCCTTCCATCAACAGTCCCTTGATTGGCCAATATACCGGAAATACCTTGCCAAATGGTGGAACCATCACAAGTACGGCAGGTGCAATAACCTTGCGGATCTTTTCCGATGTGTATGTAAACGAAGCGGGCTTTGTTTTGGATTGGAGCTGTCAACTGCCAAGTACTCCTCCGGTACCTGATTTTTCAGCTACTGCCTTGGCCTCATGTGACGGAAATATTCAGTTTCAGGATATGACCACCAACGGGGCCGTATCTTGGTTATGGGATTTTGGAGACGGGCAAAGCTCCACCCAACAAAACCCTCAGCACCAGTATCAGCAAGATGGCACCTATTCGGTGAAGCTTGTAGCATCAAACTTAGTAGGTAGTGACTCCATTGTTAAACCTGCATACATCACTATAGATAGACCTGACGCTCCCCAGGGAAGCGATGTGTATTTATGTCAACCGGATACCGCGCATTTGAGTGCAAGTGCTGTTGGTACTATTTTTTGGTATACCCAATTTGGTGGCGGCAACCCGGTGGCAAGCGGTCCAAATTTTTCACCCTATGTAAATTCTACAGATACTTTTTGGGTCGAAAACCAAGAAGCACAATTGCCCTTCTTTGTGGGTCCTTTGGATAACTCTTTCGGGGGAGGTGGATTTCACAACAACAGTTCCACTCAATACTTGGTTTTTAATGTAGATCAACCTACAACCTTGGTTAGTGCGTGGGTAAACGCCAATAGTTCCGGTAATCGAAGCTTTATCTTATGGGATGGAAGTGGCAATCAACTGGACTCGCGCTTTGTATTAGTGCCCGCAGGCACTAGCCGTGTGGCCTTGAATTTTCATTTGCAACCGGGAGTGAACTATAGACTTGGAGGCAGCGACATGGACCTTTACCGAAACAATAGTGGGGTGAATTACCCCTACAACCCGGGAGGTCATGTAGAAATTACCGGTTCTTCGGCAGGAGCCGCTTTTTATTACTATTTATACGACTGGGAACTTCAAGGAGATCCCTGCATAAGTCCTCGGGTTCCCATACGCGTGGAGCAAGGACCTGTAATTAGTGGATTTTCTAAGCAAACAACAGGCTTATCGGTTCAATTTACGGCCACCAGCAGCAATGCAAGTTTTTACCAGTGGGACTTTGGAGATGGACAATCCAGCACTTTGGCCAATCCATTGCACACCTACACACAAGCAGGAACTTACACTGTACAGTTGATTTCCGGTAACCCAAGCTGTAGCGATACAGTAACAGATGTGGTAACGGTGCAAGTTTCCGGAATAGAAAATGCCTTAACTGCCCTGCATGTGCAATTGTATCCCAATCCATTTACCGACCAAGTATGGATTAAAGGGGCATTGATGCATGGTGTTTGGGAAGTACAGCTGCTTGACCTGCGAGGAAGGCTTTTGAGTGAGCAAGCATTGGAAAGTACCGGTGAGCAAGTATCGTATGCTTTAAAGCCATTGCAGGGTTTAGCTCCCGGCACCTATTTGTTGCGCTTAAGACATAAAGAATCCGGAGCCGAGCAGAGCCTACGTTTGGTGAAACGTCCCTAAAACAGGGCCGCTGGCATGAAATTTGTATTTTGCACCTATGATGAGGTGTAGATTGTTGTGTGTGTTTTGGTGCAGCTTGGCCCTGGCTTGGAGTCAAGATACCCTGCCTGCGCCTGACTGGGGAACCGAAGCTTGGCGGGCTCCTTACCGTGATTCTGTGGGAGATGCCATAGGACGCTTTTCGAATCAAGTAAGAGATATTGCCAAAGCTCCTGTTCCCAAGGAACCTGTTGTTTTTGTTGGAAGTAGCTCCGTACGGGCCTGGCGTAGTTTGGAGGAGGATTTCCCCAATTTCCCGGTGTCCAACAGTGGGTTTGGGGGGAGTACCTTACCTGAGCTTAGCTTTTACCTCAAAGAATTGGTTTTGGATAAAAAACCATCGATGGTGGTGGTGTATTGCGGGGAAAATGATTTGACTTTAGCTTATTCCCGACCGCAGGAAGTGTTTGGGTCCTTTTTAGAGCTTGCCGGTTTATTGAAGCAAGCGCTTAAAAAAGGGACACCGGTGGTTTTTTTAAGCGTAAAGCCTTCCATTTATTCTTGGAATTACTGGGAAAAGCAACAGCAGTTCAACCGGATGGTGGAGCTTTTTGATGCTTGGGTAGACTGGCCGGAATTTCAATTTGTCCGGATGGGGCATTTGCTTTTAAACGACGCTGGGGAGCCTGATCCTGCATTATTTATTCGGGATGGATTGCATTTGAACAAAAGTGGTTATCAAAAATGGACTATGTTTTTGAGGCCAAAGCTGGAGAGGATGTACAAAGAATTACAGGGCCCGGATGGAGCAAAGTAGCTGACCGAAGCCTAGCTTTTTGGCGGGCATTGGTGCGAGGAGGCCCCCGAAGCATCGGGGGACCCCGGAGCCCAAAGCCCGCAAAGCTAGGAGAGGGCACTACTTGGGACAGCCGGATTAGCCCCCCCCAAATAGATGTTCACTTTAGCCGGTTGAAAAATTAAATCGTGCGTTTGCCGTTTAAGAAATTATTTGCTGAAATTAGGAGTATGAAACGTGTTGTTGGATTTTTGTTGGTGTTTTTTGTGGGACTGCAGCTTCGTGCGGAGTATCGGCTGCCGGAGGATACAACCTTTCGGCGGCAATTGCTTTCCATTCCGGAGGCGGTAGACTTTTCACTGGCCACGGAGGTGAGAGGACATGTTTCTGCGCACTTAACGGAATCGAGTCAGCAGTCTGCGAAATGGTTTGATGCGGCACAAAGGCATGTGCCCATGGTGCAAGCTTGGATTTCGGACAAAGGCTTGCCCGGAGAGTTGGCATTTTTGCCTCTGGCTATGTCGCATTTGAATCCTGCAGAAACTTTAGGAGAAGGTCGCGGCGGTTGGTGGCAAATGCATTACCTCACCGCATTTAGGTATGGTTTAAAGGTCGAACATTTTGTAGATGAGCGCAGGGATTGGGTAAAGTCAAGTGAGGCGGCGCTGCTCTATTTAGAGGATTTGCATAGGCAAATGGGCGATTGGACTTCGGCTGTTTTGGCATTTATGGGGTCACCGGCGGAAGTGGTAGCCGCTCGGAATCGTTCATGCAGCGGCGATGCCTCCGGAGCCTGGGTTAAGGCTTTACCTAGCCATGTGCAAATGCAGTTTTCGGAGTTTGCTGCCTTCTCTTACTTATGTCGTTTTGGGCCTAAACCTTTGACGCAAGAGGTAATGGGAACTCCCAAGGAAGTAGTGGATGTGGAAAAAAAGCGTGTTTATGCCCGCTATGCTATGGACGTTCCCGGCTTGGTTACAAGTCTTGGGATTTCCCAAACCCATTTTTTGTCCCTCAATCCCAGCCTTAAATCCTCTTGGCTGCCCGCAGGTGAAGCCTTGTTTTTGCCTCTTTCCAGTCATAATCGCTGGAAAGAGCTTAATGATACACTGCAAGGGCCTTTGCATAAAAATGGGAGTAGTTTGGTGATTCAAGACCATGCCTCTTTTGAACGGATCATTAGGGCACATGGTTTACACTTAAATCAGGTGTATGCGCTAAATGGTATAAACCCCAAAGATTGGAATGAAGGGGCCAAAACCTTGCTTTTCCCCAAAGAGGGCATAGCCTTAGAAGTGATTGAAGAACCCATGGTTTCTACTTCCCAAGATAAAGAGTCTTCCGTTCAATGGTACAAGGTACGCAGTGGCGATACCCTGTGGCGCATTGCCGGCAAATACCCGGGGGTGAGTCCGGAAAACATCATGGATTGGAATAATTTGCGTTCTGACCGAATTCAAATTGGCCAGCGATTAAAAATTTTTAGCGGCAGCTGATGGCTAAGCCGGAGCCCTCTGATGCATCGGTTAGCCCTTGGCGGTCGGTTGTATTGTTGCTTTTGGTGGTGGGGCCATTGGTGGCTGCGGTTCTTTTTTGGCCTAAAGATGGACTTAGGCTTGCCGGTATCCATTGGGAATTGCCAAATCCTGAAACCTTTGTGTATGGTGATTCCATAGAATATGTGGATTTGGAAGCACAGGCCGAAAAAGAGCGGCAAGATTCCATTCGCCTGAGCTCATTGTTTGGTCTAAAGGACAGTTTGGATGCATATCAGGCTTTGTGCGACAGCCATCCGGCCCGCATATACTTGCCACAGAGTCGAAAAGACTTGTTGTTTGGGCTGTTTGACCGGTGGAAATTATTGGAGTCGGGTGTGGATTCTTCTTTGCAGGTGCGCATTATGCATTATGGCGATTCTCAAATCGAAGGAGATAGAATAAGCAACGAACTGCGCCGCGGTCTTCAGGCACGGTTTGGTGGCTTAGGTCCGGGTTTGCTCCCCTTGGAGCAGCCTATTGGCTCTGCTACCGTTTCTCAAAGTTTGGAAGGAAAAGCCTACAGGTATATTCTATGGGGCAGCAATCCTGAATTTAGAGCGGAACATAGGCGCTATGGACCCATGCTTTCTTTGGGGGTGATTGATAGCAGTTTGGTGGTTTGGAGAGCTTCCAAAGGGTACGATGCACCCGATAGTGCCGACCGTTTTTCAAGAATTAGGCTTTTGATTGGTCAAAACGACAGCTCGGGAGTGGTGCGGCTTAGTTGTTCCACAGGTGGAGGCACCAAAGAGCTAGCTGCAGGCTCCGGCCCGGAAATACTCCATTGGGACCTTAGCTATCCGGCACAGCGTGCCGAACTAAGTTTTGAAGGCGTTCAGGGCTTAGAGGTGCTTGGAATCAGCCTGGAGAGTAGGAGGGGGGTGGTTGTAGATAATTTGGGAATGCGGGGTTGCTCGGGTACCATTTTTTCGCAGGCGGATGCGAGCCAAAACAGACGCTTGTTTTCTATGCTTGATCCGGATTTAATTATGCTTGCTTTTGGCGGCAATATTATGCCCTATTTGACCGATGATAAAGTGAAAAGCCGTTACGTTGGCCAATTGTTGAGCCAAATTTCCTACCTGCAATCCGTGGCCCCTGAGGTTCCCATTCTGTTTGTAGGCCCCTCCGATATGAGTACCCTCGAAGAGGGGAAACGGGTGTCTTTTCCTATGCTAGGTCCACTTCGAGATGCATTGAGAGACAGCATGCTGGCACATGGAGTGGCTTATTTTGATCAGCTCAATGCTATGGGAGGCTTGCAATCCATGCCTTCGTGGGTGGATGCTGAACCCGCCTTGGCCGTAAGCGATTACATCCATTTTACGCGATTAGGTGCGCAAAAAATGGGAGAAATGATTACCGAATCCCTACTAAGGGAATATACCCTATACGGATTGAAACAACGGATGTTGAAAGAAAGAGACCAAGCCATTGAGGAATTTGAAGTACATAATTAGCCATTGGATCTTAGGTTTAGGCATGCTATCGGGGCAATCGGTGTTTCCGGAAGAGGTACTGGAGTACCCTTTTATTCGTTACGAACTCAATCGAATTTTAGAAGGGCCGGACAGCAGCAGCATGGATGCATTTTACGACAAGCTCGACGCCCTAATGTTCAGTGGACATGGCAAAATAAGCATAGTGCACATGGGAGGTAGTCATGTGCAAGCCGATGTTATTTCGGGTAGAATAAGGGAGCGTTTGCAGACCTTTTACCCGGGAAACAAAGGAAGCAGAGGTCTTTTGTTTCCCTATAAAGTAGCCCGCACCAACAATCCCTACAATTATTATGTAAGCTATTCCGGGGATTGGGATTACGCAAAAAATGTGCAGCGCAGCCCATCGGTTGAACTCGGACTTACCGGAATGGCAGTTACCACGCGCGACAGTGCTGCCACCATTCGCATTCGGTTGGCCTCGGAAAGCGCTCCTGCCAATGATTTTAATTTTATTCGGCTGTTTGAAGGCAGAGATACCAATCTTTTCTCGGTGCGTTTGCCTGAATTGGATAGCGCCGAAGAAGCTTACCGAATCTTTAGAAAACCCGGCAGCGGCTACACCGAGATCTTTTTAGAAAATTACCACGGGGAAGTATTGTTGGAGTGGTATCCCAAAGACAGCAGCCAAACCCATTACGAACTTTTGGGCATTCAATTGGAAAATGAGGATCCCGGCATTACCTACCATAGCATTGGGGTGAATGGCGCCGGCACCTACTCCTATTTAGGCTGTGCCTACCTTCAGGAGGACTTGGCTCAGCTGCAACCCGATTTGGTGATTTTTGGGATAGGTATCAATGATGCAGCGGCACGGGGATTCGATCCTTCGGCTTTTGAATACCGATACAAGAGGCTATTTGCCAAAGTACGTGCCGTAAACCCCAATGCCTGCATACTTTTACTCACCAATAACGATAGTTACCGCAGGTCTAGAAGGCGTTATTATGTAAATCCGAATGGGGAAGTGGTAAGGCAAAGCATGCTCAAGCTTAGTAGGGAAGAGGGAGTAGCCGTTTGGGACTTATTTTCCATAATGGGAGGCTTAGAGTCTATGAAGCTTTGGGAAAATGAGGGATTGGCAAAACGCGACAAGATTCATTTTACCTTTAAAGGCTATCGATTGACGGGCGATTTGCTGTTTGCAGCCCTATTGGAAGGCTACAAAGCTCATTTAAAGCAACAATGGAAGCAATAAATCTGGCCGATATTCCAAAAGTCCTTTGGGACTGGTGCTCCATATTCAATAAGGAGCAGCCGCTAAGCTTTACCGGATTTAGCTTTTGGTTGTTTTTCTTGGCGGTTATGGTGCTCTTTTCGCTTATTCATAAGCGCAAGTCCCTCCGCAATGCCTTTTTGTTTGGAGTAAGCCTATTCTTTTACTTCAAAACCAGTGGCCTGTTTTTCTTGCTGTTGCTTTTTTCTACCCTAACGGACTATGTACTGGGGCACGCTATTTATAGAAGTCCCAAAAAATGGCAGAAAACCCTTTGGTTGAGCTTAAGTGTCTTAGTAAACCTAGGTAGTCTTTCCTACTTTAAGTACGCTTATTTTTTCGCGGATGCAGCCAACAAAATTTGGCATCCCAATACGCCTTTTGAGGTGGTGAATTGGTTGGCGGTGTGGGCCAATCAGTTTCAGGAAACTACCGGTTGGAGTTTTAGTGCCGACCAAATCATTCTTCCGGTGGGGGTTTCTTTTTTTACTTTTCAAACCATTAGCTACGCTGCCGACATTTATCGAGGTCAGGTGAAACCCCTTCGAAGCCTTCTGGATTTTGGCTTTTACGTGAGTTTCTTTCCTCAATTGGTTGCCGGTCCCATTGTGCGTGCTGCCGAATTTGTGCCGCAAATTCACAAAAAGTTTTCGCTCACCAAAGCCGCTTGGGGAATGGCCACCTTTATGATTGTGAATGGCTTGGTCAAAAAGCTGTTGCTTGCCGATTTTTTGGCTTTAAATTATGTGGACAAGGTATTTGACATGCCCCACATGTACATGGGTTTTGATGTGTTGATGGGCTTGTTTGTTTACTCGCTTCAAGTCTATGCCGATTTTTCAGGATACACCGACATCGCCATTGGAGTGGCCTTATTGATGGGCTTTAGATTGCCCGATAATTTCAATTCGCCCTACAAGGCAAAGAATGTGGCCGAATTTTGGAAGCGCTGGCACATTTCACTCAGCACCTGGCTAAAAGACTATTTGTACATTCCTTTAGGAGGCAATCGAAAAAGCAGCATCGGTACCTTCTTTTGGAGTTTGGTGCTGTCCGGAGTGGCGGCTGCGATTTCGGGTTCGTGGTGGATTATGGCTATTTTTCCTTTGCTGGTTTTAGTGCTTTGGCTCCTGCGCCTTTGGATTCCCGGACTTTGGAGTGCTTTTACCACCAATATCAACATGTTGCTTACCATGCTAATTGGTGGACTTTGGCACGGCGCCAGCTGGAATTTTTTGATCTGGGGCGGACTTAATGGTTTGGGACTTTTGGTCTACAAAGGATGGCGCAAAATATCGCCTTACGAAGCCAGCAATCACCCTGTTGTCCACGCCTGGAAAGTCCTCTTTACTTTTGTGTTCATTTCTTTTACAAGACTATTTTTTAGGGCGGGCGACCAGCGCAATCCCAACGACAACTGGGAAACGGCAGAAGCGCTATGGGCGCAGTTATTTAACCCGGGCGGCTGGAACCTAAGCCACATTTTTTTAGTTTCCGAGACCTACCGAAACGCTTTTCTGGTGTTCTTGGGTGGCATGGTACTGCATTGGTTACCAAAAATATGGAAAGATTTCTTGCGCCGTAGCTGGATAAACTTACCCTTACCGGTTCAAGCGCTGGCAGCCTTATTGGTGGTCTTTGTTTTGTACCAACTCATCGACGAAGAAGGGCAAACCTTTATTTATTTTCAGTTTTAATTTTGGGGGCAGCTTCGCCCGGGCTGTCCCTGCAAGCTGTTTTGCTTTGCCCCGCACCTGCAAGCCGTGCCGGGGTTTGCTGCGCGCCACCGCGGCCCGGCTGCAGTTGCAGGGGCTCAGCTTCAACAGGCTTTCCGTTCCATCCCTTGCCCGGATTTAGGTAAAGAAAATCATCTCTGCCCGAATCCCTTGCTTTCCGTTTTCTCGGTGCTTCAAGACCAAATCCCCTCCCAAATGACGCATCAATTCTCTACAAATCTTGAGCCCGAGGCCCATTCCTACCTTTCCGCGCTTGTTGCTGGTGCCGGATTGTGACCAAACAAACACGCTTTGCATTTGCTCTTCGGTCATTCCCGGCCCCTCGTCTTCTATGCTTATTATGGAGCTATTGGCTTCAAGATGTATAGTAGCACCTTCCGGAGAAAATTTAATGGCATTATGCAAAAGGTTGCTGAGTACAATTTCTACCACTCCCGGAGCGCTAATGGCAAAATCTTGGGTGGTCTCAATAGCCATATTTAGCTTTTTGGCTTCTAATGCCGGTTGCCAATAATCTACCTTTTCTTCTATGAGCGGGGCTAAAGGAATTCTTTGTTTTTCAATTGCTCCGGCCTGGTAGTGGTGAAGCGACCATTGCATCAAAGCTGAAAGCAGTTCGAGCAAGTCCTCCAACTGAATATTCAGCATTCTGGCATGATCTTTCAGCATGGCTTGGGGCATATCGTGGTTTGCACAACTGTCTACCACCTGCTTTAATGCGGCAATGGGGCTGCGTAAATCGTGTCCTAAAATCCCCAGAAAATGAAAAAGGAACTGGTGCAATTCATTTAAGCGACTTTCTCTTTTTTCAAGGTATTTTATCAATTCCTCTTGGCGATGAAGCAAGGACCGAATGCGTATTTCCGTACTCACTTGCCCGGCCAATACTTTTAGCGCATGTTTTTGCCCTTTATTTAACCTTCTGGGTCTCTGATCTAATACGCACAAAGTACCCAATAGCATGCCTCCGGGACTTTTGATGGGATAGCCTGCGTAGAATTGTATGTGAGGCTTGTCTGTAACTAAAGGGTTGTCCGCAAAGCGCTTGTCTTTATGGGTATTGGGTATGTAGAACAAAGATTCCTTTTGAATCGCATGGGAACAAAAGGAGATTTTTCGCGGAGTTTCCTTGACACTAACTCCTACTTTGGCTTTAAACCATTGACGATCTTCATCTATCAGACTTATCAATGCCATGGGCGTTTGGCAAATATCAGCGGCTAGCTTAACGATTTCGTCAAAGCATAGCTCAGGAGGGCTGTCTAGTATGCGCAGGTCTTTGAGCTGTCTTAATCGCTCAAACTCATTTAATGGCAATGGGGCTTCTTTCATAGGAGGAATTGCTATACTACGAAACTAAGGTTTGCTTGGAAATACTTTAGTAGTCAAATATCATAATTTTAAAAAGTTTGTTATTACAACATTTTTTAGTTTTCACTCTCACTTCTTTTTCCTTGTTTTACGGTAATGGAGTCTTTTTGTCATTTACCTTTAGACCAAGCCGGCTTGGGAAGTGCTTTGGTTCGTCAGTATGTGTCTGAGCCGGAATCTCTTAGCTCTCTTTTTAGCGTTTCTCCGCTGAATCCGGACTGGTCTCGGTTAATGGAAATCAAAAGCAAGCATTTTAGTGATTCCATGCGCAACAACTTGGTGCAGGCTTTACAAGCGCAATATGGAGATTTGGCGGATAAGGCTACTTTAGCTCAAATCAAAAGTTTGGCATCCCCAAAAACTTTTAGCCTTACCACCGGACACCAGCTGAGCTTTGGAACCGGTCCACTCTTCTTCATTTACAAATTGGTTTCCGTGGTTCGGCTTGCGGCCATGCTTAAGGAAATGTATAACGAATATCATTTCGTTCCCATCTATTGGATGAATACAGAAGATCATGATTTAGAAGAGATTCGTCCACTTCATTTGGCAGGCAAGACCTTTACCATGCCTCATGAGGATTTGGGCCAGGCAACAGGCATT
Source organism: Bacteroidia bacterium (assembly GCA_030427255.1). Classification (GTDB taxonomy): domain Bacteria; phylum Bacteroidota; class Bacteroidia; order CAIKAF01; family CAIKAF01; genus CAIKAF01. Next base: position 79,587 of record JAUHWY010000007.1, on the reverse strand, counting down.
TATGGAACGAAGGAGTTGGAATCGGTATGGAAAGAATTAGAAAGCCTATTGCCCAAATTCCCGGAACTCCAAAAGGGAATAGAAGAAATAAAGCATTGCTACCAAAGCTCTTCCACGCTCGCCGAAGCCATACGAAGATTGGTGGTTTCCTGGACCAAGGGTTCGGGTTTGTTGGTGCTGGATCAGGACGATGCCCAACTTAAGGCAGCTTTTGCACCCATTGCTTTTCAAGATATAGTAAGCGAGCAAAGCGGTTCTTTGGTAGCCGAAACCACCGTGAATCTAGAGCACATGGGATTTAAGGGTCAAGTAATGCCCCGTGAAATCAACTTCTTTTACCATTGCGATCAAGGCCGCAGACGGATTGTCCGTGATGCCGGTGGTTTTGCCGTTTTGGATACGAACCTGCACTTTACTACGGAGGCATTGCAAGAGGAGTTTCGACAGCATCCCGAGCGTTTTTCGCCCAATGTGGTTACGCGCCCTTTGTACCAAGAAACGATTCTCCCCAATTTGGCCTATGTGGGAGGTCCCGCAGAGGTGCATTATTGGCTTCAATACAAAAAAGTATTTGAGGCCTACCAAATTCCTTTTCCTTTAATTCTGGCACGAGATTCCTTTTTGGTGATTAAAGAGCGTCATCTAAAGCATATTCGGGCTGAAAAAATTGAGCTTGCAGACTTTTTAAAAAGTCCAGGAGCTGTAAAAGAGGCTTTGGTTCGTAAAATGGAAGCCGTAGAAGAGGGAGGGCAGGGGGTTGATTTTCCTGAAGCGCTAATAGCTCAACTGGAGAACACCGAACATGCTGTTGACCGGTGGTTTGCCGATGTTGACCCCGGCGTGCACAAAGCAGCTAAAGCGGCTTGGCATAAATACCATAAGCGGCTGGAAAATTTGAATAAGAAACGTTTGGCAGCACTTAAAAAGAGGCATGCCCATAGCCTGTCATGGCTTCAGGACTTAGAACATACTGTTTTTCCAAGTCACCATCTTCAAGAGCGCTACAACCACGTGTTAAGTTTGGGGGCTGATCCTAGTTTTACTTTTTCACAATTGCTTAAGTATGCCGACCCCACAAAACCGGGTTTGAAGGTTTTGGTAGACAAAGCGCCGAAGGGCGAATAAAGGCAAAGGAGCAAAAAAAAAGCCCCTTCCGGGGCTTTCCTTAGTTTTTGACGTATACTTTTTCTTTGATCCGAGCAGACTTGCCGGATAGGCCTCTGAGGTAATACAGTTTGGCGCGACGTACTTTACCGCGCTTCAAAACAGTCAAACTATCAAGGAAGGGAGAGTTTTCCGGGAATACTCTTTCCACACCTACACCACTGGAAATTTTTCTAACGGTAAATGTGGCTGTAATTCCGGAACCGTTTCGCTGAATAACCACACCGGTATATTGCTGAATACGCTCCTTATTGCCTTCTTTAATCTTGTAATTCACAGCTACGGTATCTCCGGCTTTGAATTCGGGCAGTTCGTTTTTCTCTACAAACTGTTTTTCTACAAACTGAATCAACTCTGACATCGCTTCTTAGGATTACCTGAAATTGGGGTGCAAACATACGCTTTTTTCCTTAAATATCAATCTTTAACTCATCCCATTCCTTATTTTTTTCCATGGTCTGTTGTTGAAGAAAAAAGGTTTCATGCCAAGCTCCTTTTGATATGATTTTTGAAAAGCGTGGTCAAAAGTGCTATTTTTGTGGCATAATTCGCATCTATGCACTGGAATCGTACAAATTACTTAGCATTTGTTGGAGGAGCTGTAGTACTCGCCGCTTTGTCTCGCCTGCTTCCTCATCCCCATAACTTCACTCCATTGGTAGGTATGGCTCTTTTTGCCATGGCTTATATGCCAAAAGCCTGGCAAGCCATTGCACTTACTTTGTTGAGTTATTTGCTTAGCGATGCCTTGGTAAATGCATTTTTGCATCCCGAAGCATCCTCATGGGCTTATTTTGTATCTCCAACGGCGCTTGGGGTCTATTTAGCCATGCTTTTGGTTTCCGGTTTAGGTTTCGCTTTAAAAGGCAAAACCCTCAAGGCTTCTCTTCTAATGGCCGGCAGTATTTCCGGATCTTTTGTGTTTTACCTGGTCTCCAATACTGCGGTTTGGTTAGGCTCTGCTTTTTATGCCAAAAGCTTTACCGGTTGGTTAACCGCTATGTATGCCGGTATTCCCTTTTACCAAGCCAACGATGTGTTGTCCTCTTTTTTCTTGAATCAAATCTTAGGGGATTTGTTTTTTACCGGCCTGCTCTTTGGCGCATATGCCTTAGTTAATAAGGGCAGCTTAAAGCCGGCACGGATTGGTTCATGAGCATGCCTCTTTCTTGGTGGGAATACCAAGATGCCTACCATAATTCCGAACTTTGCATTGTTGGTGCAGGCATTGTAGGCCTGAGCACGGCGCTTTTTTATGCTCAACAGCGTCCCAAAGCAAAAATTGTAGTACTTGAGTCCGGCAACCGTCCCTCCGGCGCAAGCCTTAGAAATGCCGGTTTTGCTTGTTTTGGTTCCGTCGGCGAAATTGCCGATGACCTAAAGCACAGCAGCCTTGAGGCAACCATAGCACTTATTGCCGCAAGAAGGCAAGGCTTAGCGCTTTTGAGGAAGGTTCAAGGCGATAAAGCCCTTTCTTTCGATGCCTGCGGAGGCTATGAGCTGTTTTTTTCGGAAGAAAAAGAAGCCGCAGAGCAGGCCTTGGATTTGCTGCCCAAGCTCAATCAAAGCTTATTGGAAGCCGGAGTATTTACAAAGGAGCTTTACCGCATAGTTAGGCCCTCCAATTTGCCACAAAATTCATTCAAAGGACTTCATTTGGCCATTTTTCATGCGGAGGAAGCGGCACTAAATCCGGTGCATTTGTGGCAATCTCTCTTGCATAAATGCCTTAGTCTCGGAGTCCGTTATCAGCCGGGTGTGGCCTTAACTGCGCTACCCGAAGCCGAAGATGGGAAGGGGTATTTGTGTTCCTGTTCCGGCGTTGAATTTAGGACCCGGCGTTTGGTTATGGCCACCAATGCCTTTGCCCATTACTTTTTGCCAAATCAGGTTCAGCCTGCCCGTGCTCAAGTATTGGTTAGTGCACCTTTGGCTATGGATTTGCCTAGAGGAACTTTTCATCACCACAAAGGCTACAACTATTTTCGTTTTGTGGAAGGACGTTTATTGCTGGGAGGAGGAAGGCACCTGAATCCGCAAGCGGAAGCAAAGCTAGAGGCCAACACCAGCGAAGAAATTCAGCATTACCTGCAAACCTTTGCCCAAGAAAAGTTGGGAATTGATGGACTTCAGGTAGCCCACCGTTGGTCCGGATTTATGGGCGTAGGAAAAGCCAAAATGCCCAAGCTCGAAAAAGATACGGAAGGTAGGGTTTGGGCGGTGCGTTTGGGCGGCATGGGGGTGGCCTTGGGCACCGAAATTGGCCAAAGAGCCGCTGCACTTTGTTTGGAAGATTAAACCCCACCAGGGATGGAACAAGCTAGCCACTGAAGTTTGTGCCTTAGCGCACCAAAGCTGAGGAGGCGAAGGAACGAAGCCACCGCAAGCCATGGTGCGCTTAGGTACAAACAAAGTGTTAGCTGAGACAGCCCGGCCCGGCTTCGGCCGGGGGTGGCCAAATCACAAAAATCAAGATGCTATGCATAGGTCCCCACATGGGGCGGTGCTTCCTCGATAAATCGTATTTTTGGCATGCAAACATGAAAAAGAAACCAACAGAGGTATTGGCGGCCCTGCAAAAAGGCTCATTTTCGCCGGTGTATATTTTTGCCGGAGGAGAAGGGTATTTTATGGATAAAGCCGATGCCATACTTCGGGAGGGCTTGCTTAGGGAGGAGGAAAAGGCCTTTAATTTGGATATTTTGTATGGGCCGGAAACCACGGCTGAGGCCATTCTGTCCGCGGCACGGAGTTATCCTCTTATGGCCGAACGGCGTTTGGTGTTGGTGCGTGAGGCTCAGGGACTTAAAAAGCCCGAATGGGCAAAGCTGGCGGCCTATTTGCAGCAACCGGCGCAAACTACGGTACTGGCTTTATTGCATCGAAACAAAGCCTTGGACGGGCGCAGCAAAATCACCCAGTTGGCCAACAAAAGTCAAACAGTTCAGGTGGTGGATTGCCAGCCACTGAGCGAAGAGGCCTTGGTGGATTTTATTGTGCGTTATGCCGCCGAAAAGGAGCTCCGTTTTCATCCTAGGGCGGCTTTTGCTTTAAAAGAATTGCTGGGCACCAACCTAAGCCGAGTGGTTTCGGAAATCGATAAAATTGCCCTGGCCGTTCCTGCCCATGCCGAAATTCAGCTGCAAGAGGTGGCCGATAGGGTAGGCATGAGCCGAGAGTTTAACATTTTTGATTTGCCCGGTCTGCTGGCCGAAGGAAACCATATCCGGGTGCTGAGGATGGCATTTTATATGGCCAAAAACCCAAATATGTATCCGCTGCCCATGATGGTTGGCACCTTTTACAACTTCTTTAGCAAGTTGTTTGCTATGCACAGCATTTACTTTGACAACCACCGAAGGCAAAAACGCGGCGAAGCCCCGCAGGATCCATTGCGTATGGTGCGGATGTTTTATGAGCCAAGGGTCATACAATCTGCTTTGAAAGTGTACGACATGGGGCGCACGGCCAAAGCGCTTCACGTAATTCGGGAATTTGACCATCGAAGCAAGGGTATGGGAAAAGCGGCTCCAACCCCTGACGGAGAGCTGCTTAAAGAATTTTTGTGGAAACTACTGAACGTTTGAATGGATGAAACAACTGTGGCTTATTAAATCGGAACCCTTTAAATATCCTTGGAGCCAATTGGTGCAAGACAAGCAAACCTTTTGGGACGGCGTTCGAAACTATCAGGCCAGAAACAATTTAAAGGCCATGAAGGCCGGAGATTTAGCTTTGTATTATCATTCCAACGAAGGAAAGGAAATAGTGGGCATTGCCCGCATTGTAAAAGAAGCTTATCCGGACCCTACTATTGACGACGAGCGCTGGGTAGCCGTAGATGTTGCTCCGGTTTTGGAATTGCCTAAACCGGTTGGTCTGGCTCAAATAAAAGAAGATCCGCTGCTTCAAAACATGGCCTTGGTTCGCCAAGGAAGGCTTTCGGTGTGTCCGGTAACTGATCCGGAATTTGCACGAATAATGGAGTTGGCAGGGGTAGATTCCCAAGCCTTTTGAGACGCTTACCGCAAGATGGAAATAGCCGGCTTTTAGGGTTAATCTTATTTGAATTCCCAAACCGAAAGTTTGAGCGGTTTTTCGTGCCTAAAATTTGAAATTAGTCCAGGGCAAATGACAAAAAAAATCCATGAGGATGAGCTCAAGCGCCAGCTCCAACAATGGGGTGGAGGACCCGTAGAAAATCTGGCCAAAATGTACGGAGCGCATGCTTCTGACCCTTTCTTTTTTGAAGCATTGGTGCGTATTTACTCCTCAGGGCAAGAATTCCAAACACCTGTAGCTTGGCTGGTAAAGCACCATTACACCCAAGGCCACCGTTTGCCCAAACATCTTACCGAGGCCTTAATGGCCTGTTGTCATACCCTAGAAGCTTGGCCCGCTAAGATTTACTTACTGCAACTCATACCCCAAATGGACCTGAGCAGCCAATCCCTTCTCCGGGCAGAAGACTTGGTACGTTCATGTTTAAAGGATTCAAACACCTTTGTGCGGGCTTGGGCCATAAACGGACTGTATGCATTGACGCGATATGTGCCCGAATTGACCGCAGAAGTGCTGTTTATTTGCGAAAAAGCCTTGGAGACCGAAACTGCGGCCATCAAATCGAGGGTGAGAAAAATCCTTGCTGAGATGCAGGCTTGAGACTTATTTAGGTCTTGTAATCCTTTGAGCTTCACCCTTGGCCTTGCCTTGCATCCGTTTGGGCTAAAAAAAAGTAGGTTTTGCTACAATTGTAGCAAAAATGGCTACAATTGTAGCGCTTATTACCACTTTGAGGGCTTTTTATGAGCGTTTGAATTCGCAGAATCAGGGCCACCACAGCATAGGCTTTCATTTAGGTACTTCTTCTTTTCATTCCGGTTTGCAGTGCTGCAGGGCAACACAGCAAGCCAAGAAATACAATAGAGACACTGAGTGGGGAAGAGGGCTCCATATTTCGGCACGCCCGCAAGTAAAGCCCACACCGATTATTTCTTTAGGGACACAAAAACTCAGGATGGCACAAAATGCAACATCTCTCAAAATTTCTCGTATTTTGAAATTTACAAGGTTTAATTACCTTCTTAGCGGCTATGAAACAACCGGAAAAAGGCAGTGGAAATCTTTTTACGCATCCTAGGCTTGAAGCCTTAACCCGAACTTCCCCATGGGTCATCTTTCCCATGGACCTGTTGCTTGCCTTTGGCATGGCTTTTTATGCTTGGCAGCTGTTGGGAGCCGAGCTTTTGAACTACGTTTGGTTGTTTTTCTTAGGGCTTTTTGTTTGGACCTTTATTGAATACAGCTTGCATCGCTTTGCATTTCATCGCAGGCCAAGGTCGGAGGCCGACAAAAAAAGATTGTATATCATGCATGGGATTCACCACCATTACCCGCACGATGCCGATCGTTTGCTCATGCCACCTTTTGTAAATCTGGCCATTGCCGCAAGTTTAACCGGATTCTTTGCGCTGTTTATGGGGAATTTGGTGTTTCTCTTTATGCCCGGGGTTATATTGGGCTATTTGACCTATGCCTTTATTCACTATTCCATACACCGCTACAAACCCTTTTTCCCATGGCTAAAACCCTTGTGGCGCAACCATAATCTGCACCATTTCAGGTACCCCAACAAGGGCTTTGGCGTAAGTACTTTGCTTTGGGATAAAGTATTTGGCACCCTGCCGCCCAAACATTTGGGAGGGGACCAAAAGGGCTGACTCCCGGCTTATTCCAAATGCAAAAGCTCAGGATGAAAATCCAGATAAAGCCGTTTGGCTTCTCGGTCAATCCGATCAAACTTTTCGTCAATAAAGGGCAGCAACACTTCCTTTCCGGAATCGCTTAGTTTGGTTTTAAGTAGGGTATTGGGGCCATATTCGAGCACATCTTCTATGATTCCCCCGGAGCGCTCTTCGGCTCCAATTACTTCAAAACCAATGATTTCAAAATAGTAAAACCGTTGGGAATCATGCGCTAGTGAGGGAAGATGTTCCAAAGGCAAATACAATGCAGCACCGGCAAGTGCAGAGGCCTGCTCGGTATTGGAAATCCCCTCAAAATGCACCACGGCTTTTTGGTTTTGCCAATGAAACGAGACCATTTTATAGGGGACCAATTGCCCGGCTATATCCAAAAAAAATGCCTCTTTCGAGGCATAAGATTGTGGGTCGTCTACGTCTAAAAACAATTCCAAAGCGCCCTTTAGGCCATGTGGTTTTCTAACATAACCTACTAAAAAACAGGACGATTTATCCATGTTTATTCTGCTTTTTCCTCGCCTTCTTCCTCGGCTTTGCTTTCTTCAGCGGCGGCTTCAGGCGTTTCGGCTTCGGCCTCTGCTTTCGGAGCTTCGGCTTCGGCAGCTTCTGTTGCTTCTTCGCTAGCAGTTTCAGCGGCGGCAGCAGCAGCAGCGGCGTCTTCTTCCGCTTTTTGAGCAGCCATAGCTTCGGCCTCGGCGGCTTTAACGGCAGCTTCTCTAGCTTCGTTCACCTCTTTTTCTGCGGCCAAACGCTTGGCTTTGTCGGCTTCTTCGGCTTTACGCAAGCTGTCGGAATGACCGGAAATACGCGATTCTTTATCGGCTTTCCAAGCTTCGTAGCGTTTTTCGGCTTCTGCTTCATCAAAAGCACCTTTGCGCACACCGTTCAATAGGTGGTTTTTGTACAAAGCTCCTTTGTAGGAAAGAATAGCACGTGCCGTGTCGCTGGTTTCGGCTCCGTTTTGCAGCCATTTTACGGCTTTTTCAATGTCCAATTCAATGGTAGCCGGCTGCGTGTTGGGGTTGTAGCTTCCCAAACGTTCGATGTAGCGTCCGTCTCTTGGAGCGCGCGCATCGGCGGCAATAATGTGGTAAAAGGGCTTGCCTTTGCGGCCTTGCCTTCTTAGGCGAATACGTACAGCCATGGTCCTTAAGATTAAGTGTTACTGTAATTTGAGCCGGCAAATATCTGTATTATTTTTGGATTATGCCTCTTTTTTCCTCTTTTCTTTTTTTGGCGGCCTTTTCCTGCTGTCTGCGGTAGTTCCCCTCAAGCCGCTTAGGCGGGGCGGCGCTCCGGGGTCCCCCGAAGTTTCGGGGGCCTCCTCGCTGCACGCCCCGCCAAAGCGCCTTAAGGGAAAGCTACCTGCTTCCATCAGGGGCCGAAATCCACGCACTAAACTCTCCCAACATAATAGCTGTTGCTCCCCATACCCATTCTTGCTCCAACCAAAATCCCTTAGTATTCAAGGACATTCCTGAGGCAAGGGACAGCCGACGCTGACCTATCTCAGGCTCAGGAAATACTTTAGACAAAGGCATGGGATGCACCGAAGCCACTTCTTTAACTTCTCTAACGAATTCTAATGGACGCTCACTTAGGGCCACAAAGGCTTGTACCCAAAAATTGCTTGGGGGAATGTATAAAGGGCTTAAAGCGGCAATCATGTGGTAGGCATTCGATTTAACCCCTAGCTCTTCCATCATTTCTCTTTGGGCAGCCGCTCCCTTGTGCGTATCCAAGGGCTCAATTTTTCCGCCCGGAAGTCCCATTTGATGGTCATGAACTCCACCGCCTGAACTCCGTTTGATTAAAGGAATATGCCACTGACCTTGAGCATTGGGGTAGAGTAAAATAAGGACCTCGCTTTCTTTAGGTTTTATACCTCTTGGAGGCGACAAAGGGCGCCCACCCACTAAATAAGGGTTCTCTCCAAAACCGGGACTTGGGATTTGGGCGCAACGTTCCAACCGTTGCTTTAAAGCCTCTGAAGTCATATGCAAATCTCGTAATTTTTAAAAGCTAAGCGATGGTTTCCCCTATGGCAAGGCGCTGTGCATTTTGTGTATTTTCGTGGCATGCGGTCAATTGCATGGATTTTGCTGGCATTTTGTATTGCAAGTTGCGGACGAAAGGAACATGCAGACAAAAGGATATTTAAGTACAACGAGCATTCGGGTATAACCTCGCTTGACCCGATCTATGCCCGAAATTTGGCCAATATTTGGGCGGTAAGTCAAATCTATGAGGGCCTTACTCGCTTGGATTCCGATGGAAAAGTTGTGCCGGCTCTTGCGCTTTCTTGGTCTTGCGATTCCTTAGCCCAAAACTGGACTTTTGTTTTACGAAAGGAAGTGTATTGGCATCCGCATCCCCAGCTTAAACCGGGGGCTACATTTTGTCCCGAGGATGCCAAAGCTTCCTTAGAAAGGGCTGCTCAACATCCCTTTACCCAATGGCTCTTAAGCGATTTGGACAGCATTTGGGTACCCGATAATCACCGACTTTCTTTAGCTTTTAGTGGGCCAAAGCCTCAATTACCGGCCTTGCTTTCCATGCCTACCTTGGCGCTTTTACCAAAAGAAATTTTGAAAAATGAGCAGTTGAGAAGCAAACCTTCCGGTACCGGCCCTTTTCATTTGGTGGCTTGGCACGAGCAAGAAAAGATGGTGTTGCGACGATTTGAAGACTATTGGATGCAAGAACAGGGCAAGCAACTGCCGTATTTAGATGGCATAAGCATTTCCTTTGTGAAAGACTTGCAAACAGCCAAATTGGACTTTTTGTTGGGGCGTTTGCACATGCTTCAAGGAGCTGAACCGGCTTTGCAGGAGAATCTCCGTCAGGAGATGGAGAAAGGTGCTGATTTTAAGGAGGTTAATGGGATTTACTTAAACATAGAGTACATAGGCTTCCGCCTGGGTTCCAAGCATCCTGTTTGTCAAAAACCATTGCTTCGAAAGGCCTTAGCTGCCGCTTTAAACAAGGAGGAACTCATTCGAGAAGTGCGGGCCGGCTTGGGTGAGCCTGCAAATCGAGGGTTTTGCCCTCCGGTGCTTAGCTCCGGCGGAATTCCTGAGGAAAAAGTATATCCCGATTCCATCGCTTTCTGGGTGCAGGAAGCCGGTTTTGAGAATCCCTCGCAAGTTCCTGAATTTGTGTTGCACACAGACCCTGCTTATGCTGCATTTACTACGGCCATTGTAGGTCAATGGAGGGCTGCAGGCTTTCAAGTGCGGTCAGAAATTATGGATAGAAGCAGCCTAAAAGCCGCTGTGGCTCAAGGGCAGTTGGATTGTTTTAGAGCTTCGTGGATTGCAGATTATCCCGATCCATTAAACGTACTTTCTTTGTTCGATGCGGATTTAAAAGCACCCCATGGCCCTAACTATACGCAGTTTGCCCACCCGGAGGTTCAAGAATTGTTGCATAAAGCTACTCGGCTGGCTCCCGGGCCCGACAGGCAGGCATTGGTGCGGCAAATTGAATGGCTGTTAAGGCAAGAAATGCCCGTTATACCTGTGTATTACGACGTTTCTCAACGTTTTATCGGGCCGAATGTAACAGGCATGGAGCCCAATCCAATGAACCATCTGGATTTACGGAAGGTACGCTTAGAAGCTCCCTAGAGCCTTTATTAGTTATTAAACCAACCTTGCTGACGATTGAGTTTAAGGGCCTGTAGCAGCGTGCTTTTTACGTTGATGGTAAAGTTGTAGCTTTTTCTAAATCCAAAGGGAATAACGCTAAACCGCATTTCCCAGCAGTGCATGTCCCGGTAAATTTCAAAGCTGGAGGTGGTAATTTGATCGTTGGCCAAATCGTAATTTACGTCGGCAACGACTTTCCACTTGGGCGTTAGGTTAAGTTCTCCTCGCACCCCAATGGTATGGGTTAGTGTGCTTCGGTCAAAGGGACGATTGTACACGATATTGTAATTCAGCCCCAAACTGTAAGGCACATTAAAATCTACAAAATATCGGTCGTACATGGGGTCGTTAAGTACTGCCTTTTCTTGTTCGTTAAGTTGGCTTTGGTCCTGCTTTCTTTGGCCTCGTAGGGTAAAATTCAAGGCCAAATTCATATTGGTGAGGCGAAACAGACGTCCGTTTTCCCATTCGAACTGATTGATTCTTCTAGGAGCATTATTGATGTACTGGAACTGATAGGGGTCAAAAGCCATATTCAGGTTAATGCCAATTAGGTCGAACAGAGTTGTACGTCCACCAATGGTTAAGGGGCTAAGGTTTAGGGAGTCACGTGCCAAATCATAGCTGATGTTTAGCCGGAGTTGCTCAATCAACGGAATGCGTTTGTCTTCCATTACGGAGTCTCTTGCGGAGGGCCCCATTTTAGCTTCCAAACGGTTGTTTATGCCCAAACTTACAATGCCTGCTTGGCCTTGGGAACCGGCCCCATACAAACCAATTTGATTTGGACTGTAGCTGGCCACTGAGCCGTTTGGTCCATAAAAGCCTGTTCTAAAATCGCCCAAATCGGGGCGGTAGGTAAAGTTTATGGCAGGCGAAAGGGTATGTCGTATTCCCTTTAGGCGCGAGCTTTTAAAGCGTAGGGTTGAAAAAACGTTGGTAGAAAGGTTGGCAGAAATATCCAATTGCCTAGCGGTACTGAATTTGCGTAGGGTATCGTCAACTACAGTTTGAGAACTTGGGTCGAATTCCCGTTCAAGGGCCCATAAGTGCCAGCGTTCATCGTACCTGACTTGGGGGGTTAAGAAAAAGTATTTCAGCAAGGTTAGGTTGGTGTTCAGGTTCAATTCATGGCGCATGCCCGCATTTGCATTTCCAATTTCGCGCAAGGGGTCAACCGAAAACAAACTATCGAGGGTATTGATTTGATTGGCCGTTTGTAATCGGTAGGTAAGTCCAATATTCTCGTACCATCGAGCTTTTCCTAGGGCCTGAGCGCGTTTAAATGGATTTATTCGGCTCATATTTAATACCAGCTCAGGTAAGGTAAAGGTAACTGCTCCGGTTTGTGTGTTTTGAAAATGCCGCAAACCTCCGCTTAGGTTAAATGGGCTGCCTCTAAAAGATTTTGAAAAGTTAATGTTTGAATTGAATTGATTTTGCACGATACCCTGTACGTTCCCGCTGTTGAGTCGGTTAAAGCCCTGCGTTTGAACATTAACGTCGGCTTTAAAGGTAAAGGTGGGATGAGATTTTGGATCCTGTTGGTGATTCCAATGGAAACTAAAATCTCGACTCAAACTAAAATCCTCCAAAATTTGGGGGTCACCGGATTGAAACTGAGAAAATTTCAGGCTTACTTCTCCTTGGTTTTTGTATCTGTTTTTGTAGCGAAGCTGGGTTCTTGCGCCAAAACTAAGGCTGGTAAAAATATCGCCGGTAACCATAAGGTCCAGCTTGTCGCTTAAAGAAAAGTAATAGCCAAAATTCCTAAGGAAAAAGCCAAAGCCTTCTTGCTCGCCATATTCCGGGAAAATAATGCCGGAGCTACGTGTTTCTTGGCTTGGAAAAAAACCAAAGGGAAGGGCTAATGGAGTAGGGACTTCGGAGATTCTTAACACAGCAGGACCGGTAACCACTTTGTCGTCCGGTATTACTTTGGCTTTCCCGGTGGCTATATCAAAATGGGGGTGTTCTTTATCTGAACAGGTGGTGAAACGGGCGTTTTTGATGTATAAAACGTCGTTTGCTTCTTTTTTGGCCAAATCGCCATGCAAATAGGTTTCGCCATCTTGGGTTACGGCATCGCGGATTAAACCTCGTTTGGTTTTAAAATTATAATCCATTTCTATGGCATCAAAGGCATCTTGCCCTTCGGCAAAATAGGGCCTTCCATGAGGGTTTCCGGAGCTGTCCCTTCGTGGTTCGGCATGGAGTCTGGTGGTTTCCATGTCAATTTCCATGTAGCCGGCATCTAAGGCTATGTTTTCGTAATTTACTTTAACGCTGTCGTAAAAGAACAACCTCCGGTTTTTTACATCAAACACGATGGAATCGCCTGCCTCATACTCTACGGGGGCATCTAAGGGACTTGCTTTGGCAGGCTTTCCGGAGTCAGGCGGTGCCGCAGTACTGTTTGGATTTTGGAGGGGTGGGGCTCCCAAAGTTGTACTGTTGCTTGGTTGGGTGGGGCTTGGGCTTGGGCTTGCAAGTGCTGTACTATCTGCACCTCCTTTGCCTTGTCGTCCATCGGGGGCATTATTAGCCCCTTTTTGACCACGACAAGCTACCAGAATTGTTATTAACCCTGTGAAGAAAAAAATGGATATGTAGCGGAAGCCCTTCAAGTCTGGCCTTAAATTTGCACTAACTCAACTATGATGTGGGCAAAGCTAATTAAAAGGCAGGTGCAATTCATGAGCAAGCGAAGCTTAGCGGTCGGCTTGTGGTTGATTGGCTCTTTTGTATTCGCGCAAGGGGTAAAAACTGTGGTTATTGATGCCGGGCATGGGGGGAAGGACCCCGGTTGCCATGGAAGCATGATCAATGAAAAGGAGGTCTGTCTCAACATATCGCTTGCCCTAGGTGCACTCATAGAAGAGTACTTTCCTGATGTAAAGGTTGTATATACCCGCAAAACCGATGTATTTGTTGAGCTTTATAAACGTGCTTCTATTGCCAATAAAGCCAAAGCAGATTTGTTTATATGCATCCATGTAAATGCTGCCGGAAGTGCTGCCGCACATGGCGCCGAAACTTATGTACTGGGACTTCACCGAACCGACGACAATTTGGCCGTGGCCAAGCGTGAAAACGCAGCGGTCGTTTTGGAAGATAATTACGAAGAAAATTACGAGGGTTTTGACCCCAATTCGGACGAAGGAAACATCATTTTTTCCTTGTATCAATCGGCCTACCTAAATCAGAGCTTGGAGTTTGCCGGCCATGTGCAACATTATTTTGTGGAGCATGCAGGACGACACGACCGGGGCGTTCGTCAAGCCGGTTTTTTGGTTTTGGTCAAAACCGCCATGCCCTCTGTGCTCATTGAAACCGGTTTTGCTACCAATCCGGCCGAAGAAAAGTTCCTGGCTTCCAAACAAGGGGTGCAAAAAATGGCCGAGTCCTTGTTTATGGCTTTTGCTCGCTATAAAAAGTCGCGCGAAGGAGCCAAATATGCCGGTATGGCTAAGGCTTTTCCTCATTTAAAAGAGCATCACAACCCCGGAAGCAATGCTCCTTCCTCAGAAAATCCTGAGGCTCCCTCCGCCAAGTCTAAGGAAGGTGTCCACTTTGCTGTGCAATTTATGTCCTCAAAAGATCAAATTCCCCTAAGTGACCCTAGGTTGAAAAAGATTCCTGAAGTACATGTGTACGACCAAAACGACGGGTGGTACAGGTATTTAAGTGGTTGGACTTCAGATTACAATGAAATCTTAAGCATTAAAGATAAAGTGCATAGCTTGGGGTATACCGATGCTTTTTTGGTGGCCTACAACAATGGACAGAAAATTGGAATTAGCGAAGCTTTAAGCATAGTCGGCAAAAAGGACTAAGTTTGTGTCCTTATGCATTTTTAAACGCATAACGTGAAAATTAAAATAAGCAGAGAAGCACGGATCGGATTGTTGGTTACCCTCACCTTGGCAGGTAGCATTTGGGGTTTTTATTACCTCAAAGGCATTGATTTGTTCATTAGTTCTCGTTCCTATTTTGTGGTGTACCCGCATGCCGGTTTTATAGAACCTGCAACTCCGGTGGTCGTAAACGGATACCAAGTGGGCATGGTAGCTGAAACAGAACTGCTTGATGGTTCTATGGGAACCATTTTGGTAAAGTTGCGCATCAACGAAGACGATTTGTTTATTGATAAGGCCACCACGGCAACCATTACCTCTCCCGGTCTTATTTCTTCCAACGTTATTGACCTTGAATTGGGCAGGAGCGGGGTGGCCGCTGAGGAGGGAGATACCCTCACGGCAGGAGAATCCGTAGGCCTTGAAGCCACCGTTATGAACATGGTAGCTCCTATTTCTGAAAAGGCCAACCGCTTACTTGCAAGCCTGGATTCAGCCATGCAGCCTGTAAATAAACACCTTCCCGGAATCCTGGAGAACTTAGAAAGTACCAGCAACCAAGTGGATGAAATGCTGGCCGAGAATCAGCAAAACCTTAAATCCTCCCTCAAAAGCTTGCGCGAAGTAATGGCTACCTTGGAGTCCAATAAAGGAAAACTGGATTCCATATTTGCTCAAGCCGATCGCTTTACCGACACACTTGCCGCTATGCCGCTTAGAAACACGCTTGACCGGGTTTCTAAGGCAGTTCAAGGAGTGGAAACACTATTGGCAGGGATTCAAGAAGGAGAAGGCAGTCTTGGCGCTTTAGTAAAGGACCGCAGTTTGTACAATAAGCTGGATAGCGCTTCCTTAAATCTTTCGAATCTGCTCTACGACTTAGAGCACCATCCCGAACGCTACTTGCACTTTTCTTTGATTCATATCAACAAGGCCAAGAAAAAGAAGGAGCCGGTCCAAACAAAGGACTAAACCCGGCACGCAAACTTTCCTTGCCTTTTTGTAGTTTCGTATAAGAGCCTTGCTTGTATTGCTAAATAATGAGGATTGGATGATTGAACAAATAGCTTTTGCTTTAGCCCTAGGCCTTGCCACATTCCTTTTTGTGAAAAGCATAAAGAGAATTCGTAGGAATATTTTCCTAGGCCGACCACTGCCTCTGAACGACAGGAAATCAGAACGTTGGAAACTCATGGCCATGGTGGCCATGGGGCAGTCCAAAATGGTGAAACGTCCTGTGGCGGGCTTTTTTCACTTCCTTATTTATGCGGGTTTTGTACTCATTAATATTGAGGTTTTGGAAATCGTCTTGGATGGACTTTTAGGAACCCATCGACTGTTTTCCGCTCCCTTAGGAGGTTTTTACCCCATTGTTATTGGCTTTTTTGAGGTTTTAGCAGTGGCCGTTTTATTGGCCTGCGTGGTTTTTCTCTACCGAAGGCATATTAGTAAGGTGCGCCGCCTGAATTTGCGTGAAATGAAAGGTTGGCCGCAAAAAGATGCTACCAATATATTGGTCATTGAAATCGTATTGATGCTTGCTCTACTGGTGATGAACGCAGCAGAAGGTGCATTCCCTGAACCTTACCAAACACCGGCTCCTTTTCTTGTTAGCGGTCTGTTAAGTCCAATATTTGCCGGATGGAGCTACGAAAGCCTGCATATTTTAGAACGCATTTGTTGGTGGGGACACATTTTAGGCATCTTGGCATTTTTGAATTACTTACCCTTCTCCAAGCACTTTCACATTATTTTGGCATTTCCTACGGTATGGTACAGCAAGCTCAAGCCCAAGGGAGCCTTCGATAATTTAGAGGCCGTAAAAAAAGAGGTAGAGCTCATGATGGATCCCAATGCAGATCCGTATGCAGCACCTGCCCCTGATGCCTCCGCCGAGCCCGTGAAATTTGGGGCCAAAGATGTGCGCGATTTGTCATGGAAGCAATTGCTGGACGCCTACAGCTGCACGGAATGCGGCAGATGTACCTCCGAATGTCCGGCAAACCAAACCGGAAAACTGCTTTCTCCGCGCAAAATCATGATGGATACCCGCGACAGGCTCGAAGAAGTTGGAAAGGGGATAGACGCGCAGGGACCTGACTTTAAGGACGAGAAGCAGCTGCTTGGCGATTATATCAGCGAAGAAGAGCTATGGGCATGCACTACCTGCAATGCCTGCACAGAGGCTTGCCCTGTTAATTTAGACCCCCTTAGCATTATCATTGATTTGCGTAGAGATTTGGTAATGGAGCAATCCAAGGCTCCGGCTTCGCTCAATGCAATGTTTACGAATGTAGAAAATAACGGCGCCCCTTGGCAGTTTTCGCCGCAAGACCGAGGAAAATGGGCCGAAGAATTATCCCAATCATGAGTGATTTTAAAGTAGCAACTATGGCCGAAATGGCCGCCGAAGGTAAAAGCCCCGATGTGCTCTTTTGGGTAGGTTGCGCCGGTAGTTTCGACGACCGTGCCAAACGAGTAACCAAAAGCCTAGCCAAAATTCTTCACTCCATCGGCCTTTCATTTGCTATTCTAGGCTCCGAAGAATCTTGTACCGGCGATCCGGCCAAAAGGGCCGGAAATGAATTTCTATTTCAAATGATGGCTTTTCAAAACATCCAGGTGTTGAATGGCTATGGGGTAAAACGAATAGTAACCGCCTGTCCTCATTGTTTTAACACGCTCCGAAACGAGTATCCTGAGCTGGGTGGACATTTTGAAGTGGTGCATCACAGCCAATTGCTCCAACAATTGCTCAACGAAGGCAAACTCCGCATTGAAGGAGGCTCTTTTAAAGGCAAGCGAATTACTTTTCACGACCCCTGCTACTTAGGGCGGGCAAACGAGGAGTATGAAGCCCCCAGAGCCCTTATTCAAAAGCTCGATGCAGAAATGCTCGAAATGAAACGAAGCCGCGCTAAAGGACTTTGTTGTGGTGCCGGTGGGGCGCAGATGTTTAAAGAAGCAGAGCCCGGCGATAGAGAAGTGAACCATGCCCGCGCCGAAGAGGCCTTAGAGCTAAAACCCGATGTGATTGCCGTGGGGTGCCCCTTTTGCAATACCATGATGACCGACGGAGTAAAACATTACGAAAAAGAAACCCAAACTTCGGTGCTTGACCTCGCCGAATTAATTGCCCAAGCAAATGATCTTTGAGATCCCAAAAGAATTTTCCGATCAAACCAAACTGTGGTTTTTCTTGGCAGAAAAACCCTTTTCGGATCAGCAAACAGAGTCCATTCGCCAGGCATCCGTGCACTTTACCCAAGAATGGGCAGCCCATGGCAAAGCCTTAAGAGCTGCGCTCCATGTGGTGCAAAACCAGGCCTTGGTGCTTATGGCCGATGAATCGGTGCAACAAGCCACCGGTTGCTCCATCGATAAAGCCATGCATTTTATACGGGATTGGGAACAAAAACTAGGCATTAGACTCACCAATAGAATGTTGCTGCCTCTTTTAACCAAGGAAGGCTTAAAGATCATTTCTCCTGATGACCTGGAAAAAACAGGAATTATTGAATCGAAGCTTTGGAACGTATATGTTGACAGGGCAGGGGAGTACAGAAGAAACGCTACCATTCCACTGGCTCAAAGTTGGGCTGCAAGATATTTGCCCGTTTAGTATTGCAGATTCTCTACGAACTACTATCTTTGCACCTCCAAAGAGATTAACATGAAAGAAGGAATTCACCCCAAAGAATATCGCTTAGTTGTATTTAAAGACGTTTCCAACGATTTTTCTTTTCTCACACGCTCTTGTGTGCCGACCAAAGAAACCGTTGAATGGGAAGACGGCAACGAGTATCCTTTGTTCAAAGTCGAAATTTCCAATACTTCTCACCCTTACTTTACCGGTAAGATGAAGTTGATCGACACCGCAGGACGGGTAGACAAGTTCATGAACCGCTACAAAAAGCACCAGTCGCGCGCTCAAAAGAAAAGCAACGAAGGTTAAATCCTTCTCCGGAATCCTTCGGAGATAGAAAACCGGTTCAAGGAAAAACATTCCATTGTTTTTCTGAAGATGATACAAAAGCCCCTTTAATCGGGGCTTTTTTGTTTTCTAATATGTAGCTAAATACCCTGGCGAACCCGAATCTTGTTTCGGAGCACCCGGCCCGGATGCTGCGGAAAGCCCACAGCAACTCCATTTAGGGAGCCGTGGGCTGTGGAGGCCCCCGATGCTTCGGGGGACCCCGCAAGCCCCGGAACCCTTAATGGAGGGGCGAGGACTTGCAGCAAGCAGCCGGAAAAGCCGGCCAAATTCTCATCATTCACCACTCATCATTCACCACTCATCATTCACCACTCATCATTCACCACTCATCATTCACCACTCATCATTCACCACTCATCATTCACCACTCATCATTCATCACTCATCATTCACCATTCATCATTCACCACTCATCATTCACCACTCATCATTCACCATTCATCATTCACCACTCATCATTCACCACTCATCATTCACCACTCATCATTCACCATTCATCATTCACCACTCATCATTCACCACTCATCATTCACCATTCATCATTTACCATTCATCATTTACCATTCATCATTTACCATTCATCATTTACCATTCATCATTTACCATTCATCATTTACCATTCATCCTTCGTATTTTCGGTCCATGATTGCATCCTTGTTCGACGACCCCGAATTGAAGCCGCATTTGTATCCCTTTAG
Organism: Bacteroidia bacterium; assembly: GCA_030427255.1. Lineage (GTDB taxonomy): Bacteria > Bacteroidota > Bacteroidia > CAIKAF01 > CAIKAF01 > CAIKAF01. The sequence continues at coordinate 60,459 of JAUHWY010000007.1, read as the reverse complement.
TGCGGCACGACCTATAGCAGACATTCGCTTAGGTGGACTTACGCTGCTTGAAAAATGGCAGTCGGATATGCCGGACCTGGAATGGCAGCATGCTACTTCGACCTTGCTTCAGCCCTTGTATCCTAAAAAGTCCGAGGATTCCAAACTGTGGATTTCAGGGGCTCTATTTCCTGATTCCGAGGTTATTAAGGCCATAGCAGAACTACCGCCGGCGCATACCCTCACCACCCCTGAAGGCGAGATTTTGGCTTGGCATCACGAAGGTCAGGGACAGCACCCTTGGGAAGCCGGGCAATCGCCTGCGCAAACCCGAACGTACAGCAGGCCGGTACAGCGTTTTACCCGTATATGGCAGGTGTTTGAGCTATTGCATCAAGAAATTAAACGCGACATTCAAAGAGTTGGTGCCCGTCCCCAAGCGCTTCCTGCAAGTTCAGGAGTAACCATAATTGGAGACCCCAAACTCGTATTCATGGCCCCCGGGGCAAAAGCCTTTGCTTGCACCCTCAATACAAGCGCAGGTCCCATTTTTTTGGATGAGGATAGCGAAATTATGGAAGGGGCCAACGTTCGGGGTCCCCTGTTTTTGGGCAAACACAGTACACTGAAAATGGGCGCAAAAGTGTATGGCGCAGTAGCTACCGGTCCTGAAGTAAAATTGGGTGGCGAGGTGAGTCAGGTGCAAGTGCAAGGCTACAGCAACAAAGGACACGACGGTTTTTTGGGGCACAGCATGCTGGGCGAATGGTGCAATTTAGGCGCAGATACCAACAACTCCAACCTTAAGAATAATTACGCTCCCGTAAAGCTGTGGAATGCGGCAATGGGCAGTTTCGAGGCCACAGGCCTCACCTTTTGCGGCCTTTTTATGGGCGACCACAGCAAATGCGGCATCAACACCATGTTCAATACCGGCACCGTAGTGGGCTTTAGCGCCAACATATTTGGCAGCGGTTTTCCACGCAACTGGATTCCCGACTTTAGCTGGGGAGGAGCCGGAGGCTTTAGCAAATACAAACTCGACGCCGCTATCGAAACCTCCACACGCATGATGGAACGCCGCGGCATAAGCTTTGATGACCGCCACAGGCGCGTATTTCAAAGCCTTTTTGAGGAGTCGGCAAGCAACTAAACGAATACAGAATGTTTGTTTTGGCCGCCGGACGGGCTTTCCGCTATAGTCCTCGGTCCACCATTAAGGGCTGCGTGGCTTACGGGGTCCCCCGAAGCATCGGGGGCCTCCGCAGCCTGCGCATCCCTAAATGGAGAAACTGTGGGCTGCCGCTGCAATCCCTGGCGGAGGAGATTGTGCTCCAATAAAAGAAGCCAATTTAAAGCCGGATCAAGATTACTTTAGGTTTATATAAATCTACCTTGGGTATTTTTTTTGCAAGCCCTCATTTAACCTTGGGTTTGCCCAAAAAGAAGTCTAGTCCACAAGCCGCATCTTGACCTTCTTCCTCAGCAAAAAAAGCATAAGCATCAGTTCGGCAGGAATGCTAAGGGCAAGCAGCAAGCCTTCCCGTTCCGTGGCTAGAACATCGGGATAGAACAGAAACAAAAGTGCATCCACCCCATAGGCTGCCCCTGCAGCTATCAACAAAAGCGAAAACACTTTAGGCCAGGGTATGGAAAAGGCAAGCAATACCAAGTGAGCACCAAAGAAAATAAGGCCTATGGCCCACCAGACATCAAAACCGCGAATAAATACCTTCCAGGACTCTACCAACTGTTGATTTTGTGATGCATCTTGTAAGGTTGCACAAAATGCAGCAAACTGCAGCAATGCTATGGCAAAGAAAAGTACATGGGCTGCCCGCATGGCGGCCATAAACCAGGTAAAGCATGTAGCTTTATGGCTTAGCCGGTAGAAAACAAAAATCAGCCAAGCATCGGCCAGCAGCATGAGCAAGAATGCTAATGCCCCCCGGGTCAAGTCTTGCTTTTGCTCAAGCAGCTGTTGCCAAGTCAGCTCTGAACCCAGGCTACGAAGGGGCTCCAGAACAACAAAATTGGCGTAGAAACCACTTATGAAAATGAGCAGATAGGCAATGCCACCTGAACCTTGAATGGTCTTCTTTTGTAAATTCATAGTTGAAAATATTGATTAAAAGTGGACAACAACATTTCCCTTTTTGTGACCGCCGGCCACATGTCGGTGAGCGTCTTGTATGGATTCCGGGGTATATTGGGTGTCCATAATTAGTTGCAAGCCCCCGGATTGCTGCAAATCGATCAAAGCCATCATCATTTGCTTCAACAACTCTTTTTTATTCAAGCCGGTGGCGGCAAATCGAATCCGCTTGTTGAACAAACTTTGGCAAAGTACAGCAAAAGAAAAAACAGGGGTTAAGTAGATGCCTTTAGGAGTTAGACAGGGCTTAGTTTGCTTAAAACTGCCCACACCAATAGCATCAAAAACGAGATCGTAAGCTTCCGTTTCGGAGAAGGGATTTTCGACCCTATAATCGATGACCCGGTGGGCACCGATACCTTTTACCCAGCCATGGTTTTTTTCACTACAAACGGCGGTGACCACTGCACCAAGGTGACGAGCAAGCTGCACAGCTGCTGAGCCAACCGAGCCGGAAGCCCCCAAAATAAGTACCTTTTGACCCGGCACAATCTGAGTAAGCCGGGTAAGGAAATTCCAAGCCGTTAATGGTCCGTCACCAAAACAAGCGGCCGCTTGATGGGCCAAGTCCTTCGGTTTTTTAAATACAAGCGTATTTTCGGGAATGCAAAGGTATTCAGCCATGGCTCCAAAGCCTAAAGTTGTTTCCCCAAAGACCTCATCGCCCGGACTAAATTGTTGGACATCTTCGCCAACCTGTTCCACTATTCCGGAAAATCCGGTACCGGGAGTTTTGTGTTTGGGAGCGAATAGGCCGGTAAATAATCTGCTTACCCAGGGCTTGCCGGACATCATGTGCACATCGGCACGTGTAAATGGGCTTGCCATCACACGAATTAGGAGCTCATCCTTTTTAACCTGTGGCCTAGGGATTTTTTCGACTTTAAGGTTTTTGTGATTTCCGTATCCTGTAAGGCGAATGGCTTTCATTTCGATTTCGAGCATAACATGTAGGTTTTAATTCGAGGACAAACCTAGGTTATGCCGGCTCCCTGAGGGTTCGGAATCTCAGCGAATGAGTACGGAAATGTAATTCGGGTCTATTTTTAGGTATTTAGCTTCATCCAATCCCCCGGGCTTAAGCCGGTAAGCTGTTTAAACGCATTATGAAAAGAGGTTTTGGAGTTAAAGCCGGAAGCATAAGCCAGGCCTAGGAAACTAAATTTTGAAGTATTTGAGTCAAGCACCTGTTTTTGAAACTCCCTAACCCTGTAGCCGTTTATTAAGCGGTTATAGTTTTGACCAAAATTGGAGTTGATTAACCAAGACAACTTATTGGGATGCAGCTCCAGTTTTGCAGCCAGGTTTTTCAAGCTTAAGTTGGGATCCAACCATATCTGTTCCTCTTCCAATGCCCGGGTCAAGGCCTTGCTGTAACTTTCTGTTTGATTTTCATCCAACAAGGGGGCAGGGTTAGCAGGTGGTTTGGAATTGGGGCGTTTAAACCAAGTATTTACCAAGCTAAGGATTTCAGGGTGATCTTGGAACGGGGCTACCAAAGGGTCGTTGATTTGCATCATGCTTAAGAACCTAGGTTGTTCTTTTTGGTCACGAATCCATTTTAGGAGTTTTGTTTCTTCTCCTAAGGCGGCATAGATAAAGGGTAAAAATGAATGGGCACGAAACCCTTCCGGGCGATCCGCCAAAGCCTCCCATTCTTTAATTTTATTGGAGGAGCCATGTATTTCTTTTTTTCCGATAGCGGCCAATAAAGCTATTCCCTCCCTGTCTTGATCCACGACAAGTGGTTCTGGAAGCTTGTCAAAACAAGAAATTGCCTCTTGAAACCGCTGTAACTTTAACAAAGCATAGGCCTTAATTGAAACAGCAGGTACATTTTCCGGAAAAATGGCCAACAATTCGTTCAATAAGTGCAGGGCAAGCTTAAATTGACCTTGCATATAATAAAGGTAAGCTTCAAAAAATAAGGTTTCAGAAGAAAAAGGGTCAATAGATTTTACTTTTTCAAGGGGTTTTTCGGCTTCTTGCGCGCGACCCGATACTAGGAGTAAGAAGATCAAAAAGTGCAAACTTTCGGGGTGGTTGGGATGTTTTTCCAGCGAAGCTTGGGTGTAGGCATACGCACGACTGAAATTTCCCGTCAAGAAAAAGGCATGGTTTGCCAAAAGGTAGTGTGCTCCCAGGGCATCTGCTTGAATCAACAAAGCCTCTCTAACCAAGCCCTCTGTGAGCTCCCAAGATTCAGAATAGTCCATTTGACCTGTGGTTCCTAAAAAGCTTAGGGCATCGGCTTTGCCTAGCATAGAAGCTACATGATTTGGGTCTACCTCCAAAGCTTGGTTGTAGTAGGTTATTGCCTTAGAGGCGGCTTCCGGGTTCCATAATCTGAACGAAGATTTTCCTTTTAAGTAAAGCGTATAGGCATCCCAAGTAAGTGGTTTGCTTTTTTGTGGGCCTAAGGGCACTTCAAAATGCCCCAATTGTTCTCGGACTTTTTCTGCCACCTCTTGAAAAATATCTTCTTGAATGGCCAAAAACTCCTCATTCTCCACCTGCCAAGAGCTTGACCATAGCAGTTGGTCTTGAACTGCATCAACCATGTGCAGTTGCATTTTGATTCCTCCATTTCTCCAATAGATGCTTCCTTCAATAAGCAATCGGACCTTGAGTTTTCCGGCAATATGGTTGGCCGGGAGCGCTTTATGCTGGTAGTAAAAGGAGGAAGTTCTTGAGCTAACTTTCAAGGAAGAAATTTGAGCCAAATAATGTATGAGCTCCTCTGTGATTCCATCGGCAAACAATTGCGTTTTGGAATCCTTCTCACCGCTGCGAAAGGGTAAAACCGCAAGACTTAATTCATTTGGGGTTTGCACGGCCTATGGGGTTTAATTTTTGGCTGTTTCTTCACTTAAACTGCTATTGTTCCAAGCTTGTGATCGGGAAGTGACTTTTCATTTCATGTGCTACATCCGGTAAAAACTCCAAACTTAAGCGTTCTATAGCGGGGTAATGCTTCAGCCAAAGTTCAATGGTTTGCTCCGGGGCATTAAAGTTGGGGCGGCGCAGTTGAAATCGATGTATGGTTTGAGCCATATATCTTTTTTCGCCATACCTTTCAAGCCAAGCCTGAGATTTCATATAGCCAAAGACTCGCTGAAAAGCCGGGGTAAATGCCTGCTCTTCCTGCTCAAGCGTTTCATGAAAATTTTGGCAAAACGTTTCAAGTGCTTGATGATGAAAAAGGCTCCAATGCTTGCCTAAATAGTGGTCGAGCAGTACATCTGCAATAACTCCGGAATAATGACGAATGCGAGGAAAGAAAATGGCTCGAATTTCACGAATGCATGGATGGCTGTCGGTATATTGGTCGATGTGTCGGTGCATGGCCAAGCCCTGTATCATTTCGGAATTCCAATCGGGTACTTTGGGGTTCTCTAAAAAGTCTCCCATCATATTGCCCAATTGAATGTTGGCGGAATAATTACCGCTTAACCAAGCATGTCCAAGAAAATTCACAGGCTAAAAATAGAGATTTCTGCCCCGGGAGCTAAAAATCCTACTTTTGCGGGGCATGGAAAAACTACTTCTCCTTCATGGCTTAAACGAATGGTCGGGTATGTGGAATGGCATGAAACCCTATTTGGAGTCTTCTATCCATGTGCAAACCGTTGATTTTCCCGGATTTGGTGGAGAAGCTTCGCCTAAAAGCACTTCCTTTGGGCCTTTAGAAATGGCCGAATGGCTAATGGGGCAGGATTGGTTTTTGGCCGAAGAAAAATGGCATGTAGCCGGCCACTCCATGGGAGCTTATGTGGCCTTTGAATTGTTGGACTTATGTCCTGAAAAGCTACATAGTGTTTTGGCCATCAACAGCACCGCTGAAGCCGACGATGCATTGCGCAGACACAACCGAAACCGAACCATTGCCTTGCTTCAGCAAAAACCGGCACTGTATTTTAAAGAGTTTGAGCAATTGCTCTTTTCATCTTTGCCTAAGGATACACCACCAGAAGTGTTGGAGGAGTTCAGAAACCATTGGGCTTCCATTGAACCTGACTTTTTGATTTCCGTACTCCATGGACTTAGAGATAGGTCACCGTATTGGGAAGTTTTGGCCAATACCAAGGTTCCTTGGTGCTTTTTTCAAGGCAATCAAGATCCCTTAATAGACATGTCTGTTTTTAATGAGCGCATGCTTCCATGGCCGAATCGTTGCCTGCGCTTTACGGGAGGGCATTTGCTTCCTTTAGAAATGCCGCAGCGTTTAGCAGAGGCTCTACTAATGCAAATGAGCCAAGTAGTGCGTGCGGCTGCCCGGTAATTATGCTTAATTTTGAGCCATGCAAACGGCTGCATATTATACCTTGGGCTGTAAGCTCAATTTCGCGGAAACCTCTACCATTGCAAGGCAATTGGAGGAAGCAGGAATTCAAAGGGTTGACTTTGAACAAGGTGCCGATGTCTATGTGATCAATACTTGTTCGGTTACAGACCATGCGGACCGCAAATGCAAAAAGGTAGTAGCGGAGGCCAAACGGATGAATCCAGAGGCCAAAATAGTAGTGGTGGGCTGTTATGCTCAATTAAAGCCGGAGGAAATTGCTGAAATTCCGGGAGTTAACCTGGTATTGGGTGCCCGTGAAAAGTTCAATGCGCTCTCATTTTTAAACGATTTGCCGGATAGGCAAGAAAAAGCCAGCATTGCACGGGTGCATATTAAAGAAACCCGGCAATTTCACCATGGCTTTTCTTATGGCGATCGCACCCGTACTTTTTTAAAGGTGCAGGACGGTTGCGATTATTTTTGCTCCTTTTGTACCATTCCTTTGGCTCGTGGACGAAGCAGGAATCCAAGCATTGCTGAGGTTTTAGAACAGGCAAAAACAGCCAAAGAAAAAGGTGCTGCCGAACTTGTACTTACAGGGGTCAATATTGGTGATTTTGGTAAGTCTAATGGAGAAACTTTTAGTGAGTTGGTAAAAGCTCTTGATCAAGAGCCGGGCATGCCTAGAATACGTATAAGCAGCATTGAGCCCAATTTGCTTAGTACGGAAATTATTGAGCGAGTTGCAGCAAGTAAGGTGTTTCAACCGCATTTTCACATTCCGCTACAAAGCGGGTCGGACAGTCTGCTCAAAGCCATGCGTCGCAGGTACAGAACCGAACTCTATGCCAATCGAGTTGCCAAAATTAAGGCACTCATGCCTCATGCATCTATAGGTGTAGATGTTATTGTAGGCTTTCCCGGAGAAACCGAAGCGCTTTTCGAAGAAACCTATGCTTTTTTGCAATCTTTAGAGATTTCCTATTTGCATGTGTTTACTTATTCAGAGCGCCCGAACACTACGGCTTTAAGGCTTTCCGGCTCGGTACCCCTTAAGGTGCGAAAAGAACGCAATAAGCGTCTGCGTATTTTGTCGGATAAGATGCAGGAGGCGCATTACCAAAAACATTTGGGCTCTCAACGGGAGGTCCTTTGGGAACATCAGGGGCAAGATCAGCACATGTTGGGCTACACCGACAATTACATTCGGGTAGTTAAAGCCTATGACCCCGAATTTGCCAACGAAACCGAAACCGTTAAGCTGGACAAAATAGATCCGGAACAGGGCTGGGTGCTTACCAAGCCCATCATAACTGCAGATAATATACCGGCGGGTCTTAAACACCGACTCGTACAACCCTAATCTTATGTTTCCAACATTAAATTATTTAATCAACTACCTGTTTGGCACTGAACTAAGTTTGGAGTTTCCTCCTTCTTTTGGCACGCTTGTGGCCTTGAGTTTTATCGCTGCCGCTTGGGTCTTAATGAAAGAGCTAAAGCGGAAGGAGTCGCTTGGCTTGGTGCAAGGTAAAACCTTAGAAATTGAGGTCGGAAAACCCGCATCTCCGGGTGAATTGGCCGGGCAGTTTGCTTTAGGCTTTGTTTTGGGACTTAAATTGGTTGGGGCTTTTATGGATGCCGATGTGTTTCGAATCAATCCCCAAGCTTATTTGCTTAGCACCCAAGGCAGCTTAATTGGCGGCTTGTTAGGAGGAGCCCTTTTTGCCTTTTTAAGGTACCACGACAAACAGAAAAAGGCCTTACCCAAGCCTGAAAAAAAGAAGGTTTTGTTGCGTCCCTACGAAATGACCGGTAGCATCACCATTGCTGCAGCTATTTCCGGTCTCTTGGGGGCAAAAATTTTTCACCAGTTGGAGTATTTCGATCAGTTTCTTCAAGATCCCATAGGAAACTTGATTTCTGCTTCCGGCTTAACTTTTTATGGTGGTCTTATTGGCGGCTTTTTGGGTGTTTGGTGGTTTGCCAGACGCCAGAAGCTAAAGCTCATTCATATTGCCGATGCGGTGGCCCCCGGACTTATTTTGGCCTACGCTTTAGGACGCATTGGCTGTGGATTATCAGGCGATGGCGATTGGGGCATTGTGAACTCCGCTTATCGAATCACCGAGGACCGAAGCTATGTTACGGTTCCTAAAGAGGATTTTGCATCAGACATTCGCCAGGATGGAGTATATCGATATTTTGCTGAAAGCCCTCAGGAGGTAAATCATGCCTATTATCCTAAGCCTCAGGCCTTATCTTTTTTGCCGGATTGGTTGTTTGCCTTTGATTTCCCTCATAATGTAAACAGGGAAGGAATTCCTATGCCTGAATGCCAAGGAACAGAAATGACCTATTGCAGCCGCTTGCCTATGCCTGTTTTTCCAACCATGGTATATGAAACCATTATGGGTCTGCTGATCTTTTTGGTTTTGTGGCTGGGTCGAAAACGATGGAGCGTTCCGGGGCAAATTTTTATGTGGTACTTAATGCTCAATGGTTTGGAGCGTTTTGCCATTGAACAGATTCGTGTCAATTCAGAAATGCAGTTGTTGGGAATTACCCTTACCCAAGCAGAATTGATAGGTGCGCTTCTTTTTGCCGCCGGTTTACTGGGCATTGTTTTTATTCGAAAACTTAGTCCATGGTTGCAAAAGCTGTAGGCTGGGATTCCGATTTTCAGCAAAGGGTACGGACGGAACTTCATGCCGCAGGAAGGTATTTGGTGGATGCCTTTCAGAGTTTCGACAGACAAAGGGTGGAGTATAAGGGAACGCACGACTTGGTTAGCTATGTGGACAGGGAAACCGAGGCCATGCTTACCAAAGCATTAGCTAAAATTGCGCCGGAATTTGCCATGTGGGGCGAAGAACAAGGCGACCAAAGAAGGGGAGGAGGGGATTATTGGATTTTAGATCCCTTAGATGGAACTACCAATTTCATTCATGGATTACCCCATTTTGCCATAAGCCTGGCCATGGTAAAGGGTGGAAACATAGTTGCCGGTCTTATTTTGGAACCCTTAAGCGGAGAACTATTTGAAGCTTGGCAAGGTGAGGCGGCACGGATGAATGGGGAAACCTTAAAGGTGAGTAGTAAGGAAAGCCTAAACCAGAGCTTGATTGCGACCGGTTTCCCCGTGAAAAATACCGAAGATGCCGAACATATTGCGGAATGGGTTCCAAAACTTATGCGGAATACCCGAGGTCTTAGACGCTATGGAAGTGCAGCCATTGATTTGGCATGGACAGCCAAAGGAATTTACGAAGGCTTTTACGAAATTGGCTTAAGCCCTTGGGATGTGGCTGCCGGTGCGTATATTGTAGAAATGGCCGGAGGTAGGGTCTCCGGAATTCAATCCGATAAAGACTGGCTTTATGAGGGACAAATTTTGGCTACGAATGGGAAAATCCATGAACCGCTTCGGCATTTGCTTGATTGGTAGCTTTGTACTGCCTCTTTCCTTTGCTTTTGCTCAACAAACCCAAGAAGCTACTTCCCCTGAGTATAAAAAAGTATTCCGCTTTTCTATAGAAGAGGAAATCGCAGCACCCGCTGCTAAGCTCACCGAAATGGCTTTGGAAGAATCTAAAGCTTGGGGCGCTGATTTGGTTTTGGTGGAAATGGATACTTACGGAGGGGCTGTAGATGCGGCCGACGAAATTCGAACTGCACTCTTGAGTCATTCTACTCCGGTTTGGGTATTTGTTAAAAACAACGCGGCTTCGGCAGGTGCTTTTATTGCCCTAGCTTGTGATTCTATTTTTATGCGCCCCGGAGCAACCATGGGGGCAGCTACGGTGGTTGGACCCGATGGCGAAAAAGTAGATGAAAAGTACCAGTCTTTTATGCGTGCCAAAATGCGGGAAACCGCCGAACGAAACGGACGAAATCCAAACATTGCTGAAGCTATGGTCGATGGATCTGTAGTAGTCCCCGGTGTAAATGACTCAGGAAAGGTGGTGTCTCTCACCAGCTCTGAAGCATTGGATGTAGGCTTTTCCGAAGGAACGTTTCAAACAGTAGAGGATATCCTGAATCATTATGGGCTTCAAGGGGCTATTCAAAAAAGCTATCAGGAATCTACCCTAAGTTCGGTGGTGCGATTTTTTATGCGTCCTGCAGTTTCCGGGATTTTGGTAACTATTATTTTTCTGGGTCTTATTTTTGAACTTCAAACTCCGGGAGTAGGTTTGGCCGGAGCTGCCGCTTTAGGTGCCGCGGTGCTCTATTTCATTCCAAATTATTTGGAGGGACTGGCCGAAAGCTGGGAAATTCTCTTGTTTTTAGTAGGACTAATTTTAATTGCTCTTGAGATTTTTGTTATTCCCGGATTTGGGGTGGCGGGCGTTATCGGAGGCTTATGTACTTTAACTTCTCTGGTCTTGGCTGTCTCCGGTACGGTGGAGTCCAAGGACTATGCGTTTCCCATGCCTGATTTGAATGAGGTGGTCTACGGTGTGGTTATGGTGGGAATCGCTTTTTTTGCAAGTACCGGTATTGCTTTACTTTTAGGCTATAAATTAATTGGAAGCGCGCTGTTCCGTAGGGTAGAGGTGGCTTCTGTCCAACGCAAAGAAGAAGGCTATACGGCCCACGGTAACTGGAATCCTCAATTTTTGGTGGGTAAGTCTGCTCAGACTGAAACCCCAATGAGGCCCGGCGGTACGATTCTTTTAGAGGGCGATTCCTACGAAGCAGTTTCGCTCACTGGCTGGCTTGACTCCAAATGCCCGGTTAAGGTTACCGGCTACAGAGGCTTTGTTTTGGAGGTGGTGCCTTTGGATGAGCCCTCAACCCGTGCTTAACCGTTGGATTGTGTAGATTTGTAGCTCAAATTTAACTGCATGGGATTTTTCACCCTTTTTTTAATCACCCTTATCCCGGTCCATTTTGGATTGTATAAGTTTTTCCAAAAGGCAGGCCAAGAAGGTTGGAAGGCCTTGGTACCCGTTTACAATTACCTGCTATTTTTGAAACTCACCGGTAAGCCCTGGTATTGGGTAATTTCTTTGCCGGCTCCGGGCCTAAACCTTATCACTTTTTTTGGTATGGTGGTGGCTTTTTTCAAAAGTCAAGGGGTGAATGACTCCAAAAGCTTATGGAAGCTTTGCTTAACCTATCCCTATGCTATCCCGAAATGGGCCATGGACGATTCCAAAGCCTATGTTCCCGTAGATCAATTGCCCTCAAAAAGAACCAAAGCGCAAGAGTGGACCGAATCCATCTTGTTTGCCGTGGTAGCCGCTTCATTAATTAAAGTATATGTGGCCGAACCCTACAGAATTCCTTCTTCTTCCATGGAAGATGAATTGCTTACCGGTGATTTTTTGGTGGTTTCTAAGTTTCACTATGGTGCTAAAGTTCCTCAAACGCCTTTGAGTTTTCCTTTTGTACACAATACCTTACCTTTTTTGGGAACTACGCCTTCTTTTTTGGAATGGTGGAAAGTGCCCCAAATGAGGTTGCCCGGTTTTTCTAAGGTAGAACGCAACGACATCATTGTGTTTAACTTCCCGGTAAACGACACCATGATTGTGGACGAAGAAATGAAGGCCTTTAGTTACTACAATTTTGTGTACGATAATGCCGATGAGTGGCTTATGCAACAAGGTGTTCCTCCGGCAGCAACCACCAAGCAACAATGGGAAACTGCCCTGTCGGTTACCCGAAAAGCCTTTACCCAACAATTTGAGCTTAGGGCTTTGCCTGTTGATAAGCGCGAGAATTTTGTGAAGCGTTGTGTAGCAGGACCCGGCGATGTATTCGAAATGCGAAACGGTCAAGTCTACATCAATGGAGCTCCGGGCGAAAACCCCGAAATGATTAGTCACTTTTATAGAGTCTATCCTTCTACCAACCTAAGCACCAAAACCAAAGAAGCACTAAAGGAATTCTATTTCTCCATGGAAGACCAACGTTTGGCAGGTAATGGTATTTTGAACCTAAACCAAAAACAGGTAGAGGTTTTGAGAACCACTCCAGGTGTGGATTCCGTAGTGATGTATGTGGACCAACCCGTCCACGATAGGTCCCTTTGGCCAAACCATCCCGGCTTCAACAACAGCATCGATGAATTTCAGCCCTACACCATTCCCGCGGAAGGAATGACCGTTTCTTTATCCCTCGATAGTTTGCCTTTTTATGAGCGTATCATTCGCGCTTACGAAGGCCGATCTTTGGAAGTAAAGAACGGAAAAGTATACATTGATGGAGCAGTTGCCGATACCTACACGTTTACCCAAAACTACTATTGGGCAATGGGTGACAACCGTTGCAACTCTCTGGATAGCAGGTATTGGGGGCCGGTGCCCGAAGACCATATTGTAGGAACGCCCTTCTTGGTAGTGCTGTCTTTTGATGGCGATGTGCGCGGTAATTTTATCAAACAACTACGCACCGATCGTTTCTTTTATCTTCCCGAATGAGCCAAGTCTTTTGGGCAGAACCACTCTTGTTTCCACAAGCTGCTTGGTGGCAGGCTTGGCAGCAGGCCAATAGACCGGCCTTGGCTGCTCAAGCACCTTTCCCTAAACGCGGTTGGTACCACCGCTTTCGCATGCCAGGCCCCGAAGGTTGGCAGTGTTTTAGCTTACCCCTTAAAAACAAACGACAGGGAACACCCTACAACGAATTGTTTGTAGATTGGAGTCAGCCGCGTTGCAATGATTTTTTGATGGCTGTAAGAAGCAATTACGGCAAAAGTCCATACTTCGAATGGTTTTTTGAGGAGTTGGAAAACCTTTGGTCACTCAAAACAGAACGACTGTTGGACTTAAATCAATCGCTCATAGGGTGGACCGCCGGAAGGATGGGCTTCCCTCAACCGGTCTGGGACCATAGCCCCCTAAATCAAAATGACCGACTTTCAATAACAGCCTTTAACACCAAACTGGAGCCTTATCCTCAACCCTTTCAACACAAACTCGGCTTTATGCCCCAAGCCTGTGCCTTAGATTTGGTGTTTAATTTGGGACCGGACGCTGCAGCACACCTACATCTTTAATTGCCTGGCTATATTTGTGCCCATGAAACAAACCGAGGAGATCAAACGTCGCAGAACCTTTGCCATCATTAGTCACCCCGATGCCGGTAAAACTACCCTCACCGAAAAATTCTTGCTCTTTGGAGGGGCTATACAAACCGCTGGAGCCGTAAAAAGCAACAAAATCACCAAAACGGCCGCTTCTGACTTCATGGAAATCGAAAAACAAAGGGGCATTTCCGTGGCTACCTCCGTTATGGGATTCGAATACCGCCAAACCAAAATTAACCTGCTCGATACCCCCGGCCACAAAGACTTTGCCGAAGACACCTACCGCACCTTAACCGCAGTTGACAGCGTAATTCTGGTTATCGATGCCGCCAACGGCGTAGAGGCACAAACCGAACGCTTAATGGAGGTTTGCCGCATGCGCGATACGCCTGTTATTATTTTCGTTAATAAACTCGACCGCGAAGGAAAAGACCCCTACGATTTGCTCGATGAGCTCGAAGACAAACTCAGCATTCAGGTGCAACCCCTAACTTGGCCTATCAATATGGGGCCTCGATTTAAAGGGGTTTATAATTTATACAAGAAGGAGCTGAATCTTTTTTCGGCCAATAAAACCAAAATCGAAGATCAAGTCCTGCGCTTCGATGACCTCAATAAACCGGAGTTGAATGAGGTCTTGGGCGAAGACGACGCCAATCAACTGCGCGAAGACGAACAGCTCCTCCAAGGCGTTTACGACCCTTTTGACCGAGAGGCCTATTTGAAAGGCGAATTAGCTCCCGTGTTTTTTGGCTCTGCCGTAAATAATTTTGGCGTAAAGGAACTGCTCGATACTTTTATTGAAATTTCCCCCAATCCCTTAGGACGACCCACCACCGAAGGCTTCGTCCATCCCGATCAAAACCATTTTTCAGGCTTTATTTTTAAAATACACGCCAACCTTGACCCCAGACACCGCGACCGCATTGCTTTTTTGCGCATCGTTTCCGGCGTCTTCTCCCGCAATACTTTTTACCATCATGTGCGGCTCAACAAACAACTCCGATTTAGCAATCCCACCAGTTTTATGGCTCAGGATAAGTCGGTAATTGAAGAGGCTTACCCTGGCGATGTGATTGGCCTTTACGATGCCGGAAATTTTAAAATTGGAGATACCCTCACCCAAGGCGAGCCCTTCTTTTTTAAAGGAATTCCCAGCTTTAGCCCCGAAATCTTTAAAGAGCTCATCAATACCGATCCCATGAAAAGCAAACAGCTCGAAAAAGGGATTGAACAACTCACCGACGAAGGGGTAGCGCAATTGTTTCGACTTCAACCCGGAAATAGAAAAGTGGTAGGTACCGTGGGTGAACTTCAATTTGAAGTGATTCAATACCGCCTGGAACATGAATACAAGGCCGCTTGCCGTTTCCAGGCCATGAACTTCTACAAAGCCTGTTGGATGACCAGCTCCGACAACGAGCAACTCCAAACCTTTTTGCGCAGAAAGGCCGACAACATTGCCTACGACAAAGACGACAACCCGGTCTTCCTCGCTCCCTCAGCCTTTTTACTCGATATGGCCCGCCAAGACTACCCGGCACTCACCTTCCACACCACCTCTGAATTTAAGGATGCCGTAACTTAATCTTCCGCAGCTTGCTCCAACCACAAACGACTCCGGTACAACATAAACAATCCGGGAAAGTAAAGCACGGAACCCAACACCAATGGATAGGGAAGACTTCCACAAAACTTGCTGGTAGAGAAGTACATATCGCTTAGCAGAATCATGAAGTACCCGGACATCTGCAAAAAATAGGAAATCGATTCACGTTGCAAGGTTACCGACAAGCTAATGCTGAAATTGGTGATGAGCATCACGCCATACAATACAATCAGCATATGCATTACCCAAGGCTGCTGAGCCATGCACATCCTACTACCGACAATCAACACCGAAATCATGGCCATCCAAACCACCATACTTCCAATAGGAATTTTAGGCTTTCGAACCTGCTGAAAATCAGCAAAAAACTTTCCGGTAAACACCAAATGCATTAAAAAATAAAAGCCTACAGCTATATCCTGTGCCAAACCTTCGCCCATCAGCAAACCCAAATCGCCCAACCAAACAAAAAACAAAGCCGCCAAAAGAAGCTTTTGCTTTTTTAATCCATCCTTCCAAAACGCAAAGGCCAATAGCGGTGCCAAAACGCCTCCGGTAAATAAACGCAGCAAATCTCCACCATACAACAACACGCAAATGTGCGCCGCAAAAAATAACCACCATGCCACCTTTGCTAAAAGCATATTCAAAAGTACATTTTATTGATGTATTTAATGGGTGGCCCTGCAAGCACCGGGCCCTCCCTCCAAGCCCCGTTGCTAAAAGCTCCGGCATGCAAGGTCGCCCGGGGCGTTTGCTGCGCGCCACGCCCGGTCTTCCGCATGCCGGGCGTTTAGCTTCCGGGGGCTTTCCGTACCGGTCCCTGGGCCGGGTTTAAGGTATAATATGCAGTTTGGTCTTCCCAATGGAACAGCTACCTGTCCTTCCCTGCAATACATACACCCCGGGTAAGGGTTTGGGTACAATTCGATAGCTGTCCGGGCTTATCTGCTCTAGTCTCCCGGCCTTCCGGCCTTGAATATCGGTTATCCAAAGCTCCGAGCTTTCGGTTAAACAGCTGCCTTTGGCACGTAGGGGCTCATTCGGCATGAGTGGATTGGGGTACCACAACATGCCTTGATCTTGCGCTTCGGTAGGTAAACCCGTGGTAACTCTGCGGGCCAATACGTATTCACCGCTTTGGGGATTGCTTAGCTCAAAAACGCCAATCTTATCGCTGAGCGAAGGACCGGGCAGGTGCTGGCAACGGTTGGGATCGTCGCTAATTACTTCCCAAGATTGGGTTCTTGTGGCTCTATACAACAATACCAAGCTGTCTTCTCCGGCTACAATAAGCTCGTTGTCTAAACGACCATTGTTTCCTACCAGTCGCCCATTATAGTATAGTTGGGCGGTAGTGCCATTCGGCAGGCCATCCGGAACATACAAGGCCCAATGCCTCTGTGGATTCAGTTGATATTGACTTTTCCAGCCTCCGGGTTCGGTCCAACGTTGGGAGGCTATGACCCGATAGTTTTGGCTGTTTCCGGCGGGTAAATCCAACCGCCAATTGGCGTAGCTCAATGGTTTGGTTCCGCTTCCACTCAATACGGTGTCTACTTGGGTCTCCGCAAAGCTTAGAGCCTCGTTTAGATTGCCTATGACCCACACCGGCTCTAAATTCAGCTGCACCACCACCGAATCGGTTTCACCCGAAACCATAACCGTTTGGGTTTCGGTTGCGCCTTGGGCGTCAAAAAAGGTGAGTTCTAAAGGAACATTGCTGCAAAAATGCTGTCTTCCTCGGGTAAACTGCTGCAATTCTATGGTCCAACTGCCGGCTTGACCGGGTACTTCGGTCCACCGATGGGGCAATACCAAAGGCCAACCGCCCTCATAAATCCAATCCTGAAAAAAATCTTGCAGTGAAGCTCCGGTAGCCTGCTCCAAGGCCAGCATAAAGTCTTGGGCATCCCAATCCTGCCAGGCGGTGGCTGCTAAGGCTTGCCTTAACCCTTGAAAGAATAGGTTATCTCCCAAGTAACTGCGGAGCGAATGAACAAAATCAGCCCCCTTGGAATAGGTAGTGTTGCTGTAGGTATGCTGTTGAGGCACCCCTGATAAAGGCCAAAAGCCTTGATCATCGAAATGGGCATTTTGCAATAGGTCTTTATGAGCCGTTCGATACAGCTCCATATACCTATTTCGACCATAAAAGAGTTCATTAAACCGCCACTCCGAAAAAACTGCCATGCCCTCGTTTAGCCACATATCTTCAGCGGTGCGGCAGGTGGCCAAATTGCCCCACCAACTATGGCTGAGCTCGTGCACCAGCACATCCTGATACAACAAACCCGATTGGGCCAAAAGAATAGGGTAGGCAATATTCTCGGCATGCTCCATGGCTCCTCCGGTCATGGGCACCAAACTGTAGCCCACTTTGCTGAATCTAAAATCGCCAAAAGATGCTTCGAATAAGTGAAAGGCCTGTTTTAGATTTTGAGCGGCGGTTCTAAAACTAGCCGTGTCTTGAGGGCGTGCCGCCAAAACTATAGGAATTACAGCTCCGGTTTGACTCAGTATGGTGTCCTCTAGGGTAACAAAATCGCCCACAGCCACCGAAGCCAAATACGTTGGATAGTCGTGCAGGCTACGGTAATGCATGTATCGATCTCCGGAGGGCAACAGAGAATCGGCCTGCAAAATACCTCCGGCAGTGGCAAACTTTTGGGCAGGAAGGGTTAAACGGTAATCGTAAGTGGCGCGATCAATAAAATAATCCAAACAAGGAAACCAAACCCTTCCATAATTGTGGGGAATTTGAGTGAGCGAAACCCCAACATTAAAGGCAAAGCCTTGATCAAAATAAAAACCGCCAAAGGAAGGGTCTTGCATGGGCGTTCCTCCATAATACACGGTGAGGCTGTCCGGACCCGAAACCACTCCCGGCAAATCTATGGCCAAAAACTCGCCTTGTTGCACAAAGGAAAGCAATTGACCCTGGCGAACTACCGAGTCTACCGTTAACCCTTTCAAATCCAGAACCAAGGAATCGAGTGGGGCAGAGACCGGTGCAAAATACAGGGTGGCTGCTCCATAGATTAAAGATTGATCCATGGATCTAAAATCCAAGGCCAGATCGTAATGACTGATGTCCACCTCATCTGCCCTTGTATCGTAAGGATGTAGTTGAGCCAATAGGTTGACAGAGAAAAGAATAGATATAGTTAGTGCAAGCCATGCTTTCATATTTCAAATATACGCAAGCCTATGCATATCCTTTGCGCTACATTTGTAGCATGCAAGTAGGCCTTATGCTACATTTGTAGCGTAAATACAAAAAGCTACGTACAGCAAGGGTTTGAGGATGCAATGGCTAAAAGCCAGCTTGCCAAGACGGGAGGCTTTCACAGCATCTTGCACTCATCTAAAGTGAACCCCTTTGCCTGTCTCTAGCGTGAAAAAAGCAGGCAATGAATAAAGGGCTAGCAGCTTTCGCTGAGCGTCCTAAGTCAGATGTTCAGGCCATTATTTTGCTATGGGGAACTGGTGGACTTAGGGCTGCCACCCATAGAGGTTGTTTAGAAAAAAGGATGGTAGCTAAATATTTACTTTTAATTAATTGCTATTTAATGCATTAGAGTAATTTATCGAATGCAGGAGTTTAATCTGCTTTTGACGAACTAGTCATAGTGCTACAAATGTAGCACTATTGGGTTTTTGCTTCAACAATTACAAGCGCTTTATGCCTTTTTTTGGCTTTATTTTGAATCCTTGCGGCTATGTGCTACATTTGTAGCATGAAGCTGTTTAAAGACCGATTGGCTTTTTTAATGGAGCATTTTGACTTAAGTCAATCCGATTTGGCCGAACGAAGCGGTGTAAGTCGAAGCAGCATTGGGCATATGCTGAATGGCCGGAATCAGCCCTCAATGGATTTCTTGGCCGGTGTGTTGCAGGAATGGCCGGAGATTGATGCCGATTGGCTGGTTATGGGCAAAGGTCCTTGGAAACGATCGGTTCGGTTGGATCAGCCGGAAGCTGGTCATGCGCCTGCTCCCCCGGCTCAAGCGCCGGACTCTGAGTTTATGCCGGATGCCCAAACATCGAGTATTCCGGAAAATGCCGCCAATAGCCCATTAAAGGATAGTGAGGATGGGCCTGTATATTTTACCCGTTCTCCGGATTTGGTGCCGAATCAAGACACCGAAGCAAAGGAGAAAGCCTCCGGCGATGAGCTGTTGTGGGTATTATTTCCCGACGGTACTTACCAGAAGTTTACCCCGCGCCCCTGACCGACCGGCTACCCTGCAGGGATGCGGCCATGCAGGGCTTGGCGGGCGTAGGCTCCCTTAATAAGGAGCCCACGTACCGCCTAGCCCTGCACGGCCGGAGACCGAAGCGTAGTAGGAAGGGCAGGAATAGGCGCCCAAAAAATCCCACCAAAAAATCAAAAAGGAGGACGGAGTGGCAAAAAAAATCAGAACACATGTTGGAAGCATGCGGTCTGATTTGGTGCCCGGGACAGGACTTGAACCTGCACGTCTTGCGACACACGCCCCTCAAGCGTGCGTGTCTACCAGTTTCACCACCCGGGCAATGGGATGCAAAAGTAATACTTATCCTCCATTAAGCCAATACTCAAGAATGCATTTCTGATTCCCATGAGCTTTTGGGTCGGCTGCGGTCTAGGGTATATACCCCAATTTCTTTCTCTTTTCCTTTGAGAAGCAGTGTTTTAACAAAAGTAGCTTGAATGTCGACGGGGAGGTCCATGCGGCGAATGAGGTATTCAGAAATGAGGACCCGGCTTTGCAAGCTGCCGCATTGGTTCAAGATTCTTTCGGTGGTATTGATTACATCGCCATGGAACACAATGTCGGTTTTGGTTTTTCCAATTTCGCCGGTGATGACCCATCCTCCATGTATTCCCACCTTAAAATCAGGCACAAAGCCAAATTTTCGAATGAATTGGGACCGGTTTTTTTCCATTTGCCTTAAAATGCGAAAATAGCAGCGAATGCAGCGGGCGCGGCGCAAGCCTTCGCGCATGTTCCAGGTAATTACGGCTTCGTCGCCCACGTATTGATAAATTTCGCCTCGATAACGTGCTACGGGCGAAGAAAGCATGGAGAAAAAGGTGGACAACAGCGCGTGGTACTTTTCCATGGACATGGTTTCGGCCATGCGGGTAGAGGAGTTGAGGTCAATGAACATAAATATCCGCTCCTCTCCGGTGGGTTTGTGGTATTTTCCGCGCACGTAATTCCATAGAATCCGCGGTCCTACAATCCGAGTGGCCAGCTTAATAAAGTTGAGCAAAATGCTCATTAAAAAGGCGTTCCAAGCCAATACGAACAGCAGACTAGGTTCAAATAGCGCACTCATTTCTTCCTCGCCTCCATAGCCCCACCACGAAAACAAGGCCAGAGTGGCCAGCTCAGCGGTTACAAACAAAAATATAAGCAAAACGGAGCCAAGGGCCAGACTCACCGGAAAGCTGAATTTACGGAGTACATAGCGGTCAAAGGCTCTATCACCGGCCCGTAGCATAAGGCCAATGACCAATCCTCCAAACAGACCGCTGAGCATTACCTCAGGACTGCTGCCCCAAACCGCTACGTTCATGGTTAAACCAATGGCACAGCCTAGGATTACCGACCAAAGGTAGGCGCCCAAACTATAGCGCAGCCACTCCCTTACCACAATATTTTTGGGCACTTTGGGTCGAACCGGCTTGCCCAATTGGCCTAAGGCTTCTTTAAGGGCTTGTAGGTTTTCTTTTCGTTGCTCTCCCCAAAGTTTTTCGGCACTTTCGGTTTGAAAACTGGTTTCCTCCAAGTATTGAAGTTGGTTGTATAGCCAGTCTTCGTGTTGGTAGGTTTTTTGGAGGTAGTGTTTCCATTCGTACCGAAGCAGTTCGCCGCGTTGCAAAAAGTCTCGGGTTCCCATATTGGCTCTGTCGGCATCAATGAGCAAGGCCTCCAATCGGGTTTTGGGTCGGTGTCCGTATCGTGTGGCTTCAATAAGTTTGAGCACTTGTTTTCGGAGGGCGTCCGGAAAGCTTAGGTTGCTTAGGAAGGCGTCGGCCAAATCCATGCTGATTTCCTCGTGCCCAATATAACTTTCGGTATAGCCGCAATCGTGAAACCAAGCGGCAAGGAGCAGCAGGCCGCGTTTTTCTTCAGGCAATTTTTCTGCTGCGGCCAGCCGGTCGGCGGCTTGCACTACTTCTTGGGTATGGTTTAGGTTATGGAACCGAAGGTTTTCGGAAAGTTTGGTGCTAAGCAAGGCCTCCACATAGGCTCGGCTTTGGGCAATCCAAAATTCCCATGGTTTAATGTTTAGTGACTCCATGGGTGAAAATTTTCGAGCTGTTTGCTTAGGAAACTTCGGTCTAGGTGGGTATATATTTCGGTCGTTGTAATGGAGGCATGTCCCAGCATGGCTTGTACCATGCGGAGGTCCGCGCCTCCCTCCACGAGGTGGGTGGCAAAGGCATGCCTAAGGCTGTGTGGGCTAATGGTTTTATGAATTCCTGCTTTGGCAGCCAGTGTTTTAATGGTAATAAAGACCATTTGCCGGCTTAAGGTTCCACCGCGTCGGTTTAGAAAGACAAACTCTTTGGCTTCGGGTTTTACCGGCACATGCACACGGATGTGGTTTAGATAGGTGCTTAAGGAGTGTAAGGCGCCTTCGTTTGCAGGAACCAGTCGCTCTTTGTTTCCCTTTCCGGTGACGCGCAAAAAGGCTTCGTCAAAGAATACATCGCCCCGTTTTAGGCGGGTTAATTCTGAAACCCTTAAGCCACAGCCGTATAGAAGTTCCAATATGGCTTTGTTTCTGCCGCCTTCTGGGCTGCTCAGGTCTATTTGCTGCAGCATGGCGTCAATTTCCGAGGTGTCGAGCACCTGGGGTAGTTTTCGCTCCAATTTGGGCATGTCTACATACTCGGTGGGGTCCAAGGTTTTGCCTTCTTTGAGCCGCAGAAAGCGATGAAAGGAACGAATGCCGGATATCATACGGGCCTGCGTTCGGCTCGATAAGCCCAGGTCGAGCAGGTGGGCCAAAAATGCTTCCAGAGATGCTCCGGAGGCTTGGTCTAGGGAGTTGTTGTTGGATTCAAGCCAGTTTAGCCAGTTGGCAGCGTCTTGCACATAGGCTTTAACCGAATGGTCGGCCAGTCCTTGCTCCAGTAGCAACCAAGCTTCGAAGGCGCTTAGCCTTGCGGTGTGGCTTTGTGACATAGTGCAAAATTAGCGATTCCCTTTGTGCTATGCTTAGGCTTATTGGCTTTGGCGTTTTTGGCCTGTTCGGAGATAAATTCTTCGTAATTTGGCGTATGGAAATTGCAGTAGTGAATGGTCCAAACCTTGGGCGTCTGGGAAAGCGACTACCGGAGGTTTACGGAAATAAAAGCCTACAAGAAGTTGAGTCAGAGTTGCGCGCGCTATTCCCAAGGGTTCAATGGACTTTTTTTCAAAGCAACCATGAGGGGCAATTGATTGATTTCTTGGAGTCGAGTGGGGCGGAGTGCCTCATTATAAATGGTGGGGCATTGGCGCATCAAAGTTATGCCCTGGCCGATGCTTTGGAAGCTTGGGAAGGTGCTGCCGTCGAAATCCATATTTCAAATGTGTTCAAGCGGGAAGTCTATAGGCACCAAAGCTTGCTTGCTCCTCATGTTATTGGTCAAATCTATGGTTTAGGTGTCGATGGCTATCTACTTGCTGCTCGGTGGCTTATACATCGTTATGAAGCCTCAGTTTAAGTCTGCCTCTTCCATGTTTAGCTCACTGAATTTTTGTTGCTTTTTCACAAAATACCGCCAAACCAGATAGACCCGGCTTAGCGGTGCATTTGTTTTTTTCTTTATTTTTTTTCTCTCCCTTAGCACTTGAGGAATGCGCAGGTAAAAATGGATATGGGCTTTAAAAACGGCCAGAAATTGTGCCATGCCCTTTGGTCCAAAAAGCATTTTAAGTGCCGCCACTCCATCCAAAATCATGCGCATTAGTAGAATGGGAAATAGGTTAAGGCCGGGTAAATTTTTGGCAAGGAGCAGCAGGTTATTTCTAAAATTCAAATAGGTTTTGCGTGGGTTAAGTTGGTCAAGAGTTCCTCCGCCAACATGGTACACGGTACTTTGTGGAATTACGGCCAACCAATGTCCTTGGGCTTGAAGTCGCCAACATAAATCGATTTCTTCCATATGGGCAAAAAAGCTCGGGTCGAGTCCTCCTGCCTCCAAATAGGCTTTACGGCGCACCAAAAGAGCACATCCGGTAGCCCAAGCAATACGGATAGGGTTTTGGTATTGTGCATGGTCAATTTCGCAGGAGTCAAATAGCCTGCCACGGCAAAATGGGTATCCTAGGGCATCTATAAATCCTCCTGAGGCTCCGGCATATTCAAAGCGTTCGGGATCCTTATAGGCCAACACTTTGGGCTGGCAGGCCGCGCAATCCGGAAAATCTTCCATGGCTTTTTGCAGAGGGCTAAGCCAATGGGCGCTTGGTGCTACGTCGGAGTTCAAAAGCAAAACCAGTTCGTTTGGTATTTGGGCTATGGCTTTGTTGTAGCCTTCGGCAAATCCAAAATTTTGGTCAAAGAATAAGGTATGTACCTGCGGGAATTGAGCCTGAAGCAATGCACGGCTTTCGTCGCTGCTGCCATTATCGGCTACCCAAACTTGATGTGGGGCAGGGCTGTGCTTAAGTACCTCCGGCAGGAATTGTTTGAGCCAATGCGCTCCGTTCCAATTTAAAATAACTACTGCAATGCCTTGGGAGGCAGTTTTTTGCTCCTCTTGGCTCATCGGGGCTGATCAAACAAATCTCGGCTCCAACTGCCGTAGTGGTTCATGACATCGTTTTGATCTACTCCAAAGCTGTTGTTGCGGTTGTGCACAAACATCTGCCATTGACGGTTGTTGATTTCCCCGCGGCAATTGGAGTGAATAAGGATAAAATCATTGTCGATGGAGTTGGGGTTGTAAAAGACAAAACGCACATTGGTTTGAGCTCCAATTTGATAGTATTGCCAAATCTCGTAGGGATACGCAGAAGGCTCATTGTAGCGCTTATTTACAGCATTGGGTGGGCCATACTGCAAATACACACGGCCTCTGTCGGTATCGTAACCTCTCATGGCATGCGTGCCAAACTCTTGGTTCATGGCTGCTACCAAACGTTTGTGCTTTAACCAAGCCAACTCCGGGTTTTTGGGGTCTTTTTGATTCCAAAAGCCAAGCAAAAAGCGTTTGATTTTAAGGGTATCCTCGCTTTTGGCCATGTTTTGGGCAAATTGCTTTTGTCTTCCTTCGCTTATGGGCACCAAACAGCGGGCCATTTCTTGCAGGGTGTCTAAATCTTGTACATGTTCTACAAAAGAGCCTTCAATGACCAATTTAGACAACTCTTCTTCGGTTAATTCGGGCATTAAGCCGTCGCGATAAAACAGTTTTTTGCGCTGGGCTACTTGCGTTCCTGTACTGTCTAGGATTTGAATCTCCAATTCATAATAGCCCGGGAGTAACTTGGCAATGGGCAATTGACCTATAAAAGGCTTGGAGGGAGAAGCGTTCATGCGCTTAATAAAAGCGGCTTCGGGAACGGCTTGTTGGCTGTCCGCATGTTTTACCAGGCCGCGAAGCGCAAAGCCTGTGTTGGCCCCCATAAATTGCTCGGTATCCCAAGCCTCCACATAAAATTTAAGGACTTCTTCTTCGGGGAATACATAGGATTGTATTCTTGGCATCAATTCTAAATCGCCTCTTTTAAGCCTCGGGTTATTTCCGGTAAAGGGCTGGAGCGATTCAATAAGCATGATTCCGCTCAAGCTAGGGCCTTCACCCGGGGTCACCCAAAGGCTATCTATATGTTGGATTTTACTGCTGTCTTTGGCATTTAAGTCTTGTATAATCCATTCGATTTGGTAGGCTCCTTGGTTCAAGGGAAGTCTATGCACATCAAACAAGTCGCCTAATTCTTGCTCGGTTTCGTTGTAGCTTTGGCTTTCCAGGACATATTTATCGTAGGCTTTGATTTCTCCATTTTGTGTCGCTAAAACAAGCACTTGAATGGTAGCCTGAAATTTGCCTTCTTCGTTTTTTACATATTCAAGACTTTTGCCTTCCAGCAACAGCCAGCTTTCCAGATACCGTTCCCCTGCGCCGGACATAAACAATTCATACCCCAGGGATGCATTGATGCCTGCCCAAACCTGTCCGAGCGGAATAAAGAAAAGCGCAACAATCCAAAGCTTTTTAACCATAATACAAAGATAATACCTTCTTTTGAGCCCTGAGAAGCGGCCGTATGCTATAGTGGCAGCTTTTTCAAACTTAGGCTATTACTTAACAAGGTCGGTATTGCTCCTAAGCTGTGCAAATACAAATGCCGTCTTTTGTCGGCAAATTTACTTCACTAGTTTATAGATTTGGTCGAATCCTCCCAAGCTAGGCGGAGCGGCAGGGGCATGCACCAAATTCCCTTGTTTGTCAATCAAGTAATACGCAGAGGAGCCTTGTAAGTCGTAGGCACGTGTAATTTCAGGATTGATAAGGCCAAAACTGCCTTTTAAATCGTGTTTCTTCACCAATTGGTGAAGGCTTGTGAAATTGCAATCCAAGCAAATACCTACCACCTTTAACTCTTTCTCGAAGGGCCCAAAAAAGGCACGGGTTCCTAGCAGTTCGCTCAAGGTCCCCGGGTTTTGGGCGCTGAAAAAAACCAGGTAAACAGCCCATTTATCTTTAAAGTCGTTTAACGAGAAGCTTTTTCCCATGGGGTCAAGTGCTTCAAGGGCAGGGGCGGGTTTGCCCGGACTTAATTTATTCAAATCTTGAATAAAATGCCGGGTTATTTGCCTTAGCCGTGGATGCACTTGCTTTTCTTGTGCACTGCGCAGCAAATGCAGCAGTTTGGCTTTGGGGATGCCTTTTTCGTAATGCCAATCGAACAAGCCATACACCACAAAGAGCTCGCCTACCTCTCTACCGGTAATCAGTTCTTGCTGCATTACGTAATGAAACAAGCTGTCGTAGTTGGGTTTGGTCATAATGGCATCGTACAGTTTCCCACCTGAAGAGTGGCTGGCCCATTCCAATAGTTTGCCTTTGTATAAGTCTTTAAAGAAGGCGAGGTAGTCGGGGTGGTCGTACAATACTTCTTGGTTGAACAAATAGCTTTCAGCAGCTTTTTGCTCGCCAATTAGTCGGGTTACCATAAGCAAATCCGCAATCCTGTAGGTTGCCATTTGCCGCACGTAGGGCAGGGGATGGTTTCCGTACCGCTCTTTGCTTTCTTTTGCAAAGCGCATGGTCATGCTTCGGTAGTCTCCTTTGGTAAAGGCTTCGTAGTTGTCGGCAATAAAATCGTTGTACCACCGGTTAAATGAGGAGACTTCAAACCAATATCCGCTGGTATCGTTGTTGTCTGTTAAGCCTATTTGTCCCGGATCGCTGCCCGGTATGATTAATTCATAGGTTTTACCTGCTTCCGGATGCAAGGCTGTTCTTTCTCTTTCCAGCAACAGATGGTAGTTCACCAAGCTGTCGCTCAATTCGCTAAGCCTCAATACAAAATTTCCATCGGCATCAATGGTGGTTTCATCTAGGGTAAACTCGCTTTGAATCAGCAAATCACCGTAGGCCTTTATTTGTATGGTTTTTCCACTAAAGAATGGCGCATTTCCCTTAAAACGAACCTCTTGCCCAAATCCGTTCATTAAGGGGAGTACTAAGCCAAAAAATAATCCTAATCTGCCGGTTTGCATATGGTTCTAACGCTTTTTTTGCCTGTCCATTGCTTGTTCCAAGACAATCCCCTTAGGTAAAAATGGGCGCGTATCTCCTCCATGCCTATAAATGTCGCGAACTATGCTGGAGTTTATGGCCGATAATCCGGGGTCTGATACCAAAAATACCGTTTCAATGCCGGGTTCCATGGCCTGGTTGGCTTGGGCAATATTGCGTTCGAATTCAAAGTCTGTACTGCTCCTCAATCCCCGCAAAATAAAGGTGGCTTCTCGCTTTTTGCAATATTGGATGGTAAGCCCGTCAAAATAATCCACCTTAACTTTTGCTTCGTCTTTGAACACCCATTCCAACCATGTTATGCGTTGCTCCAAGCTAAACATGGTTTGTTTTTTGGCATTGTGACCTATGGCCAACCAAATTTCGTCAAACATGGGTAGCGCTCTTTTTACAAGCGCTTCGTGTCCACGGGTCACAGGATCAAAAGTTCCCGGGTAAACGGCAATGCGCGGCAATCTTTCCATGGTTTTAGGATTCAATTTCGCTTGGATTTCTAAAAAAAGAAAAATGCACCGAGCCGTACTTGCGCGTTTCTAAGTATCCGGGCATCTGCTCTAGGTTTGCCAACATTTCCGGACCGTGTTCACAGATCATAAGTCCCTCTTTTGCCAGCAAGCCTCGCTCCAGCACCAACCCGGGGAGTTTAGAATAGTCGTCTAGGCCGTAGGGTGGATCCATGAAAATTAAATCCCAAGCTTGACCACCTTGCCGCAACCATCGAAAGGCATCGCTTTGATAGGCTTGACCTTTATTGTCCAGGTCCCAAGCTTTGAGGGTGTCTAGAATATGTTTGGTAACTACAGGGCTATGGTCCACAAAGTCTACTCGGGCCGCTCCTCTCGACAACATTTCGAAGCCAATGGAACCTGTTCCACAGCATAAATCCAAGGCATGCATGGAGGGCCAATCCAACAAGTGACGAAGCACATTGAACAAGGCTTCCCTTGCACGATCGGTGGTTGGCCTCAACTCCATTTTCTTGGAGGGCCTAATTACACGTCCTTTATGGCTTCCGGCGATTATTCGCACTTAGTCGCGCCAGTTTCCGGTAGTAATGGGTTCCGCCAAAGACCCTACTTGAATAATCGAATCCAACCGAAGTCTTCCATAGTCCTGACGCAAGTCCAACAAAAAGTCATCGTAATTTGCACTTAATGCAAACACAGGCACTTCAGCTCCTTCGTCGGTATACAATAGGTCGGCTTCAAGGGTAAAGGTTTTTCCTTCCGGATTGTAGGGAATGTAAGGCATGGAATCTATGGGGAAGGTCTCTACGAAGTTGTGCCCCAAAGGCGAAACCCAGGTGGTGTCTCGCCGCGCAAGACCTTGCGCCACTTGCACGGAATCGTCTAAATTGCCAAACTCCTTAATCACCGGCACTTTCCCGTACCGCAAAAAGTCTACAAGGCTGTCAAAATTGGGTGCAAAACTGTTTTTACCTTCTCGGTAGGCAAGCTGAGCCTCTCGAATTTTGAGCATTTTGGTTTTAACAACTTCAATGCGCGCATCTTGCAAATCATAAAACTCTATACTGCTTTGAATGCTTCTATACACCAAAAACAACAAAACAATAGATACAGGAACCAAAATATAGCCAACAATTTTGGGCACTTTAAGCTTTAAAACTCCCAGTACCACCAAAGCCCATAATACGGCAAATAACAGCATCATTATTCCGGCCAAAATAAACTTGGCACTTTGGCCCTGACCGGATTCAAACGAAATGGACAACACAAAAATACCCAGCAAGGCAAACAGCCCGGGTACAATTAGCTTGGAAAGGTTAATAAGGATATCTCTCATGCCTGTGGTGCTATGTTCGTCGCAAATCTAAACAATTATACCAACTCAAGGAACAGCTATAAGCATGTTGAGGCATGGACATTTTTTTTGACCTGTCGGTTTTTGGGGCGCTACCGGGCTTTCAGCCTCCGGCCATGCTCCTAGCTTTGGCCTGCCTAAGGCTCCGGTGGTTCCGCAAAGCTACACCTCCTCGCCTAAGGCAGGCTGCAGCCAGGGCATGGCGCTCTCGGCTTCTATCCCTGCGCCGTAATTCTCCAACATTTTTTGGTTAATTAAGTCTTTTCTTTTTTTCTTGAATTTGCCCTAAGCATATTTTCCTTTGCTTTGTTTTCCTTTTAATCTTTCTAATTCCAAAGTGGACATAGGAATAGGTCATATTTATTTTGCCCTCGGTTTTGCCATTGTGTTTTTGTTTTCCATGGCGGTTTTGTACCGTCGCGATTTGCAAAGGTTACGCCGTGATTATAAGCAGGTCTATAAGGTGTTTATTCTGGTGGCATCCGCAGTGGCTCTTTTGTTGGTGGTTAAAGAACTTACGGTATCATGAAGCAATTGAAGCCTTGGTTTGAGCAGGCGGCGGAGTCTAAGTGGGGCCTAAGAAAACTCAACTGGGCCCTTTGGTACAAATTGCCTTTCAACAGACCTCATGGCATTCGCTTAATAGAAGCTAGGCCCGGCTACGTTGCTGCGCGTCTTCCTTTTAAACGCAGCAATCTCAATCATTTAAAAACCATGCATGCCTGTGCATTGGCCACCGTCGCCGAATTTTCTGCAGGTACTTGCTTGCTGTCTTTGGCTTGGCCCTTCAGATATCGACTTATTATGAAATCCATGCACATGGAATATATGCGAAGGGTTGAATCTGAGGTACAAGCACAATGCACTATTGAACCGGAGCGCTTAACCACTTGGTTAAACGAGTTGGATGCCCAAGACGGCCGGATTTTAATTCCCTTAAAAACCAAGCTTTTCGACGCGCAAGGCAATGCCGTTGCCAAGGGCATTACCCATTGGCATATCAAACGAATTTTAGACTAATGCGTTTTATTGTTTTCTTTTCCATTTTGGGAGCAGCCCTTGCTGCCATCGTAGGTATGTACTTTTTGTGGAAACCTGTTTTTCCCAAGGACAAACGGTGGCTGTTTACGCTCCTTTGGTTTGGTCTGCCTTTGCTGCTCCTTGGCTTAAGTTTTTTTAGAGATCAGTTTCCTGTAAAACTTCAGATGTGGGTCGCTAACTTCCTGATGATATGGCTCTTGTCTGTATTAATTGCCGGGATTTTTACCTTCCTTTTTTTCTTGCTTTCTTATTTGCCCGGAATTTCAGGAAAAGGAGCCGCCGAATCCATTCCCTCCCGCCGAACCTTTTTGCAGCAGGTTGGACTTGTAGCCGCTCTTTTGCCTTTTTCCACCATGTGGTATGGCATCCTACGTACCTCCTCTGATTTTAATATCCAAAGGCATCGCCTAAAGTTTCCGGGGCTTCCAAAGGCTTTTCATGGGATTAAAATTGTGCAGATTAGCGATATCCATACCGGTTCGGTTTGGTCCAAAACGGTGTTTGAAAAAGCCGTGCAACACATTCGTGAAGAGGCGCCTGACTTAGTGGTTTTTACCGGCGATTTGGTCAACAACGAAACCAAAGAGGCCGAACCCTTTGTAGATATTCTTTCTCAAATTTCTGCACCTATGGGCGTGTTTTCCATACTTGGAAACCACGATTATGGCGACTACAAAGCCTGGGATAGCCCTGAGGAGAAGCAAAAGAACTTCGATGCGATGCTTAACATGCATCGCCGCCTTGGTTGGACCCTGCTTCTTAATGAACATAGGGTTTTTGAAAGAGAGGGCCAGCGTCTGGTTCTTGCCGGAGTCGAAAATTGGGGAGCAAAGCTCCATTTTAAACGGTATGGGAAACTTAGCAAGGCTATGGAAGGCATTCGCCCCGACGATTTTGCAGTTTTGTTGTCGCACGACCCGTCCCACTGGGAAGCAGAGGTACAGTCTATGGCTCCCCAAGCCAAATTGACGCTTTCCGGCCATACCCATGGGTTTCAGTTTGGTGTTGAAATCCCCGGATTTAAGTGGAGTCCCGCTCAATACGTATATAAGCAGTGGGCCGGCCTGTATGGCGACAGTAATTCCATGCTTTATGTGAATCGGGGTACCGGTTGCATTGGATACTCAGGAAGGGTCGGCATCCGTCCAGAAATTACCGTTTTGGAGCTTCAGAAGGCCTGATTTCATTGGAAACCATCCATTTCTGCTTTCCAAATACCGAAGCTGTCTAAGTCGACTTCCGGAATTTCTAGGCTAAAGCTTGCGCCTTTGTCGTGATATTCCACTTGGTAGGCCCAACCTTTTTGCTCTATTTGATGCCTTAGGATAGCATATTTCGCGTGTTCTACCGCAAGCCTTACTGTCTGCGTAGGTATTACTGCTTCTAATGCTCCATTTTCGATGGCCAAAAGGGCAGTGTGTCCATAGGCTCTAATGAGTCCTCCTTTTCCTAATGGAACCCCTCCGTATATGCGAGCCACTGCCACAAGAACCTTTGTCAGTCCTTTTCCGAATATATGGTTCAGTATCGGTTTGCCTGCTGTCCCACTGGGCTCCCCGTCATCGCTGCTGCGATAAAGGTCTCCTTTTTTATCCCATACCGCAGCATAGGCTACATGTCCTATTCCCTTTTGACTTTGCTTTAACGCTTCTACGAGTTTGGCGATCTCTGTATCCGATTCCAAGGGACACATAAGCCCAAAGAACTTACTGCCTCTATCCTCCAAATAGGAGGTTCCGTTTTTAATGGGCCTATACCGTGTTGTGGCATTTTCCATTGCTATTAATTCTTGGCAAAGTAGGAGGGAAGCAGTAGCCAAAGGAGGCCTGCAACGCCCAAGGCTAAGCCAATCCAAGTCGCTTTTTTAGGATATTCCTTGAATAAAAGCAGCCCGCCCAAAGCGGCAAATACGATGATTCCAATGTTGTTTGAAGGGAAAAAGATGGACTGGGGAAACCCATGTTTGATGCTCCGGAATATGAAAAATAAACTTCCAAAATTTACCAGGCCCAACAACAAACCGGTCCACAGTCCAAGTTTAAGCTGTGGTTTTTGAATCTTGGTTTTGGAACGAAATAGAAAAAACAATCCGGTCAATCCTGCAAAACCAAAGACCAAGGCATACAACAGGTATTGATGCTCCGGAGGCACTATGCGCGAATGAAACCCAATAAGGGTATCTGTGAATCCTGCCCCTAAAAAAACCAGTAAGGGCATCCAGCGGGCCTTACTTTTCACTCCCTTACGCTCCGTAGTAAAGAAAATGGCACTAAAGCTCAAAGCGATTCCTATCCACTGGGCAGATAAAGGCCACTCCTTGTACATAACCACACCAATAAGAATGGGGAAAACCATAGACAGTTTAGCGGCAAGGGTGGTAACAGCCACTCCGGACAATTGGGTAGAATAGGCCATGAGCCAAAACACCACCATAAATAAAAAGCCTAAAAATGCAGCCGTTCCCATCCAATAGCTAAAGGAGGGCAGTTCATTAATGAATCCTATGCTCAGCAAAGCCGCGGTAAAGTAATTCACAGCTAAGGCCAACAGAATATTGGCTTTTAATTTTCCATACCATTTAAACAAAAGCAATATGGAGGTGGAAAATACGATGCTAAATATCAAATAAACCATGCAGGATCTTTCTTAGTATAATGTAGGAGTAAGTCGGTCCGGCCCAACATTTGTTCATTCACCAAAACGGCATCTTCCGGAAGGGCTGGAGCTTTTACATTGCCACCCTTGACCACCAAACTTTGCAATACGTAGATTTCATCCCAAAGGCCGCTTTGGATAAATTGGCTATGTAACCTTGCTCCACCTTCCACAAGTAAGCTATTTCCATCCAAGCTTTGCAATCGCTCGTTTAATTTTATTGCTTCAATTTTATGAAAATCCCAATCCGTTATAAATTGGGCCTCTGGGTGCTTTTGAAAGGGAAAGGAAGTCTTAGCAGGGGCTGTTTTGTCCCAAAAAACGATGGGTTTTGGTGAGTTTCCTGCAAAAAGACGTACAGATAAGGCCGGCGCATCTTGAAGGGCTGTTCCACCGCCTATGGCAATATTGGCATGTTGGGCCCTTAGACGATGTACCCATTGCTTGGCTTCCGGTCCGGATATGGCCATGGGGCCCCTCGATTTTTCTTTAAATCCAAGAAAGCGGTCCAAACTTTGCGCCCACTTTAGGGTGATAAAGGGCCTTCCAAAGGTTCGCTGTACTATAAAATGCCGGTTGAGGTATTGAGCATTTTCCTTGCATAGTCCATGCTCCACCTGAATTCCAGCGCTTTGCAAAATGGCTATTCCTTTTCCCGAAACTCTCCGGTCCGGATCCGTCTGCGCCACAACCACTCGATCAGGTTTTAATTGAGCAAGCAATAGAGCACAAGAAGGAGTTCTGCCTTGATGGGCACATGGCTCTAAACTAACATACACAGTGCAGCCTTTAAGTGACTCTGGTTTTCCTGCCTGAACCCAAGCTTGAACTTCTGCATGTGCCTCACCAGGGGTCCAGTGGAACCCTTCTCCTAAAATGGTTCCGTTTTTTACAATTACAGCTCCTACCATTGGATTAGTGCCTACAGACCGGCTTCCAAGCCTTGCTAAAGCCAGGCAGCGTTCCATGTACTGCATTTCTGATTCTAATGGGGCTAATTCAGAGCCGGTATTCATGGCGCAATATTACCAAAAATGCAGGCTTGTGCTTCATTTAGGGTTTCATTGCCCCGTAAGATTGCCCTAGTTTCTTTTTGTAAAATACCGGGAATAGGCCAATCTTTTTTCGCTATTAAAGTTTTTGAAAATGGGCGGTTCCTTTCGCTCAACTTTTATCTTTGCCCGCAAATCTTTGATTCATGCGCTACTCTTTGTTGCTCTTTCTATGGGCTCCTCTAGTTCTGTTTGGCCAAGACTCCACGCAAACTAAAACAAAGGACACCCTTAAAGTCAAGTACTTAGTTAGTTCAGACCTGTCGGTAACCGCCGGTAATTTAAACTCATTTACTACGGTGAATAAAGGACAGTTGGACCTTGAAAAACGGGTGTGGGGATTAAATACCACCGCTTTATTCCGCTATGGAACATTAGAAGACGAAATCAATTCGCGTGAATTCAATGTGACTGCCGCTGCTTCTCTTTTCCCCAAAAATAGGGTGTATGGTTTTATAAATGGTGGCTACGAATTCAGTTTTTTAAGAGGTTTCAACAACCGGGCTTTTGGTGGTGCGGGTATTTCTTTTCGAGTGTTTCGACAAGAGAACAACAAGCTGGAAACCTTCTTTAATGCGCTCTATGAATTTACCGAATTTAACGCTCCCATTGCCGTAGATGGCGATACCAGCAATACCCTTAGCACGGCACGTGGGGTGCTGGGTTGGACAGGAACTCACAAGGTTTTTGCCCAAAAACTCATCATTACTCATGCCGGAAAATTCCAACAATCGCTCCAAAACTTAGACAACTACAGGTTCGAAGGTAATGTGAACCTCACCCTGCCCATTTTTTCTGTCTTAAGCGTTAAAACAGGCGTTCAATACACTTACGAAAATATTGTACTCGACGGGAGGCAAAATTCAGATTTCATCTGGACCTTTGGGATTGTTTTGACCAATATTTAAATTTTGCCTCAATTTTTACCAAAAACTCTTCCTCCCGGCAATTCCTCTGCAAAGATTAAGCCTTGGCTTCAAGCTCAATTGGAAACTTTGCCCAAATGGAGCCCGCAAAGCCGCAGTTTAACCGCTTGGATGATGGAAGATTTTGGACCTAAAAACCAAGACTTTTGGAATCAATCCGAATTACTAAGATTGTTTCAGGCCATTGAGGAACTTAAAAGTGGCCACCCTTATGCTTACATCTGCGGTAAAGCTCCGTTTCTGGATTTAACGGTAAGGGTAAATCCTTCGGTGCTTATTCCTAGACCGGAGACCGAAGAATGGGTAGGCATGCTGCTAAAAGAACAGACCGAAGACCAACTGTTCGTATTGGATATTGGTACGGGATCCGGTTGTATCGCGCTGGCTTGCGCCAAAGCCAAGCCCAAATGGCAAGTGCATGGGGTAGATGTAAGTACAGAGGCTTTGCAAATGGCGCAAGCCAACGCCAAGGAACTCAAGCTTTCGGTGAGCTTTTTTCCTATGGACTTAAACGAGCAAAGTACCTGGCCTAATGCAACATTTGACTTAATTTGTTCCAACCCTCCTTATATTCCTGAAAACGACAAAAGCCGTGCCGATACCGATGTTCGAGATTTTGAGCCACATATAGCCCTGTTTACTCCCCAAAATGATCCTTTGTGGTTCTACAGAGCCATTGTCTGTTTCTGTAAATCAAACCTCAAACCCAAAGGCTGGTTATATTTGGAAACCGATGCCGCTTATCACCAAGAAACCAAAGATTTGCTTTTAAGGGCTGGTCTTTTTTCTCAAGTGATAAGCCATCAAGACTTTAGAGGAAATTTTCGGTGCATTAGCGCTAAGAAATCTAGTTGATTCTATGGAACGAAGCCAGGCTCAAGATCGAATAAACTACCTAAGTAGGGAGCTGACCAAACATAACCGTTTGTATTATGAGTTGGATGCACCGGAAATTTCCGATCCTAGTTTCGATGCCCTGCTCAAAGAACTTATCGACCTAGAAACGAGGTTTCCTGAATTTAAACTGCCCGACTCTCCAAGCCAACGGGTAGGAGGGGAGATTACCCGAAAGTTTAATGTGGTGGCGCATAAACGACCAATGCAAAGCCTAGATAATACCTATTCTCCGGAGGAACTTAGAGATTTTGATCGAAGAGTTAGGGAAACCCTAGGGCAAGCCGCGGCTTATGTCTGCGAACCCAAAATTGACGGAGTGGCGATTTCTCTTCATTACAAAAACGGGTTGTTTCAGCAGGCCATCACACGAGGAAATGGTCTGGAAGGTGACGAGGTCACAGCTAACGTAAAGACCATTAAAAGCATTCCTTTAAGACTTACCGGGGACAATTTGCCGGAAGATCTGGAGGTCCGAGGGGAGATTTTTATGCCCAAATCGGTGTTTGAGCAGCTCAATCATGAAACCCGGAAAACACTCTTGGATGAAGGACTCGACGAAGAACAAATTCAAGATCGACTCTGGAAAAACCCAAGAAATACGGCATCCGGAACACTTAAGCTTCAGGATTCTGCTTTAGTCGCTAAACGAAAATTGGAGGCTTTTATTTATTATGTTATTGGAGACGAAAGCCTCGGTAGAACCCATTTTGAGCGCATTCAAAAAGCCAAGACCTGGGGCTTTAGAGTTCCCGAAGCCGTTAGCTTCTGCCAAAATTTGGAGGACGTTTTAAAAGAAATTGAGGCCTGGAAGGAAAAACGAGCCCATCTATCCTATGATATCGATGGTATGGTGGTTAAAGTGGATAATATTGCTTTCCAAGAAGAGTTGGGAAGTACCGCCAAAGCTCCACGGTGGGCCATAGCCTTTAAATACGCTGCCGAACAAGCCATTACTTCGCTTAAGGAGATTCATTTTCAGGTGGGCAGAACAGGTGCCGTTACTCCTGTGGCGCAGTTGAAACCTGTTCAATTGGCCGGAACTACCGTAAAACGGGCTTCCCTCCACAATGCAGATTTTATAGCCGCACTCGATCTCCGACTTGGGGATTCGGTTTGGATCGAAAAGGGGGGGGATATCATTCCCAAAGTGGTTTCTGTTGACCTTAGCCAAAGGCCAAAACAAGCTGAAGCTTTTGTGTTTCCCTCTCTTTGTCCGGCTTGCGGCACTCCACTCGTTAGAGAAACAGGCGAAGCAGTTTTCTTTTGCCCAAATCAAACAGGCTGCCCTCCTCAAAAGCTTGGCCGATTGGTACATTTTGTTTCTAAAAAGGCCATGGATATCGATACCCTAGGCGAAAAAACGCTCCAACTTTTTCTGGAGAAGGGCTTGGTTTCCACCGCTTCCGACCTTTACTGTCTTGAGGCCTCCATGCTGCAAGGGCTTGAAGGCTTCAAGGAAAAGTCCATTCAAAATATTTTGGAGGGAATCGAAGCGTCTAAAAAGCAAGCCTTCCACAGGGTTTTGTTTGCACTGGGCATTCGGCATGTGGGCGAAACCGTAGCCAAAAAGCTGACAAAAGCCTTTCCTACCATAGATGCCCTTATGGCCGCTGATGAAACCGCCCTTGTGGCTGTAGAAGATATTGGCGCTGTTATAGCCCAAAGCATTCGCTTGTTCTTTGCCCGGGAAGCTAACCTCAAAGAATTGGAGAGGCTTAGAAATTTTGGTCTGTCTTTTCAAGCTGAACAGCTGGAGCAAGCCTTGGCTCCCGATGCCCCTCTTTTGAACCAGGTGGCCGTTGTTTCAGGTGTTTTTACTAAAATGAGTCGCCCTCAATTGACCACTTATTTAGAATACCTAGGAGCTAAGGTAACAGGTTCGGTTACCGGAAAAACCAATCTTTTGGTGGCCGGAGATAATATGGGGCCCGCCAAGCGCGAAAAGGCCGAAAAACTTGGTGTGCGCATTCTTAGCGAAGAAGAATTCATTCAAACCTACGGATTGCCCTCATGAATTGCCTGCTTTGGATATACGGAAGTCCGGAGTTTTGCTCCCTAATGGCCTCAAAACTCCAAGAATTGGACCTATTTCCACAGGCCTGCATCCTTGAGTCTCCTCAGCCTAAAGCTTTAGAGCCTTTGCCTTGGCCATCTGTCCCAAGTTTTGTTCGCCCCTTGGCCTTTTGGAAAATATCAGGATTTAAAGCGCAAATCAATACGCTTTTAAAGCAATATCCCAAGCTACCTGTCTTATTTTTAGCCGAAACTAAAAATAATGGTTTAAATCCATTGTCAATCAGGTCTCTAAACGCGCATAAGCTTATTCAAATCAGCCCCGAACCACGTTGGCCCTTCGGTTTCCACCTTGTCTTGACCGACCGGGACGCCTTTCTGCCAGCATGGGAGCTGGCACAGCATTGGCTTGACCAAAAGGTGATTTGGCCCTAGACTTGAGCTGATGCGTTCCCGCAAAACTTTGTCGCTGACTCAACCTAAAGGCTATGGCTTGAATTCTTTGTAGCCTTTGCAATACGGTCGGCTTTAAGGACGGGTTTAGCTCGTTGGGCTTATCCAGAATCTCTTCTAAAATGACCCACATATGCCACAAACAGGTTTCTAAGTCTAAGCTTGTTCTGCTTGCCTGCAAATGCTCTTGGATTTGATTTAATTCAGGCACCATTTCTTTAAAATAGGTGCCGTCGCCCATCAACAATTCTCCCGAAAGCTGACGGAGCTGTGTCTGTAGTTGTATCATTAAGTTTCCCATGCTACGAATCTAATCCGCAGGGCTGTTTGTAGCCGTTTTTTAAACGTTTATAAACGTTTATTGGGTTCAGAACTATACCTGGGCTTGATACAAAAAATTGAATTTTAGATTAAATTATTAATTCCTGTAATTCATTTTAATGATTTGTAAATCAATAGCTAAGGCTTTATTTTTTTAGACTGGTCTTAATGCTGCCCTTAGCGCATGATTTTGGAATAGCTTCTGCTTAATCTACACAGAACCATTTGCTTTGTTATTTTTGCATAAATCAGGGTTATGAACGCATGGAAAGGCACCGGGGTTGCCATGGTAACTCCTTTTAAAGAGGATGGAAGCATTGATTTTGATGTTTTACACTCGCTAACCGATTATCTAATTCAAGGAGGAGTCGACTATTTGGTGGTCAATGGTACTACCGCAGAAAACCCGGTATTGAACGATAATGAAAAACAAGCTATTCTTTCTGAAGTAGTTAGGGCCAATAAAGGCCGTGTTCCTGTGGTTTTTGGTTTGGGTGGAAACCACACCAACCAGGTGCTCGAAAGTTTGTTTCAATTCGACCTTTCCGGAGTTTCGGCCTTATTGTCTGTGACTCCTTATTACAACAAACCTGGGCAACGCGGTCTTTATGCACACTTTGGAGCCTTAGCAGAAGTAAGTCCGCTTCCTATAATGCTGTATAATGTGCCCGGCCGCACCGGCATACACTTGCAAACCGACACAGTGCTTGCACTGGCAAAAAAATACCCTCAATTTATTGGAATCAAAGAGGCCAGCGGAGATTTTAGACATATCACTCGGCTCATTAAGGAACGGCCTAGGGAAGATTTTGCAGTCATCTCCGGAGACGATGCGCTCACCTTACCCTTAATTGCCTCAGGCTGCGATGGAGTTATTTCCGTTATTGCCAATGCCCTTCCAAAGCCTTTTTCCGGAATGGTGGCCGATGCCCTAGCCAATAATTTGGCCGAGGCAAAGGAAACGCATCTTGAGCTTTTTGAACTCATGCACCTAATTTTCGAGGAGCAAAGCCCCGGAGGAGTTAAAGC
This sequence comes from Bacteroidia bacterium, assembly GCA_030427255.1. Classification (GTDB taxonomy): domain Bacteria; phylum Bacteroidota; class Bacteroidia; order CAIKAF01; family CAIKAF01; genus CAIKAF01. The sequence goes on along the minus strand of JAUHWY010000007.1, from coordinate 21,426 downwards.
CTTAATGCAGCATTTGGGCATTTGCCAAGCCTACATGCGCTTGCCTTTGGTCCCCATTGAAGATGGGCTTAAAGACCGCATCATTAAGGCTGCTAAAGCATTGAATGTATGAGAGTAACTCTTTTTCTCATCGCCTTTATTTTTTGTGTTGGATCAGTGGGCGCGCAGTCGCCCGACAAATCCATTTTTCAAAATAGGGGAGCAGTTCGAGATTTTGCCATAAGTCCCGATGGGCAATGGCTTGTTTTGGCCCATGAACATGAGGCGCTTACGCTCTGGGACACACGCAACGGAGCTCAAAAGGCCAGCTATTTAGGGTTTCGTTATTCGCCCATGTGCTTAACCTTTAGTCCGGATGGTCGCTTTGTGGCTGTGGGATCCGGGGATTCTTTGGTGCGCGTGCTTTCTATTCCTGCTTTGCGTTTGGTTTCGGCCTTAGAAGGCCACTTGAATTGGGTATACGACGTGGAGTGGCATCCCAAACGAAACGAAATCATTAGCGGAAGTACCGATAGCACTATTGCGGTTTGGTCCAAGTCGGGCAGTCCTATGCTGCGTCAACTCAAACAACACAAAGATTGGGTCTGGACGGTGCTGCTCTCCCACGACCAAAAACATCTGTACAGCTCGGCAGGCAGCAAAGAACTGTACCGCTGGGACTACGAAGAAGGGGAGGTTGTAACCCGTTTTTATGGCCATCATGCGGCCATTTTTGGCTTGGCAGAGCATCCTCAGAAAAAGCAGCTGGCTTCGGCCTCTTGGGATGGCACGGTACGCATTTGGAACAGCAATTCGGGCAACGAAGTGCAAATTCTAACTCCTAGAGGAGCCATGCAAGCCATTAGCTACAGCCCGGATGGAAAGTTTTTGGTAGTAGCAGACAAAGGCGGAAACATATACATTTACGAAACCAAAAACTGGCAAAAAGAGCGTGAATTTCAGGCACATGCCGGTGGAATTTATGCACTTAAATTCCAGAAAACCGAGGAGGGGCTTATGTTGCTTAGCGGCGGAGCCGACGGTTACCTCAAGTATTGGGGTTGGGAACGCATTATGGGCAAGGCCTTTCGTCCTTAATTTTTTTTTATTTGGGCGCCTATTCCGGCCGCACACTACAAGTCCTCACTTGCAAGGCACGTTTGGCTAGGCGCTTCGTGGGCCCCCTTAATTTGGGGGCCTCCGTGCGCCAAGCCAAATCGGCCCTCCAAGTTCCGGGCTTTTCGCTGCGTCCGGGGCGCAAAGATTATCTTTCAAATGAACACCGCGCGCCGGGCGAAGGTAAGTAGCCTTGTGAGGCCAAACGCCTGGAGCATAGAGCTTTTGCCTGGCTCCCTTTAAGGAGACCCGGCAAAAGCCTAGGCTCCGGCTTTTGGCGAGCAAGCTACGCCCGGAGACCGGAATAATGCCGGCCTCCAAAGAATAAACGCATGAAACACGGAGGAGCAGGCATCGCGCCCAAATCACCTTTTAACTTAACTCAACAGCGTATCTTTCCTTGTCGTAGGCTCCTTGAGCCAGCTTTTCGCGCACTTTGGCAAAGGATTCAATGGTGTATTGCACATCTTCCATGGTATGCACCGCTGTTGGAATCAATCGCAAGATTATTACGCCTTTGGGCACCACAGGATACAGCACCACCGAACAAAAAATGCCAAAGTTTTCGCGCAAGTCAACTACCAGGTTTGAGGCTTCTGCCGGTCCTCCGGAAAGATGCACCGGAGTAACGGGGGAATTGGTTTTTCCCAAATCAAAGCCTACCTCTTTGAGTCCTTGTTGCAAGGCGCGAACTACACGCCACAAATTCTCTTTGAATTCCGGGCGGTCACGCATGAGCTCCAAGCGTTTAAGTCCGCCAACCACCAAGGGCATAGGCAGCGACTTTGCAAAAATTTGGCTTCTTGTATTGTACTTTAAAAAGCTTATAATTTCAGGTGCACCGGCAATAAAAGCGCCAATGGAAGCGAAACTTTTTGCGAAGGTGCCAAAATATACGTCAATTTCATCCTGAACACCTTGCTCTTGACCGGTTCCGCCCAATCGAGGCCCCATGGTTCCTACGCCGTGGGCATCGTCAACCAAAAGTCTAAAATTGTACTTCTTTTTTAGGGCTACAATGCCTTTAAGGTCACCTTGGTCGCCTGCCATGCCAAAAACTCCTTCGGTAATGACCAAAATGCCGCCTCCGGTTTTTTCGACCACTCCGGTAGCATGCTTCAATTGCTTTTCCAAAGACTCTAAGTCGTTGTGCTTAAACATGAAGCGTTTGCCCAAGTGCATACGCACGCCGTCTACCAAACAAGCATGGCTTTCGGCATCATATACCACCACGTCTTGGCGGCCAAGCAGCGCATCTACAACGCTCATAATGCCTTGATACCCGTAATTGAGAAGCATGCCGGCAGGCTTGTCGACAAATTCTGCCAATTCCTGCTCCAATTGCTCATGCAAATCCGACTCGCCGGTCATCATACGCGCTCCCATAGGTAAGGACAGACCGTATTTTTGTGCGGCTTCGGCGTCCGCTTGACGTACTTCGGGGTGGTTTGCTAGCCCTAAATAGTTGTTGAGCGACCAGACCAGCACCTCTTTTCCACGAAATTTCATTCGGTTAGATATTTCCCCCTCCAACTTTGGAAAGGCAAAATAACCGTGGGCTACAGCGGCATATTGACCCAAAGGGCCAGGATTTTTCCTAATTTTATCAAAAATATCTCCCATAATAGATGCTCAAGTATGCGGCACAAAATAATAACATATTTTCGTGCCGGAAATGGAACTTAACAAAAGAACAAGTAATAAACAGGCGAAAGGTACGTTTCGTTCGACAGGGATGAAGAGTTACGCAAAAATATTGGGAATTTTTATTGCCTCATTTTGGCTTTTGGCTTCGTGCGGAGATTATGGTAAAGTGCTTAAAGGCTCCGATTATCAGGCAAAACGCGCATTGGCTCTTGATTTATACCAAAAGGAGAAATACAAAAGGGCATTGCCTTTATGGGAAGAGCTGTTTGGAATCATTCGAGGCTCGAGTACCGCAGAAGAGACGCATTGGTATTTGGCAAGCACCTATTTTCAGGTGGGCGATATGCTTTTGGCCAATTATTACTACAGTTTGTTCGTGAAAAATTTCCCAAAAAGCAGCCGCAGGGAAGAGGCCATGTATATGTCGGCTTTTAGTCTGTATAAGGCAAGTCCAAGGTATACCCTTGACCAAACGGCAAGTTTGGAGGCCATTCAATCCTTTCAAAGTTTTGTGGATATGTATCCCGAAAGTGCCCGGCTTGCAGAAGCCAATCGCTTGGTAGACGAATTGTTGGCCAAATTGGAGCGAAAAATGCTAAATCAGGCGCATTTGCATTATGTACGCCAAGAGTATAGGGCCGCTATAACCACCTGGGAAACGGTTTTGCAAGATTTTCCGGATACCGAAAAGCGATTTGAGATTTACTTTCAAATCATTAAAGCCTCTTTTGAATTTGCTGATTTAAGCGTTAAACAACGAAAGTGGGAAAGATTTTCGGATGTAATTGATTATTACCGTACCTTTGCAGACCGGTTAAAGGGCAGTCCTTATGAGTCCGAGGCTAAAAGTTTGATGCTAAAAGCCGAAGAACAAAAGGCCCTAGCCCCAAAACCTAACGATGAAGATGTTTAGAAGCCAAACGCATGAGCCAGCTTAAACGATTGAATGCCGAGTCTACGACAGTTACCCGCGATTTGTCAAAATTGAACCACCACACCGGCAATATTTACGAATCTCTATCCTTGATTTCTGCACGTGCCAACCAAATTCAGGTGCAGCTCAAAGAAGAAGTGCGCAGCAAGTTGGAAGAGTTCATTACCCATTCCGATAATTTGGAGGAAGTAATGGAAAACCGCGAGCAAATCGAAATTAGCCGCTTCTATGAGCGTATGCCTAAGCCTGTAGCTATGGCCTACGAAGAATGGTTGCAAAATCAGATTTATTTCCGGAACGAAACTACTGGACACTCAAGCGATCCGGAGACTGAAGCCTAAGCCATGTTGGCCGGAAAGCGTGTTTTAGTTGGCATTTCAGGAGGCATTGCCGCCTACAAAATGCCCGAAACCATCCGCTTACTTAAAAAAGCCGGCGCAGAGGTTAAGGTGGTCCTCAGCCCCTCAGCTGTAGATTTTGTTAGCCCGCTTAGCTTGTCCGTTTGTTCCGGGAATCCGGTTACTTCAACGCTCTTTGATGAACACAATGGGCACTGGGTCAATCACGTAGACTTGGCCTTGTGGGCGGATATTATGCTCATTGCCCCGGCTACCGCCAGAACCCTTTCCTCCATGGCCCAAGCGCATACCGACAATGCCTTGTTGGTTACTTGGTTGTCAACCCGATGCCCTGTGATTGTGGCTCCTGCCATGGACCACGATATGTGGCTCAGTCCACTGGTGCAGGACCAAGTGCGCACATTGGCACAGCATAAAACCCAAATTATTCCTCCTGCCCATGGACCTTTGGCTTCCGGTTTGGTTGGCGAAGGCAGACTCCAAGAGCCAAGTCAACTGCTGCGGCATCTGGAATGTTTCTTTTTAAAAACTAAGGATTTGAAGGGTAAAACCTTCCTTATTTCTAGTGGAGGAACTAGAGAAGCCTTAGATCCTGTAAGGTTTCTAGGGAACGAAAGTACAGGTAAAATGGGCGCCGCTTTGGCAGATGTCGCCAAGGCTGCAGGGGCAACGGTTTGGTTTGCTCAAGGCAAAAATAGCCAAGATCCTGTACTCACTCCTGACCGAGTTTTCCCTTTTAAATCTGCTTTAGATCTTCAACAAATTATGGAGTGCCAAGCCCCGGCAGCGGATTATATTTTTATGGCTGCCGCAGTGGCCGACTACAGGCCAAAACAGCAAGAATCCCAGAAAATTAAAAAACAGTCCGGTGGCTTGAACCAAATAGACTTAACCGAAAACCCCGATATTCTTAAAGGTTTAGCAGGTCTTCCTAAGCGCGGAACCCTTGTCGGTTTTGCCCTGGAAACCGAAAACGGAATGCAACATGCGCGTCAAAAACTGGAAAGAAAAAAAGTAGATTTTTTGGTGCTCAATAGCATGGAACATAAAGGCGCAGGGTTGGGGCACGATACCAATAAGGTTAGCATCTTGCAGTCGGGAAAAGAAGAAATGCACCTGCCCTTACAATCTAAGCTTCAAACTGCCGTTCAACTGATTAATACCATTTGCTCATGAGCTCTAAGCTTTGTTTGCTTGCCTTTTGTTTGTTAGCCATGGCTTGGACCGGACAGGTTTCTGCACAAGAACTGAGGTGCCAGGTAACCGTAAACTCCAATCAAATAGCTCAGGTTGACCGCACCATTTTTGATGGAATGGAAGTTGGAATAAGGGAGTTTATGAACAATACCCAATGGACCAATGACCGTTATGAAGATTTTGAGCGCATTGAATGTCAGGTCTTTATTAATGTAGTGAAGCAAGAGGCCAGCAATGCCGGGCAAGTGATTCCCAACCGCTATTCGGGAACCATAACCGTGATTGCACAACGCAGGATTTTCAACTCTACCTTTGACGCCCCTTTGCTAAATCACCAAGACAACGATTTCACCTTTACCTACGCACCCAACCAGCAATTCCTGTATTCGGAAAATGCCGCACAGGCCAATTTAACATCGGTTTTGGCCTATTATGCCTATTTAATAATTGGCTTAGACATGGACAGTTTTGCTCCAAAGGGTGGGGAAGAGGCACTGCTCAAAGCACAAGCGGTGGTGAACAACAGCCAAAATTTGCCTGAAACCGGCTGGAGAGCCTCTGAAGGAAACAACAATAGGTACTGGATTATTAACGACTATTTAAACCAGGCCTTTTCTCCTTTGCGTGACTTAATGTATGAATACCACCGAAAGGGATTTGATTATATGGTGGGAGATATGAAAAAGGGCCGCTTGGGCGCTTTGCAAGCCCTTGAAAAGTTGGACCAGGTTTGGGACCAAAGGCCAAATGCTTTTTTACTTCAGGTCTTTTATAATGCCAAAAGGAATGAAATAATAAACCTGCTAAAAAATACCCCGGCCCCCGAAAAGGCAGGAATAATTCCCATCCTTAAAAAAACCGACCCTGCCCAAGCATCAAAATACGACGCAGTAGCACGCTAAGTTTCGCTTTAAGCACGCCTTCTCGTATTTTTGGGCTATGTTGCAAAGGCTTTTCATTTCCAACTTTGCGCTTATTGAGCGCTTAGACATCACCTTTGATAACGGACTCCAGGTTATTACCGGAGAAACCGGCGCCGGTAAATCCATTGTATTGGGAGCCCTACAATTAACCATTGGCGCCCGTGCCGACGGGGTCTCGCTTGCCGACCCTGATAAAAAATGCATTGTAGAAGCTGTTTTCGATATCGAAGCACTGCACATTGAGCATTTTTTTAAAGAGCACGACTTGGACTATGAACCTATTAGCATGCTTCGGCGTGAAATTTTACCCTCGGGAAGAAGCCGGGCTTTTATAAACGATTCTCCGGTTTCCCTGCAACTGCTTAAGCAAATGGGGGACTTACTCGTCCACATCCATTTTCAACACGATACCCTGTTGTTAAAACAAGCCGACTTTCAGCAAAGTATGTTCGACCTGATTGCCGGCAACACAAAAACTTGGGAAACCTACCAATCCCTTTGGAACGAATACCAAAAGGCCCAAAAAAGGCTGGAATCTTTGGAGAAAGACATGGTGGACGCACAAAACAATGCCGATTACCTTAATTTTCAAATCGAGCAATGGGAAGCCTTGGCATGGAAACCCGGCATGCTTTCGGAATTAGAAGAGGAACATAATGCCTTACAACATGCCGACCTGATCCGCCAAAGTCTGTTGCATGCCTCAGAAGGACTGCAAGGCGCTGAACCTGGAATCCTTTCTGCTTTGCACCAAATGCAACAACAACTCAGCAAGCTTGCCGAGTTTGGTGAATCCTTTAGTGAAATGGCGCAACGGTTGGATTCATGCCGGCTCGAATTGCAGGACTTGGCCATGGAAATGGACCAAAAGGGACAAATGGTGCAAGGAGACCCCGAACGTTTGGAGTTCTTAGCCAATAAATTATCTGCTTTTTATGATTTTCAAAGAAAGCATAGGTTGGAAAGTGAACCAGAGGTGTTGGAACGAGTAAACCAATGGCAAGACCAACTCAATACCCGGGACGGAGTCAAAGCCGCCTACGAAAAATGCGCTGCCGAGTGTCATCGGCTCGAATTGGCCCTTCATAAGGCTGCGGAAGCACTTAGCGCGGACCGAACTAAGGAGAAGCATTCGTTTCAAAGCCAAGTGCACCATTATTTAGAAGCACTCGGACTGCAAGGCGCTAGAATTGATGTAGAACTTAATAAACTAGCTAAACCCGGCCCTTTTGGCTTGGAGAAACCCCAATTTTTGTTCGCTGCCAATCCCGGACTTCCGCCCGGGCCTATGAGTCAAACCGCGTCCGGGGGCGAACTGTCCAGACTCATGTTGGCCATAAAGGCCTTAGCTGCCGGGAAAAAGCAAATGCCTACCCTTATTTTTGATGAAATAGATACCGGCATTTCGGGAAAAGTAGCCTCCTCCATGGGTAAACTACTGGCAGGCTTAGGAAAGGGTATGCAGGTGCTGGCTATTACCCACCTTCCTCAAATTGCTGCTTCCGGGCAAAAACACTTTAAAGTCCTTAAAGCTCAGGGGAAAACCCAAATGCTGGCCCTAAACCCCATGGAAAGAATAGATGAGATTGCAGGCATGCTTAGTGGCGAACAAGTTACCCAAGAGGCCAGAGAACAGGCACAAAAACTCCTCAAGTCTGCTTAATTTTTTGTTTTTTCGCTTAAAATTATTCCTTTATGTCAGGATTATTGCAAGGTAAAACAGGCATCATTACCGGTGCCTTAGACGAACAATCCATTGCTTGGAAAGTAGCCGAAAAGGCCCACGAACACGGGGCACGTATTGTACTTTCCAATGCCCCCGTGGCACTTCGTATGGGCAAAATTCAAGAACTCGGCGAAAAATTAAACGCGCCCATTATTGCAGCCGATGCGACCAATAGCGAGGACCTGGAAAATTTATATAAGGCATCTATGGAGGCCTTGGGAGGCCCCCTAGACTTTGTGCTGCATTCCATTGGCATGTCGCCCAACGTGCGTAAAAACAGAGCCTATACTGACCTTAAATACGATTGGTACCTCAAAACCCTCGATATTTCGGCCTTGTCGTTTCATAGAATGCTTCAGGCAGCCTGGCAATTAGATGCACTCAAAGAAGGCGCCAGCGTTTTGGGACTTAGCTATATTGCTGCTCAACGCAGTTTCCCGGATTACTCCGATATGGCCGAAGCAAAGGCTTTACTCGAATCCATCGCGCGTAGCTTCGGATACCATTACGGCATGCGCAAAAATGTTCGAGTAAATACGATTTCTCAATCCCCAACAAAAACTACCGCAGGCTCTGGTGTCGGTGGATTTGATGCCTTTTTTGATTACGCCAACGACATGTCACCTCTCGGAAATGCCTCCGCCGAAAGCTGCGCCGACTTCTGCGTTTCTATGGTTTCTGACCTTACCCGAATGGTTACCATGCAGAATATTTACCACGATGGCGGATTCTCCAGCGTAGGTATTTCATCAAAAGTTATGCATAAATTTGCACCTGAACCCGAAGTTGATTAATATTGCTGCTATGAAACGAACCCTTTTGGCTATCAGCAGCTTGGTAGTTGTTCTTATGGCATGTGGTCCAGAACGCTACGAATTCCGTGTACCCGTTGAGCATGAGGTAGTTGTACCTAAAGAAGTGAGCATTGCACATTTCGTGTACCTCTCCGATACCGTTTCGCTTGACAGTCTTCAAGTCCTTATGGATCAAAACGGACTTAGCTACGAAGAAATCGATCGCGTAACCCTAGATTCTGTCATGGTTAGCGTAATTTCCCCCGACAGCACCCTCTATGGCTTTAAAGATTACCAAGTATCTTGGGTTTCCGTAAAAAATCCGGAACGACAAATGCTTATCGGTTATCTTTACAATCCTCCCTTTGTGGAAGGTCCCGGCTTTGGTTCCGGTGTAATCGATAGCATCGACTCCACTTTGGTGCTTCAGCCAAACGCCGCCGACGTTACCGATTGGATTGTAAACGATACGTTCAAAACAAGGTTCTCTACCGAACGAAAGGTATTGCCTTGGGATTCCAAAGACGATTACACGCTTAAAGTGCAATATCAAATCTTCGTGGAAGCATCCAAGTAATTCTGAATTAATATTTTGGAAAGGCTCCTATATCTGGGAGCCTTTTTTTTTGGGTGCCCGGGCGGGCTGCCCGCTCATAGGCTGCTTGCCTGCTGCAAAAATCAGGGCGCTGAACAGGTCTGCTTGGGGCAGCCGGCTCAGCGCTCCTGATTTTAAGCAGCAGTCCGCACAGCGCTATCCGCTCGCATCCCTGGCACAGGTTCACGGATTGGTTTTAATGCCATAAAAGAACCGCCAATCCTTGGTTTAATATACCCTCCGGTTATAATTTAGTCGCGGAGCCTCTTTCAAAAGACAAGGACAAAAAAAAGCCTCCCAAAAGGAGGCTTTCTTATAATCGGGGTATGCTTTATTCTTCAGAAGAGGAAGACTCTACCTGAACGCAGTTGTAAAGTTTGTCGGTCCATTCCACCTGAAAATCCATACGTTCATTCTGATTTGCAGAACAAAGCTCTTCCACAATTTCAGTGTCGCCTTCAATTGGGGTGCATTGAATGCAAACTTCTTCTCCGCAAGAAAACAGTAGGGCAGAGGACAAAATCAAACTAAACAAACTAAAAGCTTTCATGCTGTTTTTTTTTCAAAGATACATTTTTGGGTGATTCTCAAAGAAAATAGAAGCTTAGCTTTCATTTTCCTTTTTTGATGAGGGTTGCTCGCCCTTTTTCTTGACTGTTTTTTTGCGCACCACAATTTCATCTTTAGACAAACCAATCTGAATCGAATCACCTTCCTTGAGTTGACTGTTGATGATTTCTTCGGCGAGTTTATCCTCAATGTATTTTTGAATGGCTCTCTTCAAGGGACGCGCCCCAAATTGTGGGTCAAACCCTTTTTCAGCAATAAAGGTTTTGGCGCTGTCGGTAACTTTAATATCGTAGCCATTTTGCTTAACCCTTCGAATCAAGCCTTCGAGCTCCACATCAATGATTTGGTGAATATCCTCTTGAGATAAGGAATTAAAGAGCACTACATCGTCTATGCGGTTCAAGAATTCCGGGGCAAAGGCCTTTTTCAAGGCGTTTTGAATAACACTTTTATTGTGGTCTTCGGCTTGCTTTTCCCGGGCTCCGGTCTTAAAACCAACACCTTGGCCAAACTCCTTCAATTCACGACTTCCAATATTAGAGGTCATGATAATTATGGTGTTTTTAAAATCTACTTTTCGCCCCAAAGAGTCTGTAAGCAAGCCATCATCTAGTGCTTGCAGCAGCAGGTTAAACACATCGGGGTGAGCTTTCTCAATCTCGTCTAGCAAAACAACGGAGTAGGGTTTACGTCGCACTTTTTCAGTGAGTTGACCTCCTTCTTCGTATCCTACATATCCGGGAGGCGCTCCAATCAGGCGCGAAACCGCAAATTTTTCCATGTACTCGCTCATGTCAATGCGGATGAGCGCATCATCACTATTGAACATGGTACGCGATAGCACTTTGGCCAACTGGGTTTTACCTACTCCTGTTGGTCCAAGGAAAATAAATGAACCGATGGGTTTGTTGGGGTCTTTTAGCCCTGCTCGATTTCGTTGAATGGCACGAACCACTTTTCTTACGGCATCGTCTTGACCAATGACTTTTGCTTTTACTCGATCGGTCATTTCGGCAAGCTTGGCGATTTCGCTTTCGGCTACCTTTTGAACAGGGATACCTGTCATCATGGAAACCACTTCAGCAACATCTTCTTCGCTAACCGTTTCTCTATGGTTTTTGGTTTCCTCTTCCCAAGCTTTTTTTACCTCTTCAAGTTTCTCAATCAATTGCCGCTCTTTATCGCGCAATCGGGCAGCCTCTTCGTAACGCTGGCTGCGCACCACTTGGTTTTTCTCAACTTTTACGTCCTCAATTTGCTGTTCGATATCCTCAATTTCTTTGGGGACGTGGATATTGGTTATATGTACCCTTGCACCGGCTTCATCCAAAGCATCAATAGCTTTGTCGGGAAGGTGGCGATCGGTAATGTACCGTTCGGTTAGGCTCACACAGGCTTTAACGGCTTCAGGGGTATAGTTCACATTGTGGTGTTCCTCATACCTTTCCTTAATGTTGTTTAAGATTTGAACGGTTTCTTCTTCGGTGGTAGGTTCTACCATTACCTTTTGGAAACGGCGGTCAAGAGCTCCATCCTTCTCAATATATTGACGGTATTCATCTAGAGTGGTTGCTCCAATGCATTGAATTTCGCCACGAGCCAAAGCAGGCTTAAACATATTGGAGGCATCTAAGGAGCCGCTGGCACCTCCAGCACCAATAATGGTATGAATCTCATCGATGAAAAGAATGACATCGGGAGATTTTTCCAATTCGTTCATGAGGGCTTTCATGCGTTCTTCGAATTGACCACGGTATTTGGTGCCTGCAACTAGTGAAGCCAAATCCAAGCTTACAATACGTTTATTGAACAACACGCGACTCACTTTCTTTTGGGCGATCCGAAGTGCAAGTCCTTCGGCAATGGCTGATTTACCCACACCGGGTTCTCCGATTAAAATAGGATTGTTCTTTTTTCTCCTACTTAAAATTTGACTTACCCGTTCAATTTCTTTGTCTCGACCAATGATGGGGTCAAGCTTAGACTCTTCGGCCATTTTAGAGAGGTCTCTTCCGAAATTATCCAGCACCGGAGTTTTGCTTTTGGCATCGCCGGGCTTTTTGGAAGAAAAACCGCTTCCTTGCTCTTCCGGCTCATCGTCGGATGGGGTATTGGGAAATTCAGCTTTGGGAGATTCTGATATCATATATTCTATTTCTTCTTTAACTACGGGATAATCCACATTAAAACGACGCAAAATGCGTGTTACCACACTGTCGTCGTCCTTTAAAATAGCCAGAAGCAAATGCTCTGTTCCAATTACATTAGAATTAAAGAGCTTGGCTTCCAAATAAGTTACTTTTAGCGCCTTTTCGGCTTGTTTTACCAAGGGAATATTGCCTAAGCTCACCGTATTCTTGGCATGTGGGCGAATAGACGCCTCTATTTCTTTGCGCAGTTCATCCATTTGAACGCCCAAAGATTTCAAAATTTTGATGCCCATTCCTTCGCCTTCTCGAACCATGCCGAGCAGCAAATGTTCCGTTCCTATATAGTCGTGACCAAGCCTTAAGGCTTCCTCACGGCTGTAGGTGATTACATCTTTTACGCGGGGTGAAAATCGTGCCTCCATAATGGTTTACCTGATACCTTATATTTATCTATAACGAATGAAGATGAAAAACGTTTGTTTTTGTTGCCTGCAAGGTAATTTTTTTTGTCACTAATGCAGAAAAAGCAGCTTAGATTATTCACAATTTTTTCCGCACTTGTTATTATCTTCTAAGCTTTGGACACCATTGCCTTCAGGCCAATTCATTACCTTCGTCCATTCGGAAATGTATTGAGCAAATAGCTCAACAAGAGGAAAATTAAAAAGAAATGGCAGACGAACAAGTTACAGGACCTGATTATCCAAACCAACGGATCATTCCCATCAACATAGAGGAGGAAATGAAATCAGCTTACATCGATTATTCGATGTCGGTTATTGTTTCCAGGGCATTACCTGATGTTAGAGATGGCCTAAAGCCTGTGCACCGAAGGGTGCTTTTCGGAATGTCTGAGCTTGGAGTCCTCTCCAATCGCCCCTATAAAAAATCCGCGCGTATTGTGGGTGAGGTACTTGGTAAGTATCACCCGCATGGCGATAGCTCCGTTTATGACGCTATGGTGCGTATGGCGCAAGATTGGTCTTTAAGATACCCTTTGGTCGATGGTCAGGGTAACTACGGATCTATGGAAGGGGATAGCCCTGCCGCCATGCGTTATACCGAAGCTCGACTTAAAAAGGTGGCCGAAGAGCTTCTGGAAGATATCGATAAGAATACCATCGATTGGCGCTTGAATTTTGATGACTCCCTTGAGGAGCCGACCGTGCTTCCCGGTAAAATCCCAAGCCTTTTGGTTAATGGAAGCTCCGGTATTGCTGTGGGTATGGCCACCAACATGGCACCGCATAACCTAACCGAAGTTATTGACGGAATTGTTGCCTTTATTGACAATAGGGACATTTCCGTGGAGGAATTGATGCAATACATCAAAGCCCCTGATTTCCCAACAGGAGGTATTATTTATGGGTATGAAGGAGTAAAATCTGCCTTTGAAACCGGTAGAGGACGTATTGTATTAAGAGCTAGAACAAATATCGAGCTTCTAGACAATGGCAAAGAGCAAATTGTTGTAACCGAAGTACCGTATCAGGTAAACCCTGCCGAAATTCAGGTGAAAGCCGCTGAATTGGTTCAGGATAAAAAACTAGAAGGCATTAGCGATATCCGGCTTGAGTCGGATCGAAACGGAATGCGCCTTGTGTTTGAACTTAAACGCGATGCGGTTACTAATGTGGTGTTAAACCAATTGTACAAGTACACTGCGCTACAAACCTCATTTAGTGTAAATAACATTGCCCTTGTAAATGGTCGTCCTGAACTGCTTAACCTCAAAGACCTCGTTCGTGAGTACGTAAACCACCGCCACGAAGTAGTAACAAGAAGGGCCCAGTACGAATTGGAACAAGCCGAAAAGAGGGCACATATTCTAGAAGGCTATTTAATAGCCCTTGACCATTTAGACGAGGTCATTGCCTTGATTCGGAAAAGCCCTACCGTAGAAGAGGCAAGAGAGGGCTTAATGTCAAATTTCCAACTTTCTGAAATTCAGGCTAAGGCCATTTTGGATATGCGTTTGCAGCGTCTAACCGGAATGGAGCGCGACAAAATTCGGGAAGAGTACGACCAAATCATGGAAAAAATTCATTGGTTAAAGCGTGTTCTTGCCGAAGAACCGCTTCGAATGAATATTATTCGCGAGGAACTCGAAGAAATTCGCCAAAAATATGGCGACGAACGTCGTACCGAAATCGTTTATTCTGCCGATGATTTCCGCATTGAGGACATCATTGCCGATGAGCCTATGGTGGTTACCATCTCGCACTTAGGCTACATCAAGCGGACCCAACTGGTGGAATATCGCCAACAAAGCAGGGGAGGAGTAGGGTCACGCGGAAGCGCCACCAGAGACGAAGATTTCCTAGAACATTTGTTTATAGCCGATACCCACGCATACATGCTGTTCTTTACGGAAAGAGGGCGATGCTATTGGTTGAGGGTATTCGAAATTCCCGAAGGAGCCAAATCGACCAAAGGAAGGCCTATTCAAAATCTAATTCAAATTGAGCCCGGGGACCGGGTTAAAGCCTTTATTGCGGTTAAAGGATTGGATAATAAGGAATATACCGAGTCCAATTTTATTGTAATGTGCTCTAAAAAAGGGGTGATTAAAAAAACCACCCTGGAAGCATACAGCAGACCACGAGCCAATGGAATCAATGCCATTAATGTGCGTGAAGACGATGAGCTTTTGGAAGCAAAACTTACCAACGGCAACCACGACATTATGATGGCATTGAATACCGGACGCGCCATTCGCTTCCCCGAAGAAAAGGTGCGTGCCATGGGTCGAACAGCCACCGGTGTTCGTGGAATTCGCCTAGACGACGAAGTAAATGATGAGGTAATTGGAATGATTACCATTGATCCTAATGATCCCGCAGAAGTCCTCGTAGTAAGCGAAAACGGTTATGGAAAAAGGTCCTCTATTGAAGAGTATAGAATTACCAACCGTGGCGGTAAAGGGGTGCGGACCATCAACATAACCGACAAAACAGGCAACTTAATTGCACTTAAAGCTGCGGTGGATGGGGATCATTTAATGATCATTACGAGAAAAGGCACACTCATTCGCTTGGCGGTAGAGGAGATGCGTATTATGGGAAGGGCAACTCAGGGCGTTCGTCTTATCCGGATGCGCAACGACGATCAGATTGCAGCCGTAGCCCGGGTCCGCAAAGAAGCGGTAGAGGAAGCCGGAATGGAGGAAGACCCCACCACAGACCTTACTGATGAAGCTGGTCAAAGTGGTGCTGATGCACCCAACCCGGATGCTCCTGAAACCACGTAAAACCGATTAAAGGTCAAAAGTGTCTTTACACTTTTGGCCTGAATTTTGTTAATTTATTTGCATAAAGACCGGAATTATGAACATTACAAACAGCATAGCATTTCCCCGGAAGGTTTTAAGCCTTAGTCTGTTTTTTTTGAGCAGTCTATCTCTTTCTGCTCAAGATGCCGCAGTATTAACGGCTTGGGAAAACTTAGGGACCTACGAAAGAGAACGCGAAAACAACGAAGAAGCAGCCATAAATGCCTTACTGGAAGCTAAGGAGAATATTGATGGAGCAGTGTTGAATGACGCCACACGGGGTAAATCAAAAACCTGGAAACGCAGAGGAGATGTGTACTGGTTTATTTATACGGACAAAAGTCCCCGGTTGCTGTTGCATAAAGACGGCGCTGCTGACACCGCAGCAGCCAGCTATATGCGTGCCTTGGTAGTCGAAAAAAGAGGGAATGGCAAGCCAAAGATTGAAGATGCGGCAGACATCGGAAATAAGTTGCTCACCTATGGTAATTCTCTGTTTGAACAAGGGCTTGATAAATTTAACAACTCGGATTTCAAAGCCTCCGATGCTGCGTACCAAAAGGCCTTTACCATTTTCCAAGCCCTTTCTAATCAAGATCCTGAGAATGAAGGGATTCAGCGTCAGTTGGCCATTATTCAACTGTATCGTTCCATGGCTTTATTTAATGGCGGGGAAAAAGAAAAGGGCATTGCCATGGCCAAAGAAGCTATGGAAGCACAGCCTAAAGATACGGTGATGACCCAAAATTTGATTTCATTGCATATTGCAAATGAAGACTATGAGAAGGCCAAAGAAGTAATTCAAATCTCGAATGAACGCTTTGGTGAAAATCCGGATTTGTATATGATGGATATTCGGTTGGCTTTGCTCACCGGAGATAATGCTAGGGCAGGGGAGTTGATTGCCAAAGGAAAAGAGAAGTTTCCTCAAAAACGCGCCGAAATTGTGTTGGAGGAAGTGAATTTTCACCTTGAGCAAAAGAACGATGAGAAGGCCTTAGCTGCCATTAATGAAGCGATTGAAGCGTTTCAGGAAACAGATGAGAAAGACATTTTAAAAGTATTGTACTTTAATAAAGGTGTGGTCAATGATAAAATTGTGGAACGTTTGATTGCAGAAGACCCCAAAGCCAACGCAGAAATAATTGCAAAAAGAAGAAAAGAGGCAGAGGAAGGCTATGCTCAAACCTTAGAGCTGGATCCTTCCAACACCGGGGCTTATTTGCAATTGGCCAATGGAATTATTTCTAAAGCCAATGTGAAATTGAATGAGGCCAATGCTTTGGATTTGTCCGAGACCGAAAAATACGAAGCATTAAAGGCCGAAGCTACCGAATTGTTTAAGGAGAGTGCGGTAATGCTAGAGAAAGCTTATTCGGTTGAAAAAGCCAAGGAGAGTCCGGACCCCAGCCGCATGAGCATGATTCGGAGCACCTTAATGCAAGTGTATACCAAAACCGGAAATATGGAAAGGTTTAAAGAGCTTAAGGCAGAGGAAGGAAAGTGATTTCCATAGATGCGATACTTTAAAGAAATCCCGGCTTTTGTCGGGATTTTTTTTGGGCCCCGGCGGAATTGAAAAGCCCGGAGGCACGAAGCCTAGCGCCATGAGCTTTTGCTTTTTGGAGCTTTGCGGAAAACAAGCAAAGGCCATGGCGCTAAGCTAAGGGCCGAGGACTTGGAGATGGAGACGGAAAAGGCCCCCAGAAAACTAAATGAGGTAGGATTTCCAAACCCCTATTTAACATAATATAAATTATCGTCAAATAGGTATGCTCAAGGAAGGTCAGGAATTTGAAATTGGCCAATCAATTCCTTGCCGTAGCTTTGTTCCAAAGCACTAAAAAAATAACGCCAATCTTCCTGGACTAACATCTTTAACTCCAAATGATTACGCTTTGTTATTTTTGCTCCGCCGTGCATTTCCTGTAGTTTTTGTACCGTTTGCTGCATGCCCATGGATTGCAATGCCGGCCTGAGCTTATGGATGATTTTTCGTGCAGATTCGGAAACCTCATTGGCGTTTTCCAGTTCCTGGTACAGAGATTCCAATTGCTTTGGAATGGTTTCCAAAAAAATAGAGATCAACCTTACCAAATGCCTTTCTTTGCCGTTGGTGACGGAATGCAGATACGCCAGTCTTTCATCGATTTCGGGCATGCCTAAATGTACAAAAAAGCCCTACGCGAGCATTTGAACTTTTAAGGACTCAAGAGATTCCTTGCAGTATTTGAGCTCAAATTCAAAGGCTGTTTTGCTTTGTGGCTCCAAGGGTTGTATCTGCCAGTTTTTTCCAGCTGCAAAAAGTCCGAAAAAGCGGTACCATTTGGTCAGGTTCAAGAGACCTAAGCGTTCGGTCGGGTCCTGGCTTTGATTGGTCATAAGTTGAGAAAGCCTTTCAAAACCGTAGTCGAGCCAAAAGTCCACCATTTGTGCTTTTGGGAGCATGCCTAAGTTCAGGCTTTCTTCGGAGATTGGGTTGGATTTTGGGGACTGCTGATAGGCATTCCATAAGTCTTGGGTTTGCTTAATGTGCTGTTCTAAGCGCGTTAAGTCCTTGTCCATTATGGGTTTTTGCAAAAAACCTGCTACTCCAACCTTTAGGTTTTTTTCGATTTCCTTGTTTTGAAGGTGTGCGGAGGTACTGATTACGGGAAGCTCAAAATCCGGTATTTTTGTTCTTAAGCGATTGATCCATTCATCTCCGCTTTCTGTATCTAGCTGGTGATCGAGCAGAACAAGGTCAAAAACAAATTTTCCATCAAGGACACAGTTGAGGGCATCGTCTCCCTTATCAAACCACTCCACATGCATGCCCAACCGTTTCAGATACATTTTAAGAATCTGAGCGTTGAGTTCGTTGTCTTCTAAAAGAAGGATATTCCTGTTTGGAGTGGTTTCCATCAAAGGTATTTAGCTTAGTCCTTTTCCGGTTCTTCGCTGCTGGTATCGGTTTCTTGATTTTCGGCTGATTCAAGTGCAGCAGGATCAGTCATTCCATTTTCTACGGCCTGGTTAAACCAACGGAAGAGTTTTTTAAGATCGCTATCACGTACCCTTTCTTTATCAAAGTCGGGCACTACTTCTTCAAATGCTTTTCTTAGGGCTTCGGCAGATTCGGTGTGTTTGATGGATGTTTTGCCCTCTGTTTTTTTAAGCAAACGCACAAACACTTCTCTTAAAGCCACTTCGCCTTCGTAGGTATACATGCTAATGTCCTGCAAGCTACTTACTTGCTGGGATTGATAAACGGGCATTTTTTTGCCGTTTTCTAGAGATTTAGCTACCAATCCAAACTTGGTTCTGCTCAATATTTCAAACAGGCTACTTTGTCCTGCGATAGATATTAATTTTTCGAATTCCATGCGTTATGTTTAATGCAGTGTCAAAAATAGCAATCCTGATGAATCAAGGGCTAACTTGGAGTTTTCTTCCTTGCTGAACCCTTAAGTTTCCGCCGCAAAGAGTTTCTACGTAGGCTGCTTGGGCATCGGATTGTGAAATTACGGGGTCGAGTCCTTGGGCTGCCGAAGGGGCCACAATGTATACTCTGTCGTTTTGGTTCGGGACTGCTCCCCTACTCCAATTTCCGGCATCGTGCCAATTGCTGTTTAGTGCTGCTCCTGTCCAAACGTTGACCGAATTTTGGTAGCGTTGCAGAGCTTCTTGGGCAAAAGATTGGGCTTCGGCAAGATTTTGTCCGGTCACCAGAGCCATGCTGAACAAAGCACAGCCACCTGTATCTAATTGGGGTATTTCGCCGCCTAAGTATTGGGCAAAATCTCCAGGGGGGCCTCCTGCCCTTCCAATTCCACCTGTCATGACTTGCCATTTTTCTGCGTCAGTAAATCCGTCGGTAATGGTCATGGAGCCGTTGTTTCCAGAAACATCAAAAGCATAATAGTGGGGATTTCCGCCTTGCAGGAGCACCAATCCAAAGGTTACCGCATGGTTGGCATTTCTTTGGTAACCCAGTCTGTTTTGGGAATCCCAAGCAGCTAAGTTTGGGTTGATGTAAAACCAGGTATCGTGCATATCTAAATCGCAGAAATATCCTGCATAAAGATTAGTGATTGGGCTGTTTCCCACATTTTTTACCCAATGATCAAGGAATAAAATTCCACGATTTTGAGATGCGGTATCGCCCCACGCGTAGCGCATAACCTCAAATTGGTTTAGCAAGGTGTCCTTAAAATAGCTTCTAATGGTTTTTACCCCATGGTCGCCACGTTTGATGGTGCTTAAGGGGGCGGTGGCTTCGAAGTGATTTTGCTGGTCAAGGGGACAGCAACCGGTAATTGGAGCGGAGAGGGTTTGGTTAAGTACGGTTTGATTGTGTCCCAGCCAGAAACCCATACCATTAAAGAAAATTTCCATCAATTGAGCTGCGCCTCCGGGCCTGCGCCAACCAATGCCGGCTTGAGCGAGCCCATCGGAGTACCCCATCCGACCCGTGTTGGTAACGGAGATATGGATATCGTTTTCCTCCCATTGCATGTGTTGAGGATGCAAATACAAATAGAAGTCGGTTCTGCCTGCCAAAGCGGTATCGGCGTATTGAATTCTAAAGTGAACTAAGGTATTTGTAGGTGTATTTTGTGCTACAACAAATCGGAAGGGTGCGGTGGCATGCCCAATGGTATCGTTGGCTTGCACTACACCAAGGGATTGGGTGCTGTCGATCCACTGCACGTAGGGACTAAACGCTTCCATGGCAGCTGAGAGGCTTGCATCTGAAGTAGCCAGCAAATTCCAGGAAAACCCGGAAAGCAAGACGGTATCGCCCGGAAGAAAAACGCCATCCCCGTCGGCATCGGTATGTTCTCTTGAAATATAATGAAGTCTTGCTCTAGAGGGTTGATTGTATGCTTTCCAAACATTGAGTCTTCCTTCTCCCAAAGACCCGGCAAAGGGAAGGTTCGAAGGCATGGTGTCAATGATGTCTGCATTATTAAGGATGCGTGCACCGGCTTGCCAAGGAGTTAATCCGGGAATAGCAGAAAGCAGTAATCCAGCTGCGCCGGAGGTAACTGCAGAGGCGTCGGAAGTTCCGTTGGACGTGGCATATCCCCCACCCCAAGTCCTGTGCATGCCTATTCCGGGAGCTGCCAAATTCATCAATCGATAATAGCTGGAAGTTCCTCCTTTGTTGTCGTTGATATCGGTAGATGCCACTCCAATGACCTGAGGATAAGCTGCAGGGAAAATAGGTACGGTATTGTTGGAGTTTCCACCTGCTGCCACCAAGAGGCAGCCTCGATTCAAACTTGCGTAGTTTAGAACGTCACGTGCAAAATGACTTACACCGGTTCCTCCCCAAGAGCAATTGATGACATCTGCGCCATGATCTGCTGCGTATACAATGCCCTCGTATCCTCTTGTCCAGCCGCTGGAAGCGTTTACCATTTTTACCGGCAAGTATCGGATGTTCCAACCTACACTGGCCACACCTTGGTTGTTGTTGGTGGTAGCTGCCACCAGGCCTGACATTCCGGTGCCATGAATGCTGAATTGGTTTCCCGCGGGATTGTAGGAAGGGTCGTTATCCCAGTCTCCCAAATCCCAACCCCTAAAATTGTCTAAATATCCATCGCCGTCATTATCTATTCCATCCACAGGATCTGCATAGTTTAGGGCAAGGTTGGCTTGAAGGTCAGGATGAGCGAAATTGGTTCCTCCATCTACCACTGCCACCACTACGTTGGTATCGCCCAAGGTAATGTTCCATAAACTATCGGCACCAATTCTAGGTAAAAACCATTGCTGAAAGTAATTGGGATCATTGGGGGTAACCATAGGTTGCACCTTAAGGGCAGGTTCGGCCCACTCTACCCCGGGCGTGTTGAAAAGCCTTGCAGCCAGCGTGTATGAGGGAAGACTATCGGGAAAGTAAACCCGAAAAATATGGTCGAGCGCCACTAAGGGAACCGGAGCCACCGATTCTTTTGGAGGATTCCAAAAAGGAATAGCTTTTTCAATATGTGTAAGCTGCAAACTCCGGCTAGTGGCCTTCCAAAAGCTACTGTCTTGGCCGAACCACAAGTTCATGCCGGAAGGTGTCAGTTTTAGGAGCAGTTCTCCATTAACCACTTCCTGTGGGGTATTTCCGGGAGGAAAGGGGTATTGTTTGGGATGAAAATTATCGGCCATTTGGGCCATGAGTGT
>JAUHWY010000050.1 GCA_030427255.1 Bacteroidia bacterium | reverse complement strand
GCGATCATACCCAACTCATACTGAGCTACCACATGCCCGGGTTCTTTGGTCAAAAAGGTATTTAGGGCCAGCTCAGCCTCGTCAAAGCGGTTCAAATAGCGCAGGCATAATCCACGATATAGATGCAGGTCGTTGCCGTCGTATCCTTTAACTCTTGCCAAATCCAAATAATCCAAGCCTTTTTGCTCCATGTTCAGCACATAATGGGCATAACCGGCCATCACCAAATCTTTGGATGATGACAAGCTGTTGGATTGGCAATAGTCAACGATGCCTGAATAGTCAGACTTTTCGAAAAGGGCCACCATTTCCGGGCTTTGCGCATAGGAAAATGAAGGCGAGGCAAACAGAAGTAAAAAACCTAAGATGCGTTTCATTTAGTTTAGGGGCTTGGTTGACCCTAAATTAGTAAATGCACCTTAGGCAGGATTATCCCAAAAGGACAATTGAATCCAAAAACGTGTAAAGCCTTACAGCTAATATTAACGTAACGCAGTACCGGAAGGGCACTGTCCGTTGCGCTCCATGTCGGCCAACATGGCATCTAATTCTTCCATGCGTTGCCGATTGAGCTTGGCCATAAACTTGGCCTTCTCCATGGGATCATAGTCTCCATAAAACCTCAAATCCAATTGAGTTTCACGGTACTGAAGCCATAAGGTTTGATTGTCGGCCAAGGCCTGCTCTACTTCAGCTGCATGCAGGCAGGTTTCCTGAATGTAGTGGTAAAGCTTGTTTAGCTCTTTCTCTGATTCATAGGCTTCTTGCCCCGGATGACTTTGCGCACTTTGAGCTTGCACAGCCATAGAGGAAATAAGCACCAAACCAGCCATATAGAATAGCTTTTTCATAGGGGAGTGAGTTTGATACAAGCACTAAATTAACACACATCTGTTAATAAACAAAACAAAACGGATAATTTTCTTACTTCAAAAAAAGGGGTCTATGAACTGAACATTAATTCCGTTCTTTGCTGCAAAGGATTATTATGAGTTGGTTTGACCTGGCAAGAATACGCGCCCTATCCATGCATCAGCTACCCGGGGCCGATGAAGAAAGAGATCCGGAATTGTCCGAAGCATTAAGCTCCCTTCCCGAAGGAGAGGAAAGCAGGGATTTTAAACACTACTTGTTAAAAGATATTCCGGCGCAACACTGGTATTTCCCCAATGCCGACGAACAACAGGAGCCCGCACTTTTGGAGCACCTCCGCATCATTATTGAAGAACCGGATGCCCTGCACGAACAAGCCAAAGCCATGGCGCAATTGCTTGCCCAAGCAGCCAATCACCACAAAGCAAAGTCGGGATGGCTGTTGGTGGTTTTCTTTGACCAGGTAACCGAGGGCTTGCCGGGCATTGGGATTTTTAAAGCCGAAACCCAAGAATGGTTTTACGAAGCTCAAAAAAACCAACAAAGCTGGGAGTTGCAACTAAAAAAAGGCCTTCCCTTTAAAAAACTAGACAAAGCAGCGGTTTTTGTGCCGGATACCGAAAACCCCAGCGGCTGGAAAGCGTTAGTAGCCGATAGACACGCTGAAATTCGGTACTGGCTCGAAGGCTTTTTGGGCCTGAACCCCACTTCTAATCCGGTGCAAGCCACCAAAAAAGTGATGGAACTCATTAAAGGCTTTTCGGAAGATGTGTTGTCCATTGAAAACGAACACGAACGTGAGGAGCAACTTGACTTTTTGGATCGCTCCTCCAACTTTTTAAAAAACAGAGAGGCCTTTGCCATAGAGGATTTTGGAAAAGAGGTGCTGCAATCCGACCAATTGATTCAGGATTTTGACGCCTACCGCGAAGGCTATGCAGAAACCAAAGGCCTTTCCATTCCCGACCAATTGAACTTAGCACCGGAGGCGGTGCAAAAAGAACATTCCAAATTTGTGCGGTCGGTGATTAAATTGGACAAGAATTTTCATGTGTATGTGCATGGCAATCGAGACATGATTGAGCGGGGATACGACGAAGATACCGGCAAGCATTATTATAAATTGTATTTTAAGGAGGAGCATTGATCCCCAGCGGTGGACTTGAATCTGCCGATGCACAGGGCAGGGCAGGAAACCTTCTTATTTGAGCCCCCAAGGCCGAAGGGAATGCCCCGGATGTCGGGCTGCGCCTGAGGCAACAGGGCCGGGAGTGTAGCTTTGCGGAACTCCCCGGAGCTGTATTGCCGAAGCCGCAGGGCGGCACCGGAGCAGGAAGGAGGCCAGACCGGAGCGTAAAACTTCTAGAAGGAAGGGCCCCTTAAGCCATGTTATGAAAGACGGCGGTTACGTCGTCGTCGTCCTCAAAGCGCTCGATTAGCTTTACGATGTCTTCTTGCTGTTCGTCGTTTAGCTCGGTAGTGGTGGTAGGGATGCGTTCTAAGCTGGAGTTAAGGACCTCAACGTCCATGGTTTCAAGGGCTTGTTGCATGCGTCCAAAGTCTTCGAATTCGGTATACACGTAAATTACCCCTTCGTCTTCGCCAATGTCTTCGGCGCCGTGGTCAATGAGTTCCAATTCCAGGGCCTCCAAGTCTTGTCCTTCGGCCTTGATTTTGAACACGCCTTTGCGCTGAAACATAAAGTCCAGGCTACCGGAGGTTCCCATGTTTCCGCCGGATCGGTTAAAATACATGCGGACGTTGGCCACGGTTCGGGTGGGGTTGTCGGTGGCCGTTTCGACCACAATGGCCACGCCGTGGGGTCCGTAGCCGTCGTAGGAAATTTCCTGAAAATCGGCATCTTGCTTGTTGGAAGCCCGCTGAATGGCCGCCTCAATGCGGTCCTTGGGCATGTTATCGCTTTTGGCGTTTTGGATGATGGACCTCAGCCGAGTGTTGTTGTCCGGGTCAGGTCCTCCGGCTTTTACAGCGATCGAAATCTCTTTCCCATACTTGGTAAACATCTTGGATACCTTGGCGTTACGCGCAAAAATTTTGTGCTTCCGCTTTTCGAACATTCTTCCCATGCAGGCCTAATTTTGGGTAAAAATACATGAATCCCCGCAATTTGACGCAGGCCCTAAACAGGGGATTTTAGGCCGCCGGTGAACCTTTTAGCCGTGTGTATTGTACTTTAGCTGTGCCTTTAATTATTGCCTCATGAAACAAAAGCTTGTGTACTTGTGGATTGCCCTTTTGGGTGCCTTAAGTCTTTATTTGTTGTGGACGGTAAGCGATTTGCAATACAGCCTAAAAGCCAGCGAACAAAAAATAGAACGCCTGCTAAAGGAGGAAACGGAAGACCATGAGGAAGGCGAAGAACATTACGAATTGGCGGTGGCCATGGGCCGCTTTCAACTGTATGCCAACAAACTTTGGTTTAGTGGAATTGCGGGAAACGCCGAACTCAGCGATTTCTATGCCCATGAGTTGGAAGAAGCTATGGAAGAGGTGGCCGAGCAAGAGCTGACCGAAAACGGGCAATCCATAAGCGAGCAAATAAAAATTTGGGGCCTGGAGCCTTTAGAAAAGCTGGAAGAGGCCGTGGACAGCGGCGACAAGCAAGCCTTTGAACAAAGCTACGACGCCTTGGTTTCTTCCTGCAACGGCTGCCACGTTACCTGCGGTTATTCCTGGGTGCGTATAAAACGTCCTGAGACACCCGCCTTTGACAACCAATGGTATACCAAAAATTAAACCTATGATATTGCTGGACGCCGGCTTGTTTTCCAAGCATTTTATTGTTCTACTGCGCGAAGGTTTTGAAGCCTTTTTGGTGCTGTTCATCATTCTGGGCTTTTTGAGCAAAACCGGCCGCAGCCAATTCCGCAAAAGCGTGTTTTTGGGCGCCGGCTTGGCGGTGGGACTCAGCCTGCTCTTGGCCTTGGTATTGTACGGTTTTCATAGCTCGCTCGAAGGCCAAACCGGAAAAATATTCGAAGGCATTACCATGTGGATCACCGCCATTTTGCTTGGAGGTATGATTCTATGGCTCATTCGTTTTCAGGTAAATGTATCGGCCA
>JAUHWY010000006.1 GCA_030427255.1 Bacteroidia bacterium | reverse complement strand
ACATCATTACCGACGGAGTAGATATGGCTCTGGTGGGTCGCCAAGGTCAAGGAGCCCGCATACTGCAGTTCGACTGGCAAAACAATACCGTCACCAATTTGCCGGCGGCGCAATTCAATCCTTCCAACTGGCACCCCACCGAAGAAGATGCCTTTGGTAATGTGCTTTACACCGTAAACGGTCGAATTATGCATTACCACCAAAGCGGCCAGTTTCGCCTCAGTGGAACCCTGGCCAACCCCAATCCGGTGGCCAATA
Organism: Bacteroidia bacterium; assembly: GCA_030427255.1. GTDB lineage: Bacteria > Bacteroidota > Bacteroidia > CAIKAF01 > CAIKAF01 > CAIKAF01. Next base: position 147,589 of record JAUHWY010000006.1, on the reverse strand, counting down.
CCTGGAGCGTAACCTGGAATTTAGGGTCAGATACACAACACGGAATCGATTTCTTTAGCCATGTCGACAACAACGGCGAACTATGGTTTTGCGATTGGGGCCACGACAACGGCGGCTTCTTCAACTGCGGCAACGACAGCCAAATGGGGGTTGCCCGCTCCAACATTCAGCTTAGTTATTGATTGTTTGGGTTTTGGGCCCCGGTTCCAATTGGGGTTTTCTAAATCTATCCGGCCCTAGCTCCAGCCTCCTAAAGTCTTGAGCTAGGCGCCCTAAGCTGCCGGGCGCGTTCCGCAAAGCTCCACAGCCCGGCAGCAGGCCGCCTAAGCCCTCGCCTTTAGGCGGGCGTCCGCTTGGCCGGGGGGCACTCCTTTCTTAACCCATCATTCATTTTTGGTCACTGGAAGGCATCCCGTCTTTACTGCATCATTCATCATTGAGAGCGGGGCATCCCGTCTTTACTTTGTCATGAGAGACGGGAGGCATCCCGTCTTTACTGCATCATTCATCGTTGAGAGACGGGGCATCTCGTCTTTACTGCATCATTCATCGTTGAGAGACGGGAGGCATCCCGTCTTTACTGCATCATTCATCGTTGAGAGACGGGAGGCATCCCGTCTTTACTGCATCATTCATCGTTGAGAGACTGGAGGCATCCCGTCTTTACTGCATCATTCATCGTTGAGAGACGGGAGGCATCCCGTCTTTACTGCATCATTCATCATTCACCATTCATCATTTATCATTCCCCATTCCGCAAGATGCTACCAACCTAGCTCACCTTTGAAGCCTAACTTGCAGTCAAAGTTTAAGCGTGATGGGAAAAGTGCTTTTAGGTGTATTTCTAGCTATGCTAGGTGTTTTATCTGCACAACATATTCCTCAAAAAGGAAGCTTGGGCGTATATCTTAAACCCAATGAAGAGCCTTCGGAACCTCAGGCAGCTTTTCAGATTGAGCGTTTGGTATCCGGAGGCACGGCAGAACAGTTGGGCTTGGAACCCAACGATGTGCTTATTTCTGTAAACGGGCATACTATTCAGTCCGGTGCCGATGTGCAGCAGCATGTAAAACCCTTAGCTGCGGGTGCTCCCATAGAACTATTGGTGCAACGCGGAGGAAGACAAATGAGCTTTAAAGGAACCCTGCTTGCAGATCCTATGGCTCAATCCAAACCCAATCTAAAGCTTTTGGAAGTCCCCTTTGGGGAAGCCTATATGCGTGGCTATTTGCATCTGCCCGATACGAAGGGCCCTGTGCCGGTTGTGTTTTTTGTTCAGGGCTATACCTGCCAAACGGTGGCCATTCATCCCAAAAGTCCCATGCAACGCTTCGCCGATTACCTTACAGAGCGAGGCTTGGCCGTGTTTATGGCCGAGAAACCCGGAGTTCAACCTTGCTATCAATGCCGTCCCTGCGAAGAGAACACTTTTATGGAGGAGGTCGAATATTTCGGAGCGGCTTTGGAGTTTCTAAAACAGCAGAAAGAAATATCGCCCGACCAGGTGTATTTGTTTGGTCATTCGCTGGGAGGCTTGGTGGTCCCCTTGTTGGGTCAGAAGCATGAGGTTGCCGGTCTTTCCGTTTTTGGAACATTGGTAAGGCCTTGGGTGGATTATTTAGAGGATATGGCATGGTACTCCAATACGGCCTCGCAGCCGGTAGGCGATTTGGTGCGCGATGCAGAAGATTTGCGGCCGGCCTTAGCACAACTATTTGCTTCTTCGCAATCAGAAAAAGGGCTTTCAGAAGTTCAAAAGAATCTCCTGCGGAATTGGTATGGCTACGATGCCGAAACATCTACCATGTTTAGCAGGCCTATGTTTTTTTGGCGGGGGGTGCAAGAAATTCCATGGCTTAAGGTTTGGAATAGCTTAGATAAGCCCACCTTGGCCATGCACGGCGCAAGCGATGCACATGCCATTCATGGCTTAGATGCAGAACTAATTGCCCAAACCCTCAATCAAAAGCAAATGGGCTTGGGGAGCTACGTGCATTTGGAGGCCACCAACCACCTTATGGCCAAAGTTTCCAGTAGGAAAGAAGAGCTATTGCTTATGCAACGGGGCTTGGGCTGGACGCATTCCATTGAGCATTTTAATGAAGCGTTGCCCCAAGCGGTGGTGGATTGGATTGCTCAAGTGAAGCAACACACGAATGCCTACTACCAAGACGCACGAGGGACTTTTCCTTACCTCCAAACGGTTGGTTCCACGATGGATGTGGCCTTTGAGGACTTGAACGAAGACGGTCGAAAAGATTTAATTCTTGCCACAGAGTTTGGGAACAATCTGGTTTTTTGGCAGAACGACTCCGGTTGGTTTGCCGATGCCTATTCGGTGTTGCCGGCACCTGAGGCAGAAGCGCCAATGCCTGCCGGAGAAGACAGTGAGGCCCTTTTGGTAAAGGATTTTAATGGAGATGGCCGGCCCGATTTGTTTTTTGCCAGCGAAGATTCCAAGCACCATATTTTGCTGTGGAACAAAGGAGAGAAACGATTTGCCTTGGCCACAGAGTTTCCTGCCAAACAAGGAGCGGCGAATGCGGCTTTGAGTTTAGATGCCAATGGCGACGGTTGGCCGGATATACTTTTGGGCATACGTGGTCAAAATGAATTGTACTTGAATCAAAAAGGAAAAGGATTTGTCTTAGACGATTCCGGAATTTGGCCAAGGAATACAGACCACAGTCAAGATTTGCTGCTTAGCGATATAGATCAGGATGGAGATTTGGATGTGTTGGAAGCGGCAGAAACCGGAGGGAGCAATGTGTACTTGTTTGATGGCTCAACATTTGTTGAAGCTCCTGATTTTTTGGGACTGGGAGAACAGTACGAATGCCGCAAGGTGGTGGCTGCCGATGTGGACGGGGACGGCGATGAGGATTACTTCTTTTGCCATGTGGGTTGGAATCCGGAAAAGGACGCCCGCAATTGCTTACTGCTGCAGCAGGGGAAGGGTCGCCTAAAGCCTGTTGCACTTCCCTTGCCGGGGGCGGTAGCCACCACCTTAGATGCGGCTTTTGTAGACCTTAGTGGGGATGGTTTGCCGGACTTGATTACCACCAACTTTGTGGACGACGAAAAAGTGCAAGTGTGGGAGGCAGTAATGAGCAAAGGCGTTTTAAGTTATGAGCTGCGAGAAGGCTGGCTTCCTCCCGGGGAATTTTATGGTGGCGTTAGGATTTTACCTGTGCAATTGGGTGCAAGGCAGGGCTTGTATTTTGGCAATTACCGGTCTGCCGATAAGCTTATGCTTGCTCCAGCTGCCAGGCCTTAGGGCTAGTGCCCATGTGTTTGCGAAACCGCTTGCCGAAATGCGAAGGGTCGGCAAAACCCAGCTCTAAACCTACATGAGCAGGTCGCCGACCCTTCTGCAGCAGGCGGCATGCCTCCTGAATTTTTAGCTTTTCGTGGTAGTCGGAGGGGCTGCAACCAAAGGTTTGCCTAAACAGGCGGTGCAAATGCCATGGAGAAATAGCAGCAATTGCACTTAAATCTTTCAGGTCCGGAGTGGGGCCCTCTAAATCATGCAAGGCCTCTTTGGCCAAACAGAGGCGACGAAACACCTCTTTTTTATAGGCCGGGTTTTGAATGGGCAGCTTTTTAAGTTGTACTACGCACTCCTTTTCCAAATCCCACAAAAGGCTCAATAAGCGCATGGTGTGTTCTTCTGTGGGTCTTTGGGAATTGTTTGAAAAGCCAAGCTTGCCCCAAAAGTTGGAAGGAAGCAAGGAAATGTGATGCTGTCCGGAACCCGGTTCCAGCAAGTATCCTTGGGTTTGCTCCAAGGGGTCACTTCCGGGTTGGGCAAGCAGCTCCGGGGATAAGTCAATGCACATGCCTTTGGTAAGCAGGTTGCCGGATATTTGGGCTTGGTAGCTTTGGTCCTCGTGCACAATTAAGGCTTGTCCCGGTTTTAGTCGGTAATGTTTTCGATGGAAAAAATAGGCTTCTTGGCCTTCTAATACCGTTTTAAAGCAAATGCGGTTTTGGGCTTCAAAGCAGACTTCCTTTTTTTGAAGTGCAGAAAACCTCCACTCTGCTTGGGCGCTTTTGTGCAGGGTGCGAATGCCTTGAATTGTGTTGGGCACAAACTTCATAGTATGAAATTAAGGGAATGCCGGATGAGCAGGTAGGGTCTTTATTTTTTTTAACAAAGGGGGAGTATTGCTTTAGGGCAGGATCAGTTCTGCCAAAAATGAAAAAAAGAGAAAGTGGGCTTTGGTTGGACTAGCACCGGGCCGGGCGTGCAACAATTTGGAAGGCAAATGTCCATAGAATGGCCCCCCGGCCGGGCGGACGCCCCCGGAGGTTGGCGGGCTATGGCGCCCTGCTGCCGGGCTGTGGAGCTTTGCGGAACGCGGCCGGCAGCTTAGGGCGCCAAGTCCGGCGGGCTTCGGGGCTGGAGCCGGGGCCGGATAAAAACCTAAAAAATATAGAGTGAGGGGCCAAAAAAAAGAGCGCCGAGTAGGGCGAAATGTAAAAAATAGTTAGGTTTGACAAAAGCTTTTGGATATGAGCATTCCGACCGATTTGAAGTACTCGAAAGACCATGAATGGGTTCGTGTAGAGGGTGATGTGGCCACCGTGGGCATTACTGCATATGCGCAGGGTGAGCTTGGCGATATTGTATTTGTAGAAGTGGATACCGTAGGGGAGACCATGGACAAAGAAGAGGTGTTTGGCAGTGTGGAAGCGGTGAAGACCGTTTCGGATCTGTACATGCCTATTTCCGGAGAGATTTTGGAGTTTAACGAGTCTTTGAACGATGGCCCTGAAACGGTAAACAGTGATCCTTATGGTGAGGGTTGGATGATAAAGATTCGCATTACCGACAGCGCCGAGCTGGAGGAGTTGATGGATGCTGATGCTTACTCGGCACACATTGGCTAATTATGTTTTGGCGGCATAACCTCCTGCCTTTGGGGCTCACTTTATTGGTGAGTTTGTTGTGTTTAACTCCTGGAGGGGACATGCCGGGTTCGCCATTTATAAGTTTTGATAAACTGAGTCATGCAGCATTTTTTATGCTGCTTTTTTTTCAGTGGTCGGTGGGTTTGCGTAAGCAAGATCGCTTTATTTGGTGGAGGCGACATAGCTTTGCTTTGGCCTTTTTTGGATGCTTGGCTTATGGAGGCTTGCTGGAATTGCTTCAGGGGCTGGCCTTTGAGAGTCGTAGTGCCGATTGGAAGGACTTTTTGGCGGATGCCATTGGAGTTGGTGCCGGCGCGGTGTTTTACGTGCTTTTGTTTGGTAAAGACGGCTTTAGACTAGGTATGAGCCATAGAAACCGATGGCGGCCTAAAGGGTCGATTGAACGTTTTTGAATTAGAAACGTATACTATAAAGAAGCCGACAAACCGCAGGTTTTGTTCGAAGGAAAAACTTGCAAATTTGTTTGGGTTCTTTAATTTTATGAGCGATTTAAGTTATGGAACAGCGAAAAAAACCCGAAGTCGATGTGCGCCGCTACAGTTTGTTGGCCGGTGCTATTGGGCTTGTAATTGCCGTGTCTTTTACGCTTATGGCCGCTGAATGGCGGGTATACGTGCAAAAGACCATTGAGGCTTTTGTCCCCGAAGATGATTTTTTGGTGGAAGAACAAATCATTAATTACATTCCACCGCCACCTTCTTCTCCTCCTAAGCCGCCGCCCCCTTCGGTAGTGGAACAGATAGAGATAGTGGAGAACGATGTGGAGTTGGAGCAGGAAGTAGAAATTGATGTAGAAATTGATTTGGAAACCGAAATTTCCGAAAATACCGGGGACTTTGGCTCGGTAGGTGAGGAGGTTCAAGACGACCAAGTATTCCAAATTGTAGAAGATATGCCTAGGTTCGCCGGTTGCGAAGACGCCAAAGACCCGGACAAATGCTTTCAAGAAAAGCTCTACAAGTTTTTGGGTAAGAACTTACGTTACCCGCCTACTGCCAAAGATATGGGCATCACCGGTCGGGTGTATGTTTCTTTTGTAGTAGAAAAGAATGGTTCTGTGGGCGAGGTGAAAGTGTTGCGTGATATTGGAGGCGGATGTGGTGCCGAGGCCAAGCGGGTAATTTCTCAATTGCCGAAGTTTACGCCCGGCAAGCAGAGGGGTCGTCCGGTTCGGGTGCAGTATCAGTTGCCCATCAACTTTACCCTCCGCTAAAATTTTAGCAGATGTGCGATTCAAACCTCGAAACATGATTGTTTCGGGGTTTTTTATTTTAGGGCTTCTAAGTGAAAATGAAAATGCTCCATTACTTTATTGTGGAGCAATTCTTGGCAGGCTTTGGTGACCAATGCGTTTGCCTCCTCTTCGGAATCGGCTTGCACCTGAAGGCGAATATGCTTTCCGACACGCACATTGTTGAGCGTATCCAAACCTAAGTGGTGCAGCCCTTTTTCAACAGCTTTTCCTTGGGGGTCTAGCAGGGCATCGTGGGGCATAACAGTAATGTGGGCAAGGAAAGAAGCCATAACCAAAAATTTGGATATAAAGGTAGCAAAAAGCCCGGTGAGGCTATTGATGTGATGCTGTTCCGGCGGCAATTTTGTTTTGAGGCTTCGTGCCGGGAACTAGGTCTTGGAGATGCAAGGCATCCACAAAACTCCCGAAGCCATGCTAAGGCCAACGGTTTTCAATCATGGAAAACAGCAGGTATGCCGGAAGTATGGCTAATGCACCCAGCCAACCTAAGCTAAAGCATAGTAGGGAAACCAATACCAAAAAACTAATGCGCCAGCGCATGGCCTTTGGAGACTTAGATAGGGACTTAAAGGAGAACAGTCGAATGGGCGCATGGAGCCAAAAAGCGGCTAGGAGCGCAAGTAGGGGGTAGCACCAATCGGCGTTAAGTGGGGGTAGGAGCCAAAATGGCTCAGACCAAACTACGAGCAAAAGGTAGAGCGCATTGAATGGGGTAGGAACTCCAATAAAAACGTTTGTTTGTCGGGTGTCGTGGTTGAAGCGAGCCAAGCGTAGGGCCGAAGACATGGGCAAAAGCAAGAGGAGAAAAAGCTGCCAGGCATTGGGAGGACTTGGCATAGAGAAGGCCATTAAGGTGGCTGGAGCCACTCCAAAACTAACCAGGTCGGCAAGGGAGTCCAAGTCTTTACCTACGGGAGATTGTGCCTTAAGCCAACGGGCTACTGCGCCGTCGAATACATCTAAAAGTCCGGCTATTAGAATCAATACCATACCCGTTTGGGTGTGGTCGCGGGCAAAAAGCCACAGGGCTAAAACCCCGCAAGCGAGATTGCCAAGGGTAAGTGCATTGGGTATGGCAGTTCGAATCCTCAAAGGCAATGGTCGATTAAACATTGAAAACCGCTCAAAGTTCGGGCTATTTTTGATTCCACGAAAAGTTACGCTTAATTTGTACCAATACACTAGACGGTGAGTAGATTAATTGCTGCATGGCTGGTGTTGTTTGCCGGAGTTGGAAGCGCTCAAGCCCAAGTAAACAAGTACGCCAACGCATTTTTAGATATAGGAGTAGGCGCTCGAGGAATTGCGCTCTCTCAGGCAACAGTGGCTTCTGCCGACGATGCCACGGCTGCCTTTTGGAATCCGGCAGGGCTTACCGACATGCGGCGCGACATTCAAGTGGGCTTGATGCACAACGAGCATTTTGCCGGCATTGTAAAGTTCGATTATGGAACGGTTGCGGTGAAGTTTAGTGAAAAGGATGCCGGTGCTTTTACTTTTATTCGAAGCGGAGTAGACGATATTCCCAATACCTTGGAGCTCCTAGACGCTAATGGCAATGTAGATTACGATCGGGTACAAAGTTTTTCAGCGGCGGATTATGCCTTTATGCTGTCCTATGCCCGCAGAATTGATAAGTTAAAAGGTTTGAGTGTTGGGGGCAATGCAAAAGTAATTTACCGCCATATAGGTGAATTTGGTCAGGGTTGGGGATTTGGAATAGACTTGTCGGCGCGTTATGTGCGCAATAAGTGGAAGTTTGGGGCCATGTTTAGGGATGCCTCCTCAACCATAACTCAGTTTTCATACAATACCGAAACCTTTCGGGTGATTTTTGCTCAAACAGGGAATGAGGTTATATCGAGTTCTACGGAAATTGCAGTGCCCAGGCTTATGTTGGCCGGTGCTCGTCGTTTTGACTTGCCTTGGAATTTGAGTGTTCAACCTGAATTGCAAATGGTAATGACTACGGACGGTCGACGAAATGTGTTGATAGGCACCGATGCTCTGAGTATAGATCCGTCCTTTGGCTTTGAGTTTGGCTACAAAGACATGCTGTTTTTGCGCGGCGGTGTTGGACGGTTTCAGTATTTAAAGGAGGTAACTGCCGGTGGGGGCTATGATGGAAAGTCACTGACCCTATTGCCAACGGCGGGCATTGGGTTTCGAATAAAAGCATTTACGGTGGATTATGCCTTAGCCAATTTTGGCAACAGCTTTATGGGCTTGTCGCATGTGTTTAGCTTGCGGTTGGATTTCCATAAAGCCGGGAAAAAGGGTGCAGATGAATCCACCGAAAGCAATCTAAGGCCATGAGTGGTATGAAAGGTATTTTTCTGTGGTTCTTTTGTTTGGGTTTCCCTTTAATGGGAATGGCCCAATACGGAAATGATTGGATTGATTACAGCCAAACCTATTATAAGTTTCCCATAGTTCAAGATGGGGTATACCGAATCAGTGGTCAAACCCTCCAAAATGCGGGAATTCCTATAGCATCCATTGACCCGCGGACCATTCGAATTTATGGTAAAGGCGAGGAGTTGCCTTTGTTTATTCCCGGAGAGGGTGATGGGCAGCTTGCGCCCAATGAGTTTATTGAATTTGTCGCTTTTGGCAACGACGGTTTTTTGGATAGGGAGCTTTACGAACAATCTGGGGAGCAAGCCCATCCGGGGCGGAGCTTGTTTACGGATACCTTATACTATTTTTTGACTTGGTCCAATAGCAACGGCTTGCGGTATATTAACGAGGTTGATACCAATGCTTTTGCGTACAGTCCTGTAAGTCACCGCACCGAAACCATACGTCAAGTGCCGGGAATTGCTCAGAATACCTATTACACCGGTGTTGTTTATTCCGGAGGTACTTTGAATCCCATTATGGATGCAGGAGAGGGATTTGCTTCCCTGACCACCGGCAACTTGAATTTTGCACCGGCTTGGAACAGCGGCCCCTTGAATGGCTTTCAGGCCATACTGCATAATGCGAATGCCGAATTGGAGTTGAGGACAGTTACGGCCAGCAATCCCACGATTGGTCAGCCCGATCATGCTCATGAGCTACTGGACGCCGGGGGTAATGTATTGGAAAGTCGCACCTTGGATGGGTATCGGCAAGAGATATATACCCGCAGTTTGTCCTTTGCTCAGTTTTCGGGAGGCAGCTCCCCCTTTACTTTTAGGTGCAATACCAGTTTGTCGGGCTTAACTCGAAACGGCATTACGGAATGGAGTTTGAAATTGCCATTGCAAACACGATTTGGAGGTAGAAGCAAGGTTTATTTTTCATTGCCGCCACAAAGTGGCTTAAAGCGCAGCTTGCTCATTCGTGATTTTAACCCTCAGGGAGGCAATGTGCGCTTGTACGATATAAGCAGGCGGCGCAGAATTCCTGTACAGGCTTGGACTTCGGGGAATTATAGGGCAGTTGTTCCGGGCAACTCCCAAGAAATTGACCTCTATGTGTCGGCTGAGAGCGCTATAACCAACATAGTTCAGTTAAAACCTGCGGGCAATAATGGGAGGTTTCAGGATTTTGAGAGAAGCCGAAAGAATGCAGATTATTTAATCATAACCAATGCTTGGTTGCGCACCGGAGCGCAGCAGTATGCAAATTTTAGAAAGCTTACCGGGTTTAGCCCTATGGTGGTAGAGGTCCAAGAGCTTTCCGACCAGTTTGGTCAGGGAGTTGCCAAGCATCCGGAAGCTATACGACGTTTTTTGCGCTTGGCCTATCAGGAGTGGGATTTAAAGCCTCGTTATGCCTTTTTTATGGGCAAGGGGATAAAGTATACCAGCACCAGAAACAATCAAGCTTTGGCTCAGCGTTCTTTGGTGCCGCCTATGGGGGAACCGGCTTCGGATAATTTGTATGCTTGGAACTTGTTGGGCGATGGCAAGCAGCACATTGCTACAGGGCGCTTAGCCGCAGAGACCAATCAGCAAGTGCTTGATTATTTGGCAAAAATGCAGGCCCATGCATCAGGAAATCAAGGCATGTGGCGAAAACGTTTTTTGCATTTGGGAGGGGGCAACTCGGCTGCCGAGCAATTGGCCTTGGCAGGCTATCTAAATAATTTTAAGCGTCATGCCGAGGATAGCCTGATGGGAGGTCAGGTGGTAAGTTTGTTCAAAAACACTTCAGCTCCAATACAAATATCGCAGGGCGATTCGATTCAGAACCTAATCAATAACGAAGGCGTTTCGGTCATCACCATTTTTGGTCATGGTTCAGGACAAGGCTTTGACCAGAACATTGACCAGATTGAGAACTATACCAATCAGGGGCGGTATTTTATGCTCATTGCCAACTCCTGCTTTACAGGCGATATTTTTACACCGCAGCGTTTGGTGAGTGAAGATTTTGTATTAACTCCGAATAAAGCAGCTTTGGGCTTTTTGGCCTATGGAGCCCCTGGTATTTCGAGTTTGATGAGTGTGTATGCAGACACATTATACCGGAACTTTTGTAGAGATCGGTTTGGTTTGCCCTTTGGAGATGCCATGTTGGAAGCCATCAATAGGAATACCCAACCGGCCACCAATATTCTTGTGCGTTTTACTGCGCAAGGCTTTCAGCTGCATGGCGACCCGGGCTACAGTTTGCGGGTGCCAAAGAATCCGGATTTGTTCATTACTTCTCCGGGAATTCGCTTTGAACCAACGGATTTAACTACAGATTTGGATAGTTTTCAAGTAGTAGTTGCTGTACAAAACCAGGGCCGTATGCCCTACGACTCAGTGCTGGTGTCGGTGCGTTGGAACCGTTTGGGCATGTTGAATGGAGATACATCGGTGTCGGTGTTGATGCCACCGGTTGGTTTTTCGGATACGGCCAGGTTATGGTTGCCACTAAACCCGCAAATCATTCCAGGTTTGCATCAATTTACCGTAACGGTGGATCCATCCAACCTTATAACAGAAACTACGAAGTCCAACAATAGCATTAGTCTGAGTCGGACCATTTCGTCGGCAGATATTTTGCCTGTATTTCCACCGCGCTATGCGGTAGTTCCCAATTTGCCCTTGCGTATTTCGGTACAAACCGGAGACCCTTTTGCCCCCCAACGAGGGTATAGAATTGAGCTGGATACTACGCCCTCCTTTAATAGCCCATTGTTAAGGGATACCACCTTTGTTGGTCTTGGCGGTGTTTACTCTTGGACACCTAGTTTGCAGGCAGCGGACTCTACCGTTTTCTTTTGGCGTGCCGGAGTCGATAGCGCCGGCACGGGCATCTATTACAAATGGAGAAACAGCAGTTTTCAGTACATCAATAACCGCTTTGGTTGGGGACAAGCGCGCTTTTCGCAGCTGAGCGAAAACAGTGCCTTGTATATGGCTCCTGACGCATCCGGAACGGCTTTTGACTTTGTGCCGGTGTTTAAGAAGCTTAACTGCAAGAGCATTACCTGTCCAACCCCCAGTCAATACCGGGATACCTATTACGATATTGACGGAGCCGTTATGGAGCGTGATGGGTGTACCGCACAGCCCGCCATTCACATAGCCATTATTGATCCCATTACTTTGGAGCCATGGGAATCGAGGTTTGGAAACCAAAACACCGGCAATGTGTTTGGAAACATAAACGACAACGGATCTTGCCGTGCCAGACCTGAGAAGTACTTTATTTATTGGTTGAATAGCCCTGTGCAGCAAATAGGTTTGGAGAACCTGTTGTATTCGGTACCCAACGATCATTATATATTAGCCTACACATTTATCCAAGGGCCGTTTAGTCCAACCGCTTTTCCTTCGAGCTTGGTTACTGCATTTGAGTCTTTGGGAGCCGATACCCTTCGGACATTGGTCGATAGCTCTTGGGCACGGCCTTATATTTTCTTTGCGCGCAAAGGCGACTTAACCAGCGCACAAGAAGTGGTGGGTACCCAGCAGTGCGGCACCATAAATTTGTCGGTTGACTTGAGTACCGATTGGGTCTATGGCAATTTGAGTACCTCTTTGATTGGTCCGGCTTCGGAATGGCGTTCGCTTACCTGGCAAAGTAATCCGGAAGAAACAAACCCGCTGACCGACTTAACCTATTTGCGTGTGTTTGGCGTCCGTGCCAATGGAGGGGAAGATTTACTAATGGACAACCTCACCCCCGGAACCCAAATCATAAATAACCTCAGCGATTCGGTAAGTGCATTAATTTACCCCTATTTGCGTTTGCAATATTTTACCCGTGACGACCAAAATTTAACTCCCGGACAATTGAACCAATGGCATGTGCTGTTTGATGGGGTTCCGGAAATGGCATTTGCGCCCAATAGAGGCTTTAGTTTTGCTCAGGACAGTTTGCAACGCGGCGATACCTTGGAGGTAGTGGTGCCTTTTCAAAACATTGGCTTTTTAGCGGCGGATAGCTTTTTGGTGCAGCACCAGATAACTAATTTGTCCGGGCAATCGCAGCAATTGCAGCGCTTTTTGCCAGCTTCACAGCCGGGAGACCTTCTATTCGACACTTTGCGCTTTCCAACTTTAGCGAATGGCGGGCAAAACACCTATTTCCTAGAAGGAAATCCGGCTCAAACCAACGGTAGTTTTTTGGAGCAGACCTTATCGAACAATAATGCGGTGCGGCCATTTTTTGTGGGGAGAGACCGTACCAATCCATTGCTGGACGTAACCTTTGATGGCATTCGCATTATGGATGGTGATTTGGTTTCGGCAAATCCGCTTATTCAAATTAGCCTTAGCGACGAGAACCCCTTGCTCCCTCTAAATGATACCGCCGACTTCGAACTTTATTTACGACGACCGGGAGCAAGCCAACCGGTATTGATTCCTATGGGCGATCCCGCCGTTACTTTTTTCCCGGCAACTGCTCAAGACAATGAAGCTAGATTGGAGTTTCGACCGGATTTGGAGCAGACGGATGGCATGTATGAGCTGTTGGTAAGGGCAAGAGACCGCTCCGGAAATATTTCGGGAACAGGCGATGGAAACTACGACTATCGAGTACGTTTTGAAGTGGTGCATCAATCTACCATTACTGAGGTAATGAACTATCCGAACCCCTTTAGCACCAGCACACGTTTTGTATTTACCTTAACGGGAACCGAGGTTCCCGATGAGCTGACCATTCGAATCATGACCGTATCGGGAGTGGTAGTTCGCGAAATTACCATGGATGAGTTGGGGCCTTTGCATATTGGAAGAAACATTACTCAGTATGCCTGGGATGGAAGGGATGAATTTGGAGATCCCTTGGCCACTGGAACCTATATTTACCAAGTGGTGGCAAAGACCCAAGGAGAGGATTTGGAGCGAAGAGCCTCGGGTGCAGACCGCTTCTTTAAGAATGGCTTTGGTAAAATGTACCTCTTGCGCTAAAATTGCCTAATTTCGGGGGATGCGAAGCATACTTGCCCCTCTGCTTTCCGGTGTTCTATTGGCCTTGGCTTGGCCGGTTCATGGAATTCCTTTGCTGCTTTTTGTAGCCTTAGTACCCTTGTTTTGGCTCGAAGAACATATCCGAAAGGATGGGGCATCCAAAAAAGGGCTGCGGTTTTTTATGCTTTCTTGGTCGGGTTTTTTGCTGTTCAATGCCCTCACCACATGGTGGGTTTGGAATTCCACAGCCGGAGGAGCCATACTAGCCATTGTGTGCAATGCCCTATTTATGGCTTTGGTGTTCTTGCTTTACTTTAAAACCGCAGGACGTTTGGGTGCTTTTCGCGGAAAAGTGAGTTTGGTATTTTTTTGGCTGGCTTTTGAGTATGCCCACCTCAATTGGGATTTAAGCTGGCCTTGGCTGCAGTTGGGCAATGGTTTTGCCGCCTGGTATCCAATGATTCAGTGGTATGAATGGACAGGCGTTATGGGTGGAACGCTTTGGGTTTTAGTGGTCAATATGTTTATTTGGAAAGCCTTGCGCAGCAAGCCCCGCCGAGTGGTTGCTTTTGTTCCTTCTCTTTTGGTGGTTTTGGTTCCCTCCGCGTGGAGCTTAATACGTTATTTTACTTGGGAGGATAAAGGGCCGGCCGTGGAAGTGGTTGCCGTACAGCCCAACATAGATCCCTATACCGAAAAGTTTAAAACCAGCGCTGTTGTTCAGGCAGAGGCCATGACCAATTTAGCTCAACAAGCCATTGGGCCGGAAACTCGTTTGGTATTGTTTCCGGAGACCGCGGTTCCTTCCGCAGTTTGGCATCAGGATGCAGGATCTACTTCAAAGCTTCGGTTTTATAGGGCTTTGATGGAAAGCAGGCCTGAATTGTCGGTGATAACAGGGGTGTATTATATCCAAACCTTTCCTTACGCTGAGGGCCCCCCTCCCTTATCGGCCAAGGTGTTGCCTAACGGAGATTTTATAGAGGACTACAACAGTGCTTTGCAGCTGAACCCGGATGGGAGTCAGGCTATTTACCATAAGTCTAAGTTGGTGCCCGGACCCGAAACCTTTCCTTTTGCAGAGGTTTTAAAGCCTTTTCAAGAAACGTTATTGAAAAACATTCATGGGGTGGGCGATATGGGAAAGCAAAAAGAGCGTAGTGTTTTTCCGCATCCCACCGTTGAAGGATTGGTAGCTGCACCGGTAATTTGCTACGAGTCGGTGTATGGGGATTTTGTTACCGAGTACATGCGGAAAGGAGCCAGCTGCATTACGGTTATTACCAACGATGCTTGGTGGGGCAATACTCCCGGCCATAAACAGTTATTGGCCTATACTCGTTTGCGTGCTATAGAAAACCGGCGTTCGGTGGCTCGTTCGGCCAACACAGGCATTAGTGGCTTTATTAACCAACGGGGCGACAGCTATGGCACTTTGGGTTATTTAGAAACGGGCTGGGTGAAAGATAACATTCAGCTAAACAGCGAGTTGACCCTTTATACCCGGAGTGGAGATTGGATGGGTCGTTTGTGTTTGTTGTTGGCACCCTTGCTTTGGTTGTATGGGTTGGTGCATCATAAGCTTAAAAAGTAAAATAAAAGCACTTCAAGCGGAAGGCCCCCCTGCCCGGCGGAGGGCCATGGTTGGTTGGGGCCTTGCCGCAGCGTGGGCGAGGCTGCGACCAACGGAAGCACCCGGCAGCCCCGCTGCGGCCGGCCCCAGCCGGCCATGACCGAAGCAGGGGCAGGATGCGGAGTAATGCACTTTTTTGGAACCGGGGCCCAAAAAACCAAGACCCATTGCTTTAAGAAAATGGTGTTCTATACGTTCAAAGCTGGGCTTAGTCTTCTCCGTTTAGGGCTTTGCTTTGCAGGGCGCGGTATTCGGTCCAGGAAATCCACCTGCATACGTTGCGGAAACCCAACCAAACCGTCGGTTTTTCATAGCTTTTTGGGGCATCGGCCACAGAGGCTGCTCCTTGTAAAAAGTTGCCTCCATAGGCTTGGCCGGGGCTGTTGGTCATTTCGGAAACGTTATCGCCGAGGCCATAAAAGCCTTTCTTTTTGCCATGGCTTCGGCAGTGGTTGGGCAAGGGGCTTGTTTGGCTGTTGCTTATGGCTTTGCTGTGTTTTTCCATGGCCAACAAATCTTCGGGACTTGGCAGGCTGTACCAGGGAATTCGGAGGGTGGTATCCAGGGTGATGCCTTCCATTCTTGCGGTGAAATAGCCGCTAATGCTTAGTGGTGTGTTTTCCCAGGCCGGCGCCAGTTTTTTTTGTTTGAGCAGCAGCTGTTTAAATACCATTTCACTGCGCCAGTAGCTGAATGCGATGGCTTGTTCCCAACTTAGGCCCAATACAGGGTGTTCGGCGTAATCGGCATGGGAAAAGTAGGTAGTGTAGAAACCGGGGGGCGTAGGGGTTTGTAAGGCATGGAACACCGAAGTGTCGGGCAAAGCGGTTTCAAATGCCGGGTGGTGTTGCCCCAACAGGCTTTTTAAATAATAGAGGTATTCCCGGTAGGCCATGTTGGTGATTTCGTGCTGGTCGCCATAGAGGTTTGGGCTTATTTCCAAGCAGCCGGGCGGCAGGGGGTCTTTCGGTTTCTTATGGGTGTGCAGCGCAAAAGAGCAGAGGCTAGCCATGGCTAAGATGAGCAAGCCTTGAAGCAGTGGAGCAATTGCCTTGGTAATGGAATTCATTCTTTAGAAAGGGCTTCTTGGTGTTTTTTCATTTCCTGAATCACCCTAAGGTGGGCATAGCGTAAGTTGGGTCGGCCGGAGATCTCCCTAAGTTCTTCAAGTTTGGCGTTGGGATGTTCTTTAAGGAGTTCTTCCAAAGCTTCTAAGTCATCGGGGGCTACCAATCGGTCTATGGGGATTTTTCCTTGAGCAATTAAACGTGCAAAGTGCCCTTCTATGGTACTTACGGCCAGCCCTCTTTCAGCTGCTATGGCTTCTACCGACATATCTTGTTGGTATAAGGCAAAGGTGGTTTCGAAGGTCTCGCCTTTTTTGATTTTTCCTGACTTGGCTTTTGCCGGTTTTTCTTTTTGCTGTTGTTCAAGCTCTTGTATCCAAGCTTCTCTCCAAGCGGGTTTAAATGCGGCTTCCCAAGCTTGTTTGCCCATGGGTTTGTTTTCTAAAATGGCTTGGGCCAGCAAGCAGGCTTTGGAAAAGTTTTTTATTTGCTGAAACACTTGCAGCTCCAAATCTTTGACTTCGGCGGCATAGCTCTTGTTGCGGCTGGCTTGGCCCAATTCGCTGTGGTGCTGAAGCAGTTCAAGGCTCCATTCCCTGAATTTGGGCTCAAAATAGGCACGGGCGGCTTGCAAGCGTTGCAATATAAAGGCCAAATCGGGCTGTTCTTGATGAAAAAGTTGCCAGAGCTGATTCCCAAAAGCTGAGGCCGCCTTTTGCCACTCCGGCGCCCGCGAAGCCATGGCCCAAGCCCACTCGCGATAGGGTGCTTTTGCGGCTTTGGCACCTGCCTGCAAATAGCTTTCGTAATGTTCTTGAAAAACCTTTCCAAGACGCGTGAAGTCGAAGGACTGGCGGCTAAATTCGAACAAATAGGACCAGGCCGCCTGACTGTATTCCTTGGCAAGTGCCGTGGCTTGGGGTTTGGTAGATTCAAAATCCTGCAAGGGCAGTGGAATGTCGATTCCCGACTCCGGGAAAGGGCTGGTAAGCACCAGTCCCTGCAGGCCGGTTAACCTCGAAAGTGCCACATAGGCCTGTCCGGAGGCAAACACTTGCTGCACATCCAATACGGCTTTTTCAAAAGTCAGGCCTTGGCTTTTGTGTATGGTAATGGCCCAGGCCAGCTGCAAGGGAAACTGCTTAAAGCTTCCGATTTCTTCTTCTTCTATTTCTCCGGTTTTTTCCGACACCAAATACCTAAGGTTTTGCCAGGTATAGCTTTCGACATCAATAAACTGGCCTTCTTCGGTTTTTACGGTAATGTGGGATTCCCCTAAGGAGGTAACCCGACCCAGCTTGCCGTTGTAGAAACGCCCCATACCGCTGGGATCGTTCTTGATGAACATGACTTGCGCCCCTTCTTTCAGCAATAAATCTATGGGGCAGGGGTACATACTTTCCGGAAAATCCCCTTGAATTTCTGCTTCAAAGCGAAACACAGGTTCTGGAATGCTTCTAAGGCCGTGTTCGTTAATGCGTTTGGCCAGATAATTGTGCGTGGTGAGGGTTATGTATTGCTCGTCCATGTCGGGACGGAAATCGGGCTGGAAATAGCGGTTGAGCGTTTCCAAATCTTCCGGTGCGGTTTGATTGTACCTTAAACGGTTGAGCAGGTCGGTGAATTTTCTATCGCTTTGCCGGTATATTTTTTCGAGTTCTATATATACCGGAGGGTTTTCTTTGAGGGCTCTGGCATGAAAAAAATAAAGTCCGTCGGGGTAATACGGCCGCAAATAGCTGTATTCTTCGTCTTTAATTACGGGCGGCAGCTGCATCATATCGCCAATGAGCAAAAGCTGTATTCCTCCAAAAGGTCGGGCGTCGCGGCGCACATAGCGCAGTACCTGATCTATGGCATCTAGGGTATCGGCACGAAGCATACTCACCTCATCAATCACCAACAGTTCTGCTTCCCGAATGGCTAGTCTTTTTTGCCGACTCATGCGAAAATGACGCAGCAGGGATTGGGCCGTTTCGATGCGTACCGGGCCGTCAAACACCGGAGCAACCCTGTCGGGTAAATAGGTGCAAGGAGGCAGTTGAAATTGGGCATGCAAGGTTACGCCTCGTGCATTGAGCGCTGCAATTCCTGTGGGTGCGGTAATAAGCATACGCTTGTGGGCAGCCTCCCGAATGCGATGCAAAAAGGTGGTTTTTCCTGTGCCCGCTTTTCCGGTTAGAAAAACATGCGCATTGGTGTGGTTTAAAAAGGCTTCAGCAAGTTGGGCAGGGTCCTGTTGGGATTGTTCAGGATCGGACATACTACAAATTTACAAAAAGCCCCTTCCTTGCACAAGCCCTACCACACTTAGTTTTTCACGATAGTAAGTTCGTCAAGCAGACGTTGAGCACCGCCCAGCTTATCCATCACAAATAGCACATAGCGTATGTCTACCGAAATGGTACGCTTGTAGCGCGGGTCAAATACAATATCTCCGGCCATGCTTTCCCAGTTCCCGTCAAAAGCTATACCCACCAATTGGCCTTTGGCATTGATGACCGGGCTTCCTGAGTTTCCTCCGGTAATGTCGTTGTTGCTCAAAAAATTTACTTGGAGGTCACCCGAACCGTTGGCATAAGGCCCAAAATCACGCTTTTTAAGGAGGGATTTCAATCTTGCAGGCAAATCAAATTCATGGTCGCCGGGAATTTCTTTTTCCAACAAGCCTTCGTGGCTCGTGGTAGCACTATACTCAACCGCATCTCTGGGATCGTAGGCCTCCACTGTCCCATAAGTGAGTCTAAGCGTAGAGTTGGCGTCCGGATAAAAGTTGCGGTTGGGCTGGTATTTCATCCAAGCCTCCATCCAAAGGTGCAGCAACTGTTCTTCTCTGCTGTTAAAGTAAGCCGTAGCGGCTTCGATTTCTGTTTCCAGCTTCACAAAATCTTTGGCCAGCAAAAAACCGGGGTCCTTTTCTAAGTCTTTGGCGCTTGGTTTGGACAAAAAGCGCATAAGCTTTTCCTGAGTAGCTAAAAAAGACTCGTCGTAAATATAGTTGGCCATGGCTTGGTACCTGTCGCCGCCCTCCGGGCTTTTTAGTTTGGCCACTTCCTTGCTGTTCATCCAATCGGGAATGCGTTCGGCGGGCACCGAGAATTTGTATTGCTTCAGGAGTGCACCCAACACTTTTCGGTAGGTAGCAGGCTGGTCGTTCTCAAAGCTGCGTTCCAGCCTTTTTTTCAGTTGGTCAGCCAATGCCTGGGCTTCCTCGTCTTTTCCCTCACTTAGCTTGCGGTACAGAGAGTACAAGGCCTTGCCTCTTGCCAATACCGGATTTAAGGATTGCACCAAGCGTATCGCCAAACCTTGCATCATGCTGCTTTGGGCGCTTTCGTACAAGGCTCTAAAATCTTTTACCACGGTTTTCATGTCGCCTTCCTGATTTGCAGCCCAAGCTTCCAGCCCGGACTCAAAGGCCTGCCGTTGCTCCCAAATGCCGGCATCGCGCATGGCTTCCATAACGCCTTGATAGTATTTTTCGGAGTTGGCAAAACGGGCTTGCGTACTTGCCAAGGCCAATTTCACGCGAATGTCGGCAGCCATATCCCGTTCCATGATGCGCAACATGGCGGCAAACATGCTTTTTAGCGCCGGGTATTGTTCCTTAACCTTAAATTCCATGGCCGGTAAAGGAAGGTAGCGGGTGGTGCGTGCCGGGAATCCCATAATCATGGTGAAATCTCCGGGAGAAATTCCTGCCAATGAAATAGGCAAGAAGTGCTTGGGTTGATAAGGCTTGTTGTCAGGACTGTAGGCCGCAGGCTCGTTGTTGGCATCGGCATACACCCTGAACACGGAGAAGTCACCCGTATGACGTGGCCACATCCAGTTGTCGGTATCGCCGCCAAATTTTCCAATGGAGGCCGGTGGCGTGCCTACAAAACGGACATCTTCAAAGGTTTGATACACCCAAAGAATGTATTGATGCTCATATAGAATAGGAGTAACTCTGGCCGTATACTTACCATCGGACTCCACTTCCTGTACAATCCGTTTAATGGCTTCGTCTTTGTCTTTGGCATAACGCACGCGATCGGTTACGTCTTCCATGCGCACCAAAAAGGTGACAAAAAGTCCTTCCGCAGGAAGCTCTTTTTCAAAACTTGGGGCCCAATAGCCCGAATCGAGGTAGTTATGCTCGGGACTCGAAAGGGAGGCAATGGCATCGTAGCCGCAATGGTGGTTGGTAAACACCAGACCTTGAGACGAAACCAGCTCTCCGGTACAAAATCCGCCAAAATGTACAATAGCATCTTTTAAACTGGCTTTATTGAGGCTGTAAATGTCTTCGGCACTCAGCAAACAGCCTTTTTGACGCATTACCTCAATGTAGTTTTTTACATGCATGGGCAACCACATGCCCTCGTCGGCCTTTCCTTGCTTGAAAAAAAGAAGCAATGCGAATACAAAAAGGAGGGCTTTAGCCGGTTTTGGAATGCGAAGTCTAGCCATAAAATGCATGTTTTCTTTCGGGTGTAATGGTAAACAAAGGTAAGCAGCCTAAGTTAATTTTGGCTTGGGGGCAACCCTAAAGGGTCGGGCCCTCCCTGCTACGCAGCCTCCGAAAAAAGCACAAAGGCAAGCCTAAAGCGGGCGTTCCGCAAGCTCCACACCGCTTTTTGCGCCTTTGTAGCTTTTTCCGGAGGCTGGGTATCCGTGCCGGTCCCTTGCCCAAAAAAAATCCCCTATTTGGGGTATCTCCGATGTGTTTCAATAACAGCACCCTACCTAAGTATAGTGTAGTTTAGAATCATTCTAAAGAGCCTAAAAGGCGTTTTTTTCCAAACAAAATAACCCATTGAACGTGTTTTCCTATAAATTTGCACCAATCCTTTAATAGGGTTTTTTAACATTGAGGCAACAATTCGCTCTATGAGTAACGCAATGCGCATGACCCGATGGTTTGTAATGCTCCTGCTCCTTTCCCTAACCGGACAGGGTCGGGCACAAGACATAGCACAAGGTGAACAGTTGTTTAAAGCCAACTGTGCCCGGTGTCATTACGTCACCGATAAACGTTTCGTAGGTCCCGGCCTCGCAGGAGTGCGTGACCGTTGGGACGAGGAAGCCAATCTAATCGCTTGGATTCGGAATTCCTCCGATTACCTAAAAACCGGCGATAGCTACGCAACTAAGCTTTTTGAAGAGTATAACGGTTCGGTCATGCCGGCCTTTAACCTCTCCGACGATGAAATTTTGTCGATTCTTGCGTATGTAGAGGAAGGGGTAAAAGAAGATCCAACCATTTCAACTACACCCGACCCTTTAACCCCCGAGGAGAATAGTGATAGCAATAATACGCTCACCTACATCCTTATCGGGTTCGCCATTATCCTCTTAATTCTCGCCCGTTCGCTAAACAACGTTACCAAAGCGCTCGAAAACCTGCGCCGCGAAAAGGCCGGAGAAGATCCCTTGCCCGATTTTAAGCCGGATTACGTGGGGCGTTTCGTTACCTGGGCGGCCAAGAATAAAAAAGTGGTAGGTGTAGCCTCAATTGTTATTGTTAGTTACTTAGCCTACCAAGGTTTTGTCGGATTAAATACCATTGGCATTTACCAAGGATATCAGCCTGCTCAGCCCATTAAGTTCTCTCATAAGTTGCACGTTGGGCAAAATAAAATCGAGTGTCAGTATTGCCACTCCACTGTAGAGAAAAGCCGTCACGCCAACATCCCTTCGGCCAATGTGTGTATGAATTGCCACAAAGCCGTGCAAGAAGGCCCTCAATACGGTAAAAACGAGATTACCAAAATCTACGCTTCCATCGGATGGAATCCTGAAAAATTGGCCTATTTCGAAAACTATCAACAAATGGATCCCGAAGAGGTGAAGGCTGTTTTCGCTTCCTATTTGGGAGACGACAAGGCCATGAAGGAAGTAGAACCCTTCATCCAAAAGCCTATCGAATGGGTGCAAATCCACAAGCTTCCTGATCATGCGTTCTTTAGTCATGCACAACACGTTAAAGTGGGTAAAGTAGAATGTACTACCTGCCACGGTGAGTTGGCCGAAATGGAGGAAGTGTATCAATACGCTCCTCTTACCATGGGTTGGTGCATCAACTGCCACCGTGAAACGGAGGTGCAATATGCCAGCAACGGCTATTACGAGCGCTTACACGATTACTACAAAGAACACAAAGGCGAATACGAAATGCGCGAAGGCCAAGCCTTCACCGTAGAGAAAATCGGTGGCCTTGAATGTTCTAAATGTCATTATTGATCGTTCTTTCCTAATAGTAACCGACCGGAATCGGATATGAGCAACAAGAAAATGTACTGGAAAGGATACGAAGAGCTGGAGCAAGATCCGGCCTTTGTAGCCAATCGCGAGAAAGAATTTCCCGGCGAGGTGCCTATGGATGAATTCCTAGGCGATGGCGAGGCATTGGATGCCACGTCAACCAACCGGCGTGACTTCCTGAAGTTTCTTGGCTTCAGCGTAACTGCAGCTACCCTTGCGGCCTGCGAAACGCCGGTGACCAAGGCCATACCCTATGTGGTAAAGCCGGAAACCATTACGCCCGGAGTCCCCAACTATTATGCTTCTGCCTATTACGATGGCAAAGATTTTGCCAGCTTGTCGGTCAAGACGCGGGAGGGAAGACCCATTAAAGTAAAGGGCAATAAGCATTGCTCCATAACGCATGGAGGTACCAATGCCCGTATTCAAGCCTCCGTACTTTCCTTGTACGATGGCAAAAGAGCCAAATCTGCCTTGAAAGAGGGCCAACCCATTGCTTGGTCCGATGCAGATAAGGAAATCATTACTTCCTTGCAAAAGATTGCCGATTCAGGAAAGAAGACGGTTTTGCTTAGCCACAGCATTGTTTCTCCTTCCACCAAAAGGGCCATCGCTCAATTTGCGGAAGTTTATGGAAACATTGAGCATATCTCTTACGATGCCGTTTCCTGGAAAAGCATCCGCGATGCACACCGGGAAGTTATGGGCAAGTCCATTATTCCTTGTTTGGATTTTGGCAAAGCCAAGTCCATCGTTTCCATTGGTGCCGACTTTTTGAATGGCTGGCTCTTTTCCACGGCTTACGAACATGGCTATGCCGAGGGACGTAATCCGGACAATCCGCACATGAGCCGTCATTTCCAATTTGAGACGGTAATGTCCTTGGCCGGAGCCAACGCCGATTACCGAACCATGATTAAGGCTTCGGAACATGGCGCTGCCGTGGTAGCACTTCACAATTACATTGCCTCTAAGCTTGGTCAATCCAAAGCAGGAAATGCTGAGGTTTCTTTTAGCGAAGACATCGCTCGCGCCGGAGATCATTTGCTGAGCAATAAAGGAAAGGGACTTGTAGTTTGTGGATTAAACGATAAGCATGCTCAAGGTTTAGTAGCGCGCATCAACCAAATGTTGGGCAACTACGGACATACCTTGCGCACCGACCATACCGTGAATTTGTACCAAGGCAACGACGCTGCTGCCGCTAAGTTGGCAGGTCGTATCGCCAAAGGTGAAGTGGCCGGCTTAATTGTGTACGGCTGCAATCCTGTATATTCCATGCCCAATGGTGCGGAACTCGCCGAAGCAATGAAAGGCCTTAGCCTTTCTGTTTCCTTCGCCGATAGAGTAGAGGAGACTCAAACCCAATATTTGTTGCCGGATCATCACAGCCTAGAGAGCTGGAACGACCACGAGGCAGTAACGGGACGTTACACCATTCAGCAACCTACCATCCACCCATTGTTCGACACACGTCAGGCTCAAGAGAGCTTTTTGGTGTGGACCGGACAAGTGCGTCGTGGGAACAAGAACAACACCAACTTCCGGGATTTTCTTAAGAAGCAATGGCAAGATGGCTTGTTTGTTGGAGGAGAGGGTCTGTTTTTTAGCGACTTCTGGAACAGTTTCTTGTTTGATGGAGTCTATACCGCCAAACACAACAGCTCCGAATCTGCCGAAGCCCATACCGAAGCTCCTGTAGAGGGGGTTGACGAAACAGTAAGTAGCTCTTTTGATGCCGTAGCTGCAGCAAAGGCACTTTTGAATGCCTCAACCCAAGGTTGGGAAGTAGTGCTTTATGAGAAAGCCGGAATGGGCTGGGGCAACCACAGCAACAACCCCATCCTTCAAGAACTTCCTGACCCAATTACCCGAGTGACCTGGGACAACTATGTTACCATGGCGCCCTCGGATATGGATGAGTTGAACCTCAATAAACTCATGGGCCAAGAACAATATGCCCATGTGGTTAAGGTGACCCTTAACGGTAAAACTGTAGAACTTCCTGCCTTGGCCCAACCCGGTCAAGCCCCCAAAACCATAGGCCTTGCTTTAGGTTATGGCCGTTTGTTTGGTCGCCAAGAGCAAAAAGCCATTGGTGCAAATGTGTTCCCGATGCTTCAGGTGAGCAACGGGTACCTTCAAACGCATGCCTTGGGCGCCCAGGTTGAAGCTACAGATGCAAGGTATCAATTGGCCGGTACTCAAACCCACCACACCATGATGGGTAGAGATATCATTAAGGAAACTTCTTTTGGAGAGTACCAAAGCAATCCTCAATCAGGAAATGCGCCCAAATTGCTCCATACCAACATTAAGGAACTAATTCCGGAAGGGGAACATGGGGCACCGGTAGATAAAATCGACTACTGGCGGGAGTTTAAAATGATTAATCACCGTTGGGGCATGTCTATTGACCTCAACGCATGCACAGGTTGCGGAGCATGTGTGGTTTCTTGTCACGTAGAGAACAACGTTCCTGTGGTAGGAAAAGACGAGATTCGCCGCTCACGCGATATGCATTGGCTGCGGATTGACCGTTACTACACCTCAGACGCTGACCCAAGCACACGTTACGAGCGTGGAAATAAAAACCATAGCGCCAAGGAAATTCCTCAGGCCAATCCAAGGGTTGCTTTCCAACCGGTGATGTGTCAACATTGCAACCATGCTCCTTGCGAAACGGTTTGCCCGGTATTGGCCACTACGCACAGCACAGAGGGGCTTAACCAAATGACCTACAACCGTTGTGTAGGTACCCGCTACTGTGCCAACAACTGTCCTTACAAAGTGCGTCGCTTCAATTGGTTTAGCTATCATGACAACGATAAGTTTGACTATTACATGAACGACGATTTGGGCAAAATGGTGCTCAATCCCGACGTTACCGTTCGTGCGCGTGGTGTTATGGAGAAATGCTCTATGTGCGTGCAACGCATTCAAGCTGGCAAGCTTACCGCTAAGTCCGAAGGACGGATGGTAAAAGACGGCGAGATTCAAACCGCCTGTGCCGAAGCTTGTCCCGCCAATGCCATTGTATTTGGTGACTTTAACGACGACAAAGGTCAATTGAGCAAAAAGTCTCAAGAAGGTCGGGCTTATTATTTGCTGGAAGAAGTAGGCGTTAAACCCAATATTGTGTACCAAACCAAAGTGCGCAATGTGGAGGAAGCCTATGGACATGCCGCGCATGGTCATCATGGAGGTGGACATGACGAAGCGCATGGTCATTCCGAAGCCGGTCATGAAGAGGCCGCTCACGATATGCCTACCGGACATTAATCAGATTAGAGAAACAACAGAATAACGCCTTATGCAAATTGAATCCCCCATCAGGCAGCCACTGATCTTAGGAAATAAGTCCTATGCTCAGATTACGGACGAAATAGTTCGGCCCATCGAAGGGCGTGCAAACAAGATGTGGTATCTGGTTTTTACCATAGCCGCATTGTGCGCACTCTGGGGACTTGGCTTAATTGCTTACACCTTTGGAACAGGAATTGGGGTATGGGGCCTCAATAAAACCGTAGGTTGGGCTTGGGACATTACCAACTTTGTATGGTGGGTAGGTATTGGTCACGCCGGCACCTTGATTTCTGCCATCTTGTTGCTGTTCCGTCAAAAATGGCGGATGGCCATCAACCGTTCGGCAGAAGCTATGACCATTTTTGCGGTAATATGCGCCGCCATGTTCCCGGGTATTCACGTAGGTCGTGTTTGGGTGGTGTATTGGTTCTTCCCCGTACCAAACCAGTTTGGTTCTCTGTGGGTGAACTTTAACTCACCCCTGCTTTGGGACTTGTTTGCCATCTCTACCTACTTCTCCGTTTCTCTTGGATTCTGGTATGTGGGCTTGATTCCTGACTTTGCAACGGTGCGTGACCGCCAAATTATTCCTTTCATGAAACGTATTTATAAAATCGTTTCTTTCGGATGGAGTGGCACTACCAAAAGCTGGCAGCGTTTCGAAGAAGTATCCTTGGTACTTGCCGGCCTTTCAACTCCTTTGGTACTTTCAGTGCACACCATTGTATCGTTTGACTTTGCTACTTCTGTAATACCGGGTTGGCACACCACCATTTTCCCCCCTTACTTTGTGGCTGGTGCGATTTTCTCCGGTTTTGCCATGGTAGCCACGCTTCTCATTATCATGCGTAAGGTCTTGAACTTGGAGGAGTACATTACGGTGAATCACTTGGAGTCTATGAACAAGATTATTGTGGTTACCGGATCTATTGTAGGTGTAGCCTACATTACCGAATTGGTTATTGCTTGGTATTCCGGTGTACAGTATGAGCACTACGCTTTCTTGAACCGCGCTACAGGGCCTTATGCTTGGGCGTATTGGATCATGATGAGTTGTAATGTGATTAGTCCACAGTTGTTTTGGTTTAAAGGAATTCGCCGCAGTTTGGTGGGTACTTTCCTGTTGTCTATTGTGGTTAACATTGGTATGTGGTTTGAGCGTTTCGTAATTATTGTTACCTCATTGCACCGCGACTACTTGCCCTCTTCGTGGACCATGTTTTATCCTACTTGGGTAGACGTAGGCATATTTGTTGGAACACTGGGTATTTTCTTTACACTCTTCCTGTTGTTTGCGCGTACCTTCCCCGTTATTGCCATTGCCGAGACCAAATCTATTTTGAAGTCCAGCGGTGACGGTTGGAAACGCAAGACAAAAGAAAAGTATGCACGCATCGGTGAAGAAGCCGAAGCCCATTAATTTATTTCATCAGAGACCGTTATGAGCAAGAAAACGATTCTGGCCAAATTCACAGACCCCGACGAGTGTTTGCACGCTGCAGAAGCTTTGGTAAAAGGTGGAGTCAAGATTCGTGAGGTATACTCTCCATTCCCAATCCACGGAATCGATCCGGTATTGGGATTATCTAAGACCAGAATTTCAACTGCCGCATTCTTTTATGGTGGCGCAGGCCTAAGCCTTGCCTTATTAATGATGTGGTATATGAACGTTCAGGATTGGCCCATGGATATTGGTGGAAAACCCAGTTTCTCTTTGGCCACTAATTTGCCTGCATTTATTCCTGTAGCGTTTGAAATTACGGTTCTTATTGCTGCTCATGGAATGATAGGAACCTATTTTTTCCGCACACGCTTGGCTCCGGGTATTCAGCCCATGAACCCGGAACCCCGGTCAACAAACGACCTGTTTGTTATGGAGATTGTTTTGCAAGACAACCCCAAGCAAGAAGCTACCGCTTTGAAAGATCAATTGCTGGAACTCGGTGCCATGGAATGTACCGATGATGAATTGCGTTATGAAGACTAACCGAAATCGGAAAAACGGCACCATGAAATCATTTAAGCAAATAGCACTGATAGGATGTAGCGCCCTTCTCTCGTTAGGGGTGACTTCATGTTTCCAGTCTGACCCCAATAGCCCGGGTTATGAGTATATGCCGGATATGTATTACAGCCCGGCTTACAAACCCGGGGAGCCCAATCCAAACTACGAGAATGGCATCACCAATCAAGTGCCGGTTGAAGGTACCGTGGCTCATACCGACGAAGCTTTGGATAAAATAAATTTTGCTCCTTTCCCTTACGAAGATAGCCCTGAGGGACGCGAAGCAGCTATTGCAGAGCTTAAAAGCCCATTAGAAAGGAACTCTTTTCATTTAGACGAGGGCAAACGTTTGTACGAAGTTTACTGCATAGCTTGCCACGGTAAAGAAGGCAAAGGGGATGGCTCTGTTGTGAAAATATTGCTGGAAAAGGACAATTACGGTCTACAACCACCGGCTTACAACAGCGACCAACTTAAAGGGATTTCCGAAGGTCAAATTTATTATGCTATGCAATACGGCAAAGGAAATATGGGCAGCTATGCATCTCAAACCAATGCCGTAGAACGTTGGCAGATTGTACAGTATGTACAAACCCTCCAACAACTCGGAGCCGAAGAGGCAGAGGAAACGGATGCCGAAACTACAGAAGCAGCTTCCCCGGACTCTACTGCTGCTAATTGATTTGTTAAACCATTTGCACCACGCCTAAAAAAATAATCATGCAATTCTCCTTACCTGGAAATATCCGCAACCTACTCCTCGGCATGATGGGTATTGGTTTAGTTTCTATCATCGGAGCCTTTGTGGCCGATGCGCATTACGCTTGGGCCAATTTGCTGCTCAACAGTTTCTGGTTTACTGCTATTGCCTTAGCAGGTACCTTCTTTGTTGCCGTGCATTATGTAGGTGAAGGTGGCTGGCATATTGGTTTTAAGCGTGTGCCCGAAGCCATGAGCCAATATTTGCCTATCGGCTCTCTCTTCCTTTTTATTGTGGTTATTATGGGCTATTTCCATGGACACCACCTATACCATTGGCTTGATCCCGAAGTACAAGCTACCGATGAAATTTACCTTACTTCCGGAAAAAAAGTATGGCTTCAAAATGAGTTTTGGCTCATCCGTACCGTATTTTATCTGGCAGGTTGGATTTTCTTTACCATGAAACTTCGTCAGTTTTCTTTGAAAGAAGATTTGGAAGGTGGTTTAACTTGGCATAAGAAATCCTACCGCTGGTCTGCAGCCTTCCTAGTTTTCTTCGCTGTTACATCTTCTACGGCTTCTTGGGACTGGTTGATGTCTTTGGATTTCCATTGGTTTTCTACTCTATTTGGATGGTATGTATTTGCCGGCTTCTTTGTTTCTGCCCTTACCCTCATGCTTTTGTTAACGCTTTGGTTAAAGCAAAACGGATACATGCCTCACCTAAATACCAGCCATATCCACGATTTGGCCAAAATGATGTTCGCTTTTAGCATTTTTTGGACTTACCTATGGTTTAGCCAATACATGCTGATTTGGTATTCCAATATTCCTGAAGAAATCAACTACTTCATGGAGCGTTTCCATACCGCTTACCAACCTTTTATGATTTTTATGCTGGTAATTAACTTTGCTTTCCCTTTGTTGGTGCTTATGCACCGCGACGCAAAGCGTAGTTATAGACTCACCTTCGCCGCAGGAATCATAGTTTTCTTTGGTCACTTTTTAGATATGTACCAAATCATCATGCCGGGAGCCATGGCAGGCTATCAAGTGCTTTTGCCTCAATCTGTGGGCATGATGATCGGCTTTTTGGGTCTGTTTCTGTTCGTTACCTACCGGGCACTTGGAAAAGCTGCCTTGGTTCCCAAAAATCACCCTTTCTTAAACGAGTCGAAACAACACCATATTTAAAACTTTTTTTAATCCCACGGTGTTTCAATAACAGCTTGCC
Source organism: Bacteroidia bacterium (assembly GCA_030427255.1). GTDB lineage: Bacteria > Bacteroidota > Bacteroidia > CAIKAF01 > CAIKAF01 > CAIKAF01. Next base: position 117,863 of record JAUHWY010000006.1, on the reverse strand, counting down.
ATGTTGATGAATATTGCACTTATTGCCCTCATTGTACTTACAGTCCTAACGGCTGCAAGACTACTTAATGTTATTCAAGCAGCTGCGACCCTGCGTGGTCAAAAGGCGCATGAGGTCTCAGAATCCGACAACCAACTGAATGCCTTTATTTGGCTGCTCTATTTGGTAGGGCTGTTGGGGATGTTCGTATACCTCACCGTTAAGTATTACAACGACCAGTTCGTTCCTCAAGCTGCTTCCGCCCATGGCGAAGAGGTAGATAGCCTGTTGAACTTGAACTTTATTGTAATCAGCATCGCTTTTGTAATTACTCAGGTGCTGCTTATTTGGTTTAGCTGGAAATACCGCTACAACAAAGCCCGCAGAGCTACACACTATGCCCACAACAACAACTTGGAGCTGATTTGGACCTTAGTGCCTGCCGTTGTTATGGCTGTGTTGGTGCTAAAAGGTTTAATCGTGTGGAGTCATATTACCGACGACGACGAAGGCGCTATCAATCTTGAGCTTTACGCACGTCAGTTCGATTGGACCGCCCGCTATTCCGGGGCAGACAATGCTCTTGGAAAAGCAAATTATACCATGATCAACAACGACAATATCCTTGGCCTGTTGTCGGCTGAAACCATCATGGAACAAATGACTTTGTTGCGCAGAGACTCCACGGTAACCGATTCCAGCATTGTAAACGGATTCTTGCCTGAGGAAAAACTAGGTAAGGAGAAAACAAGGCTGAGAAGAATCATTCACCAGATCCGAACCATCGCTGGTTTCCGATATGAATACGAAACCGGAGCAGAGACTTTTGCTTCTACCTATGACGATGTTATTGTTCGCGATACCATTTATTTGCCGGTAAATCGTCCCATCAAACTTACCATGCGCTCTCAAGATGTAATCCATAGCGCATACATGCCACATTTCCGTGTGCACATGTACTGTGTACCCGGCACAGAAACCTACTTTAACTTCACGCCCATCATTACCTCTGAGGAAATGAAGGAGAAACTCAACGATCCGGATTTCGAATACCGCCTGTATTGCAACAACATCTGCGGCGCTACCCACTTTAACATGATGCTACCAATTCGTGTTATAGACGGAGAGGCCTACGATACTTGGGCGGCCGGTAAAAAGACTTTCGGACAAGAAACTACCGAACGTTTGGCGGCTAAAGGGTGGATTACCCGTTTTGCCAACAATAATTAATTTTTGAACGAACAAGCACGAGTCATGAGTCAAGTTCAATCCAATCAGGTCGCTCAAGAGTCCATCCACGGACACGAGCACGCACACGACCACCACGATCACAAAGAGACGTTCATTACGAAATACATTTTTTCGCAAGACCACAAGATGATCGCAAAGCAATTCCTGATTACAGGAATGTTTATGGGGCTTGTGGGTATGTTGCTCTCTTTGTTCTTTAGGCTTCAATTGGGATGGCCCGGACAAGAAATGCCCATTTTAGAGACTTTTCTAGGTAAATGGGCTCCCGACGGAGTATTAGATCCCAATTTCTATTTGGCGGCTGTAACCATACATGGTACCATCCTTATTTTTATGGTACTTACTGCCGGTCTTTCAGGTACATTTTCGAACTTGCTGATTCCATTGCAGTTGGGAGCGCGCGATATGGCCTCGCCTTTCTTAAATATGCTGTCGTATTGGTTCTTCTTCGCCTCTAGTGCGGTTATGATGGTTTCGCTTTTTGTAGAAACAGGACCCGCTTCTGCCGGATGGACTGTATATCCTCCGCTCTCCGCGTTGCCTGAGGCTTCCTCCGGTTCCGGTTTGGGTATGACCCTTTGGTTGGTTTCCATCATTCTATTCATTGTTTCCGTACTTATTGGTGGTCTAAACTACATTACTACGGTACTAAACTTGCGTACTAAGGGAATGTCTATGACGCGCATGCCGCTCACTATTTGGGCATTCCTTATTACCGCTATCTTAGGTCTTCTGTCCTTCCCTGTCCTTTTGGCCGCCGGTCTTCTGTTGTTGTTTGACCGCTCCATGGGTACTTCTTTCTATTTGTCTGATATCTACATCTCCGGACAAGCTATGGAGCAAACAGGTGGTAGTCCTGTGCTTTACCAACACTTGTTTTGGTTCCTTGGACACCCCGAAGTGTATATCATTCTATTGCCTTCCTTGGGCATTACCTCTGAGGTTTTGGCGGTTAACTCGCGCAAACCCATCTTTGGTTACCGTGCCATGATTGGCTCCATGCTGGGTATTGCTTTCCTTTCCTTTATTGTTTGGGGACACCACATGTTCGTTACCGGAATGGATCCCCTGTTAGGTTCTGTGTTCACCTTCACTACCTTGTTGATTGCTATTCCATCTGCCATTAAGGCGTTTAACTACATCACCACGCTTTGGAAAGGCAATATTGTGTTTACCCCGGGCATGCTCTTCGCTATTGGTGTAGTATCTCTATTCATCTCCGGTGGTCTTACCGGCATCATCCTTGCCGACTCAGCCCTTGACGTGAACTTGCACCACACCTATTTCGTGGTTGCTCACTTCCACTTAGTAATGGGCGTAGCCTCCATGTTTGGCACCTTTGCAGGGGTTTACCACTGGTTCCCTAAAATGTTCGGACGTATGATGAACAAAAAGTTGGGGTACATACACTTCTGGGTTACCATTATCTCTGCTTATGGGGTGTTCTTCCCCATGCACTACATGGGTTTGGCCGGTGTTCCACGCCGTTATTACCAAAACTTTGAATTCTTCGACGGCTTTGCTGACTTAAATGTGGTCATCTCCATCTTTGCCATCATTGGAGGCTTGGTCCAGTTCCTCTTTGTCTTTAACTTCTTCTACAGTGCCTTCCGTGGTCCTAAAGCTCCCAAGAACCCTTGGAAAGCTACCACCCTCGAATGGACTACTCCGGTTAAAGGAATTCACGGCAACTGGCCCGGCGATATTCCTGCCGTACACCGCTGGCCTTACGACTATAGCGTACCGAACGGTGAAGAACGAGACTTCATACCACAAGATGAGGCCTTATCCGAACAGGAAAAAGAAGCCAAAGTCACCCATTAATCAAATAGAAAAGCCGCTCAATGAGCGGCTTTTTTATTTCACTTTCCCAAAGTCGATATTCTTTGGCTACCTTTTGAGATTATCAAATTAAGGGTTTCCTTTTTAAGCCTCCGGGCTGTTGTTAGCGCTCTGCCAAAGCCTCCCAAATCAAGCGTGAAATGAGCTCTTTTTCGGTTTGTCCGGCAGCGCGTATTTGTTGCGGAACAATGGAAGCCTCCGAAAAACCCGGAACCGTATTGATTTCCATGAAAATTAAACCTTCTGTCGGGTGAAGCATGTAGTCCATGCGTACCAAACCGCGAATATTTAAAAAGGAGTATATGGCCTTGCTGTAGGCTTCCATTTGCTTTCTTAGCTCTTCCGGTATTTTTGCAGGGGTTATCTCGTCGGATTGGCCCTCGTATTTTGCTTGATAGTCAAAGAATTCATTGTGCGGCACAATTTCAGTAGGCGGCAAGCAAATCAAGGTATCCTGAAACTTATAAAGCCCTAAGGTTAGCTCTCTGCCCGGTAAAAATCCCTCGGCCAGAACCTCGTGGTCTACCTCAAAGGCCTTTTCAATAGCCTCTACCATTTCGGTTTTGCTTTTCACCTTAAAGGTAGCTAAGCTGGACCCTCCATGGTTTGGCTTCACAAAAAGAGGTAAGCCTAGCTCCTCCACCGCTTCGTCAATGGATATTTGTGCCTGATTGGCGCGATACAGCAAGGATTTTGCCACAGGAATCTCTAAGGAAGCTACCAAAGTTTTGGTCAGCTGCTTGTTCATGGTGAGCGAGGAAACCAAGACTCCGGGGGTGGTGTAGGGAAGACCACACATTTCCAACAAGCCCTGCACTTCACCGCTCTCTCCGGGTACCCCATGCATAATAATGTAGGCCACGTCAAAACAAATCAATTGCCCTTCGTAGGCAAATTCCCAAAGCGATGCGTCAATTTCCAGCTCCTCTCCCTCGGGGAGTTGCACCCACCAGGTATTTTCTTTAAACACCACAAGCCAAGGGGAAAATGCCTCACGGTCCATTTGCTCCATAACCCGGGCCGCCGATTTTAAACTGATTTCATGTTCGCCGGTATAGCTCCCTGCCAGCACGGCAACAACAGGTTTTGCACTCATATTTCAAATGTAGAGGGCAAATCGCCAGCCGCAACAGCAGGCAAGAATTTTAATCAACAAAGTATTGCACAGACCGCCTTATTCATATCGGGCTAAACCACTCAAGAGCTTTTGTCCTTTGCCTCGCTTTGCTTCAAGGCGGACTCAATGGCCGCAGCCAGCGCATTATCCCTTGGCGTTCCCAGCAGCAATTGCTTATTGTTTTTAAGATGCAGCCGTACGCCCCGGCTTCCATAAATCGACACCGCAGCTTTGGTACCACGCAGGTTGTAACGCAGCCCCCAGCCGCCAAATTCGCGGATGGGTCTATAAGGCCCATGGTCCACTCGTTCAATTTGCGCTAAGCGAATTTGTTTAAAATCCCGCATCAAAGGCGAAAGTTTGTAGCTAAGGAATTGATTGTCAAGCCTAAAATGCAGGCGCATGCTGACCAGCAACAACAAAATACCCCAAGCGGCCATGCTTAGGGACAGCCAAAGCAGGCCATGAGCCGCAAAAGGAGCAACACCGCACCAACCCAGCACAAAAAACAGGGCAAAAACCATGCCGGGCAAAAGCAAGAGAAACCTGAAACCACGCAAGTTCCAACGCACCGAATCTTCGTACAAAAGCATGCTTAAAAGTAGCAAAATTTGGTTTTGGGCGCCTTTTCCTGCCCTTACCTTTAGTGTAGGGTCCACCCATGGGCAATTCCAGGCCCTGCAGGGTCCCCGAAGAATCGGGGCCGCTTCGGTGCCGGAATTGCTCCATGGCTGCACCCTACAGCTATCGGTGCGGTCAGGGGCGCAGTGCTCCGTGAAGAGATGCTTTTTTGGAAGATGATTTGGGCCCCGGATGGACGCGATAGCCTGACGAAAGGAAAGCTTAGTGGGGCCGCCTGAGGCGGGCGGAGCTTTAGCAAGCCCCGCCAAAGGTTTGCCCCACTTAGCTTTCCTGAGACAGCTAAAGCGGAGAGCCGGATAAGGCCCCCAAAAATCCACCACCCGAAAAAAAAACGTACTTTCGGGTCTTGCAATTGAATTAAGCCTATCGGAATGCTTCGCTCCAGGAATTTTTGGCTCAACGTGGTGCTGGCCATGCTGTCGGTGCTGCTGTTGCTGTGGCTTACGTTTCGTTTTTTTCATTGGTATACCAACCATGGAGAAACGATTGAAGTTCCACAGTTGGTTGGCCTGAGTGAGGCTGAGGCCATGGAGCAGTTGGATGCGCTGGACTTGCAGGGTTTGCTGAGCGATACGCTGTACGAAGTGCCTGATTTTTTGGCGTTTGTTCCTGCCGGGCACGTGTTAGACCAAAATCCACGGGCTGGAGTTGACGTGAAACAGGGGCGAAAAGTGCGGTTGTTTTTGCGGTCTGCCGCGCCTCCCATGGTTTCTTTACCCAATTTGGTGAACTTTAGTGTTAATGTGGCACGTGCAGAGCTTGAGGCCAAAGGCTTGGTGATTGAAGCCGTGATTACTGCGTCGGGCAGGCCTCCTAAAATGGAGTTGAATCCCCCAATAGTTGAGCTTAGGCATAAAGGAAAAGCACTGAAATTGGGGCAAAAACTTCCAAAGGGAAGTCCCATTGTGCTTGTGGTTGATGACCTAAAAGAGCAAGACGATGACTCACTTTTGATAGATGAGGTTTTGAATAATGAAGAGAATAGTTTACCTTCAAACTTCAATAACGGAATGAATCCATGAGATCGGCCCTGATTTCCATATTGTTTTTCGCCCTGCTGAGCGCTAACTTTGCTGATGCTCAGGTTATTATGGGTCCTTTGGATTACAATCCAAACAAACAACAGCGGGTTTCGCTCAAGCATGTTGCGCCGCAAGAAATAATCAACCCCAACGGGTCAAACCGCTTTTTTCCGCCCGATACCCTCAACCTCCCCTTTTTAGACGATTTTTCGACCGACCGCTACACCAGCTACGACGCGTGGAAGTATCCGGCTCCGCGAGATTCGGTGAGGCCTAAATATCGGGTGATTCCGGCGCCGCAGCAATGGCCGTTTAATTATAAAACTACACCGGCCTATACCTATATGATTTCCGGAAGTGCTGTGGATAGTTTTCAAACTCCGGTGCATGAAATTGTTTTTTATAACGACAGCTTAAATCCGTTTCGACCCAACGATACGCTTACGGTTTGGGAGTTTAGTCCTTTTCGATTGGTGTATAACGAGAATACGCAGCTCGTAGATACCATTCCTCAATTGATCGATGGCTTTGTTACTGCCGATACCACAGACACTATTCGGGTGTTTTTTCCATTGAATGACGGGTCGGTGTGGTTGGACCACTACACCTACCGCAACAATACCATGGCCTTAGACCCTCCCAGTTGGGGCGTGGCAACTTTTGATGGAACGGACGAGTTAGGCGCCCCTTACGATTTTCAGGCTTCGGCTTACGGTCGTGCCGATCGCCTAACTTCCAAACCTATCGATTTAACCTATCCGGCTTCGGACTCCATTTATTTGAGTTTTTGGGTTCAACCTCAGGGTTTGGGTTATGCCCCCGCACCGCAAGATTCCTTGGTAGTGGAGTTTTTGGATCCCGTGGCTCGTCGCTGGAATCGAAGATTTGCCCTGCCCGGCGATTCGGTTCAAGATTTTCGACCCATCCTAATTCCTATTGTGGAGCCTCAATATTTGAGACGTGGCTTTCAGTTTCGTTTTGTAAACTACGCCAACCGGAGTGGTAATCAAGATCATTGGTCTATAGATTATGTGGAGCTGGACCGCTTCAGAACCTTTGATGATACCCTCTTAGAGGACGTGGCTTTGGTAAATGTGCAGTCGCACTTTTTGCGTTTCTACACCGCCATGCCTTGGACGCAAGTGACCATGCCGGAAATTGAGCAAAAATGGCGGAATCAAATTGCCAATAGAGACGATGTTCCTCGAGTTATTTCTTATGGATTTGAAGTGAGAGATACCGATGGGAATTTGTTTAATCAATATCCTCAGGACTACAACCCACTGCCTTCGGATACCAACATCATTCAACCTTATTTAACCAACGGCTATGCAAACTTCAGCCGTTGGAGTCAGCCTGACTTTACCTACGATTTTGCTAACGGCGGGTATTTTCCATTGCAAGACAGTGCCACCTTTACGGTAAAACATATACTTACTCAGCTCAATGCAGATAAGCTGTTAGACAACGATACCATTACCATTACCCAGCCCTTCCATAATTATTTTGCTTACGACGATGGTACGGCTGAAGTGGCCGTATGGCTTGGAGTTCCCGGATCCTTTGCGGTTAAATTCAGAAATAATTTCGCCGATACTCTGTACGGAATCAGCATGTATTTTTCGCCGGTTAAAGAAAATAACCTGAGTAGAAATATTGACCTTACTGTTTGGAAGAATTTGGATGATGATCCGTTGTATACCGAACGAGTTAGGATTGGTGTAAGTCCCTTGGACAATGACGCCAGGCGCATAAACGAAAACAATGGCTTTACGACCTATGTGTTGGAGGAGCCTTTGCCCTTGTCCTCTGGTCCGTTTTATGTGGGCTGGACTCAAAGTCAAGTCTTTAAAGTGAATTTAGGGTTTGACCGAAACAACGATGCATCCAACAATACGTTTTATCGAATTTATTCGGATTGGGACACCTTAGATCTAGGTGGCGCAGCCATGATTCGGCCCTTGGTTGCCAATGATTTTCGGTTGAACGAGTTGAATCAGGAGCCCGTATTGTCTGAAGAGCGCATGCAGGTTTTTCCAAATCCGAATCAGGGCATGGTTCATGTGCAAACGGGTGCAGAAATAGCCTCTTGGCGTTTGGTAGATTTAAGTGGTCGGGAAGTGCGTCACGGAGCGGCAAATCCGGGTCAGCATAGCTTTCATTTGCCTGGCGTTCCACAAGGGATGTATGTTTTTGAAATAACCACCTTGGAAGGGCATCAGTTCCGCGAAAAATTACTGATGCATTAAAACAGTGGGTGGATTCTAAGCCGATGGAGGAAAATGAGGAACAGTTCGAAGAGGAGCTGTATGAACATAAGCGCATTACGGTAGATCCTGGTCAGGCTGTTTTACGGGTAGACAAGTTTTTGACCATTCGGTTGGAAAAGACCAGCAGAAATCGGATTCAAAAAGCAGCAGATGCCGGTTGCCTTCAAGTGAATGGAGTTGCGGTAAAAAGTAATTATAAAGTAAAGCCCGGAGATGTGGTGAGTTTGGTATTTCCTACTCCACCACAAGACCACAGCTTAGAGCCTGAGGACATTCCCTTAGATGTACTGTACCAAGACGATCATCTTTTGGTAATTAATAAGCCGGCGGGAATGGTGGTCCACCCCGGAGTTGGCAATTATAGTGGCACCTTGGTAAATGCCTTGTTGCATCATGTGCGGCATTTGCCAGGAGGGGACGAGCAAAGGCCGGGACTGGTGCACCGCTTAGACAAAGATACCAGTGGGGTTATGGTGATTGCTCGAACCGAAGAAGCGATGACTCATTTGGCGGCTCAGTTTTTTCACAGAACCATTCATAGGCGCTATTTGGCGCTGTGTTGGGGGGGGCCTGATCCTGAGACCGGCACCATAACCGGGAACATAGGCCGAGATCAGAACAATAGACAGTTGTATAAGGTGTACCCGGAAGGGGATTTTGGGAAACATGCAGTAACCCATTACGAAACCATTGAGCCCTTGGGCTTTGTGAGTCTAATACGCTGCCGTTTGGAGACCGGAAGAACGCATCAAATACGGGTTCATTTAAAGTTTAAGGGACATCCTTTGTTTAATGATCCATTTTATGGTGGCGATCGTATTTTACGGGGAGTAGATACTACGAAATACAAGCAGTTTATAAAGAATTGTTTGGCATTGATTCCCGGGCAGGCATTGCATGCCGAATCTCTGGCATTTGTTCATCCGGCTACCGGAGAGGAAATGTCTTTTAAGACGGATCCGCCGCCGGGTTTTGTTGCCATTTTGGAAAAGTGGCACCGATATTTAGCGGGTCGCACGCAAGGCGTTGAGCCAGAAGAAGAAGAGTCCTAAAGCCGTGTTTCTGTGGGGTTGCAGATTACAAAATAGATAGAGGAACATCAGATATTCTGTATGTTTTTTGGTATTTTTATTGGTGTTTTAAATAAACTCCAATTGTACATGCGCTCTTTATTTCTTCTTCTTTCAGTTTTTACAGTCTTTTCTCTACAGGCACAAACCGAACAAAATATTAGACCGGGGGAGTTATTGGTCATGCTGCATAAAGGTGCCGCTATCCAAAACCTACTGAATGAACAAGGAGATTGGTCACTTGAGTCTACGGTTAGTGATCGATACAACATCCATGTCCTTAAATTTCCATTGAGTACCCCGGCAGAACAAGCGTTGCGGCAAGTTCAATCCATGCCCGGTGTGGCTTTGGCTCAGTACAACCATACCTTAGAACATAGAGCTGCGCCTAACGATCCAAGTTATGTGTCGGATCAATGGAGCCTGAACAATACGGGTCAAGGAGGTGGAACTCCCGGAGCAGATGTAGATGCCGAGTTGGCTTGGAACATTACTACAGGAGGCTTAACCACTACCGGCGATACCTTGGTGGTAGCCGTTGTAGATGGTAGTTTTCAAATCAACCATCCGGACTTAGCACCTAATATGTATAGAAATTGGGCCGAAATACCCAACAACAATATTGACGACGACAATAATGGTTATGTGGACGATGTAAACGGCTGGAACGCCTACAACAATAATGGAAATATAGGTAGCGGAACGCACGGCACCCATGTGGCCGGTATCATTGGAGCCAGAGGCGATAACGGGATTGGTGTTTCCGGGGTGAATTGGCGAGTAAAAATTTTGCCCATACAAGGTTCCAGCGGGAATGAATCAACGGTGGTAGGTGCCTATGCTTATGCTGCCACTTTGCGGGAACAGTACAACAACACCAATGGACAACAAGGAGCTTTTGTGGTCTCTACCAATGCCTCATTTGGAGTAGATTTCGGTAATGCAGCCAATTATCCTATTTGGTGCGCCTTTTACGACACTTTAGGTACTCTCGGCATTCTTAATGCCGGTGCAGGGCCTAATCAAGGTGTGGATATTGACCAAGTCGGCGATGTGCCTACTACTTGCCCCTCTAGTTATATGGTAGCGGTAACCAACACCACGCGCACCGATCAAAGAAACAATGGGGCAGGCTATGGCGCAATAAATATGGACATTGGAGCGCCCGGAACCAGCATTTACAATACAGTTCCGACCAATAATTACAATGACTTAACCGGCACCAGCATGGCCACTCCTCATGTGGCAGGAGCTATTGCCTTGTATTACTCGGCGGCATGTCCTCAATTCATGAACGACTACAAAGCCAACCCTGCAGCATTGGCCTTAACCATGCGCCAGTGGTTGCTAACAGGCGTTGACTCCATTGCTTCTATGGCAGGGACTACCTCTAGTGAAGGGCGTTTGAATCTCTACAAAGGTATTTTGAATGTTCAAACGTACCTCTGCAACCCTAACCAGCCCCCTCAAGCAAATTTTGGCGGCGGAGGCCAAACCGGTTGTCCCGGTGCTACCTTCAGCTTTAATAGTACTAGCGTGGGTACGGTAGATAGTTTGATTTGGCTGTTTCCGGGAGGCAACCCTGCGCAATCCTCCAGCCCAAATCCAAGTGTAGTTTACAATGCTTTGGGAAGTTATGACGTGCAGTTGGTGGCCTGCAATGGCTTTGGCTGTGATACCCTGCTACAACAAGGAGCGGTGCAAGTTACCAATACGGGAACTGCCGTGATTTTTGAGGAAACCTTTGAGTCAGGAAGCTTTGCCCAGTCAGGCTGGCAAGTTCAAAACCCGGACAACAACAATACCTGGGAGTTGGGTGTGGCAAACGGAACTGCTCCGGGAAATGCAGCAGCTTATGTTGATGTTTGGAACAATAACCAACTCAGTGGGGCTGAAGACCTGCTTATTAGTCCGGCTATTGATGCAAGTCAACACACTGCCTTAAGTTTGAGCTTTGAGCACGCACACAGACGACGTAGTGCAAATTTCAGAGATTCTCTGTTTGTATTATTAAGCACCGATGGAGGACAAACTTTTCCGCATAACCTGTTGCGGGTAGCCGAAGACGGCTCAGGTACCTTTGCCACAGGCTTTTTGCTCAACAGCAGTTTTGAACCAACAGGAGCCGGGGACTGGTGCTTTAATGCGCCTACCAACACCAGCTGTTTTAATTTGGATCTTTCTGCCTTTGATGGGTACCCCAACCTCCACCTTGCTTTTGTGGTGCAAAACAATGGAGGAAACAATGTATGGTTAGATAATATAAGGCTCACCGGCATTTGCAGCGGTCCTCCGGCCATTGCCCCAATAGCCGATTTTGACCAAAGTTTAGAAACGGTTTGTGTTGGGCAAACGGTACAATTCACCGACCAATCCATGTTTACACCTACTTCCTGGAGCTGGACTTTTTCAGGCGGAACTCCGGGAACAAGTACCCAACAAAACCCAACGGTGGTATACAATCAAGTGGGGGCTTATCCGGTGGTCTTATTGGCCACCAATAGCCATGGCAGCGACCAATTCTCCGGTTCCATTACCGTTACTTCGGGTCCACAGCCTCCTATTTATGAGCAAGGCGGCATTTTAAGTACAGATCTTTTCGCCTCCTATCAATGGTTTTTGAATGGGAACCCTATACCCGGTGCCAATGGACAAAGTTACATTCCCGGTCAGCCGGGCAGCTATTCGGTACAAGTAAACGACGGGAATGGATGTTCAGGCCAAAGCGAAGGTTTTTCTTTCCAAACCGGAGTAGTTAGTCAGAATGGGCAAACGTTTAGGTTGTATCCAAACCCAAGCCATGGACAGCTGCTTTTATCTTACGAGGGCAAAGAAGTCCATGCCTATCAGATTTTGGATTTGAGAGGCAGGGTGCTTCAATCGGGTCAGGTAAAAAGTGGCCTGGCTTTGGATGTGCAAAGTATTCCGGCGGGTTACTATGTGCTTAAGGTGCCGGCTTTGGGCTTAGCTATGCCTTGGCTAAAGCTCCCTTAGGCGGGAAAAATAAAACTTCGCCAATGGTTTCTGTCCTCACGAGTAGGCTCCAAAAGTTCGTGGTAAGTTTCCCACGCCTCATCTAAAACTTGGCCAATTTGAATGTTCCATTGGGCATGATGCTTTATAAAGGGCCGGAATACGCTGGTTTTTCGAACCCTTTGTGAGCAATAGAAGAGGAACATTACTTCTCCTTTTTGCACGGTGAGTCCGGCTAAGTGGCAAGGCATATTAGCCAATACTTCTTGAATTTGGGGAAGTAGTTCCATAACTCGGCGCCTTGTCTCCGAAATGTCCATGAGTCCTTCCGGGCTTGGTTTGGCTTTTAATTGTACCCAACCAAGGTAACGGAAGTTTTGACCATCCAATTCTTCTTTCAAGGCATGGTCCATAGAAATCATTGCCGGCTTGTGGTCAATTTCGCTGTGGTAGCGAATCCATCGGAATTGTTCGGGAAAGGACATGGAGTAAAGTTAGCTATTTCCTTGTGCCTTTTAAGGGTTAAGCAGGTTCCATCAGTAATTTAGCATGACTTCCTTGGCCTGCCAGACAGGAAAAAAGCCTTTAGACTCGAAATATGAACGGGTTTTTTCCGGAGGCCCAAAGGCAAGGAAAAAGTCGCCTCCCCATGCGCCCATGGGTTTTAGAATTCCAGGATAGTCGGGGTAAAAGTCCTTAAGGCTGTTGAGCATTAAATGGCCACTAACTTTTTCTTCAATAGCTTGCAAACATGCGCTAAATGCATCTACCGTTCTTGCCTTGGTAAGCTCCATGCTTAGTTGATGCATATCCTGCGTAAAGGAGTGGGAGTCTTTTTTTGACCGGTATAATTTAATGCCCTCTCGGCTATTTTGCTTTTTTCCGCTATACACAAAGAATAAGTGGTCTAGAATGTCCACGGGTAGAGCCACTGGTGTACTGGAAGGCTTGCCTTGGTCTCGTTGATAAACGATAGGGCCGGCAGCTGCCGCGCAGGCCAAATCGTAACCGGAGCCACCAAATGAGGCATCAAGCAGAGGGTATGGACTGGTTTTAAGAAGGCTTGCCACCAGCCAAACCAAAGTTGCGCTGGAACCAAGCCCCCAATCACGGTTGAAGTCTGCTTGTATACGAAGGTGTTGACTTTTCAGGATGCTTCTTCTGGCATCTTCAGGAGCTGCCCGGAGTAGTTTTTCGAGCATGAGCCCCACCTCACGGTCTGTGCTTTCCATTAAAAGTCCGGTTCCCGGATGAAAAGTGGCTTGAAACCATGGACTTCCATCGGCCTCCAAGCTGGTCCATATCAGATGTTCACCTTGATGAGGCCTAAGGTGCATAGATTGTCCAAACCTCAAGGGAATGGCCAAGCCTGCGGCTCCATCGAGAAGCGCGTACTCCCCAGAGAGCAGAAATTTTCCGTTTGCCCTAAAGGCGCTTTCTGTTCGTGGGGTTTTCAAGAGAACAAAACTTAACTGCTTTTTTGGGAGTCTGAAGGGCTCAATACTTGTTCTCGTTGGCTAAGAACAAAAGCCCGGACCGCTGTAAAAGACACTTTGTGATGCTTAAAATACTCCATGGCTTTCTCTTTTTCCAGAGTAGTAGCATCAAAATGGTTGAGAATATTCAGCAAGTGCATTTTCATGTGCCCTTTTTGGATTCCGGTGGTAGTGAGGGACCTTAGGGCTCCAAAATTATTGGCAAGGCCAAGACTGGCCGCAATGCACATGAGTTCGGAAGCAGAAGGCTGTCCCAACATTTCAAGGCCTCGCTTTACCAAAGGGTGTAAGCCGGTTAATCCTCCCACAACACCCAAAGCCATAGGAATCTCAAGTTCGTAATGGAAGGTGTCGTTTTCCAAATTGAGCTTCGTAAGGCTTGTATAGCGACCGTTTCGTGCCGCCCAAGTATGACCGCAAGCTTCTACTGCCCTAAAATCATTACCGGTAGCCAAGACTACCGCATCAATGCCATTAAAAATGCCCTTATTGTGCGTGGTTGCCCTATGAACATCTGCAGCGGCTACTTTTACTGCCTTTTCAAATTTCCAAGCAAACTCTTTGGAAGACATGCCTTCTTGAACACCTAGCTGTTCAATAGGGCAGCTGACCCAAGTACGCACGCGGCATTCCGGGGTGTAATTGCTTAAAATGCTCATAATAATGTGCACTTCTCCATGATCCTCAGAAAAGTGACCGCTCTCTTTGAACCAGTCTTGAAGAATACGGGCAAACTCTTCTAAACAAGAGTTGATAAAATTGGCTCCCATGGAGTCGCAGGTCTCAAAACTGGCTTTAAGCTGGAAATAGCCCGGCTCGTAAACTTGCATGTCTACCAGCTCAATATCTAGAATTCCACCACCTCGCTTGTCCATGTTTGAGGTAATGTGCCCGGTTTGCTCTTTTAGCAGCTCCTTAAGCTCTACAAAGTGTTGCTTTAAAACCTCTTCAGGACCATTCCAAATAAAGTGGACTTGACCTACTTTAACCGTGCCTACAATTTCCGCATGAAACCCACCTTTGTCTTGCCAGAATTTTGCGCTTTTTGATGCCGCTGCAACCACTGAACTTTCCTCAATAACCATAGGCACCATATAAAGCTTTTGATTCAGCTGAAAATTAGGTACCACGCCAAAAGGAAAGTAAAAATTCGAGAGGGTATTTTCGCTAAACTCATCGAACCGCTGCTGAAGTCCCGGATCGTCGTGCCAAAAACCTTCCAATTCCTTTTGTACCACTTTAGGGTCGTTAAAAAGGGAGGAAACCACGGCAATTTTTTCCGCTTTCGTTAATTTAGAGAACCCTTCAATGGGTGCTGTGTATTTGGGATTCATAAGCATTCGGCTATGTGGATTGAAACGTATCAACCTGCCGGTTAGTTTACAAAGAAATGAACTTCAGAAATTTTAAGAAAGCAAAGCGATTTCAGTTTTCCCCTGTCGGCTGTTTACAACGCTCTTGGACGCAGTACAGCCCTTGCCATGGCCAGTCCTTCCAATTGCGCTTTGACAAATTTTTGCAACTCGGTATACTCTCCACGGGCATGGGCTAAAAAGCCGGAGGCCATCCCATAAACGGCCGGCATCGGAGATTGCGAAAGAAGCCAATATCCCGACAAATAATCGCTAATACCTCCGCTGATAATCAGCTGATGACAAGCAAGCTGACCCTTGTTTCGGTGGTAAATCTCATTTGCAAAACCCAACATTTCTATGGCACTGTGACCAACCTTTGTAAACGACTCATGTAGATTTTTTTCTTTGCCTTGTTGACGGAGGTATTCCAGCAGCGCAAAGTTGGTGCCTCCAAATGCCCCAAAATCTAGCGCCGCCAATGGAAGTTGCAACAAAGCTTCGACCCCAGCAGGACCAATGCCTTGCCCTACTTCCTTTACAATTATCGGAAAGTCAGCTGCATGCAAAACCTGCTTAATGGTTTCCAATGGTGATCGTGTAAACACATCTCCACCCGCTTGCATCCATTCTTGCAAGGGGTTCACATGAATGATTAAACCGTCGGCCTGAAGCGATTGGATAAGCTCCCGAATGGTAGCAAAGGCCCCTCTGTCTATGAGCTCTTCCAGTTGAGCAATGCCTAAGTTGGCATAAAAGGGAAGTTCTTGACCCAAAATGGGACGTAAATTAAAGTCTTCGAAAGCCTGGCTGGAATCCAACAAGGGCCTACAGCTGCCTAAACCCATGCCCATGCCAAATTCGGCACAAGCTTTAGCTAAATTTTTGTTTATGTTGGCCGCTTCAGCGGTGCCGCCGGTCATGGAACTTACCCAAAGTGGTGCCCTAAGCTGCTTATTAAGAAAGACCAAAGGCCAGTCGGTTTGGCTTGGATGGCCACTAAAGAGTGGCTCATAATAAAACCTAGGGTCAGCCTCATGGGTCCTAGAGCTGAATGCCAAGTCTATATGGTCTTTTTTACGTGTCTCTAGGGACTCCTGATTCGACATAATGCAATATTAAGGAATTCATTTTTGGAGCCAACTTTCTGTGGCTTCTGCAATGCAACAACAAATTAGATGTTTTGTGCATTTTGCGTGTGTTTTGCCTGTTTTTTGATTTGAAACAGACACGTTTGTTTACGAAATCGGCCAAAGCTCTTTTTACCGCTCATTGGAATAATCTGTACCTTTAATGCCATGCTCAAAGTGGACATGCATTCCCATATCCTTCCTTCCGAGATCCCGGATTTTTCTAAAAAATTCGGCTACGAAGGGTTTATTCGCCTGCATCACCACAAACCAGGCGCTGCCCGCATGATGCAAGGCGAAAAGTTTTTCCGGGAAATTAAATCCAATTGCTGGGATCCCGAATTAAGGATTCAAGAATATGCAGCCCTTGGAACACAAGTGCAAGTGGTTTGCACCATTCCTGTCATGTTTTCCTATTGGGCCAAACCCAAAGATGGACTGGAAGTAGCCAAGTTCCTTAACGATCATATTGCTGAGCTCCAGCATTCCTACCCCAAACACTATATTTCTTTGGGAACCCTCCCGCTTCAAGACACAGATTTGGCCATACAGGAGCTGAGAAGAATTAAGGAGGACCTAAAGTTGCCGGGCATTCAAATCGGCTCTAACATCAACGACAAAAACTTAGGAGAAGAAAGCCTGTTCCCCATTTTTGAGGCCTGCGCTGACCTAGGAATAGCCGTAATGGTGCATCCCTGGAATATGATGGGAAAGGAGTTTATGGGTAAGTATTGGCTGCCTTGGCTGGTAGGCATGCCTGCCGAAACAGCAAGGGCTATTGCTAGCATGATTTTTTCCGGAACTTTGCAACGTTTGCCTAAGCTACGGGTTTGTTTTGCCCATGCAGGCGGCTCTTTTATTCCAACCATTGGTCGGCTCGAGCATGGGTTCAATTGCCGGCCTGACTTGGTAGCCATTGACAATCCCATTAATCCTAGAGAATACCTTGGAAAGTTTTGGGTAGACTCCATTACACATGATGCTGAACTAACCCGTTATATTTTGTCTAAAGTAGGACCTCAAAAAATGGCCATGGGATCTGATTATCCTTTTCCTCTAGGGGATTTGGAAATTGGAGCTTATTTAGAAACCATGGGCTTAAATGAAGAAGATAAAGCATGGATTTACCACAAATCAGCCTTAGAGTGGTTGGACTTAGATCCGGCCTTTTTTGCCTTGTAATTCTTTTTTTTCAAACAGCATGCAAATCCTCGGTAAACCAAGGAAGTGGAGCCTCTTCCCCAAGACCCGAACCCGAATTGCAAGGTCCTATGCCCCCACCTTCCGGAAGAACTAAACCTAGCTGCGGATTGGCTTGGGTACAGGATACGGCTCTTTGGAATAAAACAAGTGCAGAGTTTAGCCTAGATTCAGCTTGGCTTGACGGCAAGTGCTTGGTGGTAAAAATCCAACGCAGTGGAGGCTGTGTAGAGCAGCAAGCCCTGTTGGTGACCAACGGCGTTCAAAGCAAATCCTTGCCTCCCCAAAGACCATTACGTTTACTTTTTTTGCAAGAAGACCCGTGTAGGGGACTATTACAGGAAACCTACAGTTTTGAAATATCAACCCTAGGTAGGGGAGGTGCCTTTGTTATTCAATTGGAAGCTTGGCCTAAGCCCCTGCTCTTTAAGCCTTAAATACAGAACCTGCAATTTCTCTAACAGCTTCCGATTTGCCCATCGTAAAGAAGTGTAAACCGGGTACACCCTCTTTTAAAAGCTCAGCACATTGCTTTTTGCCCCATGCTACCCCTACTTCGGCTATTTCCTTGTCGTTGCTACATTTCATTAGATCGTGAGTAAGGGCCTCGGGTAAGTCTACATGGAAAAACTTTGGCATAAACGTCAAGTGAGCCTTGCGCGCTATGGGTTTAATTCCTGGTATGATGGGCACCTGAATTCCGGCATCCTCACATTTTTTCCTAAACGCAAAAAACTTGCTGTTGTCAAAAAATAACTGAGTTATGATATAGCTCGCACCCGCATCTACTTTTTCTTTTAAATATTTAATATCCAAATCCATGTTTGGAGATTCAAAGTGCTTTTCGGGATATCCGGCTACCCCTATACAAAAGTTAGTGGCATGGGCTCCTTTGAGATCTTCATCCAAATACTTGCCCTGGTTGAGCTCGCGAATTTGATGCACCAAATCTACCGCAAAACTGTGTCCACCTTCGGTAGCGGTAAAATGCGGCTCGGTTTTTATGGGATCTCCACGCAGCGCAAGAACATTATGAATATCCAAAAAGTTGAGGTCAATGAGGGCATTTTCTGTTTCTTCTTTCGAAAAGCCTCCGCAAATGAGGTGTGGAACCGTGTCTACATTATACTTGTTTTGAATGGCAGCACAAATGCTCACCGTTCCCGGGCGTTTCCGGATGGACACTTTTTCGAGGTAGCCTTTCTCACGCTTTTTATACACGAACTCCTCTCGGTGGTAGGTAACGTTTATAAACGAGGGGCCCAAAGGCATGAGCGGATCTATGGCGTCGAACAAACTGCCAATGCCTTTTCCTTTGAGGGGTGGGATGACCTCAAAAGAGAATAGAGGGGCGTCGGAAGACTCAATTCTTTCAATAACGTTCATAATGCCCAAAGATATGCCAAAATAGCAGAACCCCACGCACAGACCCCAGCCCGCGCCCAGGCCCGCGCCCAGGCCCGACGAAAGTCGGCCCCAACCCCGCCCAAAGCCCCAACACCCCAAAGAATCGCCCCCCGGCCGGAGTAGGGCCGCCTGCAGGCGCCGGGTTTGGGCAAAGGGCAGGGAGGAGGTGTAGCTTTGCGGAACCCCCGCACCGCCCTGAGCCCACCCGGGGCCAAAGGAGACCGGAACCGGGGCCGGTTAGCATACAAAAACGTCTTTTGGAACCGGGGCCCAAAAAACCTAATCTTTAAGAAATGGACTTGCGTACCCGCTGGGTGTAGTTGCGTAATGCTTCCGGAAAGCTTTGTCCCTGAGACATATACCCCAGAATTTCGCGGGCTGCCAACACATGGGTAAGTTGTTCTCCTTCGTCTTCCCCTTCAATGTCAATGGCGGGCTTTTGCTCTTCGAGCAGGGCTTCTTCGGCCAGTTTCAGGGCCTCATCGTTGTGCTCTTGCACCAGTTTTTTGATGACAGGAATTTTCATGAGGCGATTTGGTTGAGCAGTTCCACGGCCTTTTCTTCTTTGCTGGTAGCGCTTCCGCCCACAAGTTTTCCGCCTTTAAACACGGCAATGAAGGGGAGGTTGTCTACCCCGGCAATTTGGCGGCTTTCGGGGTTGTTTTCGGCGTTGATGTCCACAAATTGGATGCCTGCGAAGCGTTCGTCTTCGGAGAGGCGGCGGAATTTGGGGGCAAACAGTTTGCAGCTGCCGCACCAATCGGCATAATATTTTACGGCTATGGCGTCGCCGCTTTCCAGCAATTCTTTGAATTCAGTATCAGTAAGCACGTTTACGGCCATAATTTTTAGGATTTATTTTTGCAAAATAACGAAAGCCGCTTCGAAAGGGTTCGATATTAAGGTTTTTTAGTTTTGGGCCATTTACCGGCTTTTACCCGCTCCCAGTAGAGGTCGGCTTGGGCCTCGCTCAGTTCGTCCCAGCTTTTGTTTTCGGCCTGCATCCAAGCTTCCAGGCCTTCGAAACGCTGTTTGAATTTTTGATTGGCCCGTGCAAGTGCATCTTCCGGGTTGATGTGTTGAAAGCGGGCCAGGTTGACGAGGCTAAAGAGCAAATCTCCGAACTCGTCTTCTTTTTCCCGCTCGGAGCCCTCTTGCACCGCCTGCTTAAATTCTTGAATTTCTTCGGTGATTTTGTCCCAAACCGGAGCTTCGTGTTTCCAGTCAAAGCCCACACCGGAGGCCTTTTCTTGCATGCGCCAAGCCTTTACCAGTGCCGGCAGGCTGTTGGGAACCCCGGCTAGGACAGAGCGGTGGCCTTCTTTGAGCTTGATTTTTTCCCAGTTTTGCTTTACGGTTTCGGCGTCATTGGCCTCTACGTCGCCGTATATGTGAGGATGCCGCTCAATGAGTTTGTCGCAGATGCCATGCAGCACTTCCGAAAGCCGAAACCAGTTTTTTTCGTCCGCTATGCGGGCATAAAAAACCAGATGCAGAAACAAATCTCCAAGCTCTTTTCGAATTTCACTAGGCTTATTCTCTAAAATGGCGTCCGAAAGTTCATAAAGTTCTTCAATGCTGAGCGTGCGCAGACTTTCCATGGTTTGCTTTTGGTCCCATGGACATTGGGTGCGCAATTCATCCATGATTTTGAGCAAGCGAACAAAGGCCTCGGCGGCTTCTTGATGGTTCTTTTGTACTTTTGTCATTGTAACAAAGATAGGATGCATCCGTATCCTTTACCAGAGAAGCATGATTTGGAAATTAGCACTTATTAGTATTGGCCTTTTGGCCTTGGGCTTTGCCGGCATTGCCATTAAAATTTTGGTTAAGAAGAACGGCAAATTTGCAGGCACCTGCGCCAGCCAAAGTCCTTTTTTGAACCCCGATGGAAAGGCATGCAGTATGTGTGGGGCACTTCCGGAAGAACAGTGCAAGAGCGAAAGCTAAACACGGAAATAAATTTCTCTATTTTTACGCTGCTTCAATCAATTGCTGAATTATGAGTACCGACGCTGTTCTATCCACTTGCAAAAGTGCCATGTCCAAGGCCATTGACCATTTAGAAAGTGAACTGCTTAAAATACGCACTGGCAAAGCCAGTCCTGCCATGCTGGATTCGGTAATGGTGCCTTATTACGGCACGCCTACGCCCATACAGCAGGTGGCTTCGGTCAACACCCCGGATGCGCGCACCATATCCGTGCAACCTTGGGAAAAAAACATCATTCCTGACATTGAAAAGGCCATCATTCAAGCCAATTTGGGATTGAACCCTCAAAACGACGGCGAAATGATCCGCATCAACGTGCCGCCCTTAACCGAAGAGCGCCGCAAAGAAATGGTAAAGCTGGCCAAAGCCGAAGGAGAACATGCCAAAGTGAGCCTCCGCAACGCCCGCCGCGACGCCAACGAGGCCGTAAAGAAGCTTCAGAAAGAAGGCCTTGCCGAAGACCTGGCCAAAGATGCCGAAGCAGAAATCCAACAAATTATCGATAGCTTCACCAAAAAGGTGGATGAGCTCTGCGCCATTAAGGAAAAGGAAATTATGAAGGTTTAGAGGCATAAGGTAGTAAAGACGGGATGCCTCCCGTCTCCCATGGATAGCTAAAGACGGGGCGTACCCGTCTTTTTTTTTGGGGCCCTGCTCCGTGTTCCGTTTTTTTACTCTATCCGGCCTTGCGTTCGGTCGCACTCGTCAAAAGCAGGCTGCTCTAAGGCTGCGGTGGTTCCGCAAAGCTACACCTCCTCGCCTAAGGGCAGCCTCCTTTTGTTTTCGTGCGGCCCTACCTTGGCCGGGGGGCAACATTCTTTGCACTTTTGAACTTAAAATTCGAGGTCTTGGCTAAGAATTAGTTAAGTCTTTACTACTTCATTTCCTCCCCTGTAGAAGGCATGCTCAAGCGGCTAAAGGCAAGCCAGGCCAAAGAGGCCGCGCCATACACAAAGCATTCCGGATCCACGTCAAAGGCCGGATGGTGCACCGAATGTTGGTTTCGGCCATCGGGACTTGCGGTTCCCAGCCGCATAAAAACCAAAGGAGCTTTTTTTGCATAAAAGGCAAAGTCTTCGGCGGTCATGCGCACCGGTAAGTCCAAAACTTGGCTTGAACCCAATAATTCTTGCGCTTTTTGCTTCATGGCTAAGGTATATTCCGGGTCGTTTTCCAGCGGTGGATATCCTTTTTCAATACGAACATCAATGGCCACCCGGTGTTTTTGAGCCACTTCCTTGGCCAAACCCTGTATGGAAGCGTGCAATAGCGCTCTGTCTTCGGTTTTGAGACATCTAATGGTTCCTTCCATCTGCACCAAAGCCGGAATTACATTGGTGGCCCCCGGGGCATTTATTTTTCCAATTGCCACAATGGGTAAAAAGGCCTTGTCGAATAGTGTATTCGGTAGTTCATAAAGCTTCGTCGTCAGTTCCGCAGCAGCCATCACCGGATTGGTCATGCCTTTGGGCAAGGCCGCATGTCCACCGGAGCCCTTTATTTGGATATGCAACTCATCGGTCGAAGCCATGTAGGGGCCTGGTCTAAAGCCTAGCGTTCCCACCGGTGCTTCGGGAAACACATGCAGGGCCAACAAGGGGCCTGATTTTAGTTTGTCTAAAGCGCCGGATTGCATCATGGCATTGGCTCCTCCGGGTAACTTCTCTTCGCCGGGTTGAAAAATAAAGCTCAGCTCTCCGCCCCAATCCTGTTCGCAGTCTTTTAGAATATGCAAAGCTCCCAGCAAGCAAGTCATGTGCACGTCATGGCCGCAGGCGTGCATAATGCCTTTATGACGAGATGCATAGCTTCTCCCGTCCTTAGCGTCTTCTTCTATGGGTAGAGCGTCCATGTCAGCTCTTAAACCAAGGGTTGCGTCTCCGGGGCCTTTCCCTTTCCAGCAGCCCCATAGGCCGGCATGCTTTTCTGAGCTGTGGATTTCACCGATGTTGGAGGGGAGCGCTTCCAATACACGTTTACGGGTTTCCCATTCTTCAAAAGACAGTTCGGGGAACCGGTGAAACAGGGCTCTTTTTTCTTGCATCCAAGAAAGGTAGTGTCGGGCCCGTTCCAAAAACCAATCCGGTTTCATTTGCCCAAAATGAATTTAAGGGCAATCACAAGCATAAAACCGCCAAAGATGCGGCGGACTAGAATGGGGTCCAGTTTGAGTGCAATTTTAGAGCCTAAAAAGCTTCCGGCCACAAAGCAAAGGGCAATTACCAGGGCGTAATTAAATTTTACATGCCCTTTGTTGTAATAATTGAGCACCCCTAAAATGCCTACCGGAACCATAAGCACTGCTAGGCTGGTTCCTTGTGCGGTCAATTGGCTTAATCCCAGCAAAACCACAAGGGCCGGGACCATCACCACGCCACCGCCAATGCCAACGAATCCGCTCAAAAATCCAGCCGATATGCCAATTAGAGCGAGCATTATAAAGGTTTGGGTGTCCATAGGCGCTTTCATTAGAAGTCGTTGGGATTTAGCAGCAGTTTAGCGCGTGTGTTGCCCTGTACCAGAACATAGGTTCCTTTTGGCAAGTGGTTTAGATGTAAGACCCCTTGATTGTCAGGAGTTTGGGTGGAAATAAGACGACCTTCAGTGGTGTATATTTCTACTAAAGGTGTGTTAGGACCGGGCTTGAGCCATTGTACCCAACCCTCGCTGGGGTTAGGGAACAAAAGGAAATCAGTGTTTGGGGATTCAAGCCCCATGGGGTTGCTTTGTTTGAGCAGAAGCCCGCCTTTTCCCGAGGCATACAAGGTGCCGTTGGCTAAACCTGTGATGGCACTAATTTCAAGGTAATTTAGAGGGTAGGGCTGTTGTGTCCAAGAGTTTCCTCCATCGGTGGTATGTAAAATAATGCCGTCGCCAACTGCCCAACCTTTAAGCGGGGAAGCGAACCAAAGGTCGTTAAGGTTTTGTTCTCCGGTTCTAATGCGCTGCCAAGATTCGCCACCATTGTAGGTTCTTAAAATAAGGCCGTCAAAACCGGTTACAAACACGGTGTCTTTGTTAAGGACATGCAGCCCGGTTAGGGTCTCAGGTGCTTCTAAATCTTGTTTTTCCCAAGTGTTTCCCTCGTCGGTACTTTTGAGGATGGTACCGTTTTCGCCCACACACCAAAGGTGTCCTTCAGGGGAGCAAGCTAAGGCCAAAAGCCAAGACTGGGTGGTACTTGGGACTACCGTCCAGCCATTTTCGATTTGGTTGGACACCTGAATGCTTCCGTTGAGTCCACAGGCAATAAGTTTTCCTTGGGGTGTTTGGGTCCAATCCATCATCCAACTGCCGTTGGCAAATTCCATGGAATTCCAGCTTAGCCCTAAATCGCTGCTGTAAAGTCCTTGTCCTTCGAAACCTGAGCAGAAAAGCCTTCCATCTTGCGTACTTCCTATGGCGTATTGGATGGGTTGGTTTTGCAGCACTTGGAAGTTCCAGGTAAGGCCTCCATTGGTTGTTCTGTACAATCGTGCGGCATCTGTAGTTCCCCCAACGGCAAAGCCGGTATCGGGGTTAATGAAATGAATGTCGAGCAAATTGTCGGGATGAAAAGGCCCCATGGACTGCCAACTTTGGGCTTTAGCAAGCAAGGGCAACAGGAGCATTACGAAATACCATTTGGGCATGGTGATTTTTTTTCAAAGGTAGGAAATCTGAAAGAGGCGATAGACTCAGGTTGGGAGGTTTAGGCATAAAGCGTTATTTTTAAACCATGAACTATGTGGTATCGCTTTTTCTTGTGTTTGGTGTTTTTTCAATGAGCCTTTTTGGACAAGGGGTAACTATTGGCAGCAATAATCCTCCCGACTCTTCGGCAGTACTGGATTTGCAGTCGACTACCCGTGGCTTTGCTCTGCCTCGATTAACCACAGCTCAACGGAACGCAATTAATAATCCTGTATTTGGATTGCAGATTTACAATACAGACAGCGACTGTCTGGAAATGTATTTTGCTTCAGGCACATGGAAGGCTATTGAGTGCGGCTGTACTGCTTTCCCAAACGCAGTTTTTGGCTTGCCCTCAGCTTCCCTGAATAATCCGGTATCTTTTTCAGCCCCGGCACCAAATATGACCTATGCTTGGACTTTTCAAAGCGGTACCCCGGCAAGCTCAGTAGCTCAAAATCCGCAAGTAACTTGGAGCAACGCAGGAACCTATGCGGTAAGTTTAACCGTAACAGACAGTGCGGGCTGTCAAAGCAGCCATAGCGATAGTGTGGTTGTCAGTAGTTGTAGCCCCCTAAGCATAACGTTTTCAAATTGTGGTCAAACCGGTCAAAACGGTCCCAGCCAAGCCCAATGCAACAGCAGTTATGGTCAAGGGGTAGTGAACGTAAGCAATGGAATTCAGGAATGGACGGTTCCTTCTTCCGGACAATGGCAAATAGAGGTTGCAGGTGCACAGGGCGGTGCCGGAGGCTCTCCCACGGTGGGTGGTTCCGGGGCAATTGTAAGAGGTACTTTATCGTTAAATTCGGGCGATGTGCTTCGAATTTTGGTTGGGCAGCAGGGGGGTACTCAACCGGACGGCGGCGGTGGCGGTGGCGGTTCTTATGTGGAACTTCAAGGAGGGAACTTATTAATGGCCGCCGGCGGCGGTGGAGGGGGCAATGGATTTTTAGGAAGCACACGTGGTTACAGCGACGGAGGTAATGGTAGGACGAGCACTATTGGAGGTAACTCCAACATTTTGTCCGGTAACTATGGCAATCCTGCGCCCGGTCCCGGAGGGGGTGGTGTTGCGCAGGGTGGATCGCAAGGTTATGGAGGGGGAGGAGCTGTAGCCGGCGGTGGTGGCGGTTACCTTAATGATGGCGGACTTGGGTCCAGCGCAAACGAGGGCGTAGGGTTTCTAAATGGTGGTGCCGGAGGAAATGGGGGAAGCACAAATGACGGAGGATTTGGCGGCGGCGGCGGCGGTGTTTCTTCTTCTGGATACGGCGGCGGCGGTGGCGGTTACAGCGGCGGTGGCGGCGGAAATTGGAACAGCACCACCCACGGCAATGGAGGTGGAGGGGGCAGCTTCATTGCTCCAAGTGCAAGCAATGTGGCTACCTCAGACGGGAACTATGCAGGTAGCGGAACCTTGAATGGCCCAATTCAAAATTTAGGAAGTTTTCGAGTGGGTCATGGTTATGTAACGTTGACGAGGGTGTGTCCTTAAGCAAGGATTTGATTCCTCAGCAAATCTTCGAACGTTTCTCTTTTTCGAATGAGTTGAAGCTTGCCGTTTTTTATCATAACTTCTGCAGGCTTGAGGCGTGCATTGTAGTTCATGGACATTTCAAAACCGTATGCACCGGCATTGTAAAACATGAGGATGTCGCCTTCGTGCACTTGGTTTAAAGGGATGTCCGAAGCGAAGGTGTCGGTTTCGCAAATCATACCAACCACGGTGTAAATTCGTTTGGGCCCCTCTCTATGGCTTAGGTTTTCAATGAAATGATTGGCTCGGTACAACATGGGGCGAATAAGGTGGTGAAACCCGCTGTCAATGCCGGCAAACACAGTGGCCGTAGTATGCTTCACTACATTTACACGGCAAAGAAACTTTCCGGCTTCGCTAACCAAAAACTTACCGGGTTCAAACCAAAGCTCCACTTCTTTTCCATAGTCGCGGTAAAAATCTGCCATTCGCTGCTTGAGACCTTGGGCTAGGGCATCTATGTCGGTTTCCAAATCTTCCGGATGATAAGGCACTTTGAATCCGCTGCCAAAATCAACGAATTTAAGGTTGGGAAATAAGGCAGCATAAGAGAGTAACACATCAGCGCCCTGCAAAAAGACTTCGGTATCCAGAATATCGGAGCCGGTGTGCATGTGCAGTCCCTCCACTTCCAGTCCTGTTTTTTGGACTACCCGCTCCACATGGCGCATTTGGTGAATAGAGATGCCAAATTTGCTGTCGATATGCCCGGTAGAAATGTTGGCATTTCCTCCGGCCATAATGTGTGGATTGATTCGAATGGAAATGGGGTAATCGGCTCCAAAGCGATCGCCAAACTGCTCCAGAATGGAAATGTTGTCGATATTGATGACAACTCCCAGTTCTACAGCTTCCAAAAACTCTTGAAAACCTACGCTATTTGGAGTGAAAATGATTTGCTTGGGCTCAAAACCGGCCAAAAGTCCAAGTTTCACCTCCTGAATAGAGACGGTATCCAAGCCGGCCCCCAGGTCATGAAAGAGCTTTAAAATCGCTTGGTTAGAGAGCGCTTTGCACGCATAATTGAATCGAACAGGCAAGCCTTCAAAGGCCTTGGTGAGTCGTTTGTATTGAAACTCCATACGGTCTGCATCGTACAAATACAAAGGACTTCCGTAAGTTTCTACAGCCTGGAGACAAAGCTCCGTTTGGGACTCAAAGGTGAAAGGCATGGCTTATTTTTGGCAAAATTACCATTTGGTCGCCTTTCTGCTGTCTGTTTGGGCTCATTTTTCCCGAAATAAGCGCTCTTTTCCAAATGCAGCATTTGAGCAGCCCGCTTAGCTAGGATTTGGATGGTAGTAAAAAGGAAGAACCACAACCCACTACCAAAGTAGGAGCTGTGGTTCTTTTCCTTTCTACAAATGCATTGAACACCCCTGATTTGCGGAGTAAGTATTCAAGCTTTCAGAGGCAATATTAGGACATGATTGTCTAATTGTCAAGGGTTTGTCAATAAAAATGAAATGAAAGTTCTAAACCTCTTGTGTTTGCTGGCAGTCCGTAAGGGAATTTATTTGGGCCTTTAGGGCTATTTCTGACTTTTTTTCCAACCAGCCTGATTTGCTTTGGAGCTATGCCTTTTGTTTAGACCTGTGTTTAAGGGTGACTTTGGTCTTAACTAGTGTTTATAATTTTTGAAGGATGGGCCCCCGGCCAAGTGGAGGCCCGCCCGAAGCCCATGCGTTTGGCGGCAAGTGCCCGAGGAGGTGGAGCTAGGCGGAACCCCCGGAGGGCCTTGAGTTTGTTAACGGAAGGCTATTCGGGCCGCACCTTTGCCTTACGGTCAAATCTTAAGCATTTTGCACTGACGCTTTGGTTAGGGTTTAAAACTTGAAAAGGCCTCCCGTTAACAAACTCAATTTGCCGCCACGCATGGGCGAGGGAGGCCGGAGCTAGGGCCGGCTCTGGAACATGATTTAGCTATGGGCGAGGCCCCAAAAAGAAAAACAGGAATTAACTTCTTGTTTTGGGGCGTCGAAGTTCGAAGTGTTGGCCTAAGTAAACTTTTCTCACTTGCTCGTCTTCGGCAAGCTCTTCCGCTACTCCTGATTTAAGGATTTTTCCTTCGAATAGAAGGTACGCGCGGTCAGTAATACTCAGGGTTTCATGTACATTATGATCGGTGATTAGGATACCGATGTTTCGTTTTTTGAGTCCGTAAACAATGGACTGAATGTCTTCAACGGCAATGGGGTCTACGCCGGCGAAGGGTTCGTCGAGGAGGATGAATCCGGGGTTTGCGGCCAATGCACGTGCGATTTCGGTACGTCGTCTTTCGCCACCGGATAGGAGGTCGCCTCTGTTTTTGCGGACTCTATCGAGGCCAAATTCTTCTATAAGTTCCTCACAGCGTTTGCGTTGCTCTTCTTTGCTTAGGCCAAGATGTTCTAGGACGGCGCGGATGTTGTCTTCGACGCTGAGTTTTCGAAAAACGGAGGCTTCTTGGGGGAGGTATCCAATACCTTTGCGTGCGCGTTTGTACATGGGCAAGTCGGTAATCCGCTCTTGGTCGAGGAAAATATTTCCTTCGTTTGGGCGAATCATGCCGGTAACCATGTAAAAGGTGGTTGTTTTTCCGGCACCATTGGGTCCGAGGAGTCCCACAATTTCGCCTTGGTTTACGCTGATGGACACATCGCTGACCACGGTGCGTTTTTTGTAGCGTTTGACGAGATGCTCAGCGCGTAATTCCATGCTTATTAAATCTTTACGCGAATTTCTCCGGTGATTCCCCAGGTAGGTGTGTTGGGATAGAGTTCTTGTCCGGGGTTGGTAGGGTCGGGTTGGTTTCTATGGGTTAAGCGCCAGTGAAAGTCAATGCGAAGTACGTTAAAGATATTTTCGATTCCTGCATTAATTTCTACGTAAGGAATAAAGTTACCGGTGCGCTGGTCACGCAGTTCGTAGGTTCCTTCGGGCAAGGCCATGTAGCGTTTGTTGGCGTCGCTTATGCTTCCGATGAGGGCGCGAGCTCCAAAGGTTTCGCGCCATTTCAGCTTTCGGATTCCGGGTATTTTGTTGAAGAACAGTCCGTCGAAGAAATGCTCTACGCGTACGGTGGCGTATTGGTCGCTTACAAACTCAAAATAGTTCATAAGGTTGAAACCAAAGCGGTCGTACATGTAGGTATCGTTGCCGAGGTGAATTTCCATGAGCGGGTAGGGGATGGTTCCGAAGATTTTACCGGCTTTGATTTCCCAGTCGGTGTATCCGAGAGGGCGGATACGAAAGCGGTCGGCAATGGAGCAACGGACGGCATGGTAGGTATAATCGCTGCCTAAAATGTTGGGCAGGCCGAGGGTGTATTCGAGTTTTACCACGGGGTATTCGCCTCGAATGGCCCTTCTTTTTACTCTTCCTCGGAGCCACTGTTGTCCGTAGGCGAGTTCGGTTTCAATTTTGATTTCTGCTCGGGTAAAATCGCTGAGGAAGTTGTTGATTTGGTTGTTTTCGTCTAGTATTCCAAACCTTAGGGTTCCGGTATCGTAGACGCGCATCCAGCTGGCGGTAATTTTGGAGTTAAGTCCGGTAAACCAGTCGTGTTCGTAAAACATGGTAGCCTCGTCGATGTAGGAAACATCGGAAAGGGAGCGTCTGCGGAGGAAGGTGCCTAACAGGTTGTCGGGGCGCCATTGGTTCCGCGAAAGGCCTAATTGTTCTACGTCATGCCGAAATTTCCATCCGAACATGCGCCAGGGGTTTTTGCGTTTATTGACGTGGTAAATGCCGGAAAAGTCCCATTTGAATTTTTGGTCTCGTGTGCCGTAAATGAGGTGTGCTTCGGTATAAAAGCGTTTGGAAAGGCTGTCGGAGGTTCTTCCTCCAATTTTGATTCTATGGCCTTCGATGTCGTTCATAGACCAAGTTTCGTAGAGGGGCCCGTAGCCAAAGTAACCGAAGTTCCAAAAGCCGGATGAAACGAGGTCGCCAACTTTATAGACGAAGCGGAACAATCCATTTTTCTTTACTTCTTCGGTGGCAGAGTCAATGGCAGCTTCCTGAGGTGTTAATTTTAGTGGGCGAATGGAGTCCCAATAGCTTTGGGGGCGTCGGACTTCTTCAAGCATATCTACTTCATTGCCTGCAGCGGGAAAAATATCGGAGGCGGGTTGGTTGTACACATAATCTTTGAAGTAGCGGAATCGGTGAACCACGACTCGGTAATTGGTGTCTTTTTCGGCAAGATTGAGCGAAAAGTCTACAAAGTCCTTTGGGTTAATGTCCAAGTGTGCTTCATCGTTGGTGAGTATCCAGGTGTCGTTAAGGGTGTCGATGTCGAATTCTTGTTTGATTTCGAAACCTGCGATAAAATTCACGTTGGCGGTTCGGTTCATGTGAAGCTCCACTTTACGCACGCCCCAGGTTTCGTCGTGCACCCACATTCGACCTTCGTAAATCATTTCGCGTTGGGTGAGTCCCATGGGTTCAAACCGGATTTGATAGCAGCGCATATCCCCAATCATGAGGGAATCTTCTAAGATGTATTTATAGTAAGCCGATCCGAAGGGAGATAATGGGCCGATGAAGTTTTTTCCAAGGATTTGCTGGTTGTCGTCGTAGAAGTTGAAGTTTTGGAAGGTGGCGCTCATGAAGGGCGCAAACTGATCGTTTTCGACCCCTGTAATGTCGAATTTATGGATGATTTCTCGAATGGATGCGCCCTTTTTGCGGTAAACATTGCTCACCATTTCTATGAGCATAAAGGGGTAATAGGTGTTGGTATCTCCTAGGCGACTGTCTTGGTAGGAGAGTTCGTAAAAGGGTTTAAACACGCGTCCAAGCTTGGATTTGCGCATTTTTTCGGGGAGGTTGTAGGCGTCGAGTTGGTTTTTGGTGTAGACTTCGGCTTCTACGCTAGGAAATCGGAAGGGGTCGTTTTGTTTTCGATAGGTTTTTACGGAGTCAATAACGACAAGTGCGGGATTTCGGTATCGTTTGTATTTAAGTTCGAATTCTCCGAGCGTTTTGGCCGAAAGAGGCAAGGTGATTTTTACGTCGTTTACGGTACCGGGACGGATTTTGACTAGCGTGTCACGGTAGCCCATGAGATTTACCCGAAGGAACTGAGGTTTTTGGTCGGTTTTGAGTTCAAATCGCCCATCCAAATTGGTTACATCGCCAATGGTGGTTCCTTCCAGAATTACGTTGGCAAAAGGCAAGGGAGTTTTTTTGTTTTGGGAGGGGTCGCCATCGTATATGACCCCTCGAACGATGGTTACTTGAGCGGTTGCAGCTGTGGCGCATGCAAGTAGCGCAGTAAAAAGCCAAATAAACCAATGCCTCATGCCTTAGAATTGCTTGGGGATTCATGCAATAAGTCCCACCATTCGATGGCTTTTCGGGCGTGGGGAATAACTATGGTACCTCCAACGAGTTGAGCCAAAGCTAAGACTTCTAGGATTTCGGCTTCGGAGACTTGGGCCTGCATGGCTTGTTCTAAGTGGTATTTAACGCAATCGTCGCAACGGAGTACTAAGGACATGGCCAAGCCAAGCATTTCTTTGGTTTGGATGGGAAGAGCGCCGGCTTCGTAAGCTCGATGGTCTAAATTATACAAACGCTTAATAAGCAGGTTATCGCTTTCAAGCAAACGTTTGTTTTGCTTTGCCCTAAAGGCGTTGAATTCAGAGACCGATGCTTTCATAATTTACTCCAACACGTGCGTCCAAGCACAGGGGGCTAATTTCATAAATAGGACGGGGAAAAACAGCCAAGGGTTGCCTTCGGGTCCAATTATGGTTTAGCATCTGTGCTGATAGCAGGGCAAAACTATGGCAAAACCCGCACTTTTTTTGCATTTTAACAGATATTGGAAAAGCCTTTGGCCAAAAGTATGCCATTGAGCCATTGCTTTCTATGCTCTTATCCCTTATGGTTGTTGCTTTTGCTCCATGGTTAAGAAGGGCTTATTATCTGTTTTTCTTGTGTCTTTTTTCGGCATCGCGTTTGTTTTTTTTCATTCGTTTTCGTGTTTTTTTGTCTTGAATGTCTAAGTGCCTGCGCTTTTGTTGTTTTTTGAGCTTTTTAAGTTGGCGGCGCTCTTTTCGGGTGAGTTGTTCCTTTTGGCGTGCTTCCTCCTGTTCTTTTTGGGATTTGAAGCTCTCCATGGTTTCTCGGTTGGCTTTAGCCTTGCGTTTTCTTTGGCGTCTATCGGAGCCTTTTTCGCCTCCCAAGAAGTCACGCTGTTGCATGGCCTTTCGTTTTTTAGCCGAAACTCCACTATTGCCTTTGGGTGCAGTACTTTGTTGGCCTTCGGAGAGGCGACCATAGCGGTTTTGATTTCCTTTGCAAGCGGAGCTTAGGAGACATAAGAGAAAGGCGATAGACAATAATCGCAGGAAATGTGGAAGGCGGTTCATTTGTTGCTTTCCAAAATTACCAATTGACCGCGTTTGAGCCATTTTTTCTTTTGCCCAGCAGGTACTTCTAGGATGCTTCCCGGGTGCTGTACCAGCCTTGTTCCTTTTTCCAAAATGATTTTTCCCCTGCGTTGCACTTTAAGCTTGCTTCCGGGCAAGAGGTGGAACTCAGTTGGGCCGGTTAAATCTGTGCTTTTCCCTGGAGCTCTGGCCATTGTGGGGCTAGTGGACTTGGCAAGTCGGAGAGTTCGTTTATTGGGCACCCACAAGGAGGGCAGATCAAGGCTATCGTGTCTTGGGTGTAAATGAATGATTCCACACCAACGTACATTATTATTGATTTGGTATACATTTCGTTCTACCACTACTTTCATGTGTTGTGCAATGGTGTCTTCGAAGAATTGAATGCGTAAGCCGTTTAAATGAATGATTCTATTTTCGAAGGAGGCATTTGGAGGGCCTGCATATCGCCCTTCGAAGTGTGTGGCATGGGTGTAAACAGGCACGGGTGCGGGGTTGGTAGAAAGGCTTAGTTCAGTGTAGCCTGTTCGTGCACCAAAAGCGTCTTGGCTGTCGCCGGAACTTCTTTGATTCCATAGGACAGTATCGGGTATCCATTCAGCAAGTCCGGGTTGGGCAGGGTCTCCCCCCCAGATTCTGCCGTCTTCATTGGTGTCGTAGGTCATAAATAAATCATGAAGACCAGTAAAAGGGTTTGGGAGGCTGGAGGCATAATCGACCGGAATGGAGCGGTTGTTCCAACAGCAGGCTCCATAATGGGGCTTTGCTTCCTTATCCGGCCTAAACCGGTAATCCCATCGTCCGTCGGCAGGTAAAGGAAAAATAAAGGAACCTAAGCCATTCGGCAATTCCGGGCGGGCATTGTAAAGGTCCATGTTTCCCCTTTGTTGGTCTTTGCCTACTTGAATGTAGGCATAAGCTCCCGGCGTTCCTTGCCGGAAAAACTCGTTTTCTCGGTAATTGCAATCGTGTTTTGGGCTAAGGTATTCTTCGGATTCATGGTCTAAAAGTCGGTATTCAATCCAGAGGTATTGGTTTTTTACATCCCCTTTATTTTGGTAGTTAAGGTGGGGTAGTTTAATTCTTAGCGCATCTCCGGTGGTTCTGAAATTCCTGAGGTAAAACACTTCGCGGTTTGGCCCTTGGTCGCCAAGTAGGTTGTCGGTGGGGACTTCTTGCCCGAGGCTGTCGAGCGCGGAGGTAATGAATTTTTTTTGAGGGTTTCTCCATTGCATCATCCAGCGGTCCCAGGCACTAAAAGCAATCATAGGACTGTTCATTTGTCCGGTTAAGCCATAGTTGGCAGGAATAGCAAAAAAGGTATGCATTCCGGCTCCACCGCCCGAATGCCAGTTGTTTCCGCCAAAGAGCGCATGCAAATGTTCGCAAACGGTTACATGTAGGCTATGCCCCAAACCTTGACTTTGGTTAAAAGAGGCTGCAGTATTTAGTCCAACAAAGGGACCAAATGGTTTTCCACGAAAAGGGGTCACTCCATATCCTGAATGATCTAGGGTATTCATTCCATGTAGGTAACGGTTGTTTTTCCAAACCACATAAAGTAAATCTACCTTACCATCAGGAGTTTTGATTTTTGGCAGACCGGCTTCGGTAAGCGTCCAACGGTCAAAAACACGGGCAGGCAGTCCCGCAGCGCTTTGCAAGCTGTCCGAACTAAACCATGCCGCTAGGGTGTCAAGCACTTGATCAATTCCATAGCTTCGGGGTCTAAGGCTGCTGCAGGGTATTCGGACGGCTTTGGGTAAAAAGTCGCCTAAAAGCATATAATTACCGAAAGAGGCTTCGCGGTAATACATGGTGGCTTTACCCTCGGGAGAGCTGTGGCCAAATGGCGACAAAAGTTGGGAAGCGTGCCTTGGAGGAAGGGGTAATCCGTTTTCTTCCGGCCAGCTTACATTCCAGGGGCTTCCTAAGTTTCCGGGGCAGTTTTTGCTGTAATCAACTTCAGCAAATACCATGAGCACATGAATGGTATCTCTCGGGGGCAATAGGTAGCCATCGGCCATTTGTCTTTGAGCAAGGGCTTTAAAGCTCAGGAAAAGAAAAAATATAGCAATTGATGGCCTCATCCACATACCAATCGTATAAATTTACGGTTTATTATATTATGTGCTGTTTTACTTCACGGTTTAGCCTAAGGTTTTTGTGCCTTTGCCTGTTTTTTCCACTGGCTTGGACTTGCACGCCTCAATATCCTCCCAATATTCCTCAGGTGCAAGTGGATATTACTCTTTTTTTAGGGGATCCTTTTTTGGTGAACTTACAAGGTGTGGGAGGCTCTGTGGAAATTCCGGGAGGTAGCCGCGGAATTTTGCTTTACCGAGCAAGTATAGATCAATTCAACGCCTATGAACTGCATTGCCCCTATGCTCACACGGATGCATGTGGGAAAGTACATCCCGACCAAAGCGGTTTGTTTTTGGTTGACGACAGCTGCGATACCGGTTCCGGATGTGGCAGCCGTTTCAATATCATTAATGGCCAAGTCGAGGGCGGGCCTGCCACCTACCCTTTGGTGCAATACAATACAAATTTTGATGGCCAAGCTACACTGCGCATTTTCAATTGACTATTAGCTTGTTTAAAAAGAGGTCAAAGCCTAAGCTAGGTTGTTGTCTAGGCCAGAGCGTTTGGATTAAAGGGATTCTTTTAAACGATTCAATTGTTCGAGGGCTAAAATGCGGCAGCGGTGGGCGCCATTTTTAGGTTCTACTGTGTTTCTCTCCTTGGTCAGCAGTTGAATGAGCTCCAACCTTTGGTTTTCTGTCCAAAGGGAGCCGGGCGTAGGCCATGTCTCGGCTTTGGATTTGAGCTCATCAGACAATTGGTCATGTTTCTCTAGGAACGCTAGGTATTTCTGGCAAATGGTACTCAATTTACGGTCGTTCTGGTTTTGCAACTGTACGGCAATACGCATAAGCCATGCTCCTTCTTGGGTAGCTAAGCCAAAGCTATCGTCGCTTTGCCTGCAAATTCGAATGAACTGTCCATCGGCTTGTTCTGCATCCTCATTTAAAAAGGGAACCAAACCTTGCATGAATTCCAAGTTCAGTTCTTGCTCAGGAATAAATCCGGGCTGTTTGCGCAAGTCTTGCTGAAGCTTCAGAAATTTATGTTTGGCAGATTCCTTCATTCCTTGCTGCACAGACTCCTTTACATCAATATAATTTTGCGCAAAGCTTAGCCAAGCATGGGCATAGACACTAAGCTCTTCCACGCCAAGTTGGTTTTTTAGAAACTGCAACCGTTTGCGTGCCTCAGAAAATCTAGCTTCATATACATGCGCTTGAACCTCTAGGGAAAGCGCTCGTAAGTACAGATAAGGTTGCCGTTTCCAGAATTGGTGTTCGCCTTCCAATACGCTGAGCAGCAAGTCTAATTGTTCTTGAGCCTTATCTACTTGGTTAATTATAAGGAACCACTGGCAACGTACCATGCGGTCCAGATAGTAATTCCGGAAATAGAAGGGCGTGTATTCTTGGGGTGGAGTTTCCTCAACGTAAGATTGAATGTCTTTGAATGTGGATAAATGGGTTAGGTAATCCCCATTGCGAAGCAAGGAAAGGCGTGTGCTATACAACCAAAGCTTTTGCTGTTGATTTCTTTTTTGAGAAATATCTTCTTGGTCAGCCAAAATGGCCTCCAGCTGTTGGTCGCTTAAGTGGCGGTATCCTGAGGCCAGCAGGATAAGCTTTTCCCAGTGAAGGATTAAATCTCTTGCGGCTACTAGTCCGAATTCTACACTAAGGTCTCTTGCCTTGTTTACCAATTGAAGGGCTTGGTCAAAAATGCCTTTTCCATATAGAAACTCAACATCTTGAATTAAATCGAGCACCTTTTTATCCGGGGAGTGCTTGGAGTATGACCGCATGGCCTTAAGCAGCAAATCATAGAGGTAACTTTTTGTGACCGCATAATGCTCCAACAGCCTTTCCCCTTCTAAATTGCTTTTGATTTTTTGTTCGTCTAA
Source organism: Bacteroidia bacterium (assembly GCA_030427255.1). GTDB lineage: Bacteria > Bacteroidota > Bacteroidia > CAIKAF01 > CAIKAF01 > CAIKAF01. The sequence goes on along the minus strand of JAUHWY010000006.1, from coordinate 81,533 downwards.
GACTTCCTGCCGGTCAAATTCTTTGAACAGCTTCATGTAGTCGTTATCCTCACCCTTAATGTGCATCTGCGTGTAGATGCTAAAGTAGCGCTTCTCTGACTTGGAGAGGGAGCGCACCAACTGAAACAACTTATCCCTTTTGGGCATAGAACCAATTTACAATACTAAAGTAAGTTTTTACTCTTTATTCTTTTGCAAAGAAAATACTCATCAAGGATATTCTTGAATTTTTTTCGAAGACTATCTCTCTTTCAAATTCCGGTATACCTTCTCTTTTGCCTAGCTTGAGCTCCAAAAAAATGGAAAATCCATATGCGGGAGCCAAGCAACCAAAAGACCCCCATAAGCTCCATCCGCATGCGATTCCCTTCGTTGGGATCTATACCCGAATACCCAAGGCTTATTAAACCCAGCAACACCAGCAGCTGTCGCTCGCCTTTGTCCATTTTTCGCCACCGAAACAAAGCCCAAAAGAAAAACAAAGGCCAAACCAGCGTCATAAAAGACAAACGAATCGCGCTTCCTGCATAGTCTAGGTTGGGTAAATCTCCCAAAAGCATGTAGGATCTTAGCCAAGACGGGCCCGTCAACCGTTCTACTTGATACTCGTTGTCGGCAATGGGGTGGCTCAAAAAGGTGGCCACACCATAGGCAAACGTTGCTGCGCTGTGCCTTCCCGTGGCTTGCTCTTTTAGCGCCAAGCGATAGGCATGGTTTATTTCAAAGAAGCGCAGGTCGTTATGACCACCCAAAAAACACACGGAACAATCCGCAAAACGCTGTTTAAGCGAGTCTTCCCATGTCAATCCCGGGCTTTCTTTAAAAAAACGAAGGGAATCGAAGCGGTGCTCAAAATTAATGGGTTCGGGTTTCCCCGGAGGAATATGCGCCGCAAAATTCCGCCATTGCCAACTGCTGGCGGTCCACTGCCCAAACACCAACCCATTTTTTATAGGTAAAAAACTTAACGCCAGCAAAGGAAAGACCCAATACCAACGGCGTTTGGGCCACCAATACGGAAAAAAGGGAAGCAGGCCAAAGGCCAGGAATATGGGATTGAATAGGGGGCGAAACCAAGCCGTAATGCCTAAAGCAAACCAAAGAATGGTCCAGAAATGCCTGGGCCAAACCCAATGGGCGGCCGCAGCAAGGGCAAGTGCATGCATGGCAAAGGTGCTCCCACTCCATTGACTTGACTGAAAAAGTACCGCCGGGTTCAGCAGCCAAAAAATCAGCGGCCATAGAAACGCATAAGGCAGCCCCATATTTTTGCAGGCCCGCTGCATGGTGGTAAAACTAAAGGCATGCATAAGCCCCAAAATTGCGGCAGCGACATAGCGCGGAGGAATAGGCTTCAGGAGTTCAAACAGCAACTGAAAGGCCTGCAAACCCGGTGGAGCAGCATGCCAAAACCAAAGGCTGTCGGGCCAGTGCTTAAGGGCTTGTTCGGGAGCTAAATAATACCAGCTTTGCGGCGTATAGCCTATCCACCAACCCACGGCCACGGCCATTACATGCAATGCCGGAATGGCAAACCAAGGGAGCAGCCCTACAAGCTTCCTGTACATTACTTAATATGGGCCAACATATCGGCTACCATGGCTTCTAAGTCGTAGCGGTGGGCCCAATGCCAGTCGCTGCGGGCGGCCTCGTCGTTGATCACCTGCGGCCAACTGTCCGCAATGGCTTGCCGGAAATCCGGAGCGTAGTCGATGGTAAAATCCGGCAAATGTTTTTTGATTTCCTGGGCCAGGCTTTCGGGCGAAAAGGAAAAAGCCGCCAGATTGTAGCTGCCTCTTTGCTTGATTTGCTCGGCAGGTGCCTCCATCAATTCCATGGTAGCGCGGATGGCATCCGGCATATACATCATGGGAAGCAAGGTGTCGGACTTTAAAAAGGAGGTATAATGGCCTTGTTTCCGGGCTTGGTGAAAAATATCCACCGCATAGTCGGTGGTGCCTCCCCCCGGAGGTGCGCTGTAGCTAATGAGTCCGGGATAACGCAAGGACCGCACGTCCACCCCATGCTTGTGGTGGTACCAGGCACACCAACGTTCGCCGGCAAACTTGCTGATGCCATATACGGTGGTGGGTTCGGCAATGGTATGTTGGGGGGTACCCATTTTGGGCGTGGTGGGACCAAAGGCCGCTATGGAACTGGGCCAGTAAAGCTTGCGGATGAGCCCTTCTTTGGCCAGTTCCAAGCAAATAAACAGGCTGTCCATATTGAGGTCCCAGCCCTTCCGAGGAAGTTTTTCGGCCGTGGCAGAAAGCATGGCCGCCAAAAGGTACACCTGGTCTACCTGCCCATCTTCTATGGTTTTTCGGACCGCAGCTCCGTCGGTAGCATCGAGCGCCACAAAAGGCCCCTCGGCATGTTCGGGAACCCTAAGGTCTGAAGCTATTACCCGGTCTTGGCCGTGCACCTCGCGAAGCCGTTGTACCAATTCGGTGCCGATTTGCCCTCCGGCGCCAATAATTAGGATGCGCTTTTCCATGGCTTAAAGATACATTTCGGACGGAAATGCCGAATGGCTGCCGTCCCGCAAATTTTAAAGGAGGGCCAGCCCAAGCCGTTCGGCTTTTGAAGGTTTGTTTTTGGGGCCTGCTTCCATAGGCCATGTTCCTATTCTAACCTCCCCTGGTTCCTGCCCTACTTGCGGCCGGTCGGGGCTCCATGCCCCTGCGGTGGCTTGCTGCGCGCCGCCTCCTCGTGGCGGAGCCCCAGACCGGCCGCAGCGCAGGGGCATCCACCCGGTCGGGGGCCTCAAAAAAAAGATGTTGGACCCTAAACGCATACATGTGGACTCGAAGCTGCTGACTCGAAGAGGCTTGACATAGTATAAGGAACAGGTTCGCCGCCGCAATAGCAAGGCGTAAACGGTCCCCTAGAGGTTTGTATTTTCATTAGGTAGCATGGCTATAGGATGGAAGGTTTGAGGTAAAATATATAATCAAATGGTTACTATATGAATTTTAATGGTATATTTGTAATTATAAAGTTACATTATGTATGCGTTAGCAAAACTGGATGGAGAGGTGTTAGTAGAGATGGGAGAGAAGCTAAGGGCGCTCAGAAAGCAAAAAAGATATAGCCAGGCGCAATTGGCAGAAAGGATAGGCGTAAGCAGAAAACACATGTGCGATATAGAAGCAGGTAGAGGAACCACCTTGCTGACCTTTATAAAACTCTTAAAGGAATTTCGCAAGTCCGACAAGCTGCTGGAAATCCTTTCCGGTCCATCCTTGTCTCCAAAAGATACCTTTGAAAAGGAGCATGCATGAGTTCGGCAAAGATAACTTTGTGGGACACCCTTATTGGTTACATTGCCTGGGACCAAAAACAAAATACCGCTGTATTTGAATCCTCGGAAGCATACCTTGATGCCCCCTTCAATATAGCACCTATCATACATCCCAATAAAAGAGAATTTCTTATTGGGCATGATTTTCATGATAAGTTTCAGGGGATGGTTCCTACCTTCTACGATACCCTTCCCGATGCATTTGGAAATGTGATTTTTAAGGAGTGGTTGGAACAAATGAATATGGACCAATCGGCAATGAACCCGGTTGAACGGCTGCTGTATATTGGAAAAAGAGGCATGGGAGCTTTAGAGTATCATTATGAGAAAAGGGTGCCAAGCAACAAGCAGAGGCTTGATTTAGAAGAACTGGCTCAATTATCCCATAAAATCATTCAGAGGAAGTATGCCCAGAAAGATTACCTGCACAACCCCGAAGCACTTCAAAACATCCTTCGCATTGGGGCTTCGGTCGGTGGAGCACAAGCCAAAGTATTGGTGGCTATTAGCAGGGAAACAAAACAACCAAACCAAAGGCTGTTGGCAGGGGATATTATACACACAATCCCGGTGGACTATTACATTGTTAAATTAGCCCACGATCCAAAGGACCTCTGGAATAAGGAGAAGCACTATGTGGAGTATGTGTACAATGCAATGGCCAAGGATGCAGGGGTAGCAGTTGCAGACTCAAGGTTGATTTTTGAAGGGGGACGGGCCCATTTTGCAAGCAAACGATTCGATAGGATAGAACACCAAAAACTACACAAGCAAACCGTTAGCGCTTTGGCCGGCTTTTTTGGGAGAAACACGGAATTCGGGTACGAAAGCATATTCAAAATCATGGAATTCCTCAATCTTCCTTACAAGGATAAAATGCAATTATATACGCAAATGGTATTCAATGTGCTTGCTTCGAACCGAGATGACCACACCAGGAATTTCTCGTTCCTTATGGATAAGCAGGGGAAATGGTCTTTGTCGCCGGCCTATGATTTAACGTTTCCCTTTGACCCCTACCAAAGCTTTTTTATGCCTCATAAAATTTCGATCAACAATAAAGTAAAGGAAATCAATCGCAATGACCTAAAGGCAATTGCGGATAAAGTGGGAATCGTATATTATAAGGAAATAATAGAGCGCGTAATAGAGCAAGTCCTGAGCTTTCCGGACAGAATTAAGAATTATGACGTACAAAAGCGGACGGTAGATTTAATAATGAGGGACATCCAAAAAAACCTGAATCATTTGTTTGCAAGCTGAGGGAGGGCCTAGGCATGGGTTTTTTGAACCAGTATATGCACCTGCCAATCGATGCCAATCTCTATCGGTTTTTTAGGACCACCTTTGGGGCTTAAGCTTCACTTATTGAATGTTTTTGCACGAAATAGTCCAAATATTTTGGCAATTGACCCGCCAAATAATAGGGCAAATTCATGAGTACAAACTCCTTTTTTTGACGAGGCGTTTTATGGGTTTCTATGCCAAAAGGACCGGCATACATGCGCACCGCCAATGCATGAGGACACCTTTCGATGAACTCATGTAAGGATTTTAGCTTTCCGGTAGGCCCGGATTTAATTTCTACCGGAATGCATTGATTGCGGAAAGGATAAACAAGGTCTACTTCGGCAGAAGCCTGCGTTTTCTCACGTACCCAAAAATGAAGCTTGGAGTGACCATTAGATGTTTGGGCCGTTAATTCTTGAAAAATGAGGTGGGGAAGGAGGGCGCCTTTATAGGCAAAGCTTAGGTCATCATAGCCCACCATGTCGTATTGGATGTTTAGTTTGAAATTTACCAACCCTGTGTCTAAGATCTGCAGCTTAGGTGATTTCTTGTGATCCGGCTTTAAAGGCGGAGCCAACTCTGTTGTTGGATAAACTAGGCTGAGGAAGCGGGCCTCCTCTAATGTACGAAATGCTTCACCCATTTCACGCGATTTATAATTGGAGTTCCCAAAGTTTTGAAATTTTATGCGCTGGTCAATATAAGCAGGGGCTACATCCATTAAGAATCGAAGGATTTGCCGCTCTGAAGCATTATTGCTGTATTTTTGGACATCACTTTTGTACGATTCCCAAATGCTTTGATATACTTTAGGTAATGCGGATATCTGCTGATTTGGAAGGTACTCCTTAACCACTTCCGGCATTCCACCTACAATGGCATAGGTGTGAAAGAGCTGCAACAAGGTAGCGTGCGCAAAATCGGGTATAGGGATTTTCTGAAGTAAATCCAAGGCTTGAGTTTTACCCAAAGCCATAAGGAACTCATGAAAATTGAGTGGGTGCAAATGCAAAAAGTCCACCCTTCCCACCGGAAAACTTTTTACTTGACCCAATGCAAAATCTAAAAGGGAGCCGGCTGCGATTACATGAATTTGCGGGAATTCTTCATGGAAGTAGCGCAATTGTTGTATGGCTTTTGGTGATTCTTGAATTTCATCGATGAACAATAGGGTTTGGTCCAATTGGTTCGCAGGCATGTTGCTCCTTAATAAGAGCACATCCATGAGCGTTTTTAGGTCATCGTACTTTTCAAAAAGGACGGCGTCGCTTTGCTTTTCTAAATTCAAGAGTAAGGAGTGGGCATAGGTTCCGGCAAAGGCGCGTACTAAGGTGGTTTTTCCTACTTGTCTGGCACCCCTTAAAACCAAGGGCTTCCTGTTTGTGCTGTGCTTCCATGACAGTAGTTCTTGCCATGCATTTCTGCGCATAATTTCCATAAGCCGCTTTTTCCCTTTGATTTCAAGTGTAAATGTAACAAAACAAAGGCAAATTCCTCGAGATTTTGTAACAAAACAAAGGCAAATTCCTTCAAATTTTGTAACAGAATAAGGGCTGTTTTGCCCAAAATTTGTATCAAAACAAAGGCTGTTTGGAGGATTTTTGCCACAAAATAAGGGCTGTTGGCTTATTCACTTCGGCTGGCAAAGCCTAGCCCAATTTCCCCACCTCCTTGAGTCACTCCACCTTGCAGGCTTTCCTCAAGCTTTCGTATTTTTGCGCTATGGACTTTTCAACTTTGCCGGGCAACAAATACGACCGGGAAACTTTGCGCAAACGATTGGAGGCCGAGCCTTTTGAGCGCCGGACGCTCTCTTTTTACAAGTACGCCATCATAGAAGACGTGGTGGAGTTCAGAAACTCCCTGTTCCGTGCCTGGGAAGGTTTTGGCGTTTTGGGCCGCACCTACGTTTCTTCCGAAGGCATCAACGGCCAAATTTCAGTCCCCGAACCTGCCTTTGAAGCTTTCCGAACGCATTTGTACAGCTACCCGTTTTTGGATGGAATTCGTTTAAACTTGGCTGTAGAAGACCAAAAAGAAGCTTTTTTAAAACTCATTGTGCGCATTCGGCCCAAAATTGTGTCGGATGGTTTGCCGGAGCACTTTTTTGATGTGACCCAACCCGGACCACACCTTAAAGCCAAAGCCTTTAACGAACTGCTGGATCGGGATGACAGCGTGGTGGTGGACATGCGCAACCATTACGAATCCGAAGTAGGACATTTTGAAGGCGCGATTTGCCCCGATGTAGACACTTTTCGAGACAGTCTACCCTTGGTAGAACGCATGCTGGAGCAACACAAACAAAAGCCGGTATTGCTGTATTGCACCGGAGGCATTCGCTGCGAAAAGGCCTCTGCCTATTTGAGGCACAAAGGGTTTGAGCAGGTATATCAACTGGAAGGTGGCATTATAGAATACACCCGTCAAGCAAAAGCGGAAGGCTTGCCGGTGAAATTCATTGGAAAGAATTTCGTGTTTGACGAGCGCATGGGCGAGCGCATTTCCGACGATGTTATTGCTGCATGCCACCAATGCGGTGCGCCTTGCGACGACCATACCAATTGCGCCAACGAGGCCTGCCACATGTTGTTTATTCAATGCCCCAATTGCAAGGAAAGTTTTGAAGGCTGCTGCTCCGAAGATTGCCAACAAGAAATAAAACTTCCTTTGGCCGAACGCAAACTAAAGCGCAAGGGAAAGACGGCACGCGTGACCTACGAAAAGGCACGTTTGCGACCAAAACCTAAGTTAGCTGCCTCCTGAATCGGAGGAGGATTCTTCCGATGTTTCCGGTTTCCAACCATTCACCCAGTTCATGGTGCGTTCCGGACCCATGAAACAAAAATCAAGGCAGGCTTTGGCGGCAGTTTCTATGGCCTTTGGAAGCAAGGCTTTTTCTGAAGCGGCCCAAGGCCCCAGCACATAATCGGATTGGCCACCGGGTAGAAAGTCTTTGCCAATGCCAAAGCGCAAGCGCGCATAGGCTTGGCTTTGCAAGGTCTCCTCAATATGGCTTAGGCCATTGTGCCCACCGCTGCCCCCTTTGGTTTTGAGCCGAAGATGCATAGGCGGCAAGGCCAAATCGTCGGTGATGACCAACAGTTGATTTGGCGGCAGTTTGTATTGTTGTTGCCAATAGCGCAGGGCTTTTCCGGACAAATTCATGAAGGTGTTGGGCTTGAGCAAGACCAAGGGACGGCCTTTAAACTTGCCTTCTGCAACAAGACCGTGCTTGGCAGGAGCAAACTCAAGCCCCAACTTTTGAGCCAATGCGTCCAACACATCAAAGCCAATATTGTGTCGGGTGTGTTGGTATTCGGCACCGGGATTTCCTAAACCGCAGAGAAGAAACTTTGCCATGGAGCAAAAAAACAAAAAGAAAACGGCATCTAAGGCGCAAAGCAGCATTGGAAGACCAAGCGCCCCGGACCGCAGCAGCTACCACGCAAAGGACGCGGCCCGCAAGGCTTGGGGCGCGGAGGCTTGCCCCCCGAAGGATTGGGGGCAAGACCCCGCAGCCCTTAGCCTTGCGTGGCCGGGGACTGCGGAGTAGCGCTAAGGGCCGGATAAGGCGCCCAAAACATTCCTTCCTTAAGCCTTTTTTAGTCTATTTTGACCCCATTATTCGATTAAGCACCCTATTTTTGATAAAAATTTGGTTATGGAAAGCTTTCAGGTGGTAGTTATTGGTTCCGGGCCCGGTGGTTATGTGGCGGCCATTCGCTGTGCGCAATTGGGAATGAAAACAGCGCTTGTAGAAAAATACAACACCTTGGGTGGAACCTGTTTAAATGTGGGTTGTATTCCCTCCAAAGCGATGCTGGACAGCTCCGAGCACTACTACAATGCCAACAAGCACTTTGCTACGCATGGTATTGAGCTTAAAGACCTGAAGGTAAATTTACCCCAAATGGTGGCCCGCAAAAATGAGGTGGTGCAGCAGACCTGCGACGGCGTGGCCGGTTTAATGAAAAAGAATAAGGTTCAAGTGTTTCACGGCTTGGGAAGCTTTGTAGATAAAGGCAAAATTCAGGTGACGGATGCCGAGGGCAAGTCCACCGAGCTGGGTTTTGAAAAGGCCATTATTGCCACGGGAAGCAAGCCAGGCTCCTTGCCTTTCATTAATATTGATAAGGAACGCATCATTACCAGTACCGAAAGCTTGAATTTGCAGGAGGTGCCGGAGCATATGATCGTGATTGGCGGCGGGGTAATTGGCCTTGAAATGGGCTCGGTGTATGCCCGTTTGGGTGCCAAGTTGACCGTGGTGGAGTATGCCGACCGACTGATTCCCGGTTTTGATTCGGCCATGAGCAAGGATTTGGCGCGTGTAATGAAAAAGTTGGGCGCCAGCATTCACACAAGTACCAAAGTAACTTCTGTGGAACGCAAAGGCGATGTGGTGGTGGTGCAAGCCGAGGATGCCAAAGGCAAATCCCACACGTGGGAGGCGCCCTATTGTTTGGTTTCCGTGGGGCGTCGACCCTATACCGAGGGCCTGAATTTGGAAGCCGTAGGTTTGTCGACCGATGCCCAAGGCCGCATTGAAGTAAACGAGCATTTGCAAACCAAGGTCGAGGGCATTTATGCCATAGGCGATGTGGTCCGCGGGGCCATGCTTGCCCACAAAGCCGAAGAAGAGGGCATGTTTGTAGCCGAGCATATGGCAGGCGAAAAACCCCACATCAATTATTTGTTGATACCTAACGTGGTATATACTTGGCCGGAGGTGGCTTCGGTGGGCTATACCGAAGAGCAATTGAAGGAACAAGGTGCCAAGTATAAAGTGGGTGCTTTCCCTTTCCGTGCCAGTGGTCGTGCACGCGCCAGCATGGATCTGGACGGTCAAATAAAGGTCTTGGCCGACGCAGCAACCGATGAGATTTTAGGCGTACATATGTGTGGTCCCAGGGTCGCCGATATGATTGCTGAGGCGGTGGTGGCCATGGAGTACCGAGCTACGGCAGAAGATATTGCCCGCATGAGTCATGCGCATCCCACCTTTACCGAATCTTTTAGAGAGGCTTGCTTGGCGGCAACAGCGGATCGGGCGATACATATTTAATGGCGCGGTAAAGACGCGGTAAAGACGCGGTAAAGACGCGGTAAAGACGGGATGCCTCCCGTCTCTCGTTGGCGCGGTAAAGACGGAAGGCATTCCGTCTCTCATGACGCGGTAAAGACGGAAGGCATTCCGTCTCTCACGACGCGGTATAGACGGAAGGCATTCCGTCTCTACCTCCTGTTGCTCCCAAACTGTTGCTTTTCACTCCTTTATGGTTTTCCCAGCACGGTCTTTACCCTGCGCCATTCTCCTTCGTGGGCCAAGGTCCACACATACACGCCGTGGGCCAGGTTTTTGGGATAGGCAAAGAAATCGCCAGGCTGGGCTGAGGTATCGGTAGCATACACCACACGGCCATTCATGTCCAGGCATTGGAGGCTGTAGTTGCCGGCTTTTTTCCAAACGAATCCATCGCTGCGCAATTCCAACCATTCCGATACTTCGCCTACGTTTTGGGTGGATAAGGTGTTGCAATTCTGCTGCACGGCATCTGTACCGGGGCTGTTCAAAACCGCTTCTACAGCAGTTCCTGACGAATCCTTGAGCCAGGTCGCCAGCCAGGGTCGGAGCACGCGGAAGGCCCTTATTTGTTGGCTTGTTCTATCCAGGCTGGGTGGAGTGGCCAGTTCTCCAAAGTCGCAAGGCGGATCCGGATTCATAAAATAGCAGTGCCCGCCGCCATTGATGGAGTACATGACTTTGCAGCCCGCCAAATTGTTGTAAATGGGTTGTTGGGTGGTAGCCGGCGGAGTAACGCCGTCTTCGGAGCCTGCCAGCAACAGCGAAGGAATCGTAACTTGGGCAGCGGCCTGAGAAGAGGAGGGCGATGTTTCGGCAGCAGCAAAGGTAAAGCTGCAGGTAAAGGGTTGCTGAGGTTGGGAGGTCGCCAAATAGGTAGCCCCACCGCCCATGCTATGTCCTGCGGCTGCCATCCGCGGATCCACTTTTCCAAACCACATGGAACTGCTTTGGCCATGGGCTTGTTGTATGCGCTCGGCCAAAAACACCATGTCTTGGCCTAAGGCTGCATGCGAGGGCGTTAAGCCTGTTTCAGTGGCAGGAAGCAGCAAGATATAGCCCAGAGGCACCAAGGAATCGGCTACGTTTTGATAGGGTGCGGTTCCCGTTAAAAAGCCATGGGCGAGCACCACCACCGGAAAACTGCCTTGGGCAACGGCCACGTCTTGGCCTGCGGCATCGGCCGGATACCAGCACACGTAGTCCACATCGCGGTTTCGGGCGGGGTCGTTCCAAGCCCCTTCGGTGTAGCCAATGGCAAAATTCTGCGCCTGCACGGCAGCGGCTAGAAAAAGGAAAAATAAGGTCGATCGAATCATAGTATAAAAATAAACAAAGCCGCAAAATGTTCAGGGTGGCTGAACCGGGCTATCGCCTCTATCCCTGCCATACATCCTCCTCCAAAAAACACTATTTGGTGCTTAGACGCTCCATGTGTGTAAAAATAAATCGTGGGGAGTTGGTCTGCAGGCTGGCTTTGTATCCTTAGATATGCCATGAACTCCAGGCGGAACTTCTTTTCCTTCGGCGAATGGCTTCGTGCTCTCGGGGCCCGGACAGCACGGAAAGCCCGCAAGTTGGGAGCTTAGGCTCCGTGTGCCGAGGAGGCCCCCGATACTTCGGGGGACCCCGGAGGCCACTGGAGCCTTAGCGCCCAAATGAGGACTTGCAGTAATGGCCGGAACAGCCCCCCAAAAAAACACCTGATTGCCAAGTTAAATGCCTCAGAAACAACATGAGATCATTGACGTCTTGTGTTTTCAAGTTAATAATGCTGACGTTACAGTCAGGGTTTACAATCCTGACCGCAGCGTGAGGGTTTATAATCCTGACCGCAGCGTCAGGACAGGATCGCCGCCCGAAAAGCAACGCGTCTACGGCACAACATTTGCTACCTTAGCGGTATGGTGCTTCACTTTTTTCGCCATGCGCTCATGTTGGCTGTTCTAGGTCAGGTGTCCGGTTTGGCAGCCCAAAACTGGCAAGAGCCCTTTGTTTGGCAGCTGGATTATTCGGGTTTGTCTTTGGTTAAGGCCAAGCAGCGCAGCTACACCTTGGGTAAGGGCCCTGAATGCGAGCTTTTGGAGGTGGTGCATGGTTCGGCGCCGCATAAACGGTTCCAAATTCAAGGGTTTTTTGCCTTGGAGGCTTGTGCGGGTGCTGCCGATGCGCCGCATCCGGTACCTCCTTTTTCGCAAGACACCATGTATTTGTTGCTTCGGGTAGACCACCCCAAACGGCCCCTGCTGCCTACTCCGGGTACGGGCATGATTCCGGTGTCGCACCGGATTACTGCCTTTGGAAGTTTGCATAGCATGTTTCCCATGTTTGCACCCGAATCTTTTTTGATTTCCGGGTTAAAGGCTTGGTTGGAGCGGGATTCCGTGGCCATGCAAAGCCTCTTGAATCCGCTTTGGGAGCTTCCATGCAGCGCGCCGGGAGGGGCCAACGACAGCCTGTTTTACATGCAGGTATTGGGTTTGGCATGGGCCGGAGATTTGGCCTTGGCGGTGCCTCGAAGTTTTTTGCAGCAAGCCTGGGAAAGTGCGCACGTGCCCATGCGGTGGGGCGGGATTTGGGCAGCGGCCGGTTTGTCTGTGAAAGAAAGGGAAGATTTTTGGCAAGATGGATTAATGCATCCCGATTGGACCGATGTGGAACAGTTTTTGGCGGTGCAGGGGCTCCTGCGCTTGGGGCACCCTTATCCGGACTCGGTTAAAGAATCGGTAATGTTTCAAAGGGTTTCCGATCGACCTACCCAACTTCCCTTAAGTGTGCAAGATCCAAGGTATTGCACCCGCTTTGCCTCCGTTAAATCTTTGTTGGCTCTGTGGAAAGCCAGTAAAAGGGAGTAGGAAATCACAAAGTTTTTCTCATTTTTGCCGGGCATCGATTTTATATTTTTCATTCATGGCCAAAATCCACGTAGCGAATCCCGTTGTAGAGCTCGACGGCGACGAAATGACTCGAATCATTTGGAAGTTTATTAAGGACAAACTCATTTTGCCTTACCTTGATTTGGACATCAAGTATTACGATTTGGGCATTGAGCACCGCGACGAAACCAACGACCAGGTAACGGTAGATGCCGCTATGGCCATTCGTAAATTTGGCGTGGGCATTAAGTGTGCCACCATTACCCCTGACGAAGCCAGGGTAGAGGAGTTTAAGCTAAAGAGCATGTGGCGCTCGCCCAACGGCACCATTCGTAATATTTTGGATGGTACCGTATTTCGCGAACCCATTGTAACTTCCAATGTGCCTCGGTTGGTGCCCAACTGGACGGCTCCGATTTGCATTGGCCGCCATGCGTTTGGCGATCAATACCGTGCTACCGATTTTGTGGTGCCCGGTCCGGGGAAGCTAACCATGACTTACACTCCCGAAGGTGGAGGAGAACCCATGGAGTTTGAGGTCTATGATTTCAAAGGCGGAGGAGTAGCCTTGGGAATGTACAATACCGATGCCTCCATCCGCGGTTTTGCGCATGCTTGCTTTAATCAGGCACTCATGAAAAAGTGGCCTTTGTTTTTGTCTACCAAAAACACCATCCTTAAAAAGTACGACGGTAGGTTCAAAGACATTTTTGAAGAGATTTACCAAGCGGACTACAAAAGCCGCTTCGAAGCCGAGGGCATTTACTACGAGCACCGCTTAATTGACGACATGGTAGCCTCTGCCCTTAAAATGAACGGCAATTTTGTATGGGCCTGTAAAAATTACGACGGTGACGTGCAATCAGACACCGTGGCTCAAGGCTTTGGGTCCTTGGGTTTGATGACTTCCACCTTGGTAACTCCCGACGGAGAAGTCTTAGAAGCAGAAGCGGCTCACGGAACGGTAACCCGCCACTACCGCATGCATCAGCAGGGCAAACCCACCAGCACCAATCCGGTGGCTTCTATTTTTGCCTGGACCCGCGGTCTGGCATTCCGTGGCAAGTTGGACAACAACCAAGCGCTTATTGACTTTTGCAATACACTGGAGCAGGTTTGTATTGATACCATTGAAGCCGGTAAAATGACCAAGGATTTGGCCATCTGCATCCACGGCAATAAAGTGGAACATGGCACCCATTACTTGTATACCGAAGAGTTTTTGGCTGCGTTGGATACGGAACTTAAGCAGCGTCTGGCTTAAGCAAGCTTGTATTGCCGCATTGGTTGTACCTTTGCTTTATGCGTACAAAGCAATGGAATTACACCGCAGCGTTTGGTCTGCTTTTGTTTGTGCTGAGCCTGGCTTGGGGATGTGGAGGAAATGCTCCCCCCGACATTAGCAAGGTTTCCATAAATCAAGGGTTTCACCGGTTCGACAGGCTCCTTATGGAACGGGCCAAAGACTCTTTGGCCTTGGAACAGTGCCTGGACAGTTTGGCACTAGAGCATCCTGAATTTGTGAATTTGTATGGTCCCGAGCTGTTGGGTTTTGTACCTCAGGTGCCCATCATGAGCCAATACCTCAGCTTTTTTAGAGACTCAGAAATTGGAGGCTTGTACGACAGCACCCGGCAGGTGTTTGGCGATTTTGAAAAAGAAAAGGCCGCCTTTCATACCGCTTTTCGCTACTACCGTTATTACCTGCCCGAAGCGCATGTTCCGGACATAGCGATGTATTTGTTTGGCTTTAATTATGTAGTGGTTCCTTTAGATTCCGTGCTGTATATTGCTCCGGATCAATACTTGGGTCCGCAATCCACTTATTTAGCGCATCTGCCGGCCTACATTAAAGCTCGGAGAAGTCCGGAATACTTGGTGTGTGATGGGTTAAAGGCTTGGTGCACCCTAGAATTTGCCCCGGAAAAAGAAGGTGAATTGAGCTTGTTGGAAGAAATGATTTGGCAGGGGAAAGTTTTGGCCATTACCAAACGATGCATGCCAGAAGTGGCCGACAGCGTTTTGTTTGGCTTCACCTCTGCTCAAGTTAAATTTTGCATTGAGCACGAATACCAAATCTGGGGACATTTGATTGAGGAGCAAAAACTATTCGCTACCGACAGCAGAACCGTGCAGCGCTACATTGGCGAAGCCCCTTTTTCTTCCGGAATGCCGGCAGAATCTCCGGGAAGAGCAGCCACTTGGATTGGCTGGCGCATAGTAGAATCTTGGATGAACACGCAAGACCAAAGCTTGGCAGCGCTGATTAAAGAAAGCGACGCCCAAAAAATGTTAGAACAAAGCCAATACAAACCCAAACGAAGATGAGCGCCGGAAATATAGATCGGGAATCCGACATCCATTTGCACGTAGGATTAGACAAAGACAACAATCCCATTTCTTTGAGTTGGACTGCCGACGAAGGCGAAATGGAGCCGCGAAGAGAAGTTAAGGCCATGATGTTGACCCTCTGGGATATGAAAGAGAACAACACCATGCGCATCGATTTGTGGAACAAAGATTTTATGGTGGAAGAGATGCGCACTATGGTGTATCAGAACCTCCTGAGCCTTGCAGATGTTCTTCAAAGGGCCACCCAAGATGAAGAAGCCGCCGAAGAAATGCGGCGTTTTGGTGGTCGACTGGCAGAATTGCTGGAACTTACCGGTGGGTCTAAATCCTAAACGAAGGCTAGTACCGCATTTTTGCCGAAATTTGAGGCACTATTTATGAAGCATATCCGCAATTTCTGCATTATTGCACACATCGACCACGGAAAATCTACCCTGGCCGACCGTTTGTTGCAAGTTACCAATACCATTACCTCTAAGGAGCTCAAAGAGCAAACCCTAGACGATATGGATTTGGAACGTGAACGTGGCATTACCATTAAAAGTAAAGCCATTCAAATGGAGTATGAGTTTGAGGGAACGCCCTACATCTTGAACCTAATCGATACTCCGGGGCACGTAGACTTTTCCTATGAGGTCTCAAGATCCATTGCAGCTTGCGAGGGAGCGCTGCTTATTGTAGATGCCACCCAGGGCATTCAAGCGCAAACCATTTCTAACCTCTACCTGGCCATTGAGCATAACTTGGAAATTATTCCGGTACTCAATAAAATGGACCTTCCCTCCGCCATGCCCGAAGAGGTTTCTGACCAAATTGTAGACCTTATTGGCTGCGATTTGGAAGACATTTTGCCGGCTTCCGGAAAAACCGGACAAGGTGTGGATAAAATACTGGAAGCTATTATACACCGCGTTCCTCATCCCAAAGGAGATCCGGACGCTCCCCTTCAAGCCCTGATTTTTGACTCGGTGTTTAACCCTTTTCGAGGCATTATTGCCTATTTCCGGGTAATGAACGGTACCTTGAACAAAGGCGATAAGGTTAAATTTTTGGCCACCCAAAAAGAATACGACGCCGATGAGGTGGGCGTGCTTAAACTCCAAATTTCTCCGCGAAAAAGCGTCGCCGCCGGCGATGTAGGCTATATTGTTTCCGGCATTAAAACCGCACGGGAAGTAAAGGTTGGCGATACCATTACCCATGTGGCCAAGCCTTGCACCGAAATGATTCAAGGCTTCGAAAACGTTAAACCCATGGTTTTTGCCGGCATTTACCCGGTAGATACCGACGATTACGAAGAACTCCGCGAGTGCATGTCCAAACTGCAACTCAACGACTCCAGCCTCACCTTTGAACCGGAGTCCTCCGCGGCCCTAGGTTTTGGTTTCCGTTGCGGCTTTCTGGGAATGCTCCACATGGAAATCATTCAAGAACGCTTGGAGCGAGAGTTCGACATGAACGTAATTACCACTGTGCCTAACGTGAGTTATAAGGCCTATACCAAAAAAGGCGAAGATTTGGTGGTGACCAATCCCAGCGATTTGCCGTCGCCCAACTTGTTGGAATATGTAGAAGAACCCTACATCAATGCCCAAATCATTACCAAGTCGGAATTCGTAGGACCGGTAATGACGCTTTGTATGGAAAAGCGAGGCATCATGAAAAATCAAGTGTACCTCACCCAAGACCGGGTGGAATTGAGCTTTGAGCTTCCCCTCGGCGAAATTGTATTTGATTTTTACGATAGACTCAAAACCATTTCCAAAGGATATGCCTCTTTCGATTACCATCCTTCCGGCTATAAGACTTCTACCTTAGTAAAGCTCGACATTATGCTCAATGGCGAACAGGTAGACGCACTTTCCAGCCTCATCCACCGCGACAATGCCTTTGATTTGGGTAAAAAACTTTGCCTAAAGCTCAAAGAGCTTTTGCCTCGCCAGCAGTTTGAGATTGCTATTCAGGCAGCCATTGGAGCCAAAGTTATTGCTCGGGAAACCGTTAAAGCGCTGCGCAAAGACGTAACGGCAAAGTGTTATGGCGGCGACATTAGCCGTAAGCGTAAACTGCTTGAAAAACAAAAAGAGGGTAAAAAGCGCATGCGTCAAGTGGGCAGTGTCGAAATTCCTCAACAAGCTTTTTTGGCCGTACTTAAATTGGACAGTTGATTGCACAAGGCTTTCAATTTGTCTCCGACCTGCACCTAGAGTTTCCGGAAAACAGGGAATGGCTTAAGAAAAACCCTATTCCCGCCATTAAACCATTGCTATGGTTGGGTGGTGATATTGTGCCTTTTGCTCAAATGCACCAAGTGCCCTGGTTTTGGGAGGATATAAGCCGAAAGTTTGAAGCGGTCTATTGGCTGCCGGGAAACCACGAATACTATTATGGCAATGCGGCAGAGGCATTAAGCCCTAGAATGGAAGAGCTTTTCCCAAGAGTCTTTTTGGTTAATCAAGCCTCTTTTTCCAGCCACGGCTTTCACTTTATAGCAGCCACTTTATGGACTTCCATAAGCCCCCACAACAAGCGCAAGGTGGAGAGCCGTTTGTCCGATTTTAAATTGATTCGGTACGGAAAAAATGCTTTTCAAGTAGAGCAAATGCATGCCCTGCACCAAAGCGATTGCCGTTTCTTGTTGAAAGAGGGAGCTCAAAGGTCCGCGCAGCCCCGTATTTACCTTAGCCACCATGCGCCATTACCCTCGCTTTTGCCTACCTCAACGGCAAGGGGCCCCATGCAACAAGCCTTGTGTGCCGACCTGGGTAATCGGTTGGAAACTTTTTGTCCAGGCTTGTGGCTGTATGGGCATACCCACATTCCCATGCCCAAAACCAGCCACCAAAACCTACAGTTTTTTCACAATCAATTGGGTTATTTAAGGCATGGCCAAGGCCAAGGATTTGATTTAAAATTGAGTTTTTGTCCGGAATCCCTTAGCTAAGGCTTTGGTTATGCATTTCCTTTAGGTAATACCAAGCCTCACATCGGCTTCAAATCCTTGGCAAAAGCTGTATTTTTGTGCCATGACAAATGCAGGACTGGAGCGGCTTTATGCCACCTTAGACATAACTACCCTCAACGATTTAGACAGCCCCGCCAATGTGCGCGAATGGTCCAGGCGCATTCAACGCGTGGCCGAACGCACCGGCCGCAGGCTAGTGCCGGCCGCAATTTGTGTCTATGCGACCCACGTAGAAGCGGCCAAAGAGGTGTTTGGGCCCATGGGCATTCCCGTGGCTTCTGTTGCCGGAAACTTCCCTTCCGGAAAAGCAAGCATTCCCCTTAAAGTGCACGAGGTGAGCGCCGCAGTGCTCCGGGGAGCAGACGAAATAGATTTGGTCATTGACCGGGGGCTTTTATTGGAGCAAGGGCCCCAAGCCTGCTTTAAGGAAGTACAAGCCGTTAGAGGTATTTGCGCCGGCAAAGTCCTAAAAGTTATTTTGGAGTCCGGTCAAATAGCCGACCCGCTATTGCTTGGAGAAACGGCACATGCCGTACTCGAAGCCGGTGCCGATTTCCTCAAAACCAGCACCGGAAAAAGCGATTTGGGGGCGACCCCTACCGCTGCGGCCATTTTTTGCCGCGCCCTGAATATCTGGGAAAAAGCCCACGGAGAACAACGTGGTTTTAAAGCCTCCGGAGGAATCCGAACCTTGGAAGATGCTCAAACCTATATGGATATTTACTTGGCAGAAACAGGCAGAGACCACATTGACGCAGCCCATTTCCGGATTGGTGCCAGTGGATTGGCCAACGCCGTTATTGAAGCTTATAGCAAGGATTTGCCGGGCATTTAAAGCCTTTTCCATCGTTTTTAACAGCTTTTTCACGAACACCGGACTCAAATTTTCGTATAATTAAGCTATGAAAACGTTTTCGCTGGTTTTATTTATGCTGTCTTTTTTGAGTCTGGGAGCCCAAACCGAAGCCCCAAGCTCCCCCAATTGGTACACCTTTGACCAGGCCGTAGAGCTCAATAAAAAGGAGCCGCGTCCCGTCATCATTGATTTGTACACGGATTGGTGCGGCTGGTGTAAGGTTATGGACCAGCGAACTTTTTCCAATCCACACATTGCTACCTACCTAAACACGCATTTTTATCCCGTAAAATTCGATGCCGAGCAAGCCGAGAAAGTCAATTTCAAAGGCCGCGATTATGTGTTTGTAGCCCAAGGTCGCCGCGGTTACCACGAACTCGCCGCTGCCCTCACCGGTGGACAACTAAGCTACCCAACCTTAGTCTTTCTGGATAAAGATATGAACCTTCTGCAACCGCTTCCCGGCTTCAAAGGCCCCAACGACTTGGAACCCATCATGAAATTCTTCGGCTCAGGCGCCTACCTCAGCCAAAGTTATGAGGAGTTTATGCAAAATTTCAAAAGCGAACTCTAAGCTTTAATTTTCTGCTAGGGGCTTGATTTTTGGGCCCTGTTCCATAGGAAAATCTTTTATTCTAACCGCCCCTGCGGCGGTCCTGCTTGCCCAATGGCGTGTTTGGTGCCCTGCGGGGGTTCCGCAAAGCTACACCTCCTCGACCGGGGCAAATGAACGTTCCATGGTAAAACAGCCTCGAGGTTTTTAATTTACTACTTTCTTTTGCGTGCGTAGGCCCCTTGGCTACTAAACACGTGCCATTCCGCTGCGCAGGGCCCTCTGCCGGGCGGGGGGCAATTTTTCTAAGTTTTCTCTTTCAGAGACTTTTGATGCGTTGCGTTTTCAAGTTTATAACCCTGACCAAGGCGTCTGGGGTCCTTAGATGTCGACCGCAGCGTCGGTGCAAATTAAGGCGCAGGCAAATAGAAAGGCACCTGACGCTGCGGTCAGGGCAGGTGTGCCGCCAGAATAGCAGCGCATCAATAGTCTCTTGCAACGCTTACCAGGTAACCAATATTTGGCCATTGCCCGATTGAAAGCCGGCCGTGTTGCTTGGGTTGCTTCCACTATTGAAGGAGCCGCCGCCTCCACCACCAAAGCCATTGGAGGATCCTCCACCACCGCCGGAATAGCCACCGCCGCCGCCGCCGCCATAGTTTCCACCACCGCCGCCACCGCCAAAGCCTCCGGCTCCTGCGTGACCACCATTGCTTCCACCGGCTCCACCATTGGTAAAGCTTTGGCCCGGGCCACCCACCGCACTATCTCCGGGAGGTGCTAGTCCATTTCCTGAAAAGCCACCGCCACCGCGGCCGGAGTTCATTCCTCCATTGTTGGAACCTCCATTGCCATTGGTTCCTCCCGAAGCTCCTCCGGGACCTGAGCCATTTACACCATTGGGCGAGGTAGACGCATTTAGACCGCCCGAAACAGCCCCACCACCGCCGCCGCCGCCGGCTACAATCACTGCTTGTCCGTTGCTTGCCACATAGCTTCCGCCACCACCTCCGGTGCTTTGGCCGCTGTGCCCCCCACTACTAGGATTGTTTTGTCCCTTTTGGCCTACCAACAGTTGAAAAGTTTGGCCGGGATTCACCGTAACTGTACCCACCATGCGGGCTCCCAATCCACCCGATCCGGCACTTCCGTCTCCTCCTTGCGCGCCTCGAACATCAAAAGTCACTTGGCAAACCCCGGCAGGAACGGTCCATGTTTGAATATTTCCTGTATAATTAAAGGTCACATTACCACCTGTAAGGCAATTGCTTACGGTAATGGCTACGGTGTCGCTGTTGCTGCAGCCATTGGCATCGGTAATTTGATGAATTACGGTGTAGGTTCCGGTTTGACTCCAGGTTACACTTGGGTTGCTTGCTACGGAGCTGGCAGGCGTTCCTGAATTGAAGGTCCATTGGTGTTGCCCACTGCTGTTGGGGTTGAAGGTAGCCGCATTGTTTACTGAAACCACTCCCGGACTGGTTGTGAAGCCGGCATCAGGAGCTTGAATTGACCACACCTGGAGGTAGGGAGAAGAAAAGCCGCATCCGTTTTGGGCGCTTACTTGCACATTGCCATTAACAGGGCCGGTTATGTCCACCAGCAGGGTGTCGCTGCCTTGCCCTGAGCGTATGCTAAGACCGGAAGGAACGGTCCATTGATATCCATTTGCTCCGGAAACAGGCGAAACAACCACTGCAACAGCGGTATCTCCCACACAAGGCAAAGGGCTTGGGAACTGAATGTTGGTTGGCGCATTGGGCGCTTGGGTACAGGCACAAGCCATAGTTACCCAGCCATTATTGACGTACAGTTCGGCACATTCGGTGGTAGTATTGAAAATAACCAAGCCGTCGTTGGGCCCTGAAATCTGGTTGCGCTGGGCGGTACTTAATCTGGGCAACAAAAGACCTTTGTCGTTGAAGTCTATTTCTAAACCGGCATCAGAGCTTGGTGGTCCGGGCAAGGCCCCAATTCGAACCCCTTGAGCTTGAGCTGTGAGACAAGAAACAAGAAAAAATAGAGCGAATACAGAACTCAGCTTGCGCATAAAAACACTAATTTGTGCCAAGTTACTACATTATTAGCAGTCAATAAGGCCCCAAATTGTCCCGAATAAAGTACCATTACAATACCCGTACCTTAAAGTACGAACCCTATAAGGAAAGCATAGGGCGCAAAATGCTTCGGCTAATTTTTGGTTTGGCTACAGGTATGGTATTTGCCACCGCCGTTTTGTTGGTGGCCTACAGGTACTTGGACTCACCCAAAGAAAAGCAGTTGAAGCGCGAAATTTCTTTCCAAGAACTGCAACTAAAAACCCTCAACCTTAAAATCCGAAACCTAGAAGCGGTTTTGCATGATTTAGAAGAGCGCGACAATGTGGTATATCGTGCAATTTTTGCCACAGAACCCATACCTAAGGAAGTAAGACAGGCCGGAGTGGGGGGCATGGACAGGTATGCCCAGTTAAGAGGATACCCACTGTCGGATTTGTTGACAGAGGTATCCGAAAAAACCGACAGGTTGAGCCGCAGAATGTATATTCAAAGCAGGTCTTTGGATGAGATTTGGCAAATGGCCCAACAAAAACAAGTCATGCTTCGCTCCATTCCCGCTATTGTGCCTTTGGCATTAAACGAACTCAAGTACATGGCTAGCGGCTTTGGGGAGCGTATAGACCCTATTTACAAAACACGAAAGTTCCATGCAGGAATGGATTTTGTAGCCACCACAGGAACTCCTGTGTACGCTACAGGCGATGGTAAGGTATTAAGCGCCGAGTCCGAAACCTCAGGTTACGGCAATTGCGTGCGCATCCAACATGGGTTTGGTTACAGTACCCTTTATGCCCACCTGTCGGCCATTAAAGTTCGAGAAGGGCAAAAGGTAAAGCGCGGTGATTTGATAGGTTTGGTAGGAAGTACCGGAAAATCCGTTGGCCCGCATTTGCATTACGAAGTGCACATCAAAGGCAAAGCAGTAAACCCTATTAATTTTTACTATTCTGATCTTAGTCCCGAGGAGCATAGGCAGTTGTTAAAAGCCAGCCAAAGCCAAGGACAAGCTTTAGATTAAGCCTGATACCCATGAAAACATTTCTTCTTTTGTTTCCCAAAGCCGGATGGTTGGTATTGCTGTTTACCATGTTTTTGCCCTTTGTAGTGGTCACCTGCAACGGCAACGTGCTGGAGGAGGTTCGGGGCCATCAAATGATTACCGGCAGTAGCCTGGATGCCGGTGGAGAAAAGAACGATGTGGAACCCAACATTTGGATTATCCTTACTTATACCGTTGGTTTAATTGCGTTGGTTTTGAGTTTTGGAAAGAAACCGTTGTTGGATAAATTGGCCATGGTATGGCCGGTGGTATGTATGGTTTGCCTTGGGATTTTTTCCGGGCAGGTAGACGATGAAGTCCCAGCACAAATTCGGGGAATGATTCAAATTAGTTTGGGTAGTGGGTATTATATTGCATTGATTTCGGTAGTATGCCTTGCATTATTTTCGGTTTGGAAATGGAGGAGTTCTAACCATGAGCAAACCCACCAAGATTAACCGGGGCTGACCTTTTTTAGGAGGTTTTCTTGGAAACGAATGTCAACAAACCTTTCTAAAATGCCTTAACCTTAGCGTGTTGTTTCATCTGCTGCAAAACCGGTTTGGTGGAATAGGTCATGGGTATCGGTTTTTCTTGCACATTCTTTATAAATAGGTTTGTATTAGGACATCGTTGACCCATTCCGGCTATCTGTAGAATGTATCTTTCTTCCAATGGGCGGGGTTATTTTTTATGTATTGCGTGATTCGAAGAAATACCCGTTCATTTCGAATGATGTGGTCGTGATACCTCGATTGCCACGCAAAATCGGAATGGATTTGTTGGGCAGATACCTTTACACCGATTTTAAAACCACGAATTATAGATCCCAAATTTTTGGATTGGGGGCCAAATAGGTTTTTTGTTTTTTGCGCATGTGTTTTGGCATTTGCGTTGGTTGTGGTCAACGCATTTGCGTTGATTGTGGTCAACGCATTTGCGTTGGTTGTAGAGACGCAATGCATTGCGTCTCTACCGCGTTGCGCGCCCCGTTTCCTATTGAATTGATTTTCCCCTATCCCAATTATGGCATGAAAATGATTGGGCATTACCACATATTCACCCATCCATAAATTCATATCGGGTCGTATTTCAAATGTTTTTAACCATTCATTTTGGGCGATTTGTCCAATTTCAGACAAATACATAACCCCTTTCGTAATTTCTCCAAACCAATGCGCGCGGTTTTGGGTACAAATGGTAATAAAATACATGGCCTTCCACCCATAATCCCAAAATGGTGCTCGGTTTGAGGGAATGCGGTATTTGTTTTTGAAACGTTGCATGTGCATCGTGTTTAAATTAAAGATGGATTTTGTGGTTTTATTTGTCGTAGGCTTTCAGATTTTATTTGAAGGCCCTTGAAATTTGTCCATATTGGTTTTTTCGCCTTTGAATTAAGCCATTCCGGTAAAAAGGAAACCGTGGTAATTTACTACTTTAGAGATGTTTTTATGGCGCATAAGCGTTTGATAAACGATTATAAACGTTTAGTTATTTGCCTTTTGATGGAGATTTTTGATCCGTTACAAATTCCTGCGCCCTGCTGAAGCGTCAGGACAGGATCTCCGCCAGAATAGCAACGCGTCAATGGTCTCATAATACCCGCACAAAAAGCAGCGCCGCATTGATGCGTTGATTTTTAAAATTGAAGCCCTGGTCCTCTTATGCGTATCAGGGCTTTTTATTTTTGGAACACGATTTGGCCCCCGATGGAGGCGGTAGCTCTGTGCAGTGCCTGCCTTTTGGGGCTTACTGAGCCGGGCGGAGCGCCAGCAAGCCACGGCGAAGTTTAGCCCCAAAGGGCGGACACAAACAGACTATAAGCCGAGAGCGGGATTAGGCCCCAAAAACTCACCCTTTTCCATTTATTTCCTCTGTTTCGTTCGCTACCTTTGCGGCTTGCCGGGTAAGTTTCTCCCTGAAACCGATGCCCGCAAAATGGATTAATGCTAGAGCTATGCAGGCCAAACAAGTGCGAGATACTTTTTTGCAATTCTTTGAAAATAAGAAACATAAGATTGTTCCCTCTGCGCCAATGGTGCTAAAGGACGACCCAACCCTTATGTTTACCAATGCCGGTATGAATCCCTTTAAAGATTGGTTCACCGGGCATGAAGCGCCTGCACACCCGCGTGTGGCCGATACCCAAAAGTGCTTGCGCGTCAGTGGAAAACACAACGATTTGGAAGAGGTAGGCAAGGATACCTACCACCACACCATGTTCGAAATGTTGGGCAACTGGTCGTTTGGCGATTATTTTAAACGGGAGGCCATCGATTGGGCTTGGGAACTCTTGACGGAGGTCTACCAAATCCCCAAAGAGCAACTCTATGCTACTTATTTCGAGGGAGATCCTTCTGAGAATTTGCCCGAGGACAGCGAGGCCAAAGCCTATTGGGTGGAGAAATTGCCGGCCGAACGGGTGCTGCCCGGAAATAAAAAGGACAACTTTTGGGAAATGGGCGATACCGGTCCCTGCGGTCCCTGCTCCGAAATTCACGTGGACATTCGCCCCGAAATGGAGCGCCAACAATCGCCCGGGGCGGCATTGGTGAATCAGGACCATCCCCAAGTGGTAGAAATTTGGAATTTGGTGTTTATGCAATTCAACCGCTTGGCCAACGGTAGTTTGCAGCCCTTGCCTCAAACCCATGTTGATACCGGCATGGGCTTGGAGCGGTTGTGCATGGTGCTTCAAGGCAAAAGCTCCAACTACGATACAGACCTGTTTCAACCTTACATTAAGGCCTTGGAAAAGGCCACAGGGCATAGGTATGGTCAAAGCGAAAGCACCGATATCGCCATGCGGGTGGTGGCCGACCACCTAAGGGCGGTGGCGCTGGCCATTACCGATGGGCAGTTGCCATCCAACACCGGCGCCGGTTATGTAATTCGCCGCATTTTGCGTCGGGCCATTCGCTATGGCTTTAGTTTTTTGGAATTGAAGCAGCCTTTTATACATCAACTGGTTCCACTTTTGGTTGAGTCGCTCGGGGCCGCTTTCCCTGAGTTGAAAAAGCAGCAAACCTTTGTTAAAGAGGTGATTTTCGAGGAGGAAACCGCCTTTTTGCGCACCTTGGAAACGGGTTTGTCCCGACTCAATGAGCTGTTTGCTACGCTTCCGGCAGGTGCTACCGTTTCCGGCGAAAAAGCCTTTGAACTCTACGATACCTTTGGTTTTCCTTACGACCTTACCGCGCTTATTGCCTCGGAGGCCGGTTATGGAGTGGATGAGGCCGGGTTTCAGCAAGCCCTGGCCGAGCAAAAGTCCCGTTCGCGCGCAGCAGGAAAAGTAGAGGCCGGGGACTGGATTGAACTCCTGGCCGCCACCGAAAGCCGTTTTGTTGGCTACGATGCCACCGAATGGCCCAATTGCCGCATTGTAAAATACAGGGAGGTCAGCCAAAAAGGCAAAAAGGGCATTCAGTTGGTACTCGATCAAAGCCCTTTTTATCCCGAAGGCGGTGGTCAAGTGGGCGACCAAGGCGTATTGATTTCCTCCAAAGAGCAAATTCAGGTGTTGGACACCAAACGCGAGAACAATTTATTGGTGCATTGGACCGATCGACTGCCTGAGTTTCCTGAGGAAAACTTTAGCGCTCAAGTCAACAAGGTCCGTCGTTTGGATGCCGCTCGCAACCACTCGGCCACGCATTTATTGCATGCCGCCTTACGCGAAATCCTTGGCACCCATGTAGAGCAGCGCGGTTCTTTGGTGCACCCCGACTACCTGCGCTTCGACTTTTCGCATCCCGGAAAAATTGAGCCAGAAACCCTAAGGGCCATTGAGGAACGAGTGCAAGAGAAAATTTTAGAGAACCACCCGCTGGAGGAACACCGCTCCATACCCTTTCAGGAGGCACTGGATGCCGGTGCTATGGCCTTGTTTGGGGAAAAGTATGGCGATACCGTGCGTATGATTGTGTTTGAGCCCGGTTTTTCTATGGAATTGTGCGGGGGAACCCATGTGCAAAGCACGGCAGCCATTGGTTTGTTTCGGCTGGTGTCGGAAGGTTCCGTGGCGGCCGGCATTCGAAGAATAGAAGCACAAACCGGCCGAGGCGCTAAGGCGGCCCTTCAGGAAATAGAGGCCGAGTGGAAGGCCATAGGCCAAACCTTGAAGCAACCCAAAACGCCCCTTCGTGCCGTGGAGCAATTGCTCGAACAGCAAGAACAAATGAAACAGCATTTGGAATCCTTGCAGACTCAGGCAGCTAAAGAGGAACTTAAGGCATGGCAATCGCAGGCAAGCAGCCTTAACGGGGTTCGTTTTATTGCAGCCCAAACCAAACTGTCGCCGGCTTTGGTTCGGGACCTAATGTTTGAATTGCGCAAAGAGGCGAAACAAACCGTGGCCCTTATAGCCACAAATCAAGAGGGCAAAGCGGGATTAACGGCTTTTGTCAGCGATGATTTGGTGGAGCAGGGACGGGATGCCCGTCAACTCATTAAAGCAGTCTCGAGCCACATTCAAGGCGGGGGCGGCGGACAAGCCTTTTTGGCCAATGCCGGGGGCAAGCGGCCCGAAGGCATTGCGGAGGCTTTGCAGGCGGCAAAGGCTTGGGTGGCTGACCAGGCCTAAGTGGTTGTTAATGTGGGTTGTTTAACCAATCCAAAAACAGTTTTACTTGCTTTCGACTCCGTAGGATTTCGTTTCCCGAACCGTCGACTAGTTGGGCATGCGTTATGCGCACCAGGGTTTCACCCTTGGCTTCGGCCTTAGCTTTTCGTTTTTCGTGTCTTTTAGCATCTGCGGGCTTATAATAAAAGCCCATATTTGCGGTTTTTTCTCCATTGCGGAAATAACCATCCGAAATTTTTAAAGTCAGCTGTTGCCCCAAACCTTGAATTTCGAGACCGCGAAAAATCCATTGGCCATCGCTCAGCTCTGTCGTAATTCCTAAGATTTGGCCAAGTTTGTTGCTCCAAGCCTCTGCATTTTCCTCGGTGGCATATATGGTGAAGGTGGAGTCACCCGTAGATTCGGTGCTCCAGCCCATGAGATGGAAAGGATGCTCATTTCCCTGCGCAAAAAGCCCGGAGGATAGGGTCAAAACCAGTATAAAAGGGATATGTTTCATGGGTTAAATTTAGACTAAAACGGCAAAAATAGGATTCCATTGCCCAGAATTAGGGTAAGCGGGCTGAGAAAAGCCGATGTAGAGATTTTTTAAAAGTTAAATATCTGAAAATCAAATATATAATAAAAATTATGTAGAGATTTTTTTGTCGGGGGCCCCGCTTCCAAATTGGGATTACCTTCCAGAACGGCCATTGGGCTGCTGCCCACCTGCGCATCGTCCTATATCGGGCAAGCCCTTGCGGGGGCTTCCTGTGGTCGCCTCCTCAGGGCGCCCGCTATGGACGCCTGCTTGGGTGGCATTCGCTTATGGCCGGGGGCCATTCTTCAAAGAGTTTCGTCAAAAAGTGTTTAACCAATCCATGAACCTTTTTGCTTTTATTCCGCTGTCAATTACGGAATTTCCGGAGGCATCCCGAAGATCGAAATTCGGTGCTCGGAAACTTTCGTTTGGTTTGGAAGCACTTTTTGCCAAGGATTTAAGAAACTTATCGCGTTGCCCCTTAGTAGTAAACACTCCTTTCCTTGTCTCTTTCTTTGTTGGGTTATACGTGTAAAAGCCATCCCAAACCCTCAAACTCAATCCGCTTCCCAGCCCTTCAACCGTCAGGTTCGAAAAGGTCCAACTTAATTCATCGGTTTCCGGGCTTTGCCCCAACCGGTCTGCCAGGTTTTTGCACCAAGGCGCAGGATCCAATTGTTTGCCAATAACGGAAAAGCTGGTGTCCGAAGCCGAGGCAGTGGGTATTTTCCACCAAAGTATAATTTCTCCTTTGGATTCTTGGGCTAAAAGGTTGAGGGATAAGCTTAGGCTTAAGGCAATTAGGATAGTTTTCATGCATCTAAAGTACACCAATTTAACTTTAAATAAAAGGCAATGTATATTGAATGTGTTGCCAAATAAGGAATTACCGCAGCACCTCTTTGTTGTGGGCATCCAACTTAATAAAGGTAAACAAGAGTAGGGTAAAGCCGAGCAAACTGGAACCCCCATAGCTCACAAAGGGTAGAGGAACACCCACCGCAGGTGCCAACCCAATGGTAGTACCCACGTTCATGAAAAAGTGGAAGAACAAAATGCAGGCAACCAAATAGCCAAATACCTTAGCAAATTCGGACCTTTGCGCTTCTGCTTTCCAAACCAATCGATACAACAATCCCAGATAAAGCAAAATAACAAAGGAGGTTCCAAGGAATCCCCATTGCTCCCCAATGGCAGAAAAAATAAAGTCGGTATGCTGCTTGGGAACAAATTTGAGTTGGGTTAAAGAACCTTTCAAAAAGCCTTTGCCGGCCAAGCCACCGGAGCCCAGTGCCATTTTAGAGTTGTTTACATTCCATCCGCTGCCTCTAGGGTCTAAATCGGGGTTAAACAGTACTTTGATACGGGTTTGTTGGTGGGGTAGTAAAACATGGTCGAACACCCATCTTCCGGCAAGTGTAAAGGCGCTAAGTGCCAAGGTTAAAAGCAAAATGGGCCATAGCGACCGTTTGTTTTTCCTAAAAACAAAGAACCAAACCAAAGCAGCAACCGTTACCAAGCCCAAGACCAAATACCAAGGGGTAATAAATAAAGAGGCAAGAAATAGCGCAGCCACCAAAAGGCCTAAAAAGAGCAGAGCCCGGTTGAGTCCAAAGCGAAACAAGGCCAATATGAAGCCGGCATACACTAAAGTAGAACCGGTATCTTTTTCAAGCAAAACCAACATAGCGGGAATTAAAATAATCCCAAACACAAAGAACCAATGCTTATTGATGCGAGGGTTGAATTGCTGGGTAGACATAAATCCGGCCAGCATGAGCGCGGTGGCATATTTGGCAAATTCGGAGGGCTGAATTTTGATGGAGCTTCCCAAAACAATCCAACTTTTATTGCCTCCCACTTCTTGACCAATGATGAGCACCAAAACCAAAAGTCCAAGTGAGGCTGCGTAAGCAAAGCTGCGAAAGGCAGGAAATACTTTTGTATCCAAAAGCATAAGTACCAAGGCTACACCGGTACAAATGCCCATCCAAATCAGTTGTTTTCCGGGCTCATAACCGGGATCAAAGGGCGAGGGTCTAACCTGAGATTCTGCGGCAGACCAAACATGAAGCCAACCCAAAAGGCAAAGCACCACATAAATGATTACCAGAAGGCCATCGGCTTTACCGGTAATTCGTTCCCTTTGCATGCGCTGATTCATTGTAGGGTGTCGATTAGCACACCGTTTCGGATGCGGTCGTGCAGCCAAGCTCGAGAAATGGTGTCGGTTAAGTATTTCTCTATCATTAAGGAAGCAATGGGTGCAGCCCAAGTGGCACCATAGCCACCATTTTCCACCAAAACACCTACTGCAATTTTAGGATTATCCATAGGGGCAAAAGCCATAAAAACGGAGTGGTCTTTGCCGTGGGGGTTTTGAGCAGTACCAGTCTTGCCGCAAATGGTTAAACTGTCTACTCTTGCAATCCGGGCCGTACCTCCTGCTCCATGCACGGCGCCGTACATTCCCTCATAAACTACCTTAAAATGTGCGGTATCAATGCCAGTTTCGTGTCGTTTAAACAGCTGTTGAGAAAGCGAAGAACCTTTGACGGATTTTCCAATATGTGGGGTAATATAGTAGCCTCTATTGGCAACGATAACGGCCAAATTGGCAATTTGGAGCGCATTGGCTTTGAGTTCACCCTGACCTATGGCTAAAGAGATTACCGTTAGCCCGCGCCATCTGCCTTTTCCATATCTATTGTCATAATACTCAGGAGGCGGAAGCAAGCCCCCTTTGGCCTCCGGCAAGTCTGAATCTAAATTGGTGCCAAACCCGAATTTCCTGGCCCTTTGGTACCAAGCGCTGTAGCCTTCTCTTGCTGTAGGGTATTTTTTGGTGATTTCGTTAAATACATGGCAGTAATAGGCGTTGCAGGAGGTGGTTATGGAAAAGGGCAAATTGGCATCGGGGTGGCCATGGCATCCAACCGTATGGGCAGCTGAAAGACGGAAACCACCCCTGCATGGGACTACGGTATTACGGTGTATTACGCCTTCTTGTTGGCCAACCAAGGCGTTCATTACTTTAAAAATTGAGCCGGGTGGATACCCGTCCATAACCGCCCGGTTGAGCATAGGTAGGTTTTTGTCGGTCATGAGGTCGCCATAATGCATCCGTAAATTCCGTCCCACCATCCAATTGGGGTCGTAGTTGGGTGCCGAAACCAAGGCCAAAATTTCGCCTGTTGCCGGTTCAATGGCTACAATGGCTCCTTTTTTGCCTTGCATGAGTTCCTCTCCAAACATTTGCAAGGACAAGTCAAGGGTGGTGGTGAGGTCATGCCCGGCTACCGAAGCAGTATCCAGAGCTCCTTGCATAAAGGGGCCTTTTTCATTGTTTCGAACGTCTACATATACTTTCCGAACACCTTTTTGGCCTCTTAAGAGCTCCTCGTAGGATTTTTCAATACCGGCTACGCCGATATAGTCACCGGCCTGGTAATAGGGATTGTTTTCAATCACCTTTTTGTCGGCCTCGCGAATGTAGCCCAAGGCGTGGGCTGCTGTAGGGTTAGGATAACGCCTCACCGAACGTTTGCTCAAAAAGTACCCGGGAAATAAGTACATTTTTTCTTTGAAGGCTGCCATAGATTTTAGGGTAAGTTCCCTAACCAAGGCCTGAGGTTGCTTGCTGTGGTTTTGGCCGCTTTCTAAATTGCTTTCGACTTTAGCATAAGCTATTCTAAAATCCTCCATAGAAACCCCGGTCAAGGAGCTCAGCAATAAGGTATCTACTTCTCCTGTTTCGGCAGGAATAAGCATAAGGTCGTAGGCAAACTCGTTGGTAGCTAAAACTTCTCCGTTTCTGTCCAAAATATTTCCTCGAACCGGGTGGTCAACCAGCCGCCGAATGGTGTATCCTTCAGCCGCCGCTTTATAGGAGTCGTCTATAACTTGCAGAAAGAATAGCCGAATTAGAAAAATGAAGGCCACTAAGCCAAACATTATAAAGTACATGTATCGGCGGCTTTCCATAACTATCGACGCACAAACAGTCCGTGAATAAGCACCATAACTACTAAAGAAAGCAAGCTTCCTGTAATCCATTTAAGAGCAAGTATGGCCATTAAGTCTGCCCTAAACATGGAATATAGATGAAAAAACAATTGGTGAATTAGCACCAGAATGCCAAAATTGAGTAAAAACTTTGCCAAGCCTATGCGTGTGATGCTTGGTCTGCCCATATCCTCAAGGTCGTCTTTTGTAAAATATAATCCAAATACAGCAGGCCTAAAAAAGCAAAAGGCGGAGGCCGCTGCCGCATGTAAGCCTCCGGTCTGCAAAAAAAGGTCTAAAACAAGTCCAAATCCAAAACCTGTAAATAGATACCAGCCTTTGGGCATGGTGGCGGGTAAGCGAAATAGAAATAAGGGGTAAATCATGAGTGGCCCTAAGGGCGACATAGAAATGCGGCTAAACAAACCCAGTTCCAAGAGCATAAAAACGATGCCCGATAATACAAGCCCGACGGTCTGTTTCATAAGCCTTGCACTTCCTCCTCCAAGCTGTCTTTTTCTTGTTGCAGCAGATAGTCGACCACATACACACTATGCAAACGCCCAAAGTGGGTGAATAATTTAAGGTATAAGCGCTGTCCCGGTTCGTTTCCCAGACTTTCGCTGTGGTCCACAGTACCCACAGCAATGCCGGGAGGAAAAAGCGTGGACAAGAGGCTGGTTTCTACGGTATCTCCTTTTGCAACGTCCACATGGCTTCCTACATTTTCTACCCAAGCACAGCAAGGGTTGTTTCCGTCCCAAACAAGGGTGCCGTAGTGTCCTTCTTTGCGTAATTGAACGGAAAGCTGCATTTCTCCTCCGGAATTCAATAAGCTAATTCCCCCCGAAAAATGGTCGCTCACCCGCGTAATTACTCCAACAACTCCCTCCGGGGCCAATACGCCCATGTTGGGGCGTACACCATGTTTTTGCCCTACATTTAAAGTGAAATAATTGGTGGCTTGTCGCGTACTTAGGTAGAGCACTTCTGCCGGCAAAAAACGGTAGGCTTGATTTAAGCTGCTGTCTTTCCCCCAGGAATTGCCATATTCCAAATATTTGGAGCTGCGAAGATGTCCACGCAATTCGGCGTTCTCCCTCCTTAAGGCCTCCACCTCTTTGGTTAAGTGCAAGTATTGTACAGCTTCTTGGTAGCCTCCCCAAAACCAGCCTGTTAGGCCGGAGGTTAAATCGTTTACAACCGACCTTTGGTAAGCAAATTGCTTGGAAATCAAAAAAACAGCCAATCCTTGCAAAACCAAAAAGAAGAGGAAGCGCCGAAAACGAAACAGGAACTTCAGTAGGTTTTGCATACCGGGTATGGACTCAGCGGATCAAGAAAGAGTATTTATCCATGTTTTTGAGCGCAATACCTGTGCCCCGAGCCACGGCACGCAAAGGGTCCTCTGCAATATGTACCGGGAGTTTGGTTTTTTGCGATATTCTGGTGTCCAAACCTCTCAATAAGGCTCCGCCGCCGGCCAAATAAATGCCCGTTCTAAAAATGTCTGCTGCCAATTCCGGGGGCGTCATTTCCAAGGCCGAGTGTATGGCCGCTTCAATTTTTGAAATGGTCTTGTCTATGGCAAAGGCAATTTCTTGGTAGGACACCGTAATTTCTTTTGGAATACCTGTCATAAGGTCCCGACCATGTACCGCAAAGTCTGCAGGTGGTTCTTCCAACTCTTGAAGTGCCGCTCCTACTTCAATTTTGATACGCTCTGCGGTACGCTCACCAATATTAATGTTGTGCTGCCTCCGCATGTAATCTTCAATGTCGTGGGTTAAATCGTCGCCGGCAACCCGAATGGATTTATCGCACACAATGCCACCCAAAGAGATTACTGCAATTTCAGAGGTTCCTCCACCAATATCAATAATCATATTGCCGTTGGGCTCTTCTACATTTATGCCAATGCCCAAAGCAGCGGCCATGGGTTCGTGAATTAGGCATACTTCTTTACCTCCGGCATGTTCAGCCGAATCTTTTACCGCCCGTTTTTCTACTTCGGTAATGCCGGATGGAATGCAAATCACCATCCGTAAGGAAGGTTTTACCCAGCGTTTACGCTCGTTGATTTTTTTTATCATGCCCCGTATCATTTCCTCGGCGGCATAAAAGTCAGCAATCACGCCATCTTTCAAAGGGCGAATGGTCTCGATATTGGCATTGGTTTTACCATGCATTAATAAAGCTTCCTTGCCAATGGCAATTACCTTACTGGTGCGACGATCTACGGCTACAATCGACGGTTCGTCTACCACCACCTTGTCGTTGTGTATGATTAAGGTATTGGCAGTACCCAAATCAATCGCAATATCCTGGGTTAAAAAATCAAACAGGCCCAATGGCTCAAATATTAGCTATCCAACAAAAAAATGCTCTTCCTCAGAAGAATCCTCACAAAACTACATTAAAATCGGGGCATTCTTTGCTTTGTTTGCTCGAAAAGGCAAAATGGTTGACTTCTTTTTGTTTTTATGTTTTAGAGTTTAAGCTTAGGTTTTTGGTTGTTTTGCTCCTGATTTTCTTAAATTTTGGGTCTACCCATGCCGAAAGTGCCGTATACCGCCCATTACCATACTTATGTTATGCGCTTCTGCTGCATCAATAGAGGCTTGATCCCGCACGCTGCCACCCGGCTGCCAAATGCAGCTAATGCCCACCTCAGCCGCCAAATCTACGCAATCCGGAAAGGGGAAAAAGGCATCTGAGGCCATTACCGCCCCCTTAAGCTCATGCCCAAACTCTTTGGCTTTTTGTAGGGCAAAACGTGCGGCATCCACTCTACTTACATGTCCTGAGCCTGTACCAATGAGCTTTTGGTTCTTTACCACTACTATGGCATTGCTGCGTGCATGCTTCACCAACAGCCTGGCTAAGGCAAGGTCATTGGTCTCCTCTTGGCTCAAGGATCGACCGGTAACCAAGCGGTCCTCCGGAATTCCATTGTCGCGCTCTTGCCACAATTCACCTCCCAGCAGCTGTTTTTGTTTCCACGCCGGAAAGGAGGCTTGCTGAGTCAACTGCAACAGTATCCTGTTTTTCTTTTCTTTTAAAACCTCCAATGCTTCCTGCTCAAAATCCGGCGCTGCTAATAATTCAAAGAATACTTCGTTCATGGCCTGAGCCATAGCTTTAGTTATTTTGCGACCACTGATAATAACTCCGCCAAATGCGCTTACCGGGTCGCCCGATAATGCCTCCTTCCAAGCTTCAACGCCATCCATGGCCTTGCTAAAGCCGCAGGCCACATTGTGCTTTAGAACCATCAAGGAATTTTCTCCTGCGTCAGACAGCAAGTCCAAACCTGCCTCTAGGTCTAAGAGGTTGTTAAAAGACAAAGGTTTGCCGCTCAAAACCTCAAACCAGTCTGCGGCTCGTCCTTTCCAAAAGGCTTTTTGATGTGGGTTCTCACCATATCGGAGGCTTTGCCAATCCTGACTTTCCAATCTGTGGCTAAGCACTTGGCCGGTAGCAAACCAGGCTTCAATTTGAGCATCGTAGGCCGCAGTCCGTTGGAAGGCCCGCGCAGCCATGGAGCGCCGAAACGCTAAGCTGCTTTCTCCTGTATTTTGCTTTAAATGCTCCGCAAGCTCGTCCGCATCCTGAGTAGAGGATATTACAAGCACATCGCTAAAGTTTTTGGCCGCAGCTCGAATGAGCGATACCCCACCAATGTCTATTTTTTCTATGATTTCTTGCGCTGTGGCTCCCTGTTGCACCGTTTCTGCAAAGGGGTACAATTCTACCACTACCAAATCAATGGGAGCTAAAGCATGCGCTTGGGCATCTTGCAGGTCTTGAGGATTGCTCCTGCGCTGTAATAAACCTCCAAATATTACAGGGTGCAAGGTTTTGACTCGACCTCCAAAAACTTCCGGATAACCGGTTAGCTTTTCCACAGCAGTCCAAGGTAAGCCCCATGATTCCAATTGTTTCCCGGTACCGCCGGTACTTATAAGCT
This sequence comes from Bacteroidia bacterium, assembly GCA_030427255.1. Lineage (GTDB taxonomy): Bacteria > Bacteroidota > Bacteroidia > CAIKAF01 > CAIKAF01 > CAIKAF01. The sequence goes on along the minus strand of JAUHWY010000006.1, from coordinate 46,072 downwards.
CTACGCCAAAGGCATGCAATTGCCTGGCCAAAGGCTCCAGTTTGTCTTTGTAATATACCGACAACAACGCACGTTTTGGACGCATACTTTCCATAATTAATGAATTTTAAGGCCTGCTTTTGCAGACCTTGATGTACCTTCGAAGAGCCACAAAGGTCTGTTTTTTTATTTTTCCAAGTAAGATTTTATCCATTTTTGTCCCAAAATGCGCATCTTCTACACTTTGTTTGAGCCCGCTCGTTTCGCCTTTCGAAGCCTTACGGCCAATAAATTGCGTAGTCTGCTCTCCCTTTTGGGTATGGTTATTGGTATTTTTCTCATCATCTCCATCAACACTTTGGTCGATGGGCTGCAGCGCGGAATTAACCAATCCTTGTCCAGCCTTGGAGATGATGTGATTTTTGTCCAGAAATGGCCTTGGTCCGGTGGTTTTGACCAACCTTGGTGGAAATACATCAACCGCCCTCAGCCAAGTCAGAAAGAATCCCGGTGGCTGCGCGATAGGGTGGAGTCTTTTGCTCATGTGTCTTTCCGTAGCTACGACGATGCCCAGCTGAGCTACCTAAACCGTTCCATGAAAAACACCACCATCGTAGGTTTGAGTGAAGGAATTAAAGAAGTGTTGGACATTAAACTCCATCAAGGACGTTTTTTTAATGAGGCCGAACTCGCTCAAGGCAGTCCCGGAGCCGTTATTGGCTCCGAGGTCGCTCGCATGCTGTTTCCCGGAGGTCAGGCTGTAGGTCAAGAGTTTCGCATTGGCTCAGGCAAATTCACCGTGATCGGAGTGCTCGAAGAAAAGGGGCAAAGCCTTATTGATTTTGGCGAAGACGAACGGGTGCATATTGCCTACCCCAACTTTAAATCCATGTTCAATACGCGAGGGCGTTACCGCCAACGCGAAATTTTGGCACGGCCAAAACAAGGAGTTGCCCTTGCTTACCTGCGGAGCGAACTCAAAGGCGCCATGCGCGCCATACGCAAAATTCACCCCTTAGAAGAAGACGATTTTGCACTCAATGAGTCGGGGCTTCTGCAAGAACAAAGTGCAAGCCTCACCGGAATTCTCAATACCGTGGGCTTATTTATTGGGGGTATTGCCATTCTGGTAGGTGCCTTTGGAGTCGCCAACATCCTTTTCGTTTCCGTTCGCGAACGCACCCCAATTATTGGACTACAAAAGGCTTTGGGCGCTAAACGCAGCTTTATTCTTTTGCAATTTATGATGGAGGCACTTTCTTTATCCATCGTGGGAGGACTGCTTGGTCTACTTTTGGTTGCTCTGGTTGCCTACGCCGTTCGAAGTTTGGATATTTTTGATATGCAATTGAGCATAAGCAACATAATTAGCGGATTGTGGATTGCTGCCTTTGTGGGCTTGGTTGCCGGCATTTTCCCCGCTTGGAGTGCCAGCCGGCTTGCACCTGTCGAAGCCATCCGCCGGGGCCAATAGGTTAGATTTTTCGTTTTTTATTTTGTAGCTTTCGTGCTTATTGCGTGAGGGTTGGGGCGGCTGCAAAGCACCGGGTCGTCCCTCCATACCGCCTCACCGCAAGGGCAGCCCCTAAGGCTTTGGGTTTTTGCTAAAGCTCCAAATCCTCGCCTAAGGGGCTGCAACCTTGCAGTTTCGGCGGGTATTCCGCTCCACCCCTGCCGCATGATTTTTCGACGCTCTTTTTAAACCTACAATTTAAATTTATGAAATTCCTGAAGTATTTTGTTCTGGTTCTGGTTGCATTGGTGGCAATCGCACTTATTTATGGGGCTATCTTGCCCAATAAGGCTACGGTTACTCAAGCCGTTACTACCAAAGCCGACCCTCAGCGTGTATTTTACCTCATCAATGACCTGAAAAACTGGTCTGCTTGGTCAGAATGGCGCAAAGCTGACCCCAAAGCCAAATACACTTACTCAGAGCATACCAGAGGAAAAGGCGCTTGGATGGCTTGGGAAGGAAAAGAAGTTGGAAAAGGCAAACTTACCGTTACCGATATGGTTCCCAATCAAAAATTGGAATATACCATGGAGTTTATGGAGCCTTGGACTTCGGTATCCAATGGGTTTATTGAGCTAAATAGCGCCGGTGAGCAACTTACCATCACTTGGCAAGATGTGGTTGAACTTCCCAACCTTATTTCTCGTCTCTTTTTTAAACTTGGCAATGTGGAGGAACAGATTGCACAAGACTTTCAGAAAAACATGCTTAGTATGGCGGGCATGGCTGAAGGCTTTGGACCTGTTCCTGCCTACGATATTCGATCTGAGGAGCGCCCCGCTTTGCGCATTTTTGGACACCGCGAAACCGTTTCAGGAGGTCAAGAAATGAACCAAACTTTTGTACGTATGTACACCGAGCTATATACCCAATTGTATGCCAATGGACTTAAGCCCGACAGCAATCATTGGGTAACTGCTATTTACCATAGCTACCAAAAAGACACCTCCGATGTGGAAGCAGCTATTGCATTTAAATCGCCTTTTCCTGAACCCTTCGAAAGCAGTTATGCTTCATTTAGAGATTTGGAGTCTACTTCTTGTTTGTTTACCGAACATCGTGGGCCCTACGAAACCATGGATAAGGCCTACGAAGCGCTGAAAATACATTTGGTAAACCATGCGTACATGGAGGCCGGACCTCCTATGGAAGTGTATGTTACCGACCCGGAGAAAGAGCCAAATCCTGAACAATGGATTACTTGGATTTATTGGCCTGTTCAAAGCGCTCAATAAATCCGCTCGGGGACATCGTTGCGGTAGCGAACCCGCACATAGCTTTGCGTTTCGGGATCAAACCGAATCACAAAGCGGGTAGCTTTTCCGTTTAAATAGCCCCAATATACCACCTCACGTTCCGGCCGCTTTGGCTTTACCGATGAACTGCTTTGTATTTTTGTGTCTACTGGGTTCATACTTCTAAAGTATAGCCTTTGGTCTACTTGAGCAATGACTTTTTTGGGCGTTTATCTGTATATTTAGACACCAAAATCCTGCCAATTGTTGCGTTTCCCCGCCCGTTTAAATGCTTTTAACATGAAAACGGCAAAACAGCAAACAGGTAGCAAAGGCGAAGAGGCCGCTGCACAATGGTTGGAGCAACAAGGATATACCTTGCTCCATAAGAATTGGACCCGAGGACATGGTGACATTGACCTAATTTTGGCCAAAGACCAATTTTTGGTTTTTGTAGAGGTGAAAACCCGCTACGGATTGGCCAATTTAGAGGAGGCTCTACCTAGCAGAAAGCAACAGCAAAGTCTTTTGGAGCAAGCCGAAAGGTTTATTCAACAACAAAACGAATCCAAAGAGTATAGGTTCGACTTGGTAATAGTAAACTACAGGGAGGGCGGAGTGACTTTTCACCATTTCCCGGCAGTCTTTCCTTAAGGTGTTGCATACCGGGTCTAAATCGGTTTCAAATCGGTTAAGTTCTTTGCAAGGTGGGGGCATCCTTTGGTAAGACTCCATAATACGGCTCGATTCCTTTTGCCTACTTTTGCAAAAAGTAAAGCGCCATATGCCCCAAGATAAAAAATTTAAAGGTTCTTCTTCTCGTCCCTCCTCGCCTCGAGGGAATAAACCTACGGGGAATAAGCCATTTGCGAACAAATCCGGTGGAGCCAGGCCTTCCAATAGGCCCAAAAAGTTAAAAACCAAACGAGGAAGTGAAGACTCTGACCGTCCCGGCGTGCGTCTTAACAAGTTTTTGGCCAATGCAGGGCTTTGTTCAAGGCGCGAAGCCGATGAGCTTATTAAAACAGGGGCCGTGAGCATCAACGGAGAGGTGGTTACAGAAATGGGCTTACGGGTGATGCCCGGAGATAAAGTACTCTTGGGCGACAAGCGTGTTATGGGCGAAAAGCCCGTATACGTATTGCTCAATAAACCCAAGGACTACATAACCACCACCAAAGACCCCAACAATCGAAAAACAGTAATGCACCTGGTGCATGAGCTTTGCAAGGAAAGGGTATATCCGGTGGGTCGTTTGGATCGTAATACCACGGGGGTGCTATTGTTTACCAACGATGGAGGCTTGGCAGACAAATTGCTGCATCCGTCGGGAAAAGTAGGCAAGATTTACCATGCCGAACTGGATAAAAGACTAAGTCCTGAGCATTTGGAGGCATTACGAAAAGGCCTAAAGCTCGAAGACGGATTCATTAAACCCGACGAAATAGACCAAGTAGAAGGTGCAGATGCCAAACACATTGGTTTGAAAATTCATTCCGGCAAGAACCGAATTGTGCGTCGAATGTTTGAACACTTGGGCTATAGAGTGGTTAAATTAGACAGAGTTTGGTTTGCAGGTCTCACCAAAAAAGGACTAAAACGAGGGCAAGCCCGACATTTAACTCCGGAAGAAGTGGTGTTTCTAAAACGGTTATGAAACCTAGGATATGGATTTGCTGGGTAATGTAGTAAAACGTGCGTTAAAGCTCCGCAAAACCATGCATAGGGTTAGACGAAGTGCTTCCCCTGAGTCCATGCAGCGCAAAACCCTTGTAAAACTTTTGCGCAAGGCAAAGCAGACTGAGTTTGGCAGCTACTATGGTTTTGGAAGCATATTGGCATCTCCGGATCCACTGCGCACTTTTCAAGAAAGAGTGCCTATGGTTGACTACAACCAAATTCACGAGTCTTGGTGGCATAAAAGTTTGCAAGGAGCCTCCAATGTGTGCTGGCCGGGTCGTGTAAAGTACTTTGCCTTGAGTTCCGGCACCAGTGGTTCTGCTTCTAAGCAGTTGCCTATAACCAACTCCATGATTCGTTCCAACCGGAAAACTTCTATCCGGCAAATTCTTTCTTTGGTGAACTACGACTTACCCGAGGACTTGTTTAGAAAAGGAGTGCTGGTGGTTGGTGGATCTTCTGACTTAACCCGGGTAGGCAACCATTATATTGGTGATTTAAGCGGAATTAGTCAGGCCAAAATGCCTTTTTATACTGCGCCTTTTTACAAACCGGGGAAACAAATAGCCAAATTCAAGGATTGGAATCTAAAAATTGAAGAAATTGTAAAGCATGCGCCTAAGTGGGACATTGGCATGATTACAGGAGTTCCGGCCTGGAATCAAATCATATTGGAGCGCATCATTCAAACCTATGGGTTAAAACACATACATGAGTTGTGGCCCAACCTTTCCATTTTTATTTACGGTGGGGTGGCTCTTGAGCCTTATAAAAAGTCGTTTGAAAGCCTATTGGGGAAAAAAGTACATTACCTAGAAACCTACTTGGCCAGCGAAGGTTTTATTGCTTATCAAAGCCGCAAGGACGTAAAAGGCATGGAGTTGGTAATGAATAATGGGATTTTTTTGGAATTTATCCCATTTGACTCGGAGCACTTTGAGCCGGACGGGCAGCTTAAAAAAGAAATACCAAGGCCTTTGCTCATTCATGAAGTGCAGGAGGGGCAAGAATACGCCCTTTTGCTCAGCACCAATGCGGGAGCTTGGCGTTACCTGATTGGCGACACCATTCGCTTTAGCTCCTTGGCACACCGCGAAATAATTATTACCGGACGCACCAAGCACTTTTTGAGCCTTTGTGGAGAGCATTTATCGGTGGACAATATGATAAAGGCTTTGGAGATGTTGGGGGAGGAGTGCAACTGTTCGATTCCGGAATTTACGGTGGTTCCGGTACAAATCGGCAATTTGTTTGGACACAAATGGTATTTGGGTGTACAAGGTGAAATTCCGTTTACGGCCCAGGAAGTAGCAGAAAAGATTGATGCTTATTTGAAAGTTCTCAACGACGATTATGCGGTGGAGCGCGCCCATGCACTTAAAGAAGTAAAGGTAGAGTTGCTATCGCCGGAGCTGTTTTACGGCTGGATGGAGGCACAAGGTAAAATGGGTTCTCAAAACAAATTTCCAAGGGTATTGAGGGAAAAGCAGTTGGAAAGCTGGAACCAATACCTGAATGCCAAGCAGAGCAACTAATGGTGTGGCGGACTTTTGGTAAATTGCGGACCTCATGCCGCAAGTGATTGCCACCGGAATTCTAATGGGACTTACCCTCAGCGTAGCTGCAGGTCCTGTGATGTTTGCTCTAATTCAAACATCCATACGGGAAGGTTTTTGGCGCACTTTTGCCATGGAACTGGGCATTCTTACCAGCGATGCCGGCTTTATTTTGCTTGCGTTTTACTCCTTGGGAACTTATTTGGACGACCACCCCGAAATCATAACCTGGGTTAGCTTAGGCGGAGGTGTTTTGCTTATTGGCATGGGTTTGTTTAAATGGTTTTCTAAAAACCGTGAAGCTAAAAAGGTGAGAGATATGATGCGCGGGCGCAAAAGCAACTACCTTAAATTGTTTGGTGAAGGTTTTTTTTACAATACAGTTAATCCATCGGTCATGTTGTTCTGGATGGGCACTTTTGCCTTTGTGTCTGCAGAGTTTAACAACAATCCGGAACAAATTAAATGGCATTTTACCCTCACATTGATTACCCTATTGGGCTTAGACGTGCTTAAAATTTATTTTGCAGGCAAGCTCAAATTCTTTTTCACCCCACGCAGAATGGTTATGATGAACCGAATCTTGGGTCTAATTTTCCTAGGCTTTGGAATCTTTTTGTTGGGAAGGACGGCTTGGTTAGAGTTTGTGTAACCCGGCGCCCTGATGGAGCAAGGTAGCTTTTGAACAAAGAGGGTTTGGCAGCACTTGGCTTGCGGCGGCTTGCCCTTAATGGGGCAAGACCCCGCAAGCTTAGTGCTGCCACCCGATTTGGAAAAACTACCTGCGAGAGCAGGAATAGCGCCCCAAATAAAAAATCATGGGTTTATACCCCAAGCGCAGCTTTTTCGTTGTTTCTTTTAATGAAGCAAAAGCCGCAATTTTGACCTATGCCAAATGCTGTTGCAAAAAAATGGATGCGTCGACTTTGGAAGACCTTGCTTTGGGCGACGGGTTCCGTGCTGGTTCTTCTGGCGGTGCTCTTGGGCTTGGTTTATGTTTTTCAAGACGATATTAAGGCTTATGTGCTGGATTCATTGAATCGGCATTTGACGGCCCGGATTGAGGTTGCTGAGGTCGAAGTCGATGTTTGGCATAGTTTTCCTTTTGCTTCGCTTAATTTGCAAGAGGTTAAGGCTTACGAGGCTGGGGCCTTGGCTCGAGAAGATAGCTTGTTGCTAGAGGCGGCGGATGTTTTTTTGCAATTTAATATCTGGGATGTTGTATATCAGGAATATACAGTTCGCAGGTTGGAACTGCGCCAAGGCCGTTTGAATGTGCGCACGGCGGGTGCCGAACAGAATAATTTTTCTATTTGGAAAGCCGACAGCTCGGAGGCAGACCGCGGGGAACCGGTACAGTTTGAGGTACGGGGTCTCATTTTGTATGCGATGGATCTTCAATGGGAGGAAGTGGATAAAGCATTTAAGCTGGCATTGCATGCCGAGGAGGCGTTTGCCAAGGGTAGAGTAGAAGAAGAGCAATGGGAGTTGAGCTTGGAATGGCAAGGTGAATTGCAGGTTTTGGGAAATACCAAGCATCCTTGGTTTAAGGATAGGGCTTTGCTTTTGGAAGCATCTCTTAATTTGGATTTGGAACAAAATCGCTATGCTATAGAGGAGGGTTTTATAGAAATACCGGGGTTGGGAGTGAAGTTTTCCGGCCAATGGGAGGGTAAGGAAAAGCCACGTTTTGGGCTAAATTTCACCACCGAAAAGACCAATATTAGCGAGGCCTTGGCTTTGCTGCCGCCGGATTGGCAATTGATGCCCGAAGACTACAAAGGAGAAGGCTTTGCCACCGCCGAAGGAAGTGTGGAAGGAACGATAAACCAGGCCGAAAGCTTTTTGTTTGACCTGAAGTTTGCGGTAGAAGAGGGGGCTTTAACCCACAAGCAGAGCGGTTTGGAGCTCGAGGGGCTTAGCTTTAAGGGCACGCTTCAAAAGGAAGGGCAGGGCGCTTTGCGGTTGGATATCCCACAGTTAACTGCATTAATGGAAGGCAGGCCAATAAAGGCCTCCCTGGCTTGGGAAGACGGAAAGCCTCAGCGTTTAGACTTGCGGTTGCAGGGCACTTTGGACCTGCACCATTGGGAGCAATTTTTGCCTGTTGACAGCGTATTGGCTATGCATGGTTTGGCGCATTTGGATTTGGAATACCACGGCGCCATTCAGTCGCGTGCTTCTATGTTGCTGGAAGGCAGCAGCACCGGAAAAGTGGTGTTGGAACAGGTGTCTTTAGATTGGACAAAATCGGGCTATGGGTTAAGCGAATTGAATGGAGCGTTGGAATTAGATAAGACCGGATTCCACACCAAAGATTTGCGTGGAAAAAGTCAAAGCACTAGCTTTCGTTTGACCGCCAAACTCCACAATCTACCTGCCTTTGTTTTGGGGCAAACACCTTTGCTCATGTTGAACGGCAGCCTACACATGGATCGATTGCTGCTGGAGGAGTGGTTGAAAACACAGGAGGGAGGCAAAGCAACAGAGGCTGCCTTTATGTTGCCCGGTTTTTTGCAGGGGAGTGCTGATTTTTCTATAGATGCGTTCAGTTACCAAAAATTCAAGGCCAGAAAGGTGCAAGGAAAGGCCTGGATTCGACCGGGAAGGATGGATGTGCAAGAGGTAGAGCTACTGGCCTGCGAAGGAAGCATGGGCTTGGATGGGCAAATGCGGGCTTTGGAACAGGGCGGCTTTGCCTTGGTGAGTGAGCTCCGCTTGAACGATGTGAATGTGCAACAGCTTTTTTATGCCACCGAGAATTTTGGTCAGCATAGCCTGAGCCACCAGCATGTGGAAGGGAAATTGACCGCCAAGGCCAGGTATAGTGGCACTTTAGCTCAGGATTTATCGCCCGATATGCCGGCAACGGTGGCCTGGTCGCACGTGGAGATAAAAAAGGGCCGCTTACGAGAGTTTGAGCCTATAAAGGCCCTTTCTGCTTTTATAAAATTAGAGGAACTCAACGATGTGCGTTTCGAAACCATTTCCAACGATATTGAAATTGCCGATTCGGAAGTCATTATTCCAACCATGAATATTCGAAGCAGTGCCTTAGACCTGGAATTGTCGGGAAGGCATGGATTCGACAATACGGTAGATTACCGTTTTAACCTATTGCTTAAGGACTTATTGGCAAGTAAATACCGCATTTTGAAGCAAAACAAGCAGGAAGAGTTTGGAGAGCTCGAGGAAAGCCAAGGAGGAGCCAGGTTGTTTTTAAAAATGACGGGTACCATGGACAATCCTAAAATTAGCTACGATATGGCTTCTACGGTGCAAAAAATCAAACAAGATTTAAAGGAGGAGAAAAAGACCTTGAGAACGCTATTGCGCGACGATTTTGGCCTGTTTAAGAAAGATACCACCTTAGAGGCCGAAGACCCCTTGCCAGAGCGACCAAACCCAAATCGAGTGCGCTCAAACGATGATTTTGAGTTTGAATAAGGCAACGAAAGTTTAAGGGCGGTAAGGGTTTAGGTGCCCCGGCCGGTAGTAGTAGCTATGTGTCGGCTATCAGAATTCAGAATAAAATGGCAACTTTGCGCTAAACCAAAGGATTGAGGTATGCGCATTTTGTTTAGTAAATCGTTTGTTGCCCTTTTAGGCATTTGGTTCTTTGCATCCATTCGGCTTTTTGCCGTAGAGGGCATGTGGTTGCCCATTTTGCTCAAGCAGTTGAATGAGGCTCAAATGAAAGAAATGGGCATGCGCATTTCGGCCGAAGACCTTTACTCCATTAACGAAGGCAGTCTTAAGGATGCCATATTTTTGTTTGGTGGCGGATGTACCTCGGAAATCATTTCTTCGGAAGGCCTACTTCTGACCAACCATCACTGTGGATATTCATACATCCAACGCCACAGTTCGGTAGAAAAAAATTATTTGCGCGACGGATTCACGGCTAAAACCAGAGCGGATGAAATTCCCAATCCCGGACTTACCGCAACCCGAATTGTTCGTATTGAGGATGTAACCCTAGCGGTATTGGCCGGTGCTGAAAATCAGGACGGAAGCTTGAATCAGGAGGTGATCCAAAGCAATATGACGCGCATGGTGGTTCAAACGGAAGAAGGAAGTCATTACAAAGCAGAGGTAAAACCTTTCTTTTACGGCAACCAGTATTTTTTGTTTGTTACTGAAACCTTTGAAGATGTGCGGTTGGTTATGGCCCCACCTTCGTATATAGGTAAATTTGGCTACGATGCAGACAACTGGATGTGGCCTCGCCACACCGGCGATTTTTCAGTGTTTAGGATTTATGCCAACCAAAACAATGAGCCGGCACCCTATGCCATGAGCAACAAACCCTACAGCCCGCATCGCTCTCTAAAAGTTAGTCTTGCAGGTGTAAAGCAAGGCGACTTTACTTTGGTTTACGGGTTTCCCGGAAGAACCGAAGAGTATTTACCCAGTCAAGCTATTGATCTTTTGATGCAAACCACCAATCCGGGAAGAATTGAAATACGAGAAAAAGCCCTTAGTGTAATAAATAAGGCCATGCTGCAAAGCGAAGAAATGCGCATTAAGTATGCGGCAAAGCAGAGCCGAGTAGCGAATTATTGGAAAAAGTGGATAGGAGAAAACCGCGGCCTTAAAAAGCTCAATGCCGTTAAAGCAAGGCAGGTTTTTGAGGCCGGCTTTGTACAGGCCGGTGGCGACCAGAGCCACTTAACCCGTTTTAAAAGCTTTTATCAGGAGCATGGCCAACTACTGGCCGCCTACAACTTTTACTTGGAGCTGTTGTATTCAGGTCCGGAAATCCTACGCTTTGCTCAAAACTATTCGAAATTGGTGGAGCAAGCCGAATCCCTTTCTGCCAAGGGCACCTTAGACGGCGAAGTAGAAAAGCTAAAGCAGCAAACCCAAAGTTTTTATAAGAACTATGTGCCGGCTATAGACCGCCAGATATTGGAAGTTGTGTTGCCGGTGTTTTTGAACCATACCGCAAAGGATTTGCAGCCGGAGAACTTAGCCTCTGATGTCCAAAAGGAAGGCGCTGAGGCTTTTGCACGGAAACTTTTTGAGTCCTCGGTGTTTAATCATCCCGAAGACTTAGAAGAGGTGCTTGCCGACTTTTATCCCAACGGGGTTAAACGCTTGAGCACCGATCCCCTGCTTTTGTTTAGCAATCGAATCTATAAGGCGATTCAAACCCGTATTGTACCGGCGCATAATACTGCAGAGGCCGAGTTGGAACTCCTCATGCGTCCCTACATGAAATCTCTTATGGCTGTTTTAGGTGGCAAAATGAGGTTTTATCCAGATGCCAACCGAACCTTAAGGGTGGCGTATGGAAAAGTGGAGGGCTATCAGCCCTCAGATGGGGTTCGCTATGGTTGGCAAACCCTAACCACCGGGATTCTGCAAAAGTACCGGCCCAACGATCCCGACTTCCATTTGCCCGAACGTTTTGTGGAGCTTCTTAAAGCACAAGATTTTGCTCCCTACGGTAAAGGGAAATCCTTACCTGTAGCTTTTGTGGCTTCTAACCACACCACCGGAGGAAATTCAGGAAGTCCGGTACTCAATGCGGATGGCCATTTAATCGGCTTAAATTTTGACCGCTCTTGGGAAAGTACCATGAGCGACATAATGTATGACCCGGAGCGTTGCCGGAATATTGCCGTAGACGCACGTTATTTGTGCTGGGTAATGGATAAAGTGATGGATGGCAAACATTTAGTAGACGAATTAGACTTAGTATATCCATAAACTGCAAACACCACCTTTATGAAAAACCGACTCTTATTTTCTGCGCTTGCTTTGGCCAGCTTATTGCTGGCATGCGAAGCATCTGATCTGTTGGGTTCTCTTACAGCCACCATTGATGGCGAAAGCTTTACTTCTGATGTGGCCTCGGCACGTCGTGAAGGGGACTACTTGGTAATTGCCGGCTATAATGACGGTACTGCTGTTTTAGTTTCTGTGCCGGACTCTATTGGAAATTATAATATGACCGGGCTTACCGATACGGTGCCTAAGGTGGTTTTTATTCCGGATACGGCTTTGGCAGACAACAGCTACTTTAGTTTTGAAGGCTACGTGAACCTCGACGAGCTTAGCAGCAGCCGACTTTCCGGAAGTTTTTCTGCAAAAGCGGTGAACACCAACCAAGATACCATTGACCTAAACGGAGAGTTTAAGAATATTTTGATGCCCTAAGCGTAAGCTGAGCGGATAGGGTAGAAAGCAATACATAGGAGGCAAAAAAGTAAAAGCCCGCTTCGGTTTGGGCTTTTATGCTTGCCCCTGCTTCAAAACTGCTTAACCCTGCAATAATAATTCCTACGGCAAATACATCGGCCATGGCCCATTTAGAAACCGAGGCCACTCCTTTCCGTATGGAGCCCGTTTTGGCTCCATTAGGCTTAAGTTGCACATAAAACAGCAAGACGGCTTTTAGGAGGGGTATGCCTAAAGAGAATAAGGAAATAAGGAGTACCACCGTCCATTGCTCCAAGGCAGCAAGCTCTTTTATGCTTTCCCATACCGATAGTTCTACCTTTTCTGACATACCCAGCATGGAAGAAAAGAAACCACCCCCTCCGCCCAAGCTAAAGGCAAAGGATACAATCGGATACATAAAAATACCCGGAATCCATAATAAGATTGAAACTAGGTGAACGATAAGAGGAATATAACGCATATGGGCAAGCTGTTTATGCCCATAAATATACAAGGAGACCGTTGAATTATGCTGTTTTAAAGACGAAGTTCCTGACTCAAAGATGGTGACCACAGCTACAACACCAAGCGTTAGGAGTTTTTAATCCGGTTTCAAAGAAGCTGTGCACAGGCTGCGGAGGAAGAGCAATGAGGCTAAATCGTTGCCCAAACGAAATTCTCGAGTTTACTAAGGGTAACTGAGGATGCAAAGACTCGGCTGCAACACCAACCCTCAGGTCTTGGTCAAGGCAGCTTTGCCGCCGAAATAGGTATAAACCAAGGGACTCAGAATGCTTTAAAGACAAAGCAAGAACCTCCTAAAGGCTTTAAATATGTTTTTCTGCATGATATGAGGAACGAACCAAAGGCCCGCTTTCCACATGGGTAAACCCTAGAGCTTTGGCTTGCTCACCCAATAAGGCAAACTTTTCCGGTGTTATAAACTCCTGCACTGCCAAGTGTTGCTTGGTGGGTTGCAAATATTGACCCATGGTCACAATGCTCACTCCTACACTCCTCATATCCTCCAAAGTTTCCAAAATTTCGTCGTCCGACTCTCCCAAGCCCAACATAATACCGGATTTAGTAGTAACACCTGCGTCATACAAGCGTTTTAAAACCTCCAAAGACCGATCGTACCGCGCTTGAATGCGCACCATGCGCGTAAGGCGCCTAACGGTTTCTAAATTGTGCGATACGATTTCGGGTTTAACCGCAACAATTTTGGACAAGTTTTCCCATTTCCCTTGGAAATCAGGAATTAAGGTTTCAATAGTAATGCCGGGGTTTAGTTTGCGGGTAACCTCAACGGTTTTGGCCCAAATTTCAGAACCGCCGTCTTTTAAATCATCGCGGTCTACACTGGTAATGACAGCGTGTTTCAGCCCCATGAGTTTTATGGATTTGGCCACTCGTAGAGGCTCATAAGGATCCTCCTCTGCAGGTTTTCCGGTGGCTACCGCACAAAAACCGCAAGACCGGGTACACACATTGCCCAAAATCATAAAGGTGGCTGTGCCGTTGCCCCAGCATTCACCCATGTTCGGGCAGTTGCCACTTTCGCAAATGGTATGCAGCTTATGGTCGCTAACTACCTGCCTAACTTCACGATATTCTTTGCCTGTTGGAAGCTTAACGCGAAGCCAATCGGGTTTCTTTTTCCGTTCTCTTTGTTCTTGTCCTTGTATTATGGGGGTGGAAGTTGTTTCCATGCCTATATAACAATCGTTTCAATGGTAGAGTTCAAAGATAGGCAATGCCTTTGGAATCATCTCCAAAGCCTGAGCCTGCTTTGTCCCTAAGGTTAGGCTTGAATTCATGCAAAGCACGTACCTTTAAAATAAAAATGGCTTCCATTCGCTTAAGTTCCAAGGGGCAAAAACGGTTTTCGCTTTGTCATGCCTCCGGTGCCGAAATTGAAACCGATGCACCCATCGACAACCATGGCAAGGGAGAGGCTTTTTCGCCTACCGATTTGCTTGCCGCCTCCTTGGCTGCTTGTATGCTTACCATTTTAGAAATTGAAATGGAAAAGAGCGGCGAAAAGTTAGCTTGGGCAAAGGCCGAACTTAAAAAGTCCATGCATGCTTCACCGCGTAAAGTAGCTAAGGTGGAAATCGACATTTATTTACCTAAAGGTTTGGAAGCCAATCGTCTATGGCTGAGATGGAAGGGCGCAATGGAGCGTTGTCCGGTGGCACTTTCATTGCATCCGGAGCTGATTCAAATGATTAATTACCGATTTGAAGAAGAAATCTCGGGAAATGGCTAATTCAGCCTTTTCTGTCTACACCCTGTTCGGTAGGTGCTTCGCCGTAAGCGGGACAATGTTCGCCGGATTTGCAAGAGCTGAAGCCAATTGCTACAAAAAGAAATAAACCAAAGGCAAGGAGGGCACGTTTCATGTGTGGACTCAATGTATATTAATAAAGCAAATTTAGAACATTTTAGTTGCCCTTCAAGGTTTATTTCCATTTTATTGGGCACTTTTATTAACGTACTATTTTTGAACCTAGTATGTCCGAACCAAAAAATATCAGAATAAACCCTCAATTGGAGGCCTCTTGGCTCAAACTCTTGCACGATGTTTTTCAGACCGAAACCTTTGCTCAACTTAAGCAGTTTTTGGTAAAAGAACAAAAGGAGCACACCATATACCCTCCCGGAAATTTAATGTTTAGAGCATTCAATGAAACTCCTGTTCACCGGGTGAAGGCGGTTATTTTGGGTCAAGATCCATACCACGGCCCCGGGCAAGCAGAGGGGCTTTCCTTTAGTGTTCCTCCAGGTCTGCCTGTCCCACCTTCTTTAAAAAATGTATACAAAGAACTTCACGAAGATTTGGGCTGTTCCATTCCTTCCCATGGGCATTTAGGACAATGGGCTCGCCAAGGGGTTTTATTGCTCAATGCCATGTTGTCTGTGCGCGCCGGTGCGCCGGGTTCTCACCAAAACAAAGGTTGGGAAGCGTTTACCGATGAGGTGATTCGCCGCCTTTCCCAACATCAAGACACGCTGGTTTTTTTACTTTGGGGTAAATTTGCTCAATCCAAGGCAAGCCTCATTGATGAATCCAAGCATTTGATTCTTAAAGCACCACATCCTTCTCCTTTTTCGGCCCATACCGGTTTTCTCGGTTGCCGACACTTTTCTCAAGCCAATGAGTATCTTGAAGACCACGGCCTAATGCCCATACATTGGCAAATTTCTTAACATACCTCTTGGCCATCCTGTGCTCCACGGCAATACATGCACAGCTGTGGGTGCAACCCTCTCCTTTGAGCCAATGGCCCACTAAAGGGTTCTTTGCCTCAGATTCTGCACAAGCCGCTCAAAAACTCCATCAAAAAGCCCAAAAATGGCAAAAACGGGGCTTCCTTTTGGCCGGGGTAGATTCCTTACACGTCCAAGGTGACAGCATTTGGGCCCATACCTATCTTGGCCCTCAATGGGAACATTGGCGCGTAGTTCCGGGCGATAGCCTAACGGCTGTATGGATTAAGTTCAGCCAAAGCCTTCGGTTAAAAAAACATGAGCAACTAACCCTGTGGAAACGTCAACAGCTCAATCAACTACTCGATTTAGGCTATCCGGCTGCAAAATTAAACCTCCAAACCGACACAAACCTCACCGACACCTTAGTGTTTTATGCCTTTATGCAACCCGGCCCGCAGGTGTTCATAGACTCGGTGAACCTCAGCCCAAAAGAGGCCTTACGGCCAAACCCCTTGTACCGCATTACCGGTCTTAGACCAGGCAATCCATACCGCAGCAGCGACTTGCTCAAAGCACAAGCCAAGCTCAAGCAAACCGGCTTTGTTCAGCTCAAAGGACCTGCCGAGCTTCGCTGGCAAAAGCAAAAACTACGCATTGGCTTTTCCGCCGAAAAAAATCGGCCCAGCTCATTTACCGGTATTCTTGGACTCATGCCGGCCAACGACCAAACCGGAGAACTGCTGCTTACCGGAGAACTGGATTTGCGGCTGCGCAATTTACTGGGCTATGCCGAACGCTTGCAAATCCACTGGCAACGCCTGCAAGTGGCCACCCAACAGCTAGAAATTCAAATGGCCACGCCCTTTTTGTTCGGCACAGGCTTTGGATTGGAAGGCAACCTGAGCTTTTTTCGCATCGACACCGCCTTTTACCAGCTCAACCTGCGCGGCGGATTTAGTTATCATCTCGGCGGCGACGATTTCCTTTCTGCCTTTATTCAGTACGACGAGGCCCGACAGCTCAGCAATAGCCAAGTGACCCAACTCAACAATAGTCCGGATGCCACCGCCCTTGGGTTTGGACTTCAGCTCAGGTTGAACCACCTCAACGACCCGGTAACCCCACGCCGAGGCTACCAACTCCTCAGCCGTTGGAGCACCGGCACGCGAAGCCTTCCCTCCGACAGCTTAGCGCAGCTGGTGGGCAGCCGACAGCAAACCCTGCAAACCGAAGCATCCCTCGACCTTCATTATTTTTGGCCCATCGGTAAGCGCATGACCTTACTGACGCGCGCTCAGGGCTTTTGGCTGTATAACCCACAGTTGCTGCTCAACCAAAGCCATCGATTAGGTGGTTTGCATAGCTTGCGTGGATTCGATGAACGGAGCCTATTTGTGAGCTGGTATGGCATTGGCAGCCTGGAGTACCGCTTCATTTTGGAGCAGGGTAGTTGGCTTTTGCTGTTTGTAGATGGCGGGCCGCAAGGACGAGAAGCACTACAAGCAACTAGTGCTCAGTGGCTTTTGGGGACAGGGGCCGGCATGGTCTTCCAAACCGCCGCCGGACAATTCGCAGTACACTATGCTTTAGGTTTTGGCGGGCAACAAGCCGAAGGGTTTAATCGTTCCAAGCTTCATTTTGGCTATTTGGCGAGGTTTTGAGGGGCCCCGGCTCCGTTTTAAGTCCTGTTATTCTTCTCCGGCCTTTTACTTCTGCCAACCTTTGCAAGACCCACGCATGGGCAAAACTTCCGGGGTCTTTCCCGAACTCGGGAAAGCCTCCTCAGTTAGCCCTTGCGGGGCCTTGCTGTGGTTGGCATCCGTCGGGCCGGGGGGCTATTTTTCGGAGCCCTTTTTTCTTAAGGACTTGGTTTTACCCACTTCAATACACCCAAGGGAATGCCGTCTTTATGCACATGAATAAGGTAAACTCCCGGGCTTAGGTCTTTTGGGACTTGAATGGGGCTGCCATGCATGGCTTCTAAAGATTGGCTAAGACTTCGGCCGCTAAGGTCGGTGAGTTGGTACTTGTAGTTACCTACACTTTGCTCCATCATGGGTATCCATAAAAGAGGCTGTAGCCCGGGGTTTGGAAAAAGCAATGCTTGGTTCTCTGCCTCCGTTTCCATTTTTTCAATGGATTTCCATCTGGCCAGCATGTCTTTTTCAGGGTCGGGTTCCCAACGCACTACAGGGAAAGGGAATTCAAAAACATACACACTGTCTTTTCCTGTTAATCGAAACTCAACTATGCTGTCTCTTTCAGGGCCAATAACAGAAATACGCACCGGAATGGGATAAGTTTCCGGACCACCTGCCACAGAAGGGCTTTGCTCCAAATGGAGTTCTAAAGACCGAAAACCTTGTTGTTTCCATCTAGCATGCAATTCCGGAAACCCTTCGCCATATACCCAAGTAGTAAAAAAGTGTTCCAATGACTTACCTGAGGCGGCTTCTAAGTGCTGCCTCAAATCCTTAGTTTGAGCAAATCCCCACCTTAATTCAGGATCGCTCAAATAGTATTTTAGTCCTGCTTGAAACGATGAGTCTCCAATCCACCACCTGAGCTGATGCAATACCAAGGCCGCTTTTTTGTAGGACCAGCGACTTGAAAAGATGCGTGATACTTCTAAGCTATCCTTCACATAAACGGCCCCTTCCGGACTTTCCCAAACACTTTGTTGGGTTTTGCTTTTCCAAGACTTCCAATCTTGCGGATAATAACGCTCAAAACCCATGCCCGACAAATAGGTAGCAAAACCTTCATTAAGCCAAATGTCGGCCCAAGACCCACAGGTAACCATATTGCCAAACCAGTGATGGACCAGTTCATGCATGGTGAGTTCAAACCCAAAGCTTCCCATAAAACTCATGGTAGGGTGCTCCATGCCTCCGCCTCGACTAAATTGGGCGTGCCCGTATTTTTCAGGGTAGTAGGGGTAGGGTTCTAAAAAGGAACAAAGAAACTCCATGGATTCCCTTAAGTATTTCGTATCGCGAACAACATCGGCACTATCGTCCGGGTACACCAACTGATACAGCTCTACAGGCAAGCCACAACTATGGTTCCAAGTTTCATTGAGCTGCACATAATTTGCCACAGAAAATGCCACCAAATAAGCAGGTATGGGGAAACGGTGTATCCAAACCTCTCTTCCGGCAGAGTCTAGGCTTAAGCTGCCGGGTGCTGCAGAGGTGTAAGACGAATCTGTTTTTATAACCAATCGCAGGCTATCTGCTTTATCGCCTAAAGCATCTTTCACCGGCCACCAGGTATGTCCGGCAAAAGGCTGAGATAAGGTCCATACTTCCGGACTTCCTTTACGAACAGCGTGCGTATAGCCCCCTAGTCCGGTGCCCATGGGTGGAAAGCCTTGGTACCAAACTCCTGAAATGTAATGGCTGTCTGCCTGGATCTCTTGGAGAGGCTGTAAACAAACACTTCCATTTCCGGGCCTGCTAAAAGCAACCATATTTCCATTGACCATGGCCGAATCTACCCTTAAGCTGTCGTGTAGGTCAAAGCATAGCAAACTGTCCGAAGCTAAGGCTTGAAACCTGGTTTCTACAAAACCTTGCAAATACCCATCCGACATCCGCGGCTCCAATTCAAGATGCCAAAAATGTACATCCGTTTCAGGCCTTGCTTTAGATAGGCCCGGCACATAGGTGTTTTGCCCGCAAAGCACACTAAAAAACAACCATAGCAATGGGAAAGTAAGGCGGTTCATGCAGCGGTACCTCACCCGGTTCTTTGCTGCCGATAGCGCCGGCCCGTTTTTTTGTTTCGAATCCATGGCCACATGAGTACCGCAATGGTGCACATGTCTATAAGAACCCACACCACTTTTTTGTTTAGATGTACCAAAGAAATAGGGTTATAAAGCACCACCACTGCCAAACAAGCAATAGAAAGGTAAGTAAGTCCGGTACGGTAGTCTTCAAAAAAGGCCAATAGTGCCGCACCTGTTACCACAGCTCTTAAAACGGTGTAGTAACCCTCAGACATAGGAAACAAAGCCAAAAGCAACATCACTATGGCCAAAATCCTAACTACCTTCATCTTACTAAGATATTAAAAAATAAGGACATTTGATATTTTTGTTTATTACCTGAGCTCAATTTAGATGTTAGTGCAACAGGTTTAGGCTGTTCACAAATCTTGGTAGTTTTTTAGAGCCAATTCAGGAGTTGAGCAATGCATATCGAGCAGCAAAGTTTAAGGAAAGGCATAATTGTAAACCACAAGTCAACTTAGGGCTTGTTAAAGATTTACCAAGGGTTGCGCAGGATAGTAACAAGCTCCTCCCAACCATTTAGTCTCTGGCTATTTCCTATTTTAGCGCATATTTTTATGGTATGAATGAGCAACAAGGTTTTTCCACGAGTTCGCACGGACTCATGGCATTTATAATGCAATGGTGGAAACCCATTGGAATAACAACTTTGGTAGGCGGTTTGCTTGCCTTTGGAATCAGCTATACCATTAAGCCAAGGTTTAAGAGCACCGCCGTTTTTTATCCTGCCGTTACCCAATCGGTTTCGAACCTGATGGATGTAAAGGGTGGCTCTGGAAAAGACTTTTTGGTTTATGGAGAAGAGTCAGAAGCCGAACGGGTCATTCAAATACTAAACGCCAATGAAATCCGAGAATTCATTGTCAAAAAATACAACCTCTGGGACCATTACGAAATAAATGAAGAGTCGCCAAAGGCTTATACAAAAATGTATAAAAAGTTCAATGAGAACATCTCCTTTCGAAGAACGGAGTACAACTCTGTTGAAATTTCTGTTTTAGATACCGACCCCAATAAGGCAGCAGGCATGGCCAACGACATGTTGTTTATGCTAGACAGCCTTAAGAACCGAATTCAAAGAGAACGAGCTGCAGAAGGTTTGAGAGTGGTTCAAACCAAGTACGAAGAAATGGAGCAACGGATTCATTTAATTGGAGACAGTTTGAGCAGCATTCGGGCAAAAGGCGTTAACGACTACGAAAGCCAATCAGAGGTGCTCAACAAGGAATTGGCAGCTGCATTAGCAAAAAACAACCAAGCAGGTGTACGAGCTATTCAAGCCCAATTGGACACATTGGCTAAGTATGGCTCGGCCTATTTAGCGCTTTCCGGACAATTGGAATTGCTTACCGAACAACAAATTTTGTTGGAAAGAAAACTTGAAGAAGTAAAAGCCGATGCAGAAAGCTCCATTAAGCAAATCATGCCCATTGACTACGGGTACCCTGCCGACTCCAAAACATATCCCAAGCGAAGTTTGATTGCCATTGGAGCTTCTTTCTTTAGCTTTGTTTTGAGTGTTTTCTTCTTGATTTTCCTTCAAAATTACCGAGGGTATAAACATCAGTTGAAGAGAACGGCAGACGCTCAAGAGTAAACTCATGCTTGATCTTAGCCAGAAATGGAAGTTTGGGATCTTTGCAGGTCTTATTACCCTCTTGCAAGGACTGTTTGTCTACCAGGAGTTTTATTGGTATTTCCTTATACCTGTTGGGCTTATTCTTCTAGTATGGCTCATCAGTTCCGTCGATAAGTTTTTTCTGTTTACGGTATTAGTTACTCCGCTGTCTATTGAATTAAAGGAGTCAGATCTGGGAGCAGCCTTAAGCTTGCCCTCTGAGGCTTTGATAATTCTTATGACCGTGCTTTTTTACTTTAAGCTGTTTATAGAAAAGTCGATTCCCTCAAGTTTTTGGAAGCACCCCATTACCTTGGCCGTTCTGTTTCATGTTGGTTGGATGCTGCTCAGTAGTTTCACCAGCACTATGCCCATAATCTCACTCAAAGCCACTGCAACGCGTATTTGGTTTGTGTCGGCTTTTTATTTTTTAGGTACTCAACTGTTTTTGAACCGGAAAAATATCCCCCGTTTTTTTTGGATGTATGTGCTTCCATTGGCCGGCATTGTAATTTATGCAACTTACCGCCTGGCCATGTTTAATTTTGAGAAACAGCCGGCACATTGGGTTATGGATCCCTTTTATAACGATCACACCCACTATGGTGCCGTTTTGGCCATGTTTGTGCCTTTTGTGCTTGGCTTTACCTTTTTTGCGCGCATGTCTTCTACCTGGAGAGTTGTTTCCCTGCTTTTGGCTTTAATTATTTGTGGAGGCTTGTTTTTTTCCATCAGCAGGGCTGCTTGGTTAAGTGTTATAGGAGCTGCGGGATTGTGGATAATTATGCTTCTTAGAATCCGATGGACAGTGGTTTTAGGAACAGCGGCTACCCTTGTAGGTCTCTTTTTTCTGTTTCAAACCGAAATAATAATGAGTTTGGAGCAAAACAAACAAGAATCTAGCGGGGATTTTGGCCAGCACTTTCAATCGGCTTCAAATATTTCTAGTGATGCCAGCAATCTGGAACGTATTTTACGCTGGAAAGCTGCTGTTCGCATGTTTAATGAAAAACCTATCATGGGTTTTGGGCCGGGAACCTACGCCTTTCAGTATGCGCCATATCAGCGATCAAACGAACTTACCATTATAAGCACCAATTTTGGCTCTTTGGGTAGCGCCCATTCTGAATACCTGCTTCCTTTGTCAGAGCAAGGCTTGCCGGGCATGCTAAGTTTTATTCTTTTGGGAATTGTCTTTATTTGGGTGGGCTGCCGAGTGATTTTTTGGCCGGGAGCCGATCGCCTTAGCCAAGTTTTGGCTTATGCGGCTCTACTAGGATTAGGTACTTATTTTATCCATGCTTTTTTGAATAATTTTTTAGATACCGACGAAGCATCTGTTCCCTTTTGGGGAATGGCAGCCGTATTGACAGCCCTAGATTTAAGTAGAACTTCCGAATCCACCGCAAACGATGTCTCCAAAGCACCTTAATTAAAGTAAGGCCTTAATCCGTTTGCTATGGAATACCAGCTCTTTAAGAGGGGGTTGCCCCTCGGTAGTAGTCCTCCAGAATTTTTTGCGCCAGGATTACTGAAATCTTTTCCCAACTTTCGTGTGTCCATCCCGCGGTATGTGGGCTGAGCAGCACTTCGGGTCTTTCCACCAATCGACTCCAGAGTTTTGCCCCTTCTTTAGAGCCTACATGCTCAAATCCAAGCCCCTCCAAATCAAGTACATCTAAGCATGCACCAGAAATTAGGTTGTTTTCCAAGGCTTCAAGTAAAGCTTCGGTGGGCACTACTTTGCCACGGGAAGTATTTATGATGACCGGCTTTTGTTGTAGTTTTTGGTACCAATCCCGGCATGCCATTCCTTTGGTTTCTTGGGTTAGAGGAACATGAAAACTCACCACATGGGCATTTCTGCACAGCTCTTCCATACTTACCTGCTCCACATAAGATGGCCAGATGTCTTTTCGGTAAGGGTCTACTGCTAGTAGTTCTACATCAAAGCCTTGTAGTTTTTTAGCTAGTTGAGTTCCTGTATTTCCTAGGCCAATTATACCTACGGTTTTGCCCATAAGTTCTGTGCCTCGATTGCTAATCCTGTCCCAAATGCCCTCTCTAACTTCTTTATTGGCTTTGGGAAGGTGCTGCCAAAGACTAAGCAGCATGCCAATGACTTGCTCGGCTACCGCATCTCTGTTTCCCTCCGGTGAATTGAAGCAAATAATGCCCAAGTCCTTGGCGGCCTGTAGGTCCACTTGCTCCATCCCTGCTCCTGCTCTTCCAATATACTTGAGTTTGAGACCGTGCTTAAGCAATTCATGGTCGACATGAAATGAACTCCGAACGAGCAGAACATCTACCTCTTCGATTGCCTCAAGGAGAGCCATACGGTTTCCATAGGGCTTTAAGGCATGAACTTCAAAGCCAGCTTCTTTAAAAAGTGCAATGGCTTTGGGGTGTAGCGGGTCTGCTTCAAGAACCTTAAGCGGCCTAGGCATTTACCCGGTCTTTTTGAATGCGCTGCCTGAATTGGTTCCGCTCCATGTATTGAATGATTTTAGAAGCGATGTCTTTTCCTGTGGCTTTTTCAATACCCTCAAGGCCGGGCGATGAATTAACTTCCATTACCAATGGGCCTCGGTTAGACTGAAGCATATCAACACCTGCAATCCCGAGGCCCATGGCTTTTGCAGCATTTTTTGCGGTTTCTTTTTCTTCATTGCTTAGTCTGACCACTGCGGCGGTTCCTCCTCGGTGCAAATTTGATCTGAATTCACCTTCCTTTGCTTGGCGTTTCATTGCTCCCACCACTTTTCCGTCTACCACCAATGCGCGAATGTCGGCTCCACCGGCTTCTTTAATGAATTCCTGAATAATGATTCTAACTTTTAAGCTATGGAAAGCTTCTACCACAGAAACGGCAGCATTCTTGTTTTCGGCAAGAACCACACCCAGTCCTTGTGTGCCTTCTAAAATTTTAATTACTACCGGAAAAGACCCAATCTCTTCTAAGACTTCGTCGATATTTCGGGCGAAATTGGTAAACACCGTTTTAGGCAAGCCAATTCCGGCTCTACTTAGAATTTGAAGGCTTCTAAGCTTGTCTCTGGAGCGAATCAAGGCTTGACTCTCAACCGCAGTAAACACCTTACGCATTTCAAACTGGCGTACCACAGCTGAGCCGTAAAAAGTTACCGATGCTCCAATGCGAGGTATTATTCCTTCTATTTGGTCCAAGTAATCGTTTTGGTAATAAACTCTCGGATTCCGTTTTTCCATGACCAGATTGCACCTAAGGGCATCAACCACCTTAATTTCATGGCCACGCTGTTTTGCAGCTTCTACGAGTCTTCGGGTAGAATACAAATTGGGGTTTCGGGAAAGAATGCCAAGTTTCATGGGAGCACAATGCTAAAGTTTAGGGTTGTTTAGGTGCCGGGTATTATCCCTTGCGGTTTTCTTAACTAAATTCGATTCAAAAGCTTCGGTCAAATCTACACCTGTTTGATTTGCCAGACAAATTAATACCCATAAGACATCTGCCATTTCGTCGGCCAAATGTGTTTTTTCTGCACCGGGTTTATACGATTGCTCACCATAGGTTCTGGCCATGTGCCTAGCAAGTTCGCCAACTTCCTCGGTTAAAACAGCCATGTTGGTAAGCTCTGAAAAATAGCGTTTGCCATAGGTTACTATCCAATCGTCTACTTTTTTTTGTGCTTCTGCCAGGGTCATAAGTCTTTTATTTTGGAATCCAGAAGTAAGGTTACAGGGCCGTCGTTCAGTAGTTCAACCTGCATGTCGGCACCAAAGGCTCCTTGCTCCACTTTGGTATTGGTTTCTTTTTCTAAAGTCTTAATGAATATTTCATACATCATACGTGCAAATTCGGGTTTTGCACTGCGGGTAAAGGAGGGGCGGTGGCCTTTTTTAACAGAACCGAACAAGGTAAATTGACTTACCACCAAGCACCGTACATCCATGAGGTCGTGCATGCTTTTTTGCATGCGACCTTGTTTGTCAGGAAATATGCGTAAACGGGCTATTTTGTAGCAAAGGTGGGAGATGTCGTCAAAGCTATCTCCCTCTTCCACACCCAACAAAATAAGCATTCCCTGTCCGATTTCGCCAAGGCGCTGCCCTTCGCTGTGCACACTGGCGTGTTGTACCCTTTGAATAACTGCTCTCATGGGCAGCAAATGTACAAACCGGACCTTGAACCTTTACTTATTTAGATACCCTCTTTATGGTGCAACCTACGGCCTTTGTTTCGGCAGGGTCAATAGCCTTTCCTTGACTTAGGTGTTTAATAGCTTTCTCAAGGAATTTTTCTTTAACGGCACCGGCATCTCTGTGGCTGTCGTCAATGGCTCCTTTGTAAACCAACCTGTCTTCCGCATCGAATAAAAAAACATCCGGAGTTCGAGTTGCTCCAAAGGCATCTGCCAAGGCATGATTTTCATCCAAGACATAAGGGAAGGAATAGTTTTGGTCTTTTGCATAGTCTTGCATGGCAGCATAAGAGTCAACACCCATTCGTTGGGCCTCGTTTGAGTTTACCACCATTAATCCCAATCCATTGGCTTTGGCCATTTTGGCAACTTCGTGGTATCTGTCTTGGGTTGCAATAACAAAGGGGCAGGTATTGCATGAAAAAATCACCAAGGTCCCTTTTTCTCCTTTTACGTCTTGCAAGCTCAGTAATTTGCCGGATACGTCTTTCATTTTTGCATCGGCCATAGGCATGGGGTCTCCAATTCCTATACCCTCTTCGAGGGTGTAAAATGCCAAAGAAAGCGAAGCCAAAGTAGCCAAAAGCATAAATTTCATAACCTTACAATTTTGCCATAAGATAGGCTTTTTTGTTGAATTTTTTAAGGGATTGTTTCCCTTGGATGGAGCCAAAAAAAACAAGCAAAGCCATAAAGAAACCGTCGGTTTGGTGTGAGAAAAACCAAACCGACGGTTTTAAGGTGCGCGTTTTACAGATTTGCGGCATCACCCGGAGCTAAGCCGACACCGGCTTGCTCCAACAAGCCTAGTTAGGGCTGCAAGTCAAAGCGATCCAACTCCATTACTTTTACCCAAGCAGCTACAAAATCTCGGACAAACTTCTCACGTGCGTCCGCCGATGCATAAACTTCTGCCAAGGCCCTCAGCTCTGAGTTGGACCCAAAAATCAAATCTGCGCGTGTGGCCGTCCATTTAAGTGCTCCGGTTTTTCTGTCCCGGCCTTCAAAAATATAGGCTTTTTCGTCTTTGGGCTTCCAAACGGTTTCCATGCTCAGAAGTTCTACAAAAAAGTCGTTACTGAGCACCCCGGGGCTTTTGGTAAAGACGCCAAGGGTTGAGCCGTCAAAATTGGCATTAAGGCTGCGCATGCCTCCCAAAAGAACGGTCATTTCCGGTGCCGTTAAGCCCAAAAGCTGGGCTTTATCCACCAGCAATGCTTCAGTGGAGAGGGTATAATTTGTTTTTTGATAATTCCTAAAACCGTCGGCGATGGGCTCTAGCACTGCCATCGATTCCTTATCGGTTTGTTCTTGGCTAGCATCTACTCGTCCTGGACGGAAAGGAACTTCAATGGTTACACCGCCTAAACTTGCTGCTTTTTCAAGGCCTGCACACCCTCCCAGCACAATCAGGTCGGCCATAGAAACGCGTTTTTGCCCTGAATTTTTATGAAACTCTTGTTGAATGCCTTCTAAGGTGGTCAACACCTTTTGAAGTTCTGCCGGGCGGTTCACTTCCCAGTTTTTCATTGGTTCTAAACGTATTCTGGCACCGTTGGCACCTCCTTTTTTGTCCGTTCCTCTAAAGGTAGAAGCCGAGGCCCAAGCCGTTCTTATGAGTTCGGAAACCGATAAGCCACTGCCTAAGATGCGTTCTTTGAGTAGAACCACATCTTTAGCGTCTATGATGGGGTGGTCAAATTCCGGCAGGGGATCTTGCCAAATAAAGTCTTCTTTGGGCACTTCGGGTCCCAAATACAAGGCTTTGGGTCCCATATCCCGGTGGGTAAGCTTAAACCAAGCTTTGGCAAAGGCATCGGTATATGCCTTTGGGTCTTCCAAAAATCTCCTGGATATTTTTTCGTATTCCGGATCAAAGCGCAAGGACAAATCGGTAGTAAGCATGGTGGGCTTGTGCTTTTTGTTTGGGTCAAAGGCATCGGGAACCATTTCCGGGGCGTCTTTGGCTACCCATTGGTGGGCACCTGCCGGACTTTTTACCAATTCCCATTCGTATTCGAACAGAATGTAGAAGTAGTCGTAGTTCCATTTTGCCGGAGTTGTGGTCCAGGTGACTTCAAGGCCGGAGGTAATGGCATCGGGTCCTTTTCCGGATTTATAACTGCTGTGCCAGCCCAAGCCTTGGGATTCTATGGGAGCGGCTTCGGGTTCCGGACCTACATGGCTTGCCGGGCCTGCTCCATGGGTTTTGCCAAAGGTGTGTCCCCCGGCGATGAGGGCTACGGTTTCTTCATCGTTCATGCCCATGCGAGCAAAGGTTTCACGAATGTCTTTGGCAGCGGCCAAGGGGTCCGGGTTGCCATCGGGTCCTTCGGGGTTTACGTAAATCAGACCCATTTGCACTGCTGCCAAGGGGTTTTCTAGTTGCCGTTCGTCGCTGTAGCGCTCGTTGGCCAACCACTCGTTTTCGCTTCCCCAATACACATTGCTTTGAGGTTCCCACACATCGGCGCGACCTCCTCCAAAGCCTATGGTTTTGAAACCCATGGACTCCAAGGCCACATTGCCGGCTAAAATCATAAGGTCCGCCCAAGATATTTTGCTGCCGTACTTTTGTTTAATGGGCCAAAGCAAGCGCCTTGCTTTGTCGAGGTTGGCATTGTCCGGCCAGCTGTTGAGCGGAGCAAAGCGTTGTTGCCCTTCTCCTGCGCCTCCTCTTCCGTCGCCTGTGCGGTAGGTTCCTGCGCTGTGCCAAGCCATGCGAATGAGCAAGGGCCCATAATGTCCAAAGTCGGCAGGCCACCAATCAACAGAACTGGTCATTAAAGCTTCCAAGTCCTTTTTTAGTGCGTCATAATCTAAGGAACCAAAGGCTTCTTTGTAATTAAATGCTTCGCCCATGGGGTTTGACTTGCCGGAATTTTGACGCAGCACGCTTAAGTCGAGGGCGTTGGGCCACCAGTCCTTTGGTTTTTGAGGATCCCTATCCATGCTTAACTGTGCATGGTCTTGACCGGGATGGTTGGCAGGAAGTGCATCGGCTGAAGTTAGTCCCATTTGAAAAGGACAACTGCCGCTTGTATGCTGGGCCATGAGCAGGCTGCCCATAAACCAAAAAAGGCTTAAGTATATATGTTTCATTGTCTATGGTGTTTTGTTGTAACTACAGCAAAATATACATTAAATCGGGCAAAATGTTGCAGTGTTGCGTGCGTACGGTGACTTTTGTCACCTTAGCCCGCATGGTGTTTTTTTAGAAAAAATATTCTATGTTTCTCATTGTGAATGACCTGTGATCGATTTCGGGTTTTGAAACTTGTTTTTTGGATTAATAATCCAGCTTTTTGGCTTTAACCGCGCAAAATGGGGGGGTGGAGGGTGATTTTCCTAGGGAGCCCCCGGCCAACCGCAGGAGCCCTGCCCACTCGAATGCCGCAGCTGCACCGGGTGGAGGCGACCTTAGAAGCCCCCGCACCGGTTTGCAGCTGCGTGCATTGGAGGGGCAGGCGCCGGAGGAAAGGGCCGGTTAGAATAGACGCACAAGCTCTGGAAGAAGGCGCCCCAAACTCATTTTTCTATTAAATTTCCTTAACGTGGAACTGCCATCCAACATTTGAGGGGCTTTTGCGTTCTTTTTGAAAACAAAACTATGTCTGAAGCGCAGGAAGTTAGTATAGGCAAGGAGCACATTACGGAGGCGTATGTTGCTTATTTTGAGCGAAATGGCCACAAGCCCGGGAGCATGCTTTCCTTTTGTAGGGATTCCAACTTGTCCGAAGGTCAGGTATATCCGATTTTTTCGTCCCTAGATAGAATAGAGCAAGCTTGTTGGGAGCAGTTGTTTGAGGAAGTGGTTCAAAAGCTTCATGAAGACGAAACGTTTCGTCAGTATTCGGTTCGCGAAAAGACCTTGGCATTTTTCTTCACTTTTTTTCAGGACGCATTGCCCCATCGGAGTTTTGTGCTGGCCACAGCCGGGAGTTTACGGGAGCCAAAACTGCTTCATTGGAAGCATTTTAAACATGCGTTCAAGGAGTTTTTCAGGTCCTTGGCTGAGGAGGCCGTGGAGCGTGAGGAATTGCCCTCCCGGTTCAATATGCAACGCTTTTATGCCGAGGGTGCCTGGGTTCAGTTTTTGTTTTTAATAAACTTTTGGATGAACGATGATTCCGAAGGTTTTGCTTCAAGCGATGAAGCAATTGAGCGAAGTGTGAACCTTATTTTTGATTTAGGAGCCAACCGTACCTTGGATCAGGGCTTGGATTTTGCTCGTTTTTTGTTTCGTAATTACCGCCAGTCGTGAAATCACAGTCCGGAATTCCCAGCTCCAAAGTGGCGCGTGCCACGCGTTTTGCGGGCACAGGTGCTAAAGTAGGTGCCAATTACCTTAAATATTATGCCAAAAAGGCGCTGAATCCGGACACCGACCGGTCGGAGCTAAACAAGGCCAATGCCGAGGACATTTACAAAACCTTAAGTTCGCTCAAGGGAAGTGCGCTTAAGATGGCTCAAATGCTGGCAAGCGATAAAAATTTGTTGCCTACCGAGTATTTCGAAGCGTTTCGGCAATCGCAATACAAGGCACCTCCACTCTCCGGGCCCTTGATTGCTCAAGTTTTTAATAAAACGGTGGGCAAAAGCCCTCAAGAAATTTTTGATGTGTTTGAGCCGGAGGCCATAAATGCCGCAAGTATTGGGCAGGTGCACCGCGCTTGGAAAGACGGCAAGGCCTATGCTGTAAAAATTCAGTATCCGGGGGTTGCCGACTCCATCAAAAGCGACCTCAAGCTGGTTAAGCCATTTGCTTTGCGGCTCATGAATATGAAGGAAGCCGATATAAAGCCGTATTTCGATGAAGTAGAGGCCAAATTGCAAGAAGAAGCCGACTATTTACTGGAAATTGAGCAATCTATGGCCCTAACCGAAGCTTGTAGGGGCATAGAAGGCATGGTTTTTCCGCATTATTATCCGGAATGGTCCTCGGAAAAGGTAATTGTAATGGATTGGATAGAGGGCCAAGCTTTGGTGGAATGGGTCGACGGCGCGCACGATGCCGAAACCCGGAATGCTTTGGGGCAAAAAATGTGGGATTTTTATGAGTACCAAATGCATGAGTTGCGCTGGTTGCATGCAGATCCACACCCCGGAAATTTCTTGGTAACACCAAATAACGAACTCGCAGTCATTGATTTTGGCTGTACCAAAAAGGTGCCTGAAGATTTTTATCATGCCTATTTTGCCATGTTGGACGCTTCCAACCTTTCCGACGATGAGGTAATGGAAAGGAACCTGCAGCGATTGGATATATTGCATGCAGAAAGCGGTGCTGAAGAAAAGGCCTTTTTTATAGATTCCTTTAGGAGGCTTAGCGGTTTATTGCGGAAGCCTTTCGATACTAAGCGTTTCGATTTTGGCGATGATGCCTATTTCAAAGAAATCAATGCTTTGGGAGAAAGCTTAGGCAAAGATCCAAGGTCCAGAAAGTATGGAAGCGCAAGAGGTTCAAGGCATACCATTTACGTAAATCGAACCTACTTTGGATTGTTCAATATTCTCAATCGCATTGGAGCCGCTGTGCTCACTGGCGAGGGCTATGCCAAAGCCATGGATTAAGCCCGGAACAGAGCTGCATTACCTAATCCGATAGCGCAGGGATAAGGTTCCACCCATCATGTGGTAACGTTGATCAAGCACATGGCTTTGGTCGTAAATAGATTGCAGGCCATATTGCATTCGAAATCCGGCGGCAGCTTCCCAGCGTTTTGCAAATTTCCAACCCAGGTTAACACCGGTGATTAAATCCATTCCAAAATCGTTCCAACGATCGTTTTGAAGGGGGCTGAATGGAGCCAAATTGGATGCGTCGGGCTGCATGTAGCCCAAGGCATTTCCTGAGCTTCGAATGGACAAGTTCACACCTGCTTCGATTTCTGCAAACCAAGTTCCGCGCTCGTAACGCGCACCCATCACCAAGGGGATTTGGAGGTATTCTACCCTAGAGCGGTTGTTGTGTCGAATTGTATCGACAGCATCCACCAAATGCGCTTGCTGATGGTTTACCAAAATGGTAGTATCTACCCCATGGGCATTCGTAAAATTCAAGGTGTCGGTCACGTTCGTATACACGGTTTGTCCGTAATGCTTGAAACTGAACGCCTGCTCTTGAAAATTAAGTTGGGTGTATTGCATTCCTGTTTTAAAGAAGGCCCATTTATAGCTAAGGGCTAAGCCTGCTCCTGCACTGAAGGCAAAATCTGGTTGATTAAAGGCCTCTCTTTGGTTGAGGTGTTGTTCGGCATTGAGTAGGCTACTTTCTTTCCCTTCAAAGCCTTCGGATTTCGCGAGGCGTTGATTTACGCTGAAGGCAGAGAATTCTGTCCATGCGCGCAGGGAAAACTTAGGTTGACGAAACACCGGATTTAACGAATAAGGCTCAAGCATGGGCTTAGGAAAACGAACCTCTGGTTCCACCCTCAATACTTCGCTTTCTGGGATGGTAACCACGGGCTCTTCAAATTTACGGTCAACATCAGGGGCTTGGCCATGGGCGTCTCCCTTGCGTTTTTTGTTGGGAGCTTCACCGGAGGCCGATCTTTTGTTTTTGCTTTTGAGTCCGGCCGTAGAACCTCTGTTTGCTTGTGCACGGGTATCGCTTGTGCGACCGGGAACAGATTTTTGAATTCCGGCATCATCGGAGTTTGGACTTTCCAGGTCAAAAGCTGCTTCGCCGGCTTCGTTTTCGGTGAGGTGGGTGTTGTAATCCGGGTTTTCGCTTGCCCTTTGAGTCCTAGTCCTTTCTTGCGTTTGGGATTTAGGTTCTTGGGCTAAGCTTAAACTTGAATTACCGAGGCCTGTTGTATTGGGTTTAGCGGTTGCAGAGCTGCCGGATTCAGTGGTACTTTGATTTTGGGCGTTTTCAAGGTTTACTAATCCAGCCGCCTGGCTACCATTCGTGGTATTCGAAACAGAGCCTAAGGAGTTTCCGGATTCTTGTTGCCGGAACTGCTCTAAAGCAGGACTTGGGTTAGGTTCGTTAACTTGTTGTTGCGGCGCTTGCAGGGCGAGTTCATCGGTAGACCTGTTTGAGTTAGGGAAGAACAGGAGCCAAGCGGCAAGGCCGGCGGCAACAGAAAGCCCTGCAGAGCCCCAAATCCAGCCAAAACGGCGTTTGGGTTTTTGCCCTGCCATGCGCTCCAAAATGGAGTCGAAGAGCTGCTCCGAAGGTTGCACCTCAAAGCGCTCGGCCTTGTTACGCAGAATATCGAATCGTTTTTCCTCCATGGTAAATATTATCTTGCTGCAGTTCGTTTTCTAAAAGTTTTTTGAGTGCCGATTTGGCACGGGCAAATTGGGAACGGGAAGTACTTTCGGTAATTCCGAGTTTTTCTCCAATTTCCTTATGGCTAAGGCCCTCAATAGCGAAAAGGTTGATTACCAGACGGTAGCCGTCAGGCAGTTGGCTGATGCAACGGAATAAGCGTTCGCTTTCCATTTCCCGAATTAAGGCTTCGTCCGGCTCGTCACCGAAAGCAATTTCTACCTCGTTTACCTCTTCGGTAAACAGGGTACGTTGCGATCGATTCACAAAGTTTAGTGCGGTATTTACTGTAATTCGTTTCATCCAGCCTTCAAAAGAACCTTGGTGTTCGAACGTCTCCAATTTGGAGAAGATCTTTATAAATGCTTGTTGTAATATTTCCTCGGCATCGTCTTTGCAACTGCTGTAGCGAAAGCAAATACCTAATAAAATGGGCGCATAGTAGTCGAACAGCTTGCGTTGAGCCGCAGGGTTGTTTTTGAGGCAACCAGCAATAATTTGCTCCAAACCGTCCATACTCCTAATTTAACCATTACCCTGAGCCCCGTCAAATAATGGCTGATTTATTTTAGTTGTTTATCCATTTAAATTGTTGACCATGATTTGGCAATTGAATCAAATAAATGCCTTTTTCGAGCGCCTCAGCTGCTTTAAGTGGCGTAGAATGATTCCACAAACCTTCCCAGAGCACACGACCACTCAAATCAAGCAATCGAACTTGAACCGAAGCCTCAATGCCTTCGGGAGTCTTTAAGTACAAACCTTTGCCTTGGCTAGGATTGGGGAAAAGCACCCAAGGGTCATTGGAATCCGCTGTTTCCAGTCCCGTAACCTCCTGCATAGAATAGGCTAAGAACTGGGTGCTAACCCCGTTCAATTGGGTAAATGCGCCGGCCAGAAATATTTTCCCATCGGCTTCAATTACCTCAAAAATGGTGGAGTCGGCCCAAGTATCTCCATGCATGCCTTGCACCATATCCATACGCGCTGCATTTTTTCCGCGCCTTCCAACCTGAGGGGAAGGTTCATACAAAAAGTTTCCGCCGGCATACAATACATGCTGACTCTGGAAATCCGGATGCTCGTTGGTAATAACGCTAAGGGTTTTAATCCCCATGCTGTGTAATGTGCTTGCGGGCAAGGTGCCGTTATGGTTAAAAGTGTTTATGGACAGTTTGTTTTCCCAGGAGCCGTAAAGGGTATCCAATAGGGCCAGGCCAAAGGTGTCCGTAGCAGAAACGATTGGGCCTCCGGCCCAAAGATTGTTTTGGTGGACAGCCAAAGCATGCACCGGACCTCCCGGATCATCAATGGCCGTGCCATATTGGCCATCCCAAATGAATATATGTTTTGCTTCTGCTATGCCGGCATGCGAAAAATCGCCCCCAATAACCAAATGCTGTCCCCAAACGGTCATGGCCCGCACCCTGTCGTTAAAGGCAAAACCAGGAGATGACCATTGATTTTGTTGCCATTTGGCCAAATGCATAAAGGCAAAGCCGGGCACATTATGCACAAAATTACCGCCGGCATAAAGAGCTCCCTGAAACTCTTGCAATACAAAAACCGTATCGTTTAAATAGCCTACTGCCTTCCAGCCATTGGGGGTTAGTTTGGCAACACCTGTGGGAATTCCGGTAAGTCCTTCAAAATAGCCTGCGGCATACAGCGTATCTTGAAACATAATTAAATCGTAAACATCCCCTGTTAGCCCTTCGCCTACCTCTTCCCATTCCATGGTTGTTAGGTTTAGCGCAGCTACATGGCCATCGCCTTGGGTCGTTCCCGACAAAAAACTGGTAAATGAGCCTCCGGCGTACAACATATTGGAGGAGGAGTCGTAATGGAGGCTGTAAATGGAACCATTGGGTCCATCAGGTATAGAATAGAAAAGACTGTAGGCCGGAACACCGGTTTCGGGACCTTGCATGTCGCCTCCTCCTGCCTGCAACCGGCTTTGGCCCCAAAAGCCTATTAATAACCCCAAAAAGCCTAAAAAAGGCATTTTTTTTGTTTGTATGCGGTACATATACTCGTCCCTATGTTATTAAGACAATCCATTGCTTAAAACGTTGCACTGCTTTTCATTTTTTCGGGGTTTATTTTCAGCCCAAAAAGAATACACCCTCTACTTAGTTTTCCTAGTTCTGTTTTATTTGGGTTAGAAAAACTTAAAAATCCTTGCTTTATTTACGGTTCTAAGTTTCGCCTCCGTATTTTTAAGCCATGGCTGTTCCTACTGCATTGGTCACAGGTGCCAACGGTTTGCTTGGTGCTCATTTGCTTCAGCATTTGGTTAGTTCCGGTATGGCTGTTCGTGCTATGGTGCGGCCACAAGCTAATTTGCAGCTTTGGCAAAAACTTTGGCCCGAGGGCAGCGAATCTTGGCCTTTTGAACTTTTTGAAGGCGATTTTTTGGACATGTTTGACCTCGAAAAGGCGCTGGAAGGCATAGATGCCGTGTTCCATACTGCCGGCATGGTGTCTTTTTACCGCAAGGACCACCAAGCCATGATGCACGTAAATGCACGCGGAACCGCCGGGCTGGTCAACGCCATGTTGGCCGTCCGGCCAAAAGCATGGCTTTGCCACGTTAGCAGCATTGCCGCTTTAGGACGAAGCAATAAGCCCGAAAAAATCAACGAAAATCGAAGCTGGAAAAAAGATCCGGCCAACACCGGATATGCCCGCAGTAAATACGCCGCCGAATTGGAAGTGTGGAGAGGAGTAGAGGAGGGCCTTGACGCGGTTGTGGTGAACCCCTCCGTTATTTTGGGACCTGTGCCCGATTGGAACAAGAATACCGGAAAATTATTTGCCCAAGTAAACGAGGGCCTGACTTTTGCACCTCCGGGCACCTCCGGATTTGTGGATGTGCTGGATGTAGCCCACATCATGCATGCCCTGTACCTAAATCGCTGCACCAATCAAAGGTTTATCCTGAACGGTGAAAATGCCTCTTGGATGCAAATCCTAAGCACCATTGCAGCAGAAATAGGTAAGCCTGCACCTCGCAAAAAAGCCGGAAAAACCTTGCTGAACCTATTGCCCTACCTCCGCTTTTTGCCCGGACTACCCAACATCAGCCGCGAAATGGTAAGCAACAGCATGCAGGAAAACATGTACAGCTCAGACAAAATCCGGAACTACCTTGAGTTTAGTTTTACGCCTATAAATCAAACCATTGCGCGTGTTGCCAATGCCTTTTTGATGGACGCAAACGCCAAAAAATAGGTATTGTTTTGGGGCGCAAACGGGCTCTCCCGGCTAGTTGGCTTGTCCGGCTCCCTTTGGGCATGGCCCTGCGGTAGTTTGCTGCGCGCCACTTCCTCGGGCCTGCCCAAATGGGGCCGGTCTGCGCCAAGCTAGCTCGCTCCATCCCTGCGCCGGATTCCCTAAACTAGAGGTGCTTTCTTTGGTTTCAGATCCCCAAAATTTCCCGACAATAGGAAAATTGATTGTGAATTAAGCAATCCCCCCATAATTAAAGGGAGACCGTAACCATCACTGCCGCTTGATTTGCAGGCACCAAGGGGCTCGACTTGTATTAGTTTAGCTTTCAATCAACCGCCCACATGGCTAATCTTCTTGTAGACCTTACCTTTGCAAAAAAGCAAGCATGGAGCAGACCTTAGTTATGGCCACCCAAAACCCCTTCAAGTTAGCCGAAGCCAAACAGATTTTAGAGCCTTTGGGTTTTCGTGTTTTAACCCCTAAAGAAGCCGGATATTCCGGCGACTTAGCAGAAACCGGAACCAGCCTTGAGGCCAATGCAACTGAAAAGGCACAGCAACTTTATAAGGCCACCGGTTTTCATGCATTTGCCGACGATACCGGATTGGAGGTGTATTCGCTTCGTGGGCAACCCGGAGTATATTCTGCACGCTATGCCGGCGAAACGGCCAAAGCCGAAGATAATATGAAAAAGCTCCTGCTGGAGATGGCTCCAATGGACGATCGCAAGGCACGTTTTCGCACGGTAATCGCTTTGTTTCTTAACGGTTGCCTGCATCTTTTTGAGGGATCTGTAGACGGTCATATCAATAAGGCACCCAAAGGTGGCGGTGGTTTCGGTTACGATCCTGTGTTTGTGCCTGAAGGGGGCAGCCGTACATTTGCGGAATTCGATTCCGAGGAAAAAAATGCCATATCGCATAGAGGTAGAGCTTTGCGTGCTATGGAGCATTATCTTAAACGTTTGGAAAATATGCCATGAGGAGCCTGCTCCCGGTTTTTGCCTTCCTGTATTGTTTTGTTGTATCGGCGCAAAACTCAAGCCGATCTAAAGTAGATGACGCCGGCGATACTTCGGCTGTTCGTGTACTCGATTATGCTTCTTTTGAATCTACCGGGAAATTCAAAGACGACACCATCCGACTCACCATGAGGCAGTTTAGATTTTTAGATCCGGCCATGCAATCGGCAAGGCTGAATGCTTCTTTGGGGAATTTAGGAACCGCAGCTTACCCCCTACGTCCTCAGTTTTTAGAAGGTATTGGACCACGTCTGGGTTGGTCCGCTTTTTTGGCCAATCAATACCTTCCCGAAGAGGTACCCTATTTCAAAACTTCCCGTCCTTTTAGTCAAATGACCTACCAGTTGGGTAGTGCAAGCGAACATTATTTTCAGGCATTGCATACCCAGAGCCTACTTCCCGGTTGGCAGGCCGGTTTGCGCTTTAGGCATCAAAACTCGGTGGGCCTTTACCAAAGACAAGATGCGGTGCACAGCAATGCCCAAGTGTTGACCCGCTACCAATCCAAGGCCAGAACATATGCAATCACAGCCCATTTTACCCACAACACGCATGGCGTTCAAGAAAATGGCGGACTTAGAAACGATTCAAGTCTAATTCTGGGCGGCCTGTTTGGAGCCAATGGAAGTTTTTTACCCAATACCAATCGGAGCACCTATCCGGTTAGATTTGGCGCAGCTCAGCGACAGGGGTTTAGAAATACGGCAGGACTCCGACAGGTTTGGGCTCCTTGGGGACTGCCGCAGCTCAACGATTCAAGCGTTACCGGTGGGCGGCTTACCTTAGTGCACGCTTTGGTCTACGATAATTTTGAGGATCGATTTTCGGACGAGGCTCCCGATACCTCTTATTATCCGGCCTTATTGTTGGACAGCCTTCAAAGCAGACATAGTTTGGGCTACGAAACGCTTCGAAATGAAGTGGGAATTAAAATGTACCTCAACAAAAAAAGCTTGAGCGGCAGTCCTTTAAGCCTGCAAATAGGCCATATAGCTTATGGCTTGTATAGCACATTGGATACCCTTCAGCAAGCCGATACTACCTTGCAAGAAGTTCAAAGAGTTCAAGCTTCGGGTCAGCATTTTGACCTTTCGGGAAGCCTTAGCTTTGACTTAGGCAAAAGCTTACGCGCAGATGCCGGTGGCTCCTTTGTCTTGAGTGGATTTAATCAAGGCGACCTTGCCGGTTTTTTTGAAACCCAATGGCATTGGAAAGATAGTTTAGGCCGGGAGAAGGGCTTGGATTTTAAGTTTAGAGCCGATGTGCGTTTGAGCGAACCCGATTTTTTGTCTCAAAACTTTTTGTCGAATGCCAAAGTATGGCAACAAGATTTTGGAAAAACATTGCGATGGAGTTTGGATGGAACGGCACATGCCAAACGTTGGGATGCAAGCTTAAGAGTTCAAGCCCATTTGCTCACAAACTATGTATGGTGGAATGCTCAAGCCATTCCGGAACAGAACTCCGGTTCTGCCAGTCTTTTTTCTGCTGAAGCCTCTAAATACCAACGTATAGGGCCTATTGACTTAGGGCTGTTTGTTTTAGGTCAATTCAGTAGCACCGATCAAATGCCACTACCCAACTTAGTCGCGCATGCCGATTTAAGTTACACCAATCGCTTTTTTAAGAAAAACTTGGAGCTCAGGGTAGGCTTGGATGTGTTCTATATTTCAGGCTTTAGTGGCATGGGCTATGATGTGTTTACAGGCAGGTATTTTGCGCAGCAACAAGTGAGTACCGGAAACTATCCCTTTGTTGATTTTTATGTGGCAGCACATATACGGACGGCATACTTCTTTTTCAGATTACGCCATGTAAATCAAGGTCTTACGGGTAATGCATACTTTATTGCTCCTCACCACCCCATGCAAGATCGTACCATTCAAGTTGGGGTAGTTTGGAACTTTTTTAATTAATTTAAGGCATGGAAAAGATGCCCGGCCGCATTTCTTATTACGAACTAAACGTGTTGGTTCACCAGTTGCTTGACTTAGGCTATTCGAGGTCGGCCGTATATAAAGAAGTGATTTCTACCGAGCGCGTTATGGCCAAAACCTTAGCTAAACTGCTTGCGGCCATGCCCACGAGGCATGAGCGTGTGCAGCAACAAGGTTTTTTGTTTTTGCTATGGGGAATGGTGGCCTTGAACTTTTTGGTCTTGTCAGCCTGCAGTATTTGGACGCTTTTTGTAAGCTACTCTTTTGGCCCGGTCATGTATTTGGGTATGCTGCAGTTCCTATTATTGGCAGGGGTTTGGGGCCTTCCGCGCTTTACACGTATCGTTTTTGCCATAATGGTAGCAGAAGCCTCATTTTCTTTGTTTCTGTCTTTTATTCTGCCCTCCATGATTTCGGGCATCTATTGGAGCTATGTTATTTGGGCGCTTTGTGCTTTGCGCTTATTATTGGTTTTATGGATGTACAACAACATAGGTAGTCCGCTTAAGGTTCGAAAAGTTCCTTACCGAAATAGCGAAGGACAATTGAGACTTAAACTTGAATTTGAGTTTGTGCGCGATAAATAAGCTTTGGCTGCCTATAAACCTTGAGGAGTGAGTAGCAAGCTGTCGGGCCTTGATGCCAAGGGCAGGTAGTATACCAAGTCTTTCGCTTTTACTGAATTAAGGGTGTCAATGGTTATTGGATCAAGGCTGTCTTGAGGCACTTGGAGCAAGGTCATAGCGTCTTCGGAAGGGAAGGAGTCTATGTGAATCAGTAGTCCGGAATCGTTGGTGATCCAAACGGCTTTAAGCGCCCAGCCCGAAGGGTCAGAAAGATTAAAAAAGTAATTGTTAGGTTGGAGCAGACGCAGGGTTTGGTTTTCCAAGGCCTGAAAACGGGCATATAAATCTTGGTACCTGCGTTCCGGTTCGGAAGGCGAAGCAAAACTTGTCCTACTGCTGCTCTGGTATTGAAAAATCCAGTATATGTTTAAAATAAGACTAATGGCAAAAGCCAGCAAACCAAAGCCCGCTACCAAGCGTAGCACTCTAAGGCTTTTAGCAGCAGTAGGCTTTCCCCGCTCCATGGGGGCTTTTCGAATGAGTTTGAGGCTTTGCTCCAGCACTTGGTCTTTTTCTTCCGGGAGCAAAGGTATTCCGGGATGTATGCCCACTACTTCCCGATGCATGCCTTGCAAGTGGTTGTCCGGAAGCTCCAGCCGGCGCCAGGTAAACCAAGTTTCGGCAACCTGCTGACTAAGCTTTTTACATTCGGCCTCAGACCATGGACCTTCTACGCGCCTAATTTGATCCATCATGGCACTGAGAAGGTTCAAGGTGTCGGGGTGAATGCCTGGCTTTTGTTTCATGCTATAAAGGTTAACAAAATATAACAAGAAAAAGATTAAATGAACCACATGCCCCTTTTGAGAAGGCTAATTCTTACAAGCGGTTTGAGTCAATCTGACTATCTTTATCACTCTTAAAAATAAAGCCAATTTCCTTATGTCCGCATATAGCATACGTACTGAAGTAAAGCACCCCTCTGCAGCCTCGGCAGTAGATTGGGAAAATCTTACCTTCGGACGAACCTTTTCGGACCACATGTTTGTGGTTGATTTTGATGGTCAAAACTGGGTTGACCCCAGGGTCGTGCCATACGGGCCTATGAGTTTTGATCCTGCCATGTCTGCCATTCATTATGGTCAAAGCATTTTTGAGGGGCTAAAAGCCTACAAAGGAGCCGATGGAAAAGTACGGGTGTTTAGACCCGAAATGAATGCCCGTCGTTTAAACCATAGCGCTACACGCATGTGTATGGCCACACTTCCGGAACCTTTATTCTTGGAAGGGCTATATAAGCTGCTGGCTCTTGATTCGGATTGGGTGTACCCTGCGGAGGGGTATTCCTTATATATCCGTCCATTTATGTTTGCCACAGAAGCCTATTTGGGCATTAAGCCTTCCGATACTTATCGGTTTATGATTTTGACATCTCCCGTAAAGGCCTATTACCAAGGTGCCATTCGTGTAAAGGTGGAACGACATTATACCCGTGCAGCTTCCGGAGGTACCGGGTCGGCTAAAGCCGCAGGCAATTATGCAGCTTCCTTATACCCGGCCAAGTTGGCCCAAGAACAAGGGTTTCGTCAACTTATTTGGACCGATGCCGCAAGCCATGAGTATTTGGAGGAAAGCGGTACAATGAATTTATTTTTCATGAAGAACGGAGTACTGCACACGCCTACCACCGAAAGCGACACCATTTTGTCCGGCGTAACTCGGGATTCTATTCTATGTTTGGCAAAGTCTTGGGGTGTCCCAGTAGAAACAAGGCGCATAAAAGTTACGGAGCTCCAAGAGGGTTTAAGAGATGGATCTGTGACTGAGCTTTTTGGGGCAGGAACCGCCGCCACCATTGCTCAAATCGAGTCCATCCGAATTGATGAGGAAGATTTTACGCCGCCACCGGTGGAAGAACGGCAGTTTTCCAATAAAGTAGCTAAAACACTCAGCGGAATTAAGACAGGTGTTTTGGAGGATAGCTTTGGTTGGGTTCAGACAATCGAGTAATTCTTGTATTCTTCAAGAGAAGCATAGTCATTGTTTACTGATACCCGACGGCACAAAATTGGGCTTGAAGGTATAGGAGTCCTTGGCTTTTTTATTCAATATGCACAGGCTTCTTTTTCTGTGAGTTAATTGGACGCCAAAGCAAGGCCTACAAATTTATGGGGTGCTCTACCATAGCCCAAGGCCATTATGGCATCAAGGGAACTGCTTTGGTGTTCCGGTAATCCTTGAAAGCCAATTCCCTTAGGCCCCAGCCGATAATTCAGTTCCGCCTTTGGTAGGTAATTCCCCACCAACCCTACGGCCTGCCGGCTATAAGAAAACGCATTGCCTATATTTAGTCTGAATTACTACCGAATTGATTTATACTTTAAATAGAATTCAAAGTTTTGCTGTGGCACCGTTGCTGTTCAGTATCATGGCTTGCGGTGGTCTTAATCAAAGCCCTAGCCCAGAAAGTTTAGAACAGCTACAACAAGACTCCATAAGAGTGTATGCGCTTAATACGCGCTTTAAAGAAACCTATAGGTCAGACCTCCAGGGAGCTAGGCTTTATTTGGATAGCGCCCATGCCTTGGCAAAAAAGGCCAACCATAAGTGGGGAGAAGCTTGGTCGTACCGATATTATGGTATATACCACAGTTCTAAAAATGAATACTACTCCGCCTTGACCTGTTTAATGGAAGGCAAAAAGATATTCAGTTCTTTAAACGACATAAATGGTCAAAGCGCTTGCTTGAATGGAATGGCCAATATAGTGTCCGACCAAGGGGATTATGAAAAAGCTTTGGCTTATTATCAGGAAACAATATCCTTAAACAAGAGCATTGATAACGATAAGGGCGTCGCAATAGCCTATCATAATATTGGTAATTTGCACTATAGTTTAGGTCAGTACGATCAAGCTTTGACCAACTTCAAAAGATCTTTGGAAATAAAGCAAAAGTTGCAGGACTCCTTAGGAATGATAGGCCCGCTAAACGGCATTAGTGCGGTTTATAGCGTTCAAGGCCAAGACGAAAAGTCCCTATCATTTGCTTACCAGGCCTTAGAGTTAGCAAAAATATTTGAGGATAAAAAAAGGGAGGCGAACATCTACAACAATTTAGGTTATCAATATTATAAGGTTCAAGAACTGGATAGTGCAGCCATCTTTTATAAAAAAGCGCTAGCCACTTACAAAAGCATAGGTGACCGAGGAGGGGCGGCTGTCGTATTCAATAACCTTGGAGGTATTGAACTCATAAGGGAGAATGGCGCCGGTGCAATAGCCTACAATGATTCCTCTTTAGCTTTAGCCAAGGAAATTGGTCATGCCCCCACAGTTAGGCAGGCCTACCAAGGCTTAGCGGAAGCATATAAACTGCTTGGACAATACCCTAAAGCTTATTTTTGGTTGGAAAAATTCCATGGGCTAAAGGATAGCATAAGTGGAGAAAACATAAGGCTTCAAATCAATACTTTAGAAGCGAAATTTGAGAAAGGAGAAAACGAAAGGCAAATAGCTATATTAAAAGAAAAGGAAGCTAACGTAAGGGAAAAAAACAAGCTATACTTGGCCATCCTTGTCATTTCAGTGTTCACATTTTTGGTTTTGATATTGGCCATCTTGTTTTATTTCCGAAATCAACGGGCAAAAGCTAAAATAATTCAGCACAAACTAAAACAGAAAGCGCTTCGGGCTCAAATGAACCCCCATTTTATATTTAATAGCCTAAACAGTATTCAGCGGCTTTACGTAGAGGGAAAGGAAGATCTGGCAAACGATTACATGGCTGATTTCTCTCAACTTTTGCGTAGAATACTCGAAAACAGTGGAAAGCAATCCATTTCCCTTGAAGACGAGTTGGCTATTGCCAAAGGCTACCTGGAATTAGAATTACTCCGTACAGATCATGCATTCAGTTTTTCAGTCGAGATGGACTCTGCGCTTGATGCGATGTCTTTTATGGTGCCTCCTTTAATTCTTCAACCCTATCTCGAAAATGCGGTTTGGCACGGAATTCTTCCTAAAAAGACTCCAGGCACTATTCAAATTAAGGTATATCAAAAGAATACTAAGATGGTTGTTTGTGAGATTATCGACAATGGAATCGGCATTGAATCAAGCAAACATAAGAACCCAGGACGCAATTCCATGGGCATGCAGATTACCCAAGAGCGTCTGGGAGGATCGGCAAATGTGCAAGTGGAGGGGATCGAAACAGGTGGAACAAAGATTACTCTAACCTTAACCAATAACCTATGATTCATGCAGTAATAATAGACGATGAAAAAGATGCACGATTTTTATTGCGCAATTTAATCGAGAAAAAGTTTGGGTCAAAAGTTGCCATCATTGGAGAGGCGGATGATGTAGATTCAGGTTTGGAACTAATCACTGAAATTCAACCTGATTTGGTGTTTCTTGATGTCCAAATGAAAAGTGGAACCGGGTTTGATTTGTTGGGCCAAATCAAAACGGTAAATTTTGAAGTGATTTTTATAACGGCATATAATGAATACGCTATTGAAGCATTTAAATTTAGTGCCTTTGGCTATTTATTAAAGCCAATCAAAGCCTCTGACTTGGCGTCCGCTATTGAGAAGCTTCAAAAGCAGTTTGAGGAGAAAAGTAAAGATATTGACAAAAAAGTTAAGGTTTTAGTAGAAAACTATGGGTCAAATGGAGAAATCCAAAAGCTAATTGTCGCTAATGTGGACGGGTTCAAGGTCTTGAAAATTGAATCTATCCTACGTTTGGAGGGAGACAGAAACTACAGCCACTTTATCTTGGAGAATGGTACCAAAGTGACAACCAGTAAAAACCTCAAAGAATATGAGGATTTATTAGTGAAATATGGTTTTTTTCGGATACATCAAAGCACCATTGTAAGTCTTAGACACATCACAGGCTATATTAGGGGTGATGGAGGTTACGTAGAAATGCCCGATGGAACCACCCATAAAGTTAGTCGACACCGGAAAAGTGAATTCATCAGTCGGTTTAGCTAATGGATAGGCCTCTTCCTTCTGCCAATTGTTTGCCCTTTCCTACCAAGCGTCAGTAGTTTAATGTCAATGGAACATTAACGTGGCGTATTGA
Organism: Bacteroidia bacterium; assembly: GCA_030427255.1. GTDB lineage: Bacteria > Bacteroidota > Bacteroidia > CAIKAF01 > CAIKAF01 > CAIKAF01. The sequence goes on along the minus strand of JAUHWY010000006.1, from coordinate 1,995 downwards.
TTTTCAGCACTATATGAATTTGTAGTTTTGATGGTATAAAGGGCCATCGGTTTAGCTGTTGCTCCATTGATTGCCTTAATCGAATCCAATACAATGGGTAAGGATGCAAATCTAGGCTAGGATTTCAATTCAGGGTAAAAAATACGCAGATGAAAATTAGGCTATTAAGTATCGCAGTGTTCACCTTCATAGGGGGCAATCTAGGCGCACAACCAAGCTTTGACTGGGCTTTTGGTATAGGAGGTATTAATATTGATCTTGCTGAAGATATCACTACAGATGCTTCAAACAACATTTACACAACCGGCGGCTTTAGGTGGACTGCTGATTTTGACCCGGGAGTGGGAACCTTTTTTTTAAGCTCGACCACAAATTCATCGGATGATATATTTATTTCGAAACACGATGCGGCCGGAAATTTCCTTTGGGCGGTAAAGTTTGGCGGAATTCAAACAGATGAGGGGCGTGCAATTCAAACCGATGCTCAAGGAAATGTTTATGTGACCGGAGTTTTTCGTGAAACTGTAGATTTTGATCCCGGCCCGGGAACCCTAAATTTAACCTCTAATGGGGGTGAAGATTTTTTCGTACTTAAATTAGACCCCAATGGAAACCTGCTGTGGGTTACCCAGACGGGAGGTACGACCGATGATGAAAGCTTTGGACTTGCCTTGGATAATGCAGGCAATGTCTATATTACAGGCTATTTCGGAAATATCGTAGATTTTGATCCGGGTTTCCCCTCTGTAGGCTTTGCCTCTGTGGGATCTCAAGATATTTTTGTTCAAAAGCTTGACCCCTCCGGCAATTTTATTTGGGCTCGAACCATGGGAAGTGCTTTGGGCGAAAGGGGTGTAGATATTGAAATAAATACATTGGGTGAGGTTGTTTTAACCGGTTTTTTTGCTTCTACTCTTGATTTTGACCCGGGACCCGGAAACGCTATTTTAACCGCAAATGGAACAGATGCTTTCGTTTTAAACTTAGATGGCTCAGGTAATTTTAATTGGGTGAGGCATTTAACAGGGGGAGGAATTATTGTTGCAAATGCTATTGAATTAACCAACTCCAATAGGATATTGCTGACCGGGGAGTTTGACCAAACCGTCGATTTTGACCCGGGGGTTGGAGTAAATAACATTTCAAGCAATAGTAATGGAAGGGATATTTTTGTTTTAAGCTTGGATCCCAATGGAGGCTTTGGCTGGGTGCATAATTTTGGTGACCCTACCAACAATACCTCTTTTTCGGAGGGTATTTCTTCCGACGCCGCCGGAAATGTATATGTGATAGGTGCATTCTTCGGAACCATAGACTTTGACCCCGGACCGCCTATTGCTCAGTACACGGCTCAAGGTGGCTTGAGGGATGTATTCCTGCTCAAACTGGACTCTCTCGGAAACTTTGATTGGCTTGCCCAGTCAGGAGGGGCACAGGAGGATAGAGGTATAGCGGTTGCCATTGATCAGGCAAACGACGTGGTTTCTTTGGGATACTTTGAGGGTACCGGTAATTTCGACCCAATAGGAGGTACCGTTAACTTAACTTCCATTGGAAGCGTTGATTTTTTTATTCAAAAACTGGCCCAATGCAATCCAACAACAATCACGCCTAGCCAAGCAAACCTTCCCAACTTGAGCGGTCAGTGCTCTTTAGGAAATCCACCCCCTCCAACAGCAACAAGCAATTGCGGTACAGTACTTAACGGAATACCCAATGTGGTTTTTCCCGTAACCAACCCGGGAACTACCGTGGTAACTTGGACTTATGCTGATGGATTTGGCAATACCTCCACCCAAACCCAAAACGTCATAATAAACGATGTTTCCGCTCCCGTAGCTGACCAGCTTACGCTTGCCGATGTAACGGCCGAATGTGCAGTAACCACCCTCAACCCACCCACCGCCACAGACAACTGCGCCGGAACAATTACAGGAACAACCAACGCATCTTTACCCATAAACGCCCAAGGCACCACGGTAGTCACCTGGACCT
>JAUHWY010000005.1 GCA_030427255.1 Bacteroidia bacterium | reverse complement strand
GAAAAAACAGTAAAATTGTCAGGCTGTCATGTTCTTTGAAACCAAAACCTAAAAAGGGGGGGCAATATCACCGGAAGGGGGGTCAGTATCGCCGGAATATGCACATAATGATTAAATATATTGTCTTTAATAAACAATTAGGTATCAATTCGGTATTTTAATTGGATAATTTTTCTTTGGTTAAGGTATTTGTGTTTTTTCATTCGTTTTTGAAACTTTTCTCATTCCTAATGAAACCAATAGTCTTTCTTTTTGACACTTTTTGTGTGTCAAATTTGCATTTTTAAATTGCGCTAGTTAAATTTGAGGTAATAAATCCTATCCATGAAAGCGAATTCTACGTTTAAAAAGATTTTCTTTGTTCTGGCTACCACATTATGCTTTAGCGCTTGTGGTGGTGATGAAGAACCCCAAATTCAGTCAGACACTTTTCTCATTGAAAATTGGCAATCTACCGGCCAGCGGTGGTATGCAGAAGTCTCCTATGCTGCCATTACCCAAGACATTATTGACTGGGGCGCAGTGTTGGTCTATATGCAGGTGAGCACCGGAGGTTACAATCAAGTCCCTGTGACGTTTTACAGCAACTCCAATTATGCTACCTCTATAGAAGTTTCAACCTATGTGGGGGGCTTTACGATTTTTTGGACGGACTCTGACCTTATAGAGCCCGTATTTCCGGGAATTCAACGCTCCAAAGTGGTCGTAATCCCTGCCGGCCCCTTGGAAGAGTGGGTGCATCAAAACCCTGAGGAACTCCAGCACTTTAAAGAGGCGAGCAAAGCCTTGGGACTAGAAAAATAATCCATAACTTTTATTACTCATAGGTACAACAATTTAGATGGTTAGAAGGGAAGCAAAGGGTTGCCGCTCGGCAGCCCTTCCCTTTTTTTAGTCCTCCCTTGCCTCTTCTCTTTGTTTTTTAAGTGGAAGGCGTTACATTTAAGGTTAGATGGATCAACCCATGGGAGCGATTGTTGTACTTACAGGCCAAATTGCTTTTGCACACCTCGCATATTGGAATGTTGACCGGCCCTTTTATCATTAAATCAAAGAGTTATGCGGAATTTCTTTTGGGTAGGCACTTTTTGTGCCCTTGTTCTTTGCCTTTCTTGTGCAGAAGAAGCGCTTTTACCGGCTCCTGAGTCGGCTATTGTAACCGAAACCTTTAAGGTGAGTGATTGGATTAAGGAGCCGGCTGTGCGCTGGCATGCCCAAGTTTCTTTCCCGGCCATAACTCAAGAGGTTATGGATTCTGGTGCTGTTTTGGTTTACCTCAAGGTAAATGACGCATACAATCAAATCCCCCTAACTTTTTTTCCGGGTCCTGATGTTGTTACCAGCATTCAAGTATCCACGCATGTTGGGGGCTTTGTTTTGTTTTGGTCAACCAGCGATTTTTACAACGATTTCCCCAAACCGGATACCGCCGATGTTAAAGTAACGGTGATACCGCCCGGACTTCTTGGCTCAACCTATATTCCTCAATTGGATACGCTTAGAGCTCTTGAGCCTACGGATCCTATTCCTGTGACGAATTAGGAAGTTTCATGTTTCTTATCTTCCGAACAAGCTTGTGTTTTCGGAATGCAGCCCAAGGAAAGCTCCCTGTTTGGAAGCTGTATTTTGGCCCAGGGGCCGGTACGGAAAGCCCCCGGAAGCCAAGCGCCATGCATGCGGAACTACGGGCGTGGAGCGCAGCAAACGCCCCGGAGGTCCTTGCATGCATGCGTGCTTGGCAACGGGGCTTGAAGGGAGGACCCGGTGCTTTGCAGGGCCCCAAAAAAACAAACCAAAGAGGGCTTAATTGCCCATGTCGGAAATGAATTTTATGCGGACCAATTGCAACTCCTCTTCGTCGTATACGTCGCCGTATTCATCGCATAAGGCTTCGAGTGAGGCGTTTTCGGAGCTTCTAAGTATGTCGTACATGTCGTCCAACTCATCTTCCTCCACCAGTTTGCCGAGGTAGTAGTCCAGGTCGAGTCTGGTGCCGGCATTCACCACCGAGTCCAATTCGTGCACCAACTGTTCCATGTCAATGCCTTTATTGCGGGCAAAAACGTCGAGCGGGATTTTGCGGTCCACCGCTTGGATAATAGCCACTTTCATGGCAGATTTATTGGCTACACTTTTGACGGCCAGGTCGTTTGGCCTGTCGATTTCATTGTTTTCAACGTAGCTTTCAATGAGGTCAACAAAGGCCTTTCCAAACTTCATGGCTTTTCCTTCGCCTACCCCGGATATTTGCTTCAGCTCTTGCAAGGTCACCGGGTATTGGGTGGCCATTTCTTCGAGGGTAGGGTCTTGAAACACAACAAAGGGAGGCAAGTTGCGCTTTTTGGCAAGGTCTTTTCTTAAGTCCCGAAGCATAGACAAAAGCGTTTGGTCAAGGGCGCCTCCTCCTTTACGGGCGTTGAGGATTTCGTCTTGCTCGTCTTCGTCTTCAAAATCCCGATCTTTTACAAAGAAAATGGGTTCGGGTTTTTCGATAAATGCTTTTCCTTTTGGAGAAAGGTAAAGGGTGCCGTAATGTTCTATTTCTTTTTGGATGAGGTCGTGCACCAAAGCTTGGCGCACAATGCCCATCCAAAAGGCTTCGGATTCGTCGCTTCCTTTGCCAAACCAGTCCAGCGCGTCGTGTTTGTAGGATTTGGTGGCATTGTTGAGCTGCCCGGTTATTACCTGAACCAGGTGTTTGGGCTTGAATCGACCGGTAAGCGCCGCTAAGGTTTTTAGCATTAAATGCACTTGAGCCGATGCGTCGAATTGCTCTTTTGGGTTGGCGCAATTGTCGCACATACCGCCGCAATCATCGGAAGGGTAGTGTTCTCCAAAGTAGTGGAGCAGCGCTTTGCGTCTGCAAGCTCCGGTTTCGGCAAAGGCCACCACTTCTTGAATAAGCAGTTTGTTGATTTCTTGCTCGGCAATGGGTTTGCCGGCGAGCAATTTTTCGAGTTTGAGGATGTCGTTGTAATCATAAAAAGCCACACAAATGCCTTCGCCTCCATCGCGGCCGGCTCTTCCGGTTTCTTGGTAGTAGCTTTCGAGGCTTTTGGGGATGTCGTGGTGGAGGATGTAACGAATGTCGGGTTTGTCAATGCCCATGCCAAAGGCAATGGTGGCCACAATTACTTCCACATCTTGGTGCAGGAATAAATCTTGGTGCCTGCTCCGGGTTTTGGAATCCATTCCGGCATGGTACGGAACGGCTTGAATGCCATTCACCTGAAGGGTTTCGGCGAGTTCCTCTACTTTTTTCCGGTTTTGGCAGTATATAATGCCTGACTTTCCGGGATGTTTTCTTACAAAGCGAATGATTTCGCGGTTGATGTCTTTTTTAGGTCGGATTTCGTAGTACAGATTGGGCCTGTTGAAGGAGTCCTTAAAGACAGCAGCATCGGTCATGCCCAGGTTTTTGAGGATGTCGTGCTGTACTTTTGGGGTTGCTGTGGCCGTTAGTGCAATAATTGGCACCCGGTCAATTTCTTCAATAATTGGCCTTAGTCGCCGGTATTCCGGCCTAAAGTCGTGTCCCCATTCCGAAATACAGTGCGCCTCGTCTATGGCAAAGAAGGAGATTTCAATGGACTGAAGAAATTGAACATTTTCTTCTTTGGTGAGCGATTCCGGAGCTACAAACAACATTTTGGTTAAGCCCGAAATTATGTCGGCTTTTACGCGTTCTCGTTCAGATTTGGAGAGTGAGCTGTTAAAAAAGTGTGCAATGCCTTCTTGTTCGCCATAGCCGCGTATAGAGTCCACCTGATTTTTCATCAGGGCAATTAAAGGGCTCACAATAATGGCCGTGCCGGGGCTAATGAGCGCCGGAAGTTGGTAACAGAGGCTTTTCCCGCCTCCTGTGGGCATGATAACAAAGGTATCATTGCCTTCCATCAAACTTTCAATGATGGCTTCTTGTTGGCCTTTAAATGTGTTGAAGCCAAATATCCGCTTAAGATGGTGGCTCAATTCCAGGTCAGCAACTTCTATCATATACTCTTCTTCCTTGTGTGGTCCTCTTGGGTGCTGCCACACAAAATTACATCTTGTTTTTTGGGAAAACGCCAAAACCGTACCAATATTGGACGTACTATTTCACCATTTTCTATAAAGTTCAATTTAAGGAAAATACCGCTTTGGGACACTTTTTTTTGACCAATAAAATGAACTTTTTAGTTGTATGCACAATATTTTCCACCCAACGCCCCTGTTTACAAGGCGAGTAGGTTAAACAAAATTATTAAGCCTAATGCCGAAACGCCCCTGTTGACTCAATAAGCGCGACAAGGCCTGTCCATGGGGCTAGGGCTAAACCCCAAATTATTAGCGTTTAACGAAATGATTTTCCGTTTACCCCTTTTAAATGCAAATCAAAATATCGGGTGATTTTTTCCATTAAATGCACCCGATCCTTACCTCGAACATTGTGCGGATGGCTTGGATACAAAAAGAAGTCGACCTGAGTGCCTGACTTTATGCAAGCCTCTATAAACTCCAAGGCATGTTGAGGAACTACCACATCGTCTTGGTATCCGTGAATAATGAGCAGCGGGTTTTCTAGGCGGCCGGCTTTTTCTATAAGCGAAGTTTCGGCATAGCCCATGGCATTTTCTTGTGGACTGTCCATATAGCGCTCCCCGTACATAACCTCATACCATTTCCAATCTATAACCGGACCTCCGGCAACTCCGGCAGCAAAGGTTGCCGGGTATTTGGTCATGAGGGAGGTAGTCATAAAACCGCCAAAGCTCCATCCGTGCACTCCTATTCGAGTTGGGTCCACATAGCTTTGTTTTTTTAGCCAAGCCACACCGGTCATCTGATCTTTGCATTCTACTTTTCCCAGTTGGCGGTGAATGGCTTCTTCAAAGGCTTTTCCTCTATCGGCAGAGCCCCGGTTGTCTAAAGTGAACACCACATAACCCCGCTGGGCCATATAGTAGTCCCACAAACGGCCGCCACCTAACCAAGTATTGGTAACCATTTGAGCATGCGGCCCACCGTAGACATAAACAATGGTCGGGTAATTTTCCCCTTCCTTCATGTTTTGGGGTTTTATAAGGCGGCCATACAGCGGCGTGCCATCTTCGGCTTTCAATTCCACCATTTCCATATCCGGCAGTCTTATGCCCGCATCTTTGTATGGGTTTTTTGATTCCAACAAAAGTTGCCTTACGGTACCGTCGCTGCTTAGAATCTGGAATTTTCCGGGATGGCTGGCGGATTCAAAGCTATGGGCCAAGTATCGCCCTTCGGGAGCTACGACTGCGCTATTCCAGCCGGAAACACCGCTGATTTTCCGCTTTTTGTTCTTTTTTAGGGAAACGGCATACACATGGCGGTCCCTGGGGTCGGGCTCCGTGCTTTGGTAATAAATTTCGCCGCCAAAGGCTCCGTACAGTTCGGTAACTACAAACTCTCCTTGAGTTAACTGGCGTTGTAATTCTCCTTCGGTATTGTACAAGTACAAATGGTTGAAGCCGTCCCTTTCGCTTTGCCAAATAAAGAGTTCGGGCTTTTCGGGAATAAAATACAAAGGGTGTTCGGGCTCCACCCAGGTGGTGTGGGTTTCGGTAAACAGTTCCTTCAGTTTTTTCCCACTTTCGGCATCGTACACCTGCATAGATAGGCTGTCTTGTCCGCGGTTTAGAATACCCACATACATGTGCTTTCCTGTTGGTCCCCAAGTTACGGCGGTGAGGTATTGCTCTTTTGGCCCGGCCACGTCTAAAGACCGCTGCGACCCGTCTTTAAAGTCATGAATTCGAATGCTTACTTCTTCTGATTTCATGCCGGCCATAGGATATTTAACGGCTTTTTGTGCTGCAATTCGGCTGCTCGTTGCCACCAGCGGATAGTCGGTTACCATAGACTCGTCTTTTACATACCAAGCCAGCTTTTGGCCGTCAGACGACCACCAAAGCCCTTTTTTGATGCCAAATTCTTGCCTATGCACATAGCCTGAACCGTGGGATACGCCCTCTCTTTTTTCATCGGTAAGCCCCAATAAACTGCCGTCTTTTTCGGCAATCCACACGTTTGGCCCCATGGTAAATGCTGTTTTTCCGCTGGCGGGATGCACTTCAATATTTTCGGCCTCCTTGGGCAAGTCGTAGGTATACACCACCGACGCTTTTTCGAGATTTATTAGCCAAACATCCAATCCCTGCTGAATAAACAACAAATTAGGTTCCACCCATTCGTGCGAAAACGGAACACTTTTGAACTCTTTTCCGGTAATTTGGGCTAAGCGCTCGGCGGTGAGTAGGGTGTCCGGCCCCTGTTTGGCGCTAGCTTCCCATAATATGCCGTCTTTCCAGGCGCTTAATCGCTCACCGTCGCGCCATTGCATTTGGTAAAAAGCTTCCGGTCTAAAATCCATCCACTGCCCCAAGGTGGCCTGCTGAATGTCGAGCTGTTGCGCCACGGCAGAAAGGCTTAAGGCACAAAACAAGGCAAATACGCGTGTTTTCATAGTTCAAATATAAGACACCCTTCCCAAAAGCTTTGGTAGATTTTTGTGGGGCCCAATTCCGGCCCTTGGCTTTACTCCCTTTGCCCCCGGCTCATGTCCCTAGGGCTTGCGTGGGTTTGCTGCGCGCCACCTCCGCAGCCCAAGGGCCATGGCCGGCGGCTGCAGGGCGGTACCGCCTCGGTCCGGGGGCCAAAAAAAAAGGCCGGACAATAGCCCGGCCTTTTTTTATGATTCTATGGAGTTTATTGCTTCACTAGTCTGGTGCTGTACACCTGACCATTGGCCTCCACTTGCAGTAGGTACACTCCTTTGGCTAAGCCAAGGCTGCGTGCATCTACCAACAATTGGTGTTGACCTGCGGGCAACATTCCAAAAGCATAGCTTGCCAAACGACGTCCGGTAATGTCAACCAAATTGGCTTGCAATTCGGTAGCACTTTCCAAGCTTACATTCAAGAAGGCTTCGCCCTCGAATGGGTTTGGATATACCGTCATTTGCAAACCGTTGGCCATTCCGTCTTCAAAGCTGAATACGTCTTTAGCAATTACAGAGTCGCATTGGGTGCTGGTGCAACCGTCTTTCTCTACGGTTAAGCATACCCAGTAAGTACCTGACTGATTGTAGGATTTAACTGGGTTAGGCAAGGTAGAGTTGGTGGTGTCACCAAAAGTCCAGAAGTGGTTTGCACCCAATTGAGGTTGCAGGGTGGTAAAGCTCACTTGATTCACACCTAGGTTTATTCCACTCCAGTTGGCATCGGGCGTAGGCAAGATGTTTACTGTAGCGTTTTGCTGATCGGTGCAGCCTTCAGGTGTTTGAACAGTCAAGGATACCACATAGGCACCAGCCTGAGCAAAGGTGTAGCTTGGGTTCATTAGGGTGTCGGTAGCAGAACCGAAGTCCCAGTTCCAATTGCTAATGTTTCCGGTAGACAAATCCTGGAAGTTGATGGCATCGCCGGAACAACCGTTTTGGAAGAAGAAATCTGCCGTAGGTTTCGCGTCGATGTTCACAGTTCCGGTTTGCTGTTGCACACAACCGTTAGCCGCCGTTACCGTAACTTGGTAGTTGTAGGTGCCGGGGTTGTTAAAGTTGTAGCTCAAGCTTTGTCCGAAACCGTTGTTGGTTCCACCAAAGTTCCATTGGAAATTGCTTACCGGTAGGTTGGAAACGTAGGCGTCAAACTGAGCCGGGTTGGGGAAACAAGCGCCTTGTACCATCAACGAGTCAATTACAGGCAAAGCCTTCACTTGAACGTTTTGGGTCAAGGTGTCTGTACAGCCGTCGGTTGAGCTTACCACCAACTGAACCGTGTAATTACCTGCAGAAGCATAGGTTTCTGAGGTGTTTAGGCCGGTTCCGTTGTTTCCGTTGCCAAAGTCCCAGCTGTAGGCCGCAATGGTTCCACCGCTAGGGATAGATGCTGCTGCACTCATTTGGGTAGCTAAGCCTTCACAAACAGAAGATGCCGTGATTTGCTGAGCAATTGGGTTGGGAGCTATCATAACGGAAATTGGACCAAAGCTAGAGGAGCAACCGTTGGCATCGGTACCCATTACAGAGTACTGACCGTTCATGGAAGCATTATAGCTCATACCGGTTGCACCGGATATGTTTTGGCCGTTGTTCATCCATTGGTAGTTAATCGCACCGGAAGCATTCAATTGTACCTGGTTGCCGGAGCAAACGGTGGTTGATCCTTGTGCGGCTGCGTTTACCACCGGAGGAGCAGTTACCGCAATCAATACGGTGTCTACACCGGTACAGTTGGCGTTGCTAAGGGTGTAGGTAACCTGAGCGGTTCCTGTCCCTGCCAATGCCGGGTCAAACAAGCCGGAGCTGGAAGAGGCGATGCCGTTTCCAAACCAAACACCACCACCATTTTGGGTGGTTAGCAGGCTAAGACCACCATTTTGACATAGGTTTTGAGGAGCATTCAAAATGCTCGCATCCGGAGTTGGGTGTACCATTACCATTACGGAGTCCATGGCCATACAACCATTTACGGTTACGCTGTATTGAACGGTGTTTTGACCCACCAAGTTCATGGACGGGCTAAAGGTGCCGTTGCTTGGGTTGCTGATTCCATTGCCGGACCAAGTACCACCCGAGGTTGCTGCGTTAAGGTTTGCAGGAGCATCTGCAGAACAGAAGGCATTTACAGGACTAATGGCCGCATTAGGACTAGGGTTCACCACAATGGCTAAGCTGTCCATATCGGAGCAACCGGTGTTGGCATCCATAATATGGTAGTAAGCCATGTAGCTGCCGGGCATAACCGCCGCAGGATCAAATACCCCAAGGCTGTTGTCTATGATGCCCATTCCAGACCACATACCACCGCTGTTTTGGCTAGCCAAAGTATCGGTAAGGTCGTAGTCGCAATAGCTAGGTGCCTGGCTGGTGATGCTTGCATCGGGCCCTGCCACTACAGCCAATTGAATAGAGTCTGCATCGGAGCAGCCATTCACGGTAATGCTGTAGTTGATTTGGTTGTTGCCGATTTGAGCCTGAGCGGGATCAAAAGCACCGGTACCGTTGTTTGTGATGCCGTTTCCGGACCAAACACCTCCTGAATCAGCTACTTGCAAGAAGAGGGCAGGATTCGTGGAGCAAAGTTGGCCTGGGTTCACGATGCTGGCGTCAGGAATTGGATTTACGGTAATTACTCCGAAATCGTAGCGTGAAGGACAGCCGCTGGCATCGTTAAACTTAGCATAAAGGGTGTCGGTTTGGGTAAGGGTACCGGTATTGTAGCTGGTACCAAGCCCAAGCAAGTTTCCATTAGGTGCATCATACCAGCCGTAGGTGCCGCTAGGGCCTGTGGCAGTAAACACATTAGAACCTGTACCACAAAACGTGGTATCTACAGAAACTACAGGAGCTTGCAGCGAATCGATTTTGATGGCTGCAGGAACACGAGCACTGGCACAAGTAAGGATTTGGTTGTAAGAAATTACAATTTGACCGTTACCTGATTTAAAGCCTTGGATGTGGGTAGTGTTGTTGGTAAGCTGCGGATTGGTGTAGGACGAGCCGCCGCCGCCGCCGCCAAATACACCTCGGCCGCCGCCATACCAGCCACCGCCGCCGCCGCCGCCGGGGGAGCAGTCATAGCTGTCACCACCTTGGCCAAAGCTTCCATTTCCGCTTGGGTCACAGTTCCAGCAGTCGCCACGGTTACCACCGGCACTTTGCGTGGCTCCATAACCTCCTGCGCAGGTGTTGGGGTTGCCACACTCCCAACCTTGTTGGGCTGTTCCTGAACCACCACCGGCACCACCGTTGTTACCGGTGCTGCAGTTCCAGCCGCCGCCGCCACCGCCGCCGGCTACTGCCACGCGATCGTTTAAGGTGGTACCACCGATACGAATGTCGCTGGCTCCGCCGCCACCGCCGGCCTGTTGTGAACCAATACCACCGCCGTTGTAACCTCCGGCGTTTCCGCTGTTACCACCACTTACGCCTTCGCCACCTACATAGAGGTGCACGGTTTGTCCTGGGGTTACTGGGATGTTGGTTTGTACGCGTCCGCCCATTCCACCTGGATTTTGACTAGGGTTTTGAGCATTGCTGCCGCCTTGTGCCCCTTGTAAGTCTACCGCAAGGGAGAATACTCCGTTGGGAACTACAAAGGTTTGAGGAGAGTTGGTAAATCCAAAGGTTACCGATTGAGGGTTGTTGAAGTTCCGCTCTGTAGCCGCCCAAAGGGTGTCCGAAGAAACCACATTTGGTACTACAATTCCGGCGCCGCTTGCCAATACATTACCACCATTGGACTGGGTGTACCAGTTGATTGGGCCTGTAGGAGCAGTAGCAGAAACAAAGGCAGTGGCTCCACAAGAAACACTATCGCCTACGGTAACCGGAGCCTGCAAAGGAGCTACATTAATATTCACAGGAATACGAGCGGTTGCGCATGAGGGGTTGTTGTAGAAAATGGTGATTTGACCGTTTCCGGTTTTAAAACCTTGGGTATGAGAGATGTTGGAGCTAAGCAAAGGGTCAGCAAAGGAAGATCCTCCGCCTCCGCCACCGTCATAGCCGCGACCACCGCCATAATAGCCGCCGCCGCCGCCGCCGCCATTGGAGCAGTCAAAATTATCACCGCCCATGCCAAGCGTACCATTTCCGCTTGGGTCACATCCCCAGCAATCTGAGCGGTTTCCGCCCGCTGATTGGGATGCTCCATAACCATTCTGGCAGCTTCCCGTATTGTTGCTGTTGCAATAGTATCCGTTTTCTGCAGCGCCTGATCCGCCCCCTGCGCCTCCATGGTCGCTACCGCAAGCCCAAGCGCCACCGCCGCCGCCGCCGGCAACGATTACTCGGTTGGATAGGTTTTGGCCACCGATACGGATATCGGAAGCACCGCCACCGCCACCGCCGTTGGAATTGCCACGGCCACCACCGTTCCAGCCGCCGTTGTTGTTTTGGCCTTGTTGACCAACGTAAACAAATAGGGTCTGTCCCGGAGTTACCGAAAGGGTTGCTTGAACTCTTCCTCCATTTCCACCTCTGGAACTGTTTGGGTTTGGCAAGCCTCCTTGGCCTTGAGCACCTTGTACGTCTACAGAAATTTCAGTTACTCCTGAAGGTACGGTCCAACTTTGTGGGCTCCCGGTATAATTGAAGGTTTGCGAAGTTGCCGGGTTTTGGGTAGCTGCCGCTTGGGCATATACTACCATGGTATCCATAACGAAGGGTAGGCTGAGGCTAGCGCCTACAGGACCAATTTTGTTGCCGCCGGTAGGCGCATCGTACCAATCAAAATAACCGGCACCTACACCGTTGAGCGCAATGGTGTCTCCACAATTGATGGGACTCGGCACATTTACAGAGGCCTGACCCAAGGGGTTTGAAACAGCTTGTACAGGAATACGCTGGCTTGTACAGAAAGGAACGGTGTATTGGATGGTAGCCATACCATGGCCGGTACGAACGCCTTGCTGGTGAACTACATTGCTGGTAATGGCCGGGTCAGCATAAGATGAGCCGCCACCGCCGCCGCCGCGGTAACCGCCGCTTCCTCCGTAGTAACCACCACCGCCGCCGCCGCCGCGGTAGCAAGAGGGACTGCCATTGAACAAGCTGCCCGGGTTGCCACAGTTAGTATTGGGAGGAGATGATGATTGAGTGCCTCCCTGTCCTACGTTGCTAGTGCTTTGGCTGTTGCAGTACCAACCATTTTCGGCGGTTAGGCCACCACCTTCGCCACCACGAGATTCGTCGATGCCGCAATTGTAACTAGCCCCGCCGCCGCCGCCGGCAACTAAAACGCGGTTGTTGGTGCTGGTGCTGTTGATGCGGATATCGGTTCCGCCGCCACCACCTTGTCCATACGAACTGGAGACATTAGAATTAGCGCCTCCGTTATAACCTCCGGCGGTGCTGGTGCTAGGCCAACCTCCTACATAAATATAAATGGTTTGTCCGGGAGTAACTGCAACGTCTGCCGTTACGCGCCCGCCATAACCACCACGAGCTCCGGGGTTGTTGTTGCGACCGCCTTCTGCACCATACAAATCTACAGTAAGGGAGAAAACCCCAGTAGGAACAGTCCAGCTTTGTGAACCACCCGTATAATTGAAGGTCACCAATTGGGTGGGGTTTGAATTGGTTGTTGCCGCTACATAGTAAGTTTTGGTTTGGTTTACCCAAGCCGAGTAGCTGCTGCCCGTATGCAATATGTTATTGCCTGTTGGGGAGTCGTACCACCAATAATTGCCTGTGCTTCCCGTAGCCGTTAAGGTGGCGTTAGAGCCACAGTTTACGGTGGCTCCCTGTGCCGTAGGAGAGGCAATTGGGCCGGCAGGTACCAAAATGGCAATGCGGTTGCTTTGGCAACTGCTGTTGTTTGGGTCTACCGCTGCCAAGTAATAGGTGGTCGCCTGATACAGCGTAGGCGTAGTGTAAACGCTACTGCTGCTCAGGGGAGAGCCTCCCGTTGGCTGACTGTACCAACGGTAAATACCGGTAGAACCGGTAGCTGTCAGGGTGGTGGTTTGTCCACACACCGAGTTGCCAACGTTTGCCCCCGGCAAAGCTGGCGGATTAGGGCATTGAGCTCTTAGGTTTTGCAGAGGTAGGGCCATAAATAAGCCCAAAACCACCGCAGAAACCACCGATCCCCAACGCTTGGGTCTAAGATTCCTCATAAAAAGGGTTTGGTTAAAAAATGTGAAGCAAGATAGTTTAATGGTTCTTTATTTTTTCTTTTTATGTAGAAGCCGTAAGGATTTGATAATGATTTGGTTGTTTTTGTTTTTTTAAATTATTAGTTTTTAGCTAAAATTTTATTTGTGGCACCATTAAATAAGGGAGTTTTTACTTTTTAAAATTAAGATTGTAAAACATAGTTTACTTGAAAAATAGATTATATTCCTCTAAGATTGCCCTTGGTTTTGTGCAATTTTTGTTTGAATGTTAAGGGGAAAGCACGCCTTGTTTATGTTTCCATCTTCACTTAAGGAGATTGTTGAGACGTTGCTATTCTGGCGGCGTTCCTGTCCCTGAGGCTTTGGTAAGGATTAAAAATCTGAGGCTTCATGTTGACGCCACGATCAGAACAAAACGCTTGATGACAAAAGGCATTAAAAGACACCTAAGGCAGGCTTGGTTTTTAAGATTCCTATTCCAATATCTTGCCTGTATTCACCAGCCTTCTGTATTTTAGTAGCATGAAACGCGTCATTCTTTTTTCCTTTTCCTTGCTTTTGGTTTTAATGGCCCATTGCAAACCTGAGCCGCCCTTGCCTTTAGAAACAGGCAATGGTGTGGAGTTTGTTAAAGAAATCGAGGAAGAGTCTCCTCCTCTTCAAGCTAGTCAGGTGCGCTGGGTGCTTAAGGTGATAGGAGAAGATTCAAAGAACGCAGAATTGCAAATGACCGCTCTAGTAGATAAGGGCTGGCACTTGTATTCGCAGAAAAACCCGCCAAATCCCACAGGGTTTGAGGTGAGCATCAATGGGAAAGCCTTGGGGCAAATGGAATTTAAAGAACCCAAGCCGGTTGAAGAGGAGGACGAGTATCTAGGACCCGTTGCCTATTTTAAAGAACATAAAGTGCTCTTTAGTAAAGTACTTGATTTGTGTTCCTACCAAAGCCCTATGGATATTGAGGTGGTGGTATACGGCCAGGTGTGCACCGAAGATGCGGGCCAATGTTTGCCCTTTGAGCAGAAAGTTAAGGTACGCTACACGTCCTCTTGTGGAGGAGCTACTCCCAACGATAATCAGGAGGGAAGCACCGGGAATGGAGAGGAGCAAGCTAATGAAGACGATACCGACGGAGATGGAATACCGGATTTGGAAGATGCTTGTCCGGCAGAGCCCGGAAAAGCAGATTGGAAAGGTTGTCCGGACAGTGATGGAGATGGTGTGCCGGACCATGAGGACGCTTGTCCCGGGGTGGCGGGAAGCGGTCCGGACGGTTGCGAGGAAGCCGGAAAAGGCCAAGGAGGCATGTGGGGAGCTCCTCATGACCCTCAGCGACTCGATGAATCGGCACGAGCCGAACTAAGGGCCGAACAAGATTGTGGCGTAACTGCCGCCGAGTCCAAAACCCCTTGGAGTATTTTTGTGGGAGGCTTTTTGGCGGGCTTTTTGGCCTTGCTGACGCCCTGCGTTTTTCCCATGATTCCATTAACGGTTAGCTTTTTTACCAAGCAAAGCTCCAACCGCTCCAAAGGCTTAATGAATGCTTTTACTTACGCCATATCCATTATGGCGATTTATACGGGCTTAGGCTTTTTAATTACCGTGATTTTTGGAACCAGTGCGCTGAATGCCATGGCCACCAGTGCGTTTTGGAATCTTTTGTTTTTTGTGGTCTTTGTGGTCTTTGCGATTTCTTTTTTAGGGGCTTTTGAGATTGTATTACCGGCTCGTTTTGTAAACGCAGTAGATAAGGGCTCTAATAAAGGAGGGCTAATTGGTATCTTTTTTATGGCCTTTACCCTTTCTTTGGTTTCGTTTAGTTGTACGGGGCCATTGATTGGCACTTTATTGGTTGAAGCGGCCAATACCGGCAACTTTATTGCCCCCTTGTTGGGCATGTTTGGTTTTTCCGTTTCCTTGGCCATGCCCTTTGCTTTGTTTGCAGCTTTTCCCGGATGGCTGAACAGCTTACCCAAGTCGGGAGGTTGGCTCAATTCGGTAAAGGTGAATTTGGGCTTTTTGGAATTAGCGCTTGCGCTTAAGTTTTTGTCTACGGTAGATATGGCCTACCACTGGGATTTCTTGTATCGGGAACGCTTTATTGCAATTTGGGTGGCCATTTTTGGGTTGCAAAGCCTGTATTTGCTTGGCTTGTTTAAGACTTCACACGACAGCCCGGGAGAGGTAAAGCTCAAGGTTCCTCGAATTTTATTTACCACCCTTATCTTGTCTTTTACCATTTATTTAATTCCGGGAATGTGGGGCGCACCCCTAAAGTTGTTGGCCGGTTTGGCTCCTCCCATGCATTACACAGAGGGTGCTATGGAAGAGGGCCACTGCCCTATGGGCTTGGAGTGCAGCAACGATTATGGGGAGGGCATGCAACGAGCTGCCGAAGAAGGAAAGCCTGTGTTTATTGATTTTACGGGCTATGGATGTACCAATTGCCGCCTAATGGAGGAGAATGTTTGGACCAAGTCGGGGAACCTGGCTTTGTTGGAGACCGAGTTTCAGGTGGTGAGTTTGTACTGCGACGACAAAACAGCTATACCCGATGCTGAGCAAATGATTTCACCGGTAACGGGGGAGCCTATGGCTACTTATGGCCGGCAGTGGTCTGATTTTCAGTCGTACTATTTTGGTCAGCAATCTCAACCGCTGTATGTAATGTTGGACCATAAAGGCCGTTTGTTGGGTGATTCCTATGGTTACGATCCGGATCCGGAGAAATTTAAGCAATGGTTGTTGTGCGGTTTGTCTCGTTTTGAGGCCCGCAAATAAAGCAAGCAAAAAGGAAGAAAACCTCAGGGGTTTATGAAGATAGACGCGCCCCTGACCGCAGGGATGCCCCGGATGCTGTGGGGCCTAGGGCGGCCTGTTGAGGCACGTGGCGCGCCAGCAAACGCTGACGAAACAGGAGCCGGCCTAAGCCCCACGGCAACGGAGCAGGACTAAGGGCAGGAACAGGCGCCCAAAAAAAAGAGTCCAAAGAGATTGGCAAATAGCTTGTGTATGTAAAAACTTAGGCCTAGCTTTGCCTAAATCTTAGCGATAAGCTACATCTGGCTCTATAAGCCCTGGCCTACAGATCAGATTGGTAAGTTCTAAGACCAATCGTTTTTTTTCTTTTTTTCCTATGAACATTTTTGTTGCAAAGCTTAGTGGTGACACCACGAGCGAAGACCTCCACGACCTTTTTTCGTCGTATGGAGAAGTAACCTCTGCGAAGGTTATCATGGACCGTGAAACCGGCATGTCTAAGCGTTTTGGATTCGTTGAAATGAGCAACGACGACGACGCGCAAAAGGCTATTACCGAGTTAGATCAGGCCGAATATGACCACCATGTAATTGTGGTTAAAAAAGCACGTCCCAAAGAGGACCGTCCTCAAGGCGGTTTTCGTCGTCCCGGTGGCGGTGGCGGCGGCGGTGGTTTCCGTGACCGTCAAGGCGGTGGCGGCTTCCGCAGCGGCGGTGGCTCACGTCCTAGAAACGACTACGGCAATTCAAACGAAGGCGGAAGCTGGTAATTTGATTTAGGTATGATTTTTGCCCGGACATCTTATATGATGGTCCGGGCTTTTTTTTGTCTCTTTTTTTCTGCAGGCGGCTTGTTTGCTCAAGAAAGCCTTTGGTATTTTTCGACCAAAAGCTGCCCGGCCTGCATGCGCATGGAGCAGGAAGTGCTGCCGGCCCCGGAGTTAAAGTCCTGGCATATCCGCAAGTTTTTGGCCCCGGCTCCCAACCTTCCTCTTACCGTTCGCCTGTTTCCCACCTTTGTTTTGGTCAACGCCAAGGGAGAAGAGCAACACCGTTTGGTAGGAGCCTATGCCAAAACGCACTTTTTGGAGCGATTGCAGCTGCCTGAGCATGCACGCTGGAAGCATGTGGAATTGTATGCCAAGGACAGCTTGCAGGATTTTTCCTTTAGGATGCGGTATATGCTTGCTTTGCAAGACCGGGCCGATTTAAACGACAGTATTTTTGAGGCATTGCTGGAGGGGAATCCTTTAGATTGGGCCAAGGCTCCTGAGTTTAAGGCTTGGGTTTCAAGTTTTTTGTATCCGGCTTCCGGGCCTGCGTTGAGCAATGGGCATCCCCATTGGGATTTTGTAATGCAGCACGAGCAGTTTTGGCCAAGTCGGCGTGGAGATACACAGCATCATGCGCTTAGGCTTCGCTTTGCCTTGGATTTATTTGAACAATTGCGGGTTCAGGAAAATCCCGATATGGAGTCCTTGCGGCAATTGTTAGCGCCTTTGCCGGAAAGGGGAGACTGGGTGCTAAGCGACATCGATGCTGTTGTGATTCAACACCTATCCGTGCCTCAAAAATCGCATGTTTTGGCCTTGTTGGAGAGCGCTCTATTTGGTAAGGAAAGCCTTTTGGAATTGTGGATGCAAGGGGTTAAACAAGAGCTAAATCCTAACTTTTTGCAAATCAGTCATGACGGGGTGATAAAAGTCACCAATAAGTAGGAAAGAAGGTAGCAATTTCGTACAAAATACACCTTGTATGAAAACCGGAATCATTTTCTTCTTTTGGCTGACCTTACATGGCTTATGGAGTCAGCAAGACCACTTCCCTTGGCGTGTTTTTGTGCGGGATGCAGGAGTAGCAAATCCCGGCTTTCATTCTTATGCTTGGGCTGCGCACGACAGCTTGGTTTTGGTGGTAGGTGGCCGCCGTGATGGACTTCATGCACGGCAGCCTTTTAATGCATTTCCGCAGAGCTTTAATAACGATAGCTTGTTTGTTGGACATTTGGCAAGCGGCACCTGGAAATCCCTGCCCTTGTCTCAAATGCCCGTGCCCATTGCCGAGCAGCTGGCTTTAACCAATCCGGTATTTTACCAAATGGGAGATACCTTATATTTTGGAGGAGGCTATGGATATGTTGGTTCTGCTCAAGACCATATTACGTATCCGGCACTGTGTTTGATAGACGTACCCGGAATGGTTCAAGCCATTTGGCAACAAGGGAATGCATCTTCTTTTGTGCAACAAATTCAAGACCAACGTATGGCGATTACCGGCGGCTATATGGGGGATATTGAGGGAAAGCTTTTTGTGGCAGGTGGTCATCGGTTCGACGGCAGGTACAATCCTATGGGAAACCCCACCTACAGCCAAAGCTATACAGAAGCATTGCTTTGGTTTCATGTAGACAGGAACAACATGCAGCTGAGTCAGGTGCAGAGCCTCAGTGATCCAGGCCATTTGCACCGCAGGGACTTTAGTTTATTAGAAGAAATGACACGTGCCGGCAAACCCGGATATGTAATTTCCTCGGGGGTTTTTCAGGTAAATCAGGACTTGCCTTGGTTGTATCCGGTGCGCATACGAGAGGACGGTATTGTTCCTGAGCCAAGCTTTAGCCAGCAATTGGCCAATTATCATGGAGCCCATTTGAGTTTGTTTGACAGCATACACGACCAGTTGCATCACTTGTTTTTAGGTAGTATGAGCCGGTATTATTATCAAAATGGACAATTGATAGACGACCCTTTGGTTCCCTTTGTGCCAACCATTAGTCGCGTGAGCCGATATGCAGACAGCAGTTTGGCGGAATTTGTGATGCCGGACATCCTTCCCGGTTATTTTGGAGCCTCGGCCGAGTTTGTGCCCGTGAGTTTAGCACCCCAATATTCCAATGGTGTTTTTCGATTGCATGAGATGCAAGCCGACTCCTTTTTGTTGGGCTATTTGCTGGGGGGATTGGAAAGTAGCTCGCCCAATCCATTTTCGGCCAATCAAACCCAATTGACCAAAGCAAGCCTTAGGGTTTTTGAAGTTTGGATAAAGCAGGACCAGAGCATGGCTTTTGAGGCCTTTGATGCCCCCTTGCC
The DNA here is from genome assembly GCA_030427255.1 of Bacteroidia bacterium. Classification (GTDB taxonomy): domain Bacteria; phylum Bacteroidota; class Bacteroidia; order CAIKAF01; family CAIKAF01; genus CAIKAF01. The sequence continues at coordinate 136,354 of JAUHWY010000005.1, read as the reverse complement.
TTTTGAAGCACAATTGCTTCCAAACCCAGGAAATGGGGCGGCCCTGTGGTTGAAAGCAGCGGATGTTTTAGGTCAAGTAGGCATTGAAGTTTTTGATTCTTCAGGAAAACGGGTGGGCAGGCCAATCCGAGAACAGGTGGATGCAAAGGAGCTTAAGGTTCCTTTGGATGCTTCCTTAGCTTCCGGTATTTATGTGGTGCGAGGTTCCACGGGCAGCGGCCATCAGTTTAGCCTGACTTGGGTGCATCGGAAGGAGTAATGGGATATACTTGTCGGGGAATATCCATAGGAAGCCGCGTGAGCAGTTCATAGTTGAGCTGGCTGCTCATTTCGCTAAAAGAAGCCACAGAGACTTCTTGGTCGTCTTGATGACCAATGAGCACTACTTCATCTCCGGGAACAACTTCCGGGACATCGGTAATGTCCAAGCTTAGGGCGTTCATATTTATGGTGCCAATGACCGGCACACGTCGTCCTCGCACCAAGGCATGCCCACTATTGCTTAGCGCTCTGCTGAATCCATGGGAGTAGCCTACAGGCACCACGGCAATATGCATAGGCCGGGGAGCCAAAAAGCTGGTGCCGTATCCAATAAAATCGCCTTCGGCTACCTGCTTTGTGCTCATTACTTCGGACTCCCAACGAATGACTCGTTTAAGCGGATCGTCTTTTCGTTTTCTGTTTTTAACGTATTCGATAAAGGTTTCGCGACTAGGCCAAAAGCCATATTGAAGAATGCCGATGCGCACCATATCCATGCGCGTGGCAGGATAACGAATGGCAGCGGCAGAGCAGGCACAATGGTAACGTTTGGGTCTATGTCCATGACTGGCAAAATAGGCACGGGCCATGCCAAACTGTTTTTTTTGCCGCATGATACGGGCATAGTTGGCAATGCTTTCGGCACCGGCAAAATGGGTGCAAAGCCCTTCAAATACCAACCACTGTTTGTTATGGTGCAACAGCCGGCAGGTTTCTTCCCAACAGCCTCTTTCCAGACCTGTTCGGTTCATTCCTGTCTCTACTTCTAGGTGAATTCGAGCAGGGATGCCTAGGTTTTTTGCGGTTTCTATGGCCAAGCGAAGCCGGTCTAAGTCAAATACAAAAAAGGAAACCTTATGCCGAATGGCCCAGTCTAGCTCATCCGGAAACAGCATGCCCATAATCATTATTTCGCATGGCTGATTGGCGGCCTCTTTTACTTGCCAGGCCTCCCAGGCACTAAATACAGAAAAGTGATGCATGCCCAAGCTCTCGGCCAAAGGCACGTAGGCATGAATGCCATGGCCATAGGCATTTCCTTTAACCACCAAAGAAATGAGTCGGTCTTGGCCCATCATGCGGCGCAAAAAGCTAAGGTTAGCCTTTAAGGATTCTCGGTTGAGCAGTATGCGTGAGGTGTTTCTCATGCGTTTGGGTTCCACTGTTGGGCAAAGGCATAAAAGAGGGCAATACCATGGCCTAAAAGGGCGTCGGGGAAGTTGAAATCCGGGTTATGCAGCGCCGGTTGGTCTTCGCCGGAGCCTAGGCCAAACATCATGCCGGGTACTTCCTGGGTGATGGCGCCAAAGTCTTCACACCAAGGATAAGGAACTTCGAGCTCTTTCAATGGTGCCGCTAAGTCACGCACCGTTTCGCGCAATTGACGGCACAAATAGGGGGTGTTTTGGTTGGCAAAAAATACTTCCTCTTGGGTATGCGAAAGGCGCAGTCCTGCTTTTTCGGCTTCTTTTTGAGCCATTTCTAAAAATCGGCGGTGCAATGATTCCAAACCTTCATTGTCCAGGGTTCTTAAGGTATAGCGCATAAATCCTTCCCCGGCAGAGGTCCCAAAGGCCTTGCTGCCCATTTGGCTTTCTACCGGGGTAAGCAAACTGAAATCGGCTTTTGAAATATCAGGCTGCACCATTTTAGAGGCTCCAATGGCAATTTGAGCCATGGCTAAGGCAGGGTTGATGCCCCTGTGAGGTTCTGCTGCATGGCTGGTTTTGCCTTCCAGAAATAGGGTGGCTCCCAGCGATGCAGGGGTGAAAGCCCCATCTTTTATGCGGACTTCGCCTAAGGGAATGCCCGGAATGTTGTGCAGGGCTATGGCTGCGTCCGGCTTATGTTTTTGGAATACGGGATCTTTTACAACTTCCGGACCTCCCTGCCCGGTTTCTTCGGCCGGCTGAAATAACAAGGCAATACGCTTTCCTTCCATGGGCTTTTGGGCCAACTTTCTTGCCAAGCCCACCAGCATGGTCATGTGGCCATCATGACCGCATAAATGCCCTTTCCCTTTCACACTCGATGCGTAGGGTAAATCCGGATTTACTTCTTTTAAGGGAAGTGCATCCAATTCGGCACGAATCATTAGCATAGGCCCCTGCGTTCCAAAGATGAATAACCTTCCAGTCCCTGCTAACTCTAAGCTATGATCGGGTTTGCAATCCTCAAGAGCCTCTGTTACTTTTTGGGAGGTTCGGTGCTCTTCCAAACCAATTTCGGGGTGCTTGTGGATGTCGCGGCGAAAGGATTCAAGCCACTGCTGTTCTCGGGGTTCTAAAGACTGCATGAACCCCAAAATACAGGTTTTCTTTGAGCTACAAGCCCTTTGTTTGGCTTCTTTTTACTGCTTTACCACCCTTTTTAGGTCTATTTGTCCCTCAGGACTCTCCATGCTAAGTAGATATACCCCGGGACTGAGGTTTTGAATGTCCCAGTGATGCAGCCCCTTGTTCAAGGTTTCGCGTTTGAGTATTCGACCTTGCATATCTGCCAAACTAAGGTCATAAAGGCCCTCCGGAAGCATGCTTAAATCAATGCTGAGTCCATGCGAGGTTGGCACCGGATAGCATGACCAATAGAGCTTTTTTTCGTTGACTACATTCATTTCATAACCCACGGTAAAGCTGAAATCTACCCCACTGCCAAAGTCCGGTTGAAAAATTTTGAGCGGCTGAATCCCTGAGGTACTGATTTGTTCAAAGCGCAATAAGCCGTTGCCTGCATTAGGGTTGGCCCAAAATGACAAGCCATCTCCTCCCGTGTCTAAAAAGCGGAATCGATAACAGCCAGGGCTTAAACGCAAGGTGTCTCTGCGAATGGCATTGGCCGCAAAGCCATTTGCTGAAGCTACCACCTGACCCTGAGCATCGGTCAATTCCCAACTGTTTTCGTTGGGGCGCACATTGGTTTTAAGAAAAAGCACCATGGAGTCGGGAAACTGAGGTACCGATTCAAATAGGCTGGTCTTTTCATTGTTGAAGCTTAGGGCATCGCTTTGTTGGTTGGCTTGCACAATGCGCACCACGAACTTTTTTTGCCCAAACCCATTAAACCAGGAGCCAATCGGAGGAAGCTCTATGGTTTCGGTTTCCAACAATTCCAATTGTCCGGTCCACGTATGGCTATACATGGGACCACCCTCCACACCATACTCAAAACTCAGCTCTGTTAAGGTCTGTGCACCCTCGTTGCGCACCTGCACCACAGGGCTTCCACAAATGGGGTTGTGCCTACTGTTCGGAAGGGTATTTGAGGGAGCCAAAATGGATTCCAAAGAAGCTTCCACCGGATAACTCGGAGCGGCATAATCAATGACATACCCTTCTGCAATATAACTGGTGTTGTTGTTGTTTATGTTCACAAAATCTTGCATTCTAAAACGGATTTCGCTGCTGTCGCTGCCCAACCAGCTATTGACCTTGTGGCGGTACCAATCTACCTTATCGCCGGGACACCAATTGGAGCGGTCATAAACCCAGGTGCCGCCTTGCGGAAAAATTGGATTCCAGCCGCAGCCATCGCGCCAAACCTGAGCCGAGGCTCTTTGTTGTTGATCCACATCTAAATAATAGGCTTTACTGCAGAACTCTGCGCAATTTTCGTTTCCTCCAAATCCATGACCCGTAATATGCAAAAGGGCATCGGTACGTGCGGACTGTGCTAAAGGTTTGTGCATTAAGGGCCGCATGCGGTTATTAATGGGTTGGTTGGGGTTTCCATAGGCAAACGAGCCTCCAAACATTTTTTTTATTTGAAGGGCCTCCAAAGGCGGATTGCCCTCAATAAAATAAAAATCAAGGCTCACCGTAAACCCGTCTTGCCATCCGCTGTATTTGGCTCGAATTTCTACCGAATCTTTAAGCAAATGCTGATAATCGGTTACATCGTAACTCCAGCGCCAAGACCAACCGGTACCAAAGGTGCCCGAAAAGGGGGTGATTACCCGTCCAAGTTCATAATCTTCTATTACTTCGAATACTTGGTATGTAGTGCTGAAACTTTGCTGCACCACAGAGTCGGCAGCCCACCAAACGGAGTCTATAACCTGGCCGTTGGCATCAAACAAAGGGTACCACGACCACACCGGCCAGCCCATAAGGGTGTCGGTGGCTTGTCCCGGTTGGCTTGGGTTTTGAAATAGAACCACTTGAACTTGGGGGTAAAAAGTGGTGTCTACTTCTTGATTTAGGGTGTCCCAAAACGTAATGTACGTAGGGCTAAACGACAAGCCTACAGAGTCCGGACTGTTGCCGTTTACGGTAAAGTAAGGATGTTGAACGGCATTGCTGTCCATAACTCCTGTGCGGTGCCTCAAAAATACCTGTGTGGTATAGTCCCATTCCGAACAGCCTGTAGACGGGCAGCCTAAAGTATAGTCCATCACCACTCTGTAAAAAGGACCGCTGCCTGCGGTAGGAAAGTCGGCCCAGCGGTCAAAGTTGCCAAACCAATTCAGGTGCACTTTATCGTGGCTTTGCACATGAAATAAAGTGTCTCCAGGGCCTCCATGGACCTTTAAAGTGCTTAAAAAGCACAAAAAAATGACTAAAAACCTCCCCATTCTCTGTAATTTTAATGGCTCAACATTCCTCATAGCCCGCAATTCTCTAATGTAATAAAATCCCTCCAATGAAGCCCTTTTTCTTTCTTTCGGCGCTGTTTCTTGCCCTTTTGGGTTCCATTTCTTGCCGAAGTACCGAACGGCCCTTAAAGACCAATGAGCAAACACCTGCCGAAAGTGGACCGGCACCCAAACCCGATGTGCCCGACCTGCGCCCAAAAGAGGGGCAAAGGCTTCGCCATTTGCCGCCGGATGCCAATACTCCGGTGGGTGAACCCGAACAAGTGGGCGACTGATGTGCTACAACGCTTCCGTTTATTTTAAGCCCGAACAGGTGCAGGCGCAATTTGAGGCTCAAGCCTTGTTGCAAGTCCTTTTTCCGCCAACATTTTTGGTTTCTGTGCACCGCAGCTCCCATCCGGCACTACCCATGCTTACAGCCGATGGTCCTCAGTTGCAGCCTATGTATTGGGGCCTGACGCCCTCTTGGAATGCCTCATTTGACCCGGCTTGGGCAAAACGTATGGCCAATGCGCGGGTCGAAAACCTCGAACAAAGTAAGGCATGGAAAGGGCCATTTACCTACCGCCGCGGAGTTGCCGTGGTCGATGCTTTTTACGAATGGAGGCACCAGGGAAAGCTCAAAGTTCCTTACCGAATTCAAGCAACCCAAAACCGATTGTTGGCTTTAGGAGCCATATGGACCTACAATGGTGCGCTGGATTTATACAGTATGAGCGTGGTTACGGTGCCTGCAAACCCAATGATGGCCTACATTCACAACAGCAAGGAGCGCATGCCGCTCTGTTTCACCAAAGCCGAGGATTGGCAAACCTGGATTCATGGCTCGCCTAAGGAGGCTATGCAAGTGGCTAAACCGCTGACCAATGGGCAATTGGAGGCCTATTCTATAGGAAAAAACATTACGCGCCGGGATGTGGAGCCCAACGACCCCACGCTCATTCAGCCTTTCGATTACCCCGGCTTTCCTGCCCATTTAGACTAAGGGTATTTGGGGCGGAAACGGGCTTTCAGCCTTCGGGTTAAGGCTTGGCGCTCTGTATCCCTAAGGCTCCGGTAGTTTGCTGCGCGCCACTTCCTCGCCTAAGGGCTACATGGCGCCAAACCTTAACCGCTCCCGGCTTCAATCCCTCCGCCGGTTAGCCGCTTTGTTTCCTTTGGCTAAAAAATAAACAGAAGCCAAAAAAGCCTGCTACTCAAACTTCAAATGCTTCACAGATTCGCCCGAATCTCTAAGCTCTCCCAAAGAATCTATGCCAATGTCTAAGTGCCTTTCGGCAAAAGCCCGGGTTACTTTTTGGTCGTTTTTGCTGGTTTTTACCCCTTCGGGAACCAAAGGATTGTCCGACACCAAAAGCAAGGCACCATGAGGTAAGCCATTGGCAAAACCTGTGGTGAAAATGGTGGCGGTTTCCATGTCTATGGCGTTTGCTCGAATTTCCTGGAGGTAATCTTTGAACTTTGTATCGTGCTCCCAAACCCTACGGTTGGTGGTGTATACCGTGCCTGTCCAGTAATCGCAGCGGTGTTCGCGAATCATAGCCGAAACAGCCATTTGAAGGCGAAAGCTGGGAAGTGCCGGCACCTCGGGCGGCATGTAGTCGTTGGAGGTACCCTCCCCTCTAATGGCAGCAATGGGAAGCACCAAATCGCCTATTTTGGTCTTTTTTAGTCCACCGCATTTTCCCAAAAATAAAACCGCTCTTGGCATTACTGCCGAAAGCAAATCCATAATGGTGGCAGCCATGGCACTGCCCATTCCAAAGTTGATAATTGTTATATTGTTGGCGGTTGCTGTTTGCATGGGCTTGTCCTCACCAACAACAGGCACTCCAAACTTTTCTGCAAACATTTCAACATAATTATGAAAGTTCACCAACAGCACATACTCACCAAATTGATCCAAAGGCGTTCCCGTGTATCTTGGAAGCCAGTCTTGTACAATTTCTTCTTTCGTTTCCATAGCGCATTTGAACTTTGCCCGAAGGTACGGCTAATGCCGTATTTCTTGGGTCAAGGTGTAAGATATTCCCTGCTCTTGGCAAGCTTTTCCCAATTTTCTGCCTTGTGTGCTCAAGAAGACTCCTTGGTTTTGAGACGTATTTACGACGAGGCTCTTGTATCTGAAAAGGCCTTTACTACGCTCCAAGCACTTTGCGCTAAAGCTCCGGCTCGGCTTTCCGGCTCAAAGAACGCAGAATTGGCGGTAGAATTTTGTTTTAATTGGCTCAAAGAACTCAAGCCCGATTCGGTTTGGCTTCAACCCACCTGGGTCCCCGTTTGGGAACGCGGCCATGGAAAAGTGGAGTATAGGGTTGCCAAAGGAGCATGGCAAAACTTAGAGTTCACCGAGCTTGGCGGATCTTATGGTACGCAAGGCGAATGGCTGCACGCCAACCTGGTTTTGGTAGAGGATATGGAGGCCTTAAAGGCAATGCCTGAACAGGCGCTTCAGGGTAAAATTGCGCTGCTCAATCAGGCTATGGATCCCAGACTAATCAACACTTTTGCTGCCTATGGGGCTTGCGGCGCTCAACGGGTATTGGGGGCAGATGTTGCTTCTCAAAAGGGCGCAAAGGCCGTATTGGTGCGTTCTCTGAGCTTGGGGCACGACCATCATGCCCACACCGGAATCATGCATTATAAAAAGCCGCCTTTTATTCCCGGCGTAGCAATACCGGTGCGAGAGTCCGCATTTTTGGCGGACCTCTTAACCCAAGGGGAAAAGGTTGAGGTTCGATTGCAGCTTAGCTGCAGCCCAAAAGATTCTGTACTTTCTTACAATGTAGCAGCTCAATGGCATGGGCGGGATTTAGCCGAAGAAGTGGTGCTGGTTGGCGGACATTTAGACAGTTGGGACAATAGCCAAGGTGCTCACGACGATGGTGCCGGTGTGGTTCATGCCATGGAAACCCTACGCATTCTGAAAACGCTAAACCTTCGGCCTAGAAGGTCCGTCCGTTGCGTGTTGTTTATGAACGAGGAAAGCGGGGTGCGGGGAGCTCAAGCCTATGCCGATTCGGCACGGGCAGAGGCCGACCGAGGCCTTATCCATTTGGCTGCTATTGAGTCTGACCGAGGAGGGTTTAGCCCCAGAGGCTTTAGTTACGAAGCTTTAGGAGCCACCGAATGGCTGGGCGAAAGAAGGTTAAAGTCATGGCTGCCTTTGTTGGAGCCATACGGGCTCCAGCATATGGCCTCCGGAGGCAGTGGGGTGGATGTGAGTAAGTTAAAGCCGCTTGGCACCTTTCTTTTGGGTTTGGTGCCTGACCCTCACCGGTATTTTGATGTACACCACACCCCTGCAGACAATATAGATGCTGTTCACCCTAGAGAGCTTTGTTTGGGCGCAGCTGCAGTGGCCTCTATGGCTTGGCTTTTGGCCGAACATGGCCTGCCTGCTCCTCCTAAGCCAATGAAGGAATGATTTAGAAAAGGGCTAGGCTTCTTAAGTCTAATCTTGCCATTCGTACCCTATATCGCGGCGGTATTGCATGCCCTCAAATGCTACAGATTTTGCAAGGGAATAAGCCTTGTCTAAGGCCTCTTGGCGGTTCACTCCTTTTGCGGCAGCAGCAAATACGCGTCCCCCGGAGCTAAGCAAACGTTGTTCCTGCTGCTTGGTGCCGGCATGAAAAAGCACGGCCTCCTTTTTTTCTGCTTCTGTGCTTAGTTGAATAACCAAATCTTTTGGATAATGTCCAGGGTAGCCCGGTGCTGCTAAAACCACGGCAGCACTTGCCGAGGAGCTGATGTTAAGTTGCATGTCCTTAAGCCCTCCCGGACGGGTGCTGGCTTCTAGAAAGGGAACAAGATCGCTTTCTATTCTTAGCATTACGGCCTGGGTTTCGGGATCTCCCATGCGTGCGTTAAATTCAATTACCATTGGGTTTCCTGCTGCATCTACCATCAACCCTATGTACAAGAATCCTGTGTAGGGGTTCCCTTCGGCTTTCATGCCTTGGAGTACCGGTTCTAAAATTTCTTTGGTTACCCGGTTCATAAATTCCGGATTTTCTTCAGGCCAGGGAGAAATGGCCCCCATGCCTCCTGTGTTGGGCCCTTGGTCGCCCTCAGCTATTCGCTTATAATCTTTGGCTGTGGGGAGCAATACGTAGTTTTCTCCGTCGCACAGGGCAAACACACTACATTCTTTACCGGTTAAAAAAGACTCCAACAACACGGTTTTACCGGCGGCACCATACTTTTCAGGATTGGTCATGATGGCCAATTCCCGTTTGGCATCGTCGGGATTTTGTAAAATAAGCACTCCTTTTCCGGCAGCCAATCCATCGGCTTTGAGTACATAAGGAGGTTTGGCGGCATCAATGGCTTTAAAGCCGAGATATAAGCTGTCGCGTTGAAAGGCTTGAAAAGGAGCCGTAGGTATATGGTATTTTGCCATAAACTCCTTGGCAAAAACCTTACTTCCTTCCAGTTGAGCTGCGGTTTGGTTCGGACCAATCAGCTTACAAAAGTTCAGGTCCTTTTGTTCTTTAAAATAGTCTACAATGCCCCCCACCAAAGGACCTTCCGGACCGATCACCACTAATCCAATTTGATGTTCTCGGACAAAAGAGGCTATGGAAGGAAAGTCTAGGGGGTCTAGGTTTACGCGATTTGGACTCCCGGCATTTCCCGGAGCTACAAAAAGCGTATCGCAAGAGGGGCTTTGTGCCAGTTTCCAAGCCAAGGCATGTTCTCTTCCTCCGCTACCTAAAACCAATATATGCATAGCTGTTTACAATGGAATGTTTCCGTGTTTTTTTTGAGGGAGGCTTTCGCTTTTATTTTCGAGCATGGCAAAGGCACGAATGAGTTTGGCTCGTGTTTGCTCAGGCATGATAACTTCGTCTACATAACCTCTGGCGGCCGCTTCGTAGGGGTGGGCAAATTGCTCACCATAGGCTAGCTCTTTTTCTTTGAGTTTGGCTTCCGGATCCTCTGCAGCCGCTATTTCTTGTCTAAAAATAATTTCAGCGGCTCCCTTGGCACCCATTACGGCAATTTCGGCTGTGGGCCAGGCAAAGTTCATGTCGGCACCAATGTGTTTGGAGTTCATTACATCGTAGGCGCCCCCATAGGCTTTGCGGGTAATTACGGTTATTCTAGGCACGGTGGCTTCGCAAAAGGCATATAGTAGTTTGGCACCGTTGGTGATGATTCCGTTCCATTCCTGATCGGTTCCGGGCAAAAATCCGGGTACATCTTCGAATACCAGCAAAGGGATATTGAAGGCATCGCAAAAGCGCACAAAGCGCGCCGCTTTGGTAGAGGATTTAATGTCGAGTACTCCGGCTAAAAAGGCAGGTTGATTGGCTACAATGCCAATGCTTTTTCCGGCTAAGTGGGCAAAGCCCACCACCATGTTTTCGGCATAATCTTTATGGACTTCCATAAAAGACTCCGGGTCTATTACCTCCCGAATTACCTCGCGGATGTCGTATGGTTGGTTTGGGTTTTCGGGAACGATGTGGTTTAGCGAAGGCCGTTGTTCGTTGCCGGGTGTGTAGGGAAGACTCAGGGGCTTTTCCTCGCAGTTTTGTGGAATATACCGAAGCAGTCTTCTAAGGTGCCGAATGCAGTCGGTTTCATTGAGGCAGGCAAAATGCGTTACTCCGGATTTTTCGGCATGGGTTGAGGCTCCTCCCAACTCTTCGCTGGTTACGGTTTCGTGGGTAACGGTTTTGACCACATTTGGGCCGGTAACAAACATGTACGAGGAGTCTTCGACCATTAAGGTGAAGTCGGTAATGGCGGGAGAGTATACGGCACCACCGGCACATGGCCCCATAATGGCAGACAATTGAGGAATTACCCCGGAGGCCCGTGTGTTTCTATAAAAGATGTCGGCATAGCCACCCAGCGAAACAACGCCTTCTTGAATGCGCGCACCGCCGGAGTCGTTAAGTCCAATGACCGGAGCGCCGTTTTTCATGGCCAAATCCATGATGCGGCAAATTTTTTCGGCGTGGGCTTCGGCTAAAGAGCCTCCCAATACGGTAAAGTCTTGAGAAAATACATAGACTAGCCGTCCATCGATGGTTCCGTAACCGGTAATTACACCATCGCCCAAAAAGGTTTGTTTGTCTAGGCCAAAATGTTTGGAGCGGTGGGTTACCAGCATGCCTATTTCTTCGAAAGATCCGGGGTCAAGAAGTAGGTCAAGGCGCTCTCTGGCGGTTAGTTTGCCTTTGGAGTGTTGGGCTTCAATTCGTTTTTCTCCTCCGCCAAGGCGTGCTTCTTGCTGTTTTTTGGAAAGGAGTTCGTATTTATTTTGATGTTTCATAGGATCGCGCTTATGGTTTTGGGCACAAAGCATGCCGGGTTACCTACAGAAGGTCAAAAATACGAGCAAATAGCCAACGAACAAGATTATGCTGTGATTTGGAGGTAGGTCCGGGTATAGCGAAGTGAAACCGTTGACGCGCTGCTATTCGGGCGGCGACCCTGTCCTAACACTTTGGTAAGGGGCTTCGTATTGAAAATACAAAGCGTAAGCGGTCGTTAGGTGTTGGGCTTGTTTTTGGTATATTTTTTGCGTGAATTTATCTACGGAGCTTAAGCGCCCCGACCTGAGCGGTTAGCTGGAAGTATGGGCTTGCAGCGGAGCTTGGCCGAGGAAGTGGAGCGCATGCGAACTACCGGAGGCCTTAGCACCGCTAGCAAGGGCATGCTTGCACTAAAAGCGGAGGGCGGAAAAGGCGCCCAAAAACTAAAGCTGTGCTTCTTTTTGCGCTTGTTTGGCTTTGCCCCAGGTAGGGCAGTCGCAATTTTTGGAGGACTTGCAGGAGTTGAGGGCCAAGGCTAACAGCAGGCAGCCGGCGGAAAGGAGGTATTTTCTTTTGGACAGCATCAGAGGTCGTCGAATGAAGGGAGTGGTGCGCGCTCGTAGGCTTTTTTCTTGGGCTTAAGGTGGTTTTGGAAAATCACGTTGATGAGTTCTTCTTCCATGGTAATCATGGTTCGGGTAATGCCGCCACTTACCGAAAACCCGTCGGGTCCGTTGTTTTTTTCGCTTTGGAAGTTGGGTTTAAAGAGGTCGTATTTGCCGTCGACAAAGCGGATGTAAATCTGGGTTACTTTGCCGTTAACTACTTGAACCTTACCAAGGAAGCAGTCGTTGGTGCTTTTGTGACGGATAGAAATAATTACGTCTTCGTGCCAACCGTCTTTTACTTCGTTGGCGCCGCGCGCGTCAAAGGCTTTGGCCCACTGGTTGTAGCAGGTATGAAGTTGTTCGCCGTTTTCTTGGGCTTGAATAGCCGAAACAAAAACGAAAAAGAGCGCTGCTAGGAGGTGTTTCATGCGGATAAAAATAAGATACATCTCTTACCCGAGGGCAAGAGATGTATCAAATTTACGTGAAAATACACAAAACCTTAGTTTTTAAGGCCAATTTCCTGAAGTCGTTGGTCCAGGTATTCGCCTGCAGAGCAAGGTTCGTAGTGTAGAGGATTGTTTGGCGTAATGCAAGATTCCAAGCAGTCCAGGCGCATTTCGGAGCGTGGGTGCAAAAAGAAAGGAATGGAATACCGGCTGGTATGCCAAAGTTCTTTTGGAGGGTTAATAACCCTGTGTGTTGTGGATTTTAGGACATTGTTGGTAAGGCGTTGGAGCATATCGCCTACATTAACCACTACTTGGTCGGGAAGTGCGGTAACGGATACCCACTCACCGGCTTTGTTGAGGATTTGAAGGCCATCGGCAGAAGCGCCCATGAGCAGCGTAATGAGGTTGATGTCCTCGTGCGCACCGGCCCTTACGGCGCCTTTGGGCTCATTAAGAATGGGGCCGTAGTGAATGGGTCGAAGAATGGAGTTGCCGTTGTGGATTTTGTCGTCGAAATATTTTTCGTCGAGTTCGAGGTAAAGCGCAATGGCGCGGAGGAGTTGCCGTCCTGCCTCTTCGAGGCGGTTGTAGGCTTCCATACCCACTTTATTGAATTCGGGCAATTCTTCGCACCAGATATTGTCGGGGTATTCTTTGGCGATGGGGTCGTTATCGGTAACTTCTTGACCAAAGTGCCAAAATTCTTTGAGGTCGGCTTCGGTCATGCCTTTGGCGTGTTCTCTACCCCAGGAAGTGTAGCCGCGTTGTCCGGCAAGTTCTTTGACTTCGTATTTAAGTTTGCTTTCGGCGGGGAGGTCAAAGAATGCTTTTACTTCGCGGTAAAGGGTTTCGGTAAGGTCGTTGCTTAATCCGTGATTTTTAACAGCTACAAAGCCGACTTGGCTAAAGGCAGCACCGAGGTCCTTAACGAATTGAGCTCGTTGTTCGGGGTTGCCTTGAGTAAAATGCGCTAAGTCAACCGAAGGAATACCAAGAGACTGAGACATAATTGTGCAAATTGATTTGCTACAAATATGCGACAAAGCCCGGGCAAAAACCATGATTATGGTCATACCCGGGCTTCAGGAATCGCCAAAAATGGCGAAAAACTTTCGTGCTTTAGTGAGGGGCACTGTCGGGACCATGGGCATGACCATGGGCCTTTTCTTCTTCGGTAGCTTCGCGAACTTCTACTACGGTTCCCGCGAAGTTGAGTTCTTTACCGGCCATAGGGTGGTTAAAATCAATGGTTACGGCATCCAAACCGCGCTTCATTACCTTACCCATAAGCGGGTTTCCTTCGGGGTCTTGCATTTGAATAAATTCGCCTTCTTTCACATGATCTTCGGCGAATTTTCCGTCAATCATAAAGGCAGAAACCGGCAGGTCAACTACGGCATTTTCGTCTACCTGACCGTAGGCTTGATCGGCAGAAAGGACAAATTGGAAGTCTTCGCCTTGAGCTTTTCCTTCCAAAGCTTCTTCAAAGGCGGGAAGCAGGTTTCCGGATCCAAAAAGAAAATAGAAGGGTTTTTCAGCTTGAACGGATTCGATGATGTCTTCGTTGCCGTTTTCGCGCAAGGTGTAGGAGATGCCTACTACCAAGTCGTTTTGAATATGCATGTGCAAAATTAAATTGGTGCAGTGGCCAAAGATGAGGATTGTTTGTTAAGCGAGCAAACTTAGCCCTAAAGAGCCTTCCTCTTGTTGGGTTTTTCAAGAGTAAAACGGAGGCTTGCTTTCTAGCGTTTACCGAAGAAAAAGCTTAGCCGAGGTTGCGCTCCAAAAAAAAGTCAAGATGCACCAGCTTAAGTTGTCCGGTGCGGTCTTGCAAATTCAAGAATTGCTGACGAGCCTCTTCTACTTTTGCCGGCTTTTTGTTTTTGGAGTGTGCGTTGAGTACGTCTAAAAAGGCGGCGATTAGTTCAGGGTTGGCATCGGTTTTTTTAAGCTGGCGTTTCAGGTATTTTTTTTCGGAATCCATGAGTTGGAAGTTGCCTTCTCTGCTTAAGACCATAAGCGCAAAAACGGAGGCGTCCACCAAAACCCACCGGCTGTTTTTTTCGAGGTATTTGGTGTAGTTTCTGGCTTTAAGTAAATAACTGTAGGCCTTACTGTATTGGCCTCCATAAAAATTAACCACACCTTTGAGGTAAAGCAGGTAGAAGCTTATTTTATTGGAAGCTCCGAGCACATCCATTTCGGTAATTTGCTCGTTGATGTAGTCGAGCATTTCTCGGTATTTTCTTTTACGAATAAGAATATCGCAAACCGAGTGTAAATAATAGAAGTAAACGTCTTCGTAGGGTCGAAATCCTTTGATGTCGTCTAAGGATTCGGCCATTTCTTCTATGATGTTTTCGTACTGCTCAAAGCCCCCGGTATTGTAATAGAATTTACCAAGCAAGCATTGAATGGCCGGATTGCAGTTGGGGTAGTAGAACTTGAGCGGTGTTTTTAAGTAAGCTAAACTGAGTTGCCGAATGCGTTCTAGGTCTTGAGGCTGAGTAGAGCTGCGGTGGTTTAGTTTTACCGAAAGTGCCGTAGACTCGAGCATAAAGAGCGAAATGGCGGCTTGTAGCTCTTTGTGGATGCCCTCCATTTCCTGCACAATTTCTTTGAGCCGTGTGCTGCAGCTTTCTTCTTCTAAGTAAAATTGGTCGTGAGTAAGAAATACCGATTCAAAAAACAGGAATTCCAACCGGTTGAATAGGTGCGATTTCCGGGCAGTGCTTCGGATTTCTTCCTCGTGCTGTAGTCTTTTTTTGGGGTCGTGGTAGTGCAACAGGTATTTACAAAGCGCTACCTCATGTGCTCCGCCAAAAAGTTCGGTTTCTTCGGAACGTCGGGTAAGGTCGTTGAGCTTTTTTTCAAGGAGTTTGGGCTGATTGGAATACAGTAAGCTGCGGATGTTGTCGATGTCTTCGCGCAGTTTAACAACAGCGTTTTTTCCTGAATCAAATTTAAAAGATATAATGTCTTGAAGCAGCCTGTGCTTAAAGGTGTAATAAGCGCTTTTGTTGTTTTGGTAATTGAGCACCTCCATGATTTCCTGATTGTTGATTTCATCAGTAACCAAGAGGTATTCAAGCAATTTAATCTTTTGCTTGTCGGTCTTCAACTCCCTCTTAAGTTGGGCAATCTCAACGGTAGAGAGTTGGTGTACAATTTCTATTAAGTCGTCCATAGGTCGAACGGGTGAAATGTGCTTTAAAACTTGGGTAGCTTGAGCAAAGCTAGCCCAAACAAGACGTTTAAGGTACGAATTTTCAGCTTTTAGGTACTTAGTGCAAAGGTCGTGCCTCAATGCTTTGGGAAAGGTTTTGGCTTGTTTTTTTTGTTTTTGGCGGCTTAAGAGCCCAATGTGTTTTGAGGGTTTCTTCAAAAAATAAATCAGGCGGATTCCTGATTCTTTCGGGTGCGCTTTGACCTAGTTCAGCTTTTTGAAAGGAGAAAGGGGTGTCTGTCGGAGATTTGTTGGGTTTGTTTTTGACTCTATATGCAAATTCCAACTTTGGGTTTTGTTCTTTTTGGCGTTAGAAAGTTGTGTCAAATAGTCGTGTTTTTAGATGTGTGTAAGGTTAAGAGGCTTCATGGCTTTGTTTTTTGTTTCAATTCAATGCGGTGACAAATAAGTGGCTTAGCTTTGGCTTTTTGGTTTTGTCTAAATAGAGTTTTCGTTGAGTTAAGTGGGGTTTAGCAATTTCTTAATGTAAGAATGTGGGCTTAAATGCCCTACACAAGCGCAGTTAATGTGCTACATTTGATAAAACATCTACTCAATTACACAATTATGAAAACCTGGTCTTTAGTAGTTGCATTCGCCGGATTGGCCCTGGGAGTTAATGCGCAAAACGTGGGTGTGGGTACCTCCAACCCCAATGCTCGATTGGAAGTGGAGGGTGCTGGAAATACCAGCGGAACCACAGCCTTGGATGTGAAAAACAGCGACGGCAATTCTATGTTGACCGTTCAGGACGACATGCGCACAGGTATCAATACCAACTCGCCCGATGCTTCTTCGGTTTTGGATGTAAGCTCTACCACCGGCGGTGTGTTGATTCCTAGAATGACTGCCGTTCAATACCAAGCCATTTCGAACCCTGCCACCGGTTTGCTTATTTTCAATACCGACGACAATAAGTTCTATTATTACGACGGTGCTCAGTGGGTTACCATGGTGAGCGTAGTTGGCGGTGGCGGTGGCCAAGGTGGTGACCCTACCTTGGTGTACACCGTAGACGGATTCTAATTACTTAAGCTTTGAAGCCTATGTTGTTTTCACGTGTCGTTCTGATATGTGCGGCTTGGATTTTGTCCCTAAGTCTCCTGGCGCAAGGAGGGGCTTTGCAGTACAATCAAACTCTGGTGATTGATCATACCGACGGCTTGCTTACAGTTCCTGCAGGCAAAACCTGGAAGATTGTAAACATGCGCAATACAGGCGGGCAAATTACAGCCACCGGTGCAGTTTCGGGCCACTGTGGCACCAGTTGCGGAGGCGGTAGCTGCAGTTCCAGCTCTTGTCGATATCTGGCCTATTTGTACGACATCAATGGAATTGGTTTCAATGAAGCGGTAGGCTGCTTTGTGTGTAGCGGTAGCACTTGCACCGGAGGTACAGGAAACTGCCCGCCAACCCATACCTATAACGTGAATATGACGGCTTCCCTAAATACCCCTTTTTGGTTGGCCTCCGGAAATACATTTCAAGTAAACGTTACCAATATGCTGGTAAGTATTCTTGAATTCAACATAGTACCTTAATAGTTAGTGTTATGAAACAAGGCGTAATGATTTTGCTTTTAGCTGTCGCCATTTTGGGGCTTTCCCTCCATGGCCGAGCTCAGGGCTCGCTGCAGTTCAATCAGGTGAAATTGGTGACCAGTCTGGAAACCGTTCCTGCCAATAAGGTATGGAAGGTGGTATCGGTGATTTATGATATTCCAACAACCAGCTCAGGCGACTTAAGCAGTACATCTTCTAGCTGTTCGAGCAATCGTTACCACGCTCGTGCCGTAGTTATTAACGGTGTTAACACCAAAACCGGTTTGGGAATGCATACAGCATCCTATTCCAGTTTGTCCTATGCGCATGCCTACACCGAGCTGCCTCTTTGGCTTCCTGCCGGTGCTACGCTTTCCGGAGGGCCTTGCAACAACCAGATAAGCGTGATTGAATTTAACGTAGTGCCATGAAATACCGTTTCTTCCTTTTTCTAACCGCTTTTTTTCTTCTCGTTCTAAACTCAAGGGCTACTGCGCAAACCCTGAGCTTTAGTCAGGCCAAATTGGTGACCCAAACCGAAACCGTGCCGGCCGGAAAAGTTTGGAAGGTGGTGAGCGTGTTGTCGAGCAATGATTTGAGTGGCAATTCCTCAGGTTACATTGTTTCAACTGTGGCAATTACAGTTGATGGTCAGAATACCATTATCAAATCTAGAATGGCCATGCGTGAGTCGGATATGGCCGCCGCTGATGGTATGAACGTTACCGATTTACCGCTTTGGCTACCCGCAGGAACTAGTCTAGGGCTCAATACAAATGCCACAGGCATTAGTGTAATAGAGTTTACCGTAAACCCCTGATTTATGAAGTTTTGGTCCCTCGTATTTGCCATTGTTTTGCCCTTGGGCGCTTGGGCTCAAGGCAGCTTGCAATTCAATCAAGTGCGGGTGATCGACAACAATACCGTAACCATTCCTTCCGGCAAGGTTTGGAAAGTGATTTCAGTTTACGGATTGGATTACCGAACCAACGAGTGCATTGATTACAGCAACGGCTCCACCCATGAAGTGGGTCAGTTGGTCCGCTGCTCGGTAGGAAGCTCTTGGCCTACCGGCTCTTTTCGCTACAGCTATGCCATTCGTGGTTTGATTATAGACGGCAGAACCGTGCCTACCTTTTTGTCCGGATTTAGAAACGGCTCCAGCTGCGACAATACCTACACCACCACCAACTGCACCGGAAGCCAACCTTCCTGTTTTAATTTGAGCCAGTTGGCCTGCGTAAACCAAACCGAAGATACCGACGTGCTGCCTCTTTGGTTGCCGGCCGGAGCCCAAGTGGCTTCTACCGGTGCGGGCACCCGTCTTTCCGTTATAGAATTTAATGTGGTTCCATGATGAAATTGAGTTTCTTTTTGTTGAGCTTTTTTGCTGCATTTGCCTTGCACGCTCAGGGGAGTTTGCAGTTCAACCAAGTAATTATGGTGGGAACACAACAACAAACCGTACCCTCAGGCAAGGTTTGGAAAGTGATTAGTTACCTGCAAGCACAAACTACCAATGCCAGTAACTTCAATAGCACCAGCTGTACAGACGTTTCAAGACATAGCCCTTTTTTAATGAACGGCAATAGGTACTATGTGCTGAATGGGGTAGCCACAGGAATTAGTACGGTGGTGCTAGGGGTTCAAACCGACTTTCCTTTTTGGGCCCCTGCCGGCACTACCTTTCAGACGGTCTGTTCTGCAGATGTGCTTTCCATCATTGAATTTAACATAGTGCCATGAAGTACTTGCTTTCTTTATTGTTCCTTTCTTTTCTCAGCCTTTCAGCCCTTGCTCAAGGCAACTTGCAGTTCAACCAAGTGCTGAAAGTGAGCGACCAAGTGCAAACGGTGCCTGCGGGCAAGGTGTGGAAAGTAACAAGCTATTGGCAGGCAAATGTGACCAATACCTCCTCTACGCAAAGCACCTGTGGTAATAGTAGTCGTCATACGCCTTTTGTGGTAGATGGCCAGTCCTTTTATGTGTTTCGCAATGTGTCTACGGGCCTAAACAGTGTGTATATGGCTCCTTCCAACGATTTTCCCATGTGGCTTCCTGCCGGTACCACCCTCCAAACCCAATGCAGCAAAGACTTTCTTTCGGTTATAGAATTCAATATTGTTCCATGAAATCATTCCTATTCCTAGCCTTACTAAGCTTTTTTGGCCTTTCGGCCACTGCCCAAGGTACCCTGCAGTTTAACCAAGCCTTGGTGGTTACCGACCAATTGCAAACGGTTCCCTCCGGTAAGGTTTGGAAAGTAACCGCCATTTACGGCAAAGACGAGGTGTGCCGAAGCGTGGCTCCGCTCTACAACAACTGGTTTTCAAAAGCCTTGGTGGCCGGTTTTTTTCTGAATGGGGTGGAGGTGCTTTCTTTTCGGAAGTTTCTTACCCAAACCATGTATAGCAATAGCCCAACCTGCAGTTCCAACAGCAATAGTGGCTACAACTTCTCAAGCTTAAATTTCGAAAGCGACCCCAACGTATTGCCTATATGGATTCCGGCAGGCTCTACCGTGCAAACCAGCGGATCCAATATTTTTTTGTCGGCCATTGAATTCAATATTGTACCCTAATGCGCAAACTTCTCATTCTATTGTTGTTTGGCCTTTCCTTGCAGGGACTTAAAGCCCAAGGCGCCAATTTAAAATACAATCAAGCCTTATTGTTGACCAGCCAAGCCAGCGGATGTTCCACCTGTTGGACGGTACCTTCGGGTAGGGTTTGGAAGATAACCGGTGTTTCTACCAACTCCAATACCATGACCTCCATCCATTTGAATGGCCTTTCTTTAGGCTTTTTAATAGGAAGTGTCTTTTCGTCAAGCAGCGGTACCTATTTAGATGCTGCATACGCAGACCAAGTTTTCCCGATTTGGCTCCCGGCAGGTTCAGCCCTTGGTTATGGTTCCATCGGCTCCAACCGCAACATCGCTTTCTACGGCATCGAATTTTTAGAAGTACCCTGATATGCGACAGTTTTTAGGCACTTTAATTCTTGGTTTAGGACTTAGCTTAGCTACACAAGCTCAAGGAACCCTTCAGTTTAACCAAGCTCTGGTACTTACGGCACAAGCACAGTCCTCTTGCACCAGCTGCTGGACCGTACCCGCAGGAAAGGTTTGGAAAATCACCGGCTTCTCATGCAACAGTACCGCTCTGCCTTCTATGTACATCAACGGCTTGGAAGGGTCGGGCTTGGTGGGCGACTTTTTTAACAACAGCTCTTCTTCCTTTTGGGGGCCACGCTATGGAAATCCAAAATTCCCCATTTGGCTTTCTGCCGGAACAACACTAGGCTTTGGCAACGGCACATCCAGTATGAATACCATTTTTTACGGCATTGAATTTAATGTAATACCCTAATGAATAAGCACATACTTTTTTTCTTGGCGCTTTGCTTTTCAATGATGCTTTCTGCACAGGGCAGCCTGCAGTTCAACAATGTAGTTTTGCTCGAAGGCAACCAAAGCACCTGCACCACTTGCTGGACTGTACCCGCCGGAAAAGTTTGGAAAGTCACCTCCATGAGCACAAATACCAGCAATTTGGCTACCCTATTTGTTAACAACCGGCAGCTCGGCTTTCTTTCACAAATCACCACCCAAAGCGATTCACGATGGGTGTATCAATTCCCTTTTTGGCTCCCCTCCGGTGCTAGCATCGGCTACAGCGGATTGGGCTCCAATCAAAACATCACCTTTTTTGCTTTGGAATTCAATGTGGTGCCCTAAGGTTTGTTTTTTTGGGCGGCCGGGCGGGCTGCTGCCTGCAAGTCCGCGCAGCCAAGCCAAGGGGGGCGGGGCCGCAGCGCCCTTCGCTAAGGCTCAGTGGCTGCAACCCTCGCCCCCCTTTGGCTTGGCTGCTTGCGGGCTTTCCGGCGCATCCCTGCCGCATCTCCTTCCAAACACAAGCGCATACCCATGAAAAACCTATTCGTCTGTACCGTCTTTTTGTTTGCCTTCTTTTTCGCCACCCAAAGCTCGGCTCAGTCTCTGCAGTTTAGCCGGGTAGTGCTCGTTACCAACCTGCAAACCGTGCCCGCCGGAAAAGTATGGAAGGTAGAATCGGCGATGCTTACGGCTTCTATGGGGATTAATACCGGAACCTCATCTTACCAAAGCCACACAGCTGTTTTAAGAGTCGATGGACAAAGTATAAACCTAAGACACACCTTTGGAAACGCCAACGGGGTGCACTCTCAGGAACTGAGTCGTCTGCCCATGTGGCTTCCTGCAGGAACTACTTTAGAGCCTTCTACCAACGTAGGTCAAATAAGCGTCATTGAATTTACCGTAGTGCCATGAAACAGTTCCTTATCGTAATTTTTCTTGGTCTCGGTGCCATGCTGCATGCCCAGAGCCTTCAATTTAGCCAAGTTAAGCTGGTTACCAGTCAGGAGACCGTCCCTGCCGGAAAAGTTTGGAAAGTAGAAAGCGTGATTTTTAACATTCCCGCAACTACCATGCCCTTGGCCAATAGCGGAAGCAGCAATTGCAATGCCGGTCAATACCAAAACCAAGCCATTGAAGTCGATGGGGTCTTTACCAAACTGGGCGGCGCCGGAAATTCGGCCTACAATGGGTACACGGGGTATTATTACGGCACCAGTTTGCCCATTTGGTTGCCCGCAGGAGCGACACTCTCAGGAGGGCCTTGCCTCAATAAAATTTCGGTCATTGAATTTACGGTAGTACCATGAAACGCTTGCTTGCATTACTCCTTCTTTGCTTTGCCGGCATGCTGCATGCCCAAAGCCTTCAGTTTAGTCAGGTTAAGCTGGTTACCAACCAAGAAACGGTCCCCGCAGGAAAGGTGTGGAAGCTCACCGGATGTGCTTACAGCAGCAACATTACAGGCATGATTTCAACGGGACAAAGCGCTGGTGTAAGTTCAAATTCTGACGCTTTTATTCAAATCAACGGCCAAAACCGAGCCGTGCGTTCTGTTAGAGCCGCAGGTGGATTTAACCATGCTTCCGGTGTGGTTTGGGAAACCAACTGGCCGCTCTGGTTGCCTGCAGGAGCCACCCTTTCTGCCGGATCCGGAGTAGGCGAAATTTCGGTTATAGAATTTACGGTAGTCCCATGAAAAACTTCATTTTAACCCTCATTTTTGGTGCTTTGCTAAGTTTAGGTGTAAAAGCCCAAGGAAGCCTTCAGTTCAATCAGGTATTGTTGCTTAGCACCAACAGCAATGGACAAGCATGGAGTGTGCCTTCGGGTAAGGTTTGGAAAGTGACTTCGGTAAGTGTAAGCAGCAACAACAGCAACTTTATGTCGATTGGAATCAATGGAGTCTCTTATTGGTACACGCCCAATTTTTCGACCGACCAAGGGCGTTTTTCGCTAACCTTGCCTTTGTGGCTGCCGGCGGGTACCAGTCTCAGCCTACCTTTTGCCTTTAATCAAGAGCGATTTGCCTCCGTAATAGAATTTAATGTTGTTCCCTAAATCAAAGTATATGCGTCGTTCCCTTTTGGCCGGGCTTTTTGGCCTTTTTTCAAGTGTTGGGCTATTTGCGCAAGGCAATTTGCAGTTCAATCAAGTGCTGGTTATTAATGCGCAAAGCGGCACCCAAACCGTACCCGCCGGAAAAGTTTGGAAGATTACTTCGCAGAACCTCAGCGGTGGGGTGTATTACAGCAACTGGAGTAGCAATTCAAACACTACATGGTCCATTACCAACCCAAATCCCTGCAATGGCGCCACCTCAGGAACTAGTTCCATTAGGCAAGTCCGTAAGTATAAATGCCCGGATGCCAATAACAACCTTGTGCTGAATGGGGTCAAGACCAAGCTGGGGGAGTCCGGGCCGCTATGGTTGCCGGCAGGAGCTACCTTGGGAATCGTTGAAACCCCATGCGTTAACTCCTTAAGTCCTAATATTCCTTCAGCTACACCGTACTATTTGGAAGATAGGACCGACCCAAATAATTTGCAGTATTACCGAGAGTGCGATGGCCCTATCAATGCCGGAGCTGTTCCCAATTCTATTCTTGTAAGTGTTATTGAATTTAATATTGTTCCATAACCCATGAAGTATCGATTCTTTTTACTTGCAATGCTTTTGCTTTTCACTAGATTGAGCGCCCAGGGAAACCTACAGTTTAATCAGGTGTTGGTGCTAAATTCCCAAAGTGGAACCCAAACCGTACCTGCCGGGAAAGTTTGGAAAATCACCGCACAGAACACAAGTGGAGGCATATATTTTTACAATTGGAGCAGCAACGATCTGGTTACTTGGTCGGTCAACAATCCCAACCCATGCACCGGAGCAACTTCAGGAACTTCCAGCCTAAGGCAAATACGAAAAAGAATGTGCCCGAAGTCCAACAACGCCCTGGTATTGAATGGAGTAACTACAGCTTTGTCCGAGTCTGGGCCATTTTGGCTGCCTGCTGGAGCCACGGTAGACATTTTGGAAACGGTTTGTTTCAATACATTGAGCCCCAATATTCCTGCAGGAACTCCTTATTTTCAAGAGGATAGGACTGATTTGGGCGACATTAGGTCCTACTACGACTGTGCCGGCCCAATCAATGCAGGAGCGGTTCCCAACTCCATCTTGGTAAGCGTAATAGAATTCAATATTGTTCCTTAACCCATGAAGTATCGATTCTTTTTACTTGCAATGCTTTTGTTTTCCTTTGGTTTAAATGCCCAAGGGAACCTGCAGTTCAACCAAGTTTTGGTGCTTAATGCCCAAAGCGGTACCCAAACCGTTCCGGCGGGAAAAGTTTGGAAAATAACTTCCTATTATACCAGTGGAGGAGCCTACTATCAAAACTGGAGCTCCAATTTTAATATTACTTGGTCCAGCTCAAACCCGAATCCATGTACTGGAGCCACTTCGGGTACTTCAAACGTGCGGAGAATAGAAAAGCAAAGGTGTCCTTCGGGCAATAACCGCGTGCTGATTAACGGAACCCAATTGGAGATGGATGGAAACAAAGGGCTGGTATGGCTTCCTTCCGGAACCACCGTTTCTTTAATTGCCACAACTTGTTCAAATACTTTGAGCCCAGATATGCCGGCCGCTACTCCCTATTATTTGAACGACCAAACCAACCCCAATCAGTCCTTTCAATATTATGCATGCGATGGGCAAATTAATGTGGGACCTGTCCCAAATTCTCTTTTGTTAACCATTTTAGAATTCAACATTGTTCCTTAAGTTTGACTTTATGACAACCCATGTAAGGTTCTGTATTTTATTGGCTTTAGTCTTTGCCGGAGCAAAGCTTTCTGCGCAAGGCAGTTTGCAATTTAATCAGGTGCTACTGCTTACTGCCCAAACAGGGCAGCAGACAGTACCTGCCGGTAAGGTTTGGAAACTTACTTCGGAACGGCAAAGCGGTGGGTATCGGTATGGAAATCATGCCAACAACTTTAATGTCACTTGGTCTGCCACCAACCCCAATCCCTGCACTGGGGCAACTTCCGGCACGGTAAGTGTGCGGTATTTGGGCAAGGTGCTTTGTGGAACGTCCCAAAACGGTATTTTGGTGAATGGGACCCCCTTGCGCGGAAATCAGGAGGGGGCGCTTTGGTTCCCGGCAGGAACTACAATTTTGGTTTCAGAAACCCCATGTATAAATACGCTTAGCCCCAACATCCCCGCCGGAACTCCGTATTATGTTTTAGATCAGACCAACCCCAGTGGAAATACCGGGTATTATGAGTGCGATGGGCCTCTAAACTTGGGCTCCGTTCCCAATACCCCTTTGTACACGATTATAGAATTCAACATAGTTCCTTAATTCAATGAAGGTAAGAAACAAGCACATTCTTTCTTTGATTTTGGCATTAATCGGGCTAACTTGCTCTCATCGTTCTTTGGCACAAGGTGTACCCCCTTCGGTACAAGTCAAAATTGACAGCATGCAAGCTTGGATAGCCCAAGAAGCCGAGGCCGGAAGGCCCATTGAACAAGAAGCTTTAGAGGCATGGAATCTTAGAATTCGCGCCGAACAAGACAGAATCAATGCACTTTCCGAAGCCGATCGAAAGCAAGCTGTGCAATCCGTTGGAAGCAGTGCAGAACTTAAGCAGTTTTCGGGAATGACCGGCACCGCGTTTACTGTTCCAACCGGCAAAGCTTGGAAAATTCGAAGGGTTACCTGCTCTGCAGGGATGGGCGATTATCAAATTTTGGTTAAATCTATACCCTTCCCGGAACAGCTGAGCGAGGGAGAAGTGCTGCAAACCCCAAGTTTTTCGTCCGAAGCTGCTTTGGTAGCAGAAGACCAAAGCGAAATAATGTATACATTTGAAGTATTAGAGTTTGACCTCAAATAAATAACCAACCCTTTGTCTAAAACACAACATAGTAAATCCACACCAAAACGCGATAGTATGAAGCCAATGACTACCGGCCTGCTGCTTGTCGCCAGCTCCGCTGCCCTTATAGGGTTTGCCGGGGCAGCGCGAGGGCAACAGGTTTTCTTCAATGGCGCGTCGGTTCACGTAGAACCGGGCGCTCAAATTTATGTCCAGGGAGGGCTTACCAACCAGGGCAGCGGACAAATTACCAGCAATGGTACCATTACGCTGACCGGAGATTGGGAAAATAACGCCTCCAACAACGTATTTACGCCCGGCGATACCGGCGTAGTCGTGTTGGATGGAGCCGCCCAAACTGTGCAGGGAACCTCACCCACGCACTTTGCCCGTCTAGTGCTCAACAACAACGCAGTTAAGACCCTTAACTTAAACGCCGTTGTTACCGATCACTTAGACATCGACAGCTGTGAGCTGGCTTTGGGCAACGACACCCTTCATTTAACCAACCCTGCAGCTAATGCACTTTCGGTTAGCCCGGTTGGTTTTGTAAGCAATAGCTTAAATGGAGCTTTGGTGCGTTCAACCAATTCTACCGGTACCTACCTTTACCCAATGGGTTCAACCGTAGGCACCCCTCGCTACCGTCCGGTAAACATTACACCGGCCAACGCAAACGCCAACGACTTCTCCGTAGGCTTTGTGAACAGCGACCCCAACAACGACGGATTCCTTACCAGCAACGCCCAAGCGCCTGCTTGTTGGGTAAACGATCAGTGGTATCACCACATCGGTCAGTTGACCGGATCGTCTAACGCCGACGTTACCATTGCATTTGATGACCAACTCGATACTGTATTTACAGGCATCGCCAACTATACTTCAAATACTTGGACCGATCAAGGCAATGCCAACTTGGTGAGCAACGTGTCTCCTCAGTTGAGCACCCTTACGGCTACCGTAACAGCTTTTACGGATTTGCCTTTCGGTTTAACCATCAATACCATTCCGAGCAACATTACGCCATTGTCTTCGACCACCATCTGCCAGGGTGACAGCGTACAGCTCGATTCTGATTTTGACCATACCATTTATACATGGCTAAGGAACGGAACCCCAATACCGGGTGTGGGTTCTTCCGATACGGCCATTTATGCAAACCAAGCAGGTACTTACCAGCTGGTGGGCAGCAACGGCATCTGTGCCGACACCTCACAAGGCGTGGTGGTGACGGTTAATGCTTTGCCGAACCCTGCCATCAGTAACCCAGGTACGCTTTGCGCAGGTGGTAACGCCACCAACTTGAGCGCAGCTACCCCAGGTGGTACTTGGTCAGGTACGGGCATCACCAACCCTACCGCCGGAACCTTTGACCCCAACGTCTCTGGCACCGGTTCAATTCAGGTGATTTATAACGTAACAGTGAATGGCTGCTCCGATGCCGATACCACCAACATTACGGTGAATACGCTTCCGGACGCTAGCTTTACTTCTCCCGCTGTACTTTGTGATAATGGGTCCCCGGTATCTTTGACCCCCACAAACTCTGGCGGTACTTTCCAAGGTTCAGGTGTAACTGGCAGTACATTTGACCCAACAGCTGCAGGCTCAGGATCCATCAATGTTTCCTACATTCTTTCTGCAAACGGCTGTACCGATACCGTAACCAACACCATTACGGTTAACCAATCGCCCAACA
The DNA here is from genome assembly GCA_030427255.1 of Bacteroidia bacterium. GTDB lineage: Bacteria > Bacteroidota > Bacteroidia > CAIKAF01 > CAIKAF01 > CAIKAF01. Next base: position 109,418 of record JAUHWY010000005.1, on the reverse strand, counting down.
TTAGCTTTAGCGCTCAGCCTACCTTCTGTCAAAACGGACAGGCGGCTAACCTTAGTGCTACTCCAGCGGGCGGTACCTGGTCCGGAACCGGCATTACCAGTGCCAACAACGGAACCTTTGACCCATCTGTAAGCGGCGTAGGAAACTTCAACGCCATTTATACAGTTACCGACAACAACAACTGTACAAGCATTGATACACAGTCTGTGGCTGTGAATGCCTTGCCTGACCCCAGCTTTACCGCACCGGCAACCGTGTGCGACAATGCTGGAATCGTACAGTTTTCGGCAACAACTTCCGGCGGTACCTGGTCTGGCAATGGTGTGGTAAACGCCAGTCAAGGAACCTTTGACCCTGCAACTGCAGGCACCGGTGTGACTCAAATTCTTTATACGGTAGACAATAACGGCTGTCAGGACACTTCATCTAGGTTTGTAGATGTATTGCCCGCACCCAACGCTCAAATTGCCAATCAAACGGCGCTTTGCGATAACGATGGTCCTTTGAACCTAAGCGCAACGCCTGCGGGTGGCTCTTGGTCCGGAGCAGGTATCACCGACGCCGCTTTGGGAACTTTTGATCCTTCTATTGCCGGTTCGGGTGCTGCTCAAGTGACCTACACCGCTACAGCCGGACAATGTTCCGACACAGACACCTTGGATATTACCATTAATCCGGCTCCAGACGCCGTGTTTAGTGTTACCACACCACTCTGTGTAACGGACAACCCTGTGGTATTGAACCCCAATACTTCCGGAGGATCCTTTAGCGGAACCGGTGTTAGCGGAAGCAACTTTGCTCCTGCTCAATCAGGTGCCGGTGTGTTTGATGTAGTACATACCGTTACTGCAAATGGTTGTACCGCTGTTGACACTCAAGCCGTAACGGTTAACGACATTCCTGTTGCTGCAGGTAACATTACCTTGAACCAAGTAGGACAGTTGACCTATACGTATGACGGTACTGGAACCTTGTATGGCATTAACTACACTTGGGACTTTGGAGATGGTAACGTAGCTCAAGGAGATAGCGTTCAACATACCTACTCTCAAAGCGGTAGCTACGATGTTATGTTGATTGTAACCAACAACTGCGGAGCCGATACCTTTATGACCAAGCTTAATGTGGTTACCGGAATTGACGGGTTTGACGGTGGCGCTGCCATTACCGTGTTCCCCAACCCATTCCAAGACATGACCAATGTGGAGATCAGCTTGACCAATGCGCAAGAAATCAACATCGAAGTATTTGACATGCTTGGACGCAAAACCGGAGAAACCGGATTTGCTACCATGCAAGCAGGCACCAACCAGGTGACCCTACACAGTCAGTTCTTTGATGCTTCTCGTGGCACCTACTTTGTTCATGTTGTGAACAAAGCCGGCGAGCGTTCTATTCACAAAGTGATTCGAATGAAATAAGCTTTGAAAGCTCTAAAAAAAGCCCGGCCTTTTGGTCGGGCTTTTTTTTGCGCCAGGGATGCGCCGGAAAGCCCGCAAGCCTCCCTGTTTAGGGCTGTGAGGCTTTGGGCCACTGAGCCTTAGCGAAGGGCGCCTAAAGCCCACAGCCCTTAACAGAGAGGCGCGGACTTGGAGGCAGCAGCCCGCCCGGGCGCCCTAATGTTAAATAGCCATAAAACCTAGGAAACTTTTTTGGTTACTAGGGTTTCCGTGGCAAATATCCTACTACATTTGCCGCGTGAACGATCCAAAATTTGTCCGAATATTAGAGGCGACCACACGTCTTTTTTTGCGGTATGGCCTTAAAAGCGTTACCATGGATGACGTTGCGCGCGAATTGGGCATTTCAAAGAAAACCCTGTACGTGCATTTTAAGGACAAAAAGCACTTGGTGTTGGCCACCATCCAACATTATGTTAAGAACCACAAAAGGTGCATAGAAGACACCTTAGCAGAGGGAGGGAATGCCATAGACCGATGGTTCCGTATTGCACGCTTGGTTACCGAAGACATGAGCGAAATGAAGCCTACGATTTATTTCGATTTGCGTCGCTACTATCCTCAGGCCTTCCAATATTTTGAGCAATTTCGGAACGGCGAGATTTTGGCCATGATAAAGCAAAATTTGAGCAGAGGAAAAGAGGAAGGCTTGTACCGCGCCGATTTGGACGTGGAAGTGGTTTCACGCTTGTATGTGAATATCATACCACTTACCATGAATCCGGAGGTGTTTCCATCGGCTCAATACCCATTTGTAAAACTGTACTTTGAGGTATTCCGCTATCATGTGCGCGGCATAGCCAGCAAGGAAGGCTTGGTCTACCTCGATCATCATTATAAAAATCCCGAAGAGATATCCTCAATAAACGCATGAAAAAGCTTATGAAACCATCGACGTTTTTTGGCTTATTGGGCCTAATGGCGTGCAGCACGCTAGGAGCGCAACAGCAATTTAGTCTGCAAGATGCGTATACCTATGCCCTCAAGCACAATGCCAATGCGCTTAATGCAGGCACAGAGGTCGAGATTGGCAAACAGCGCATTACAGAGAATGTGGCTACCGGGCTACCGCAAATTTCGGCCAACGCCAATTATAGCTATAACATTGAATCTCCGGTGTTTATTTTTCCGGACTTTATCAATGGAAATCCGGATCAATTTACTACCATTCCTGCCGCTCCTTTAAACCAAGCGGTAATTGGGGTGAATGGATCCATGCTGCTGTTTAATGGCCAGTACTTTATCGGAATTGCTACCGCCAAGCAGTTTTTAGAGCTTACACGCAGTCAAAAAGCACAAACCGAACGTGATGTACGTTTCCAAGTAGCCCAAACGTATTTTTTATGCTTAGTGTCTGAAGCTTCCATTCGCACCCTAGACTCCTCGCTTCAGGTGTTGGAGAATAACGTGGAGGAGACCAAAGCTTTGTATACACAAGGTTTTGCGGAAGACCTCGATGTTGAACAGTTGGAGCTAATTCTTGCCAATACCAAAGATGCCAGAATCCAAGCCGATAATGCCCGTAAGCTCGCTTATGCAACCCTTAAATTTCAGATGGGATTCCCGGCACAAGAAGAAATAAGCTTGACCGAAAGCTTGGAAACTTTGCTGAACCAAGGCGGCTTTTCCGGTTTGGTTCCCGGGCTAAAAGACACTTTTGAAGTGAAGCAGCGTTTGGAGTACCAAATTATGAGCCAACAGCTGGCCATCAATGAGTACCAAATTAAACTGCAAAAGGCCGAAGCCCTTCCCAGTTTGAGTACCAGCTTAGGCTACCAATACAATTTGTTCAACAACGACCGCTTTTTGGCAGGCTCCGGTACGGTAGGAGCACAAGGAGGACTGGTTTGGGGGCTGAATTTGCAGGTGCCTATTTTCTCTAGCTGGAACAGAATGTCTAAACTGAAGCAATTGCAGTTGGAGCGCGAAAAAGTGCTGCGCCAACAAGCCTATTTGGAGCAAGGTTTACAGGTAGAATACCTTAATGCCCGCAATCAGGTTATGGATAACTTTCAGCGTTTTCAAAATAGAGAAAGAGGCTTTGAGTTGGCCAAAAAAATTCGTCGAGTTAATGGCCTTAAATACAAAGAAGGCCTTATCACCAGTTTGGAATTGTCTCAATCAGAACAACAGCTGTTCGAGGCACAACAGTCTTATTATCAGGCTTTGTTTGACCTCTTAAACAGCAAAGCAGCTCTGGATAAAGCCATGGGCACTTTTTAATCTTCTTTTAACGCATTAATCCTTTGTTATGAAACGTATGGTACGATTGGCTTCCTTAGGCATGGCCTTGGTTTTGCTTGCCTGCAACTCTCCTTCGCCTTTGGAGCAGAAAAAAGAAGAGCTTAAGCAGCTTAAAGGACAACTGGCAGAGCTGAAAACTCAGATTGCGGGCTTGGAAGAAGAAATTGCGGCATTAGACACCAGCGCTAATCAAGGCCTAAAAAGCCGGTTTGTGAGTGTCGAGGAAGTGACGCGGGGTACTTTTAAACACTATATTGAGGTTCAAGGCTCCGTAGAAGCCGACAACAACGTATTGGCCACCCCCGAACAACCCGGAGTTATTACCGGTGTTTTTGTTAAAGAAGGAGACAATGTAAGTGCCGGACAGCTCTTGGCAGAGCTTGAGAATACCGCCATCAAGCGCTCCTTGGATGAAGCCAAAACCGCACTTGAACTGGCCGAAGAAACCTTTAAGCGCACCAGTAAATTATGGGAGCAAAAGATTGGGTCAGAGCTTCAATACTTGCAAGCCAAAACCAATTTCGAAACCATGCAACAAAGGGTAAAAACCCTGGAAGCTCAAATCGATATGACACGCATTGTTGCTCCTGTATCCGGAACTGTGGACGCGGTGATGCTTAAGCCGGGCGAAATGGCGAGCCCCGGTATGCATGGGGTGCGTGTGGTAAATCTAAACCACCTTAAAATTGTGGCCCCTGTAGCCGATGCCTTTGTCGGCAGCATTCGCACCGGACTTCCGGTGGAGGTGAGCTTTCCTGACCTTGATTTGATTATGCAAAAGGAGGTGAGCTTTGTAAGTAGAGTAGTAGATCCCGGCAACCGTTCGCTGAGCGTGGAAGTAGATTTAAGCGGCTGCGATTGTGCCATTCGCCCCAACATGGTTGGAAGTTTGCGCATCAACGATGTAACCCTTGACTCTGTAGTGCAGGTGCCTTCCAACCTCATTCAGAATCTAGAAGACGGCACCTATATTATGGCCGTAGGCACAGCCGAGAACGGAGGCCAAATTGCCAAAAAAGTGCCCGTGGTAACCGGCATGCAATACGATGGGACTATCGTGGTAACTAACGGCCTCACCGAAGGGCAGCAAATCATTACCGCAGGAAACAGCGAGGTAGTAGACAACCAACCTATAGAATTTTAAGCTAAGGCATCATGCAAAGCGAACGCATAAAAACGCTCAAGTTCACCAACTGGTGCATTCGAAACCGCACAGCGATTTACGTATTTACCGTATTTCTTTCGCTGGCCGGTATTGTGGCCTTCCTTCGAATTCCCAAAGAGCAGTTTCCCGAAATCGTTATTCCTACCATTTCGGTAAATACCATTTACCCGGGAGCTACTCCGGAAGACGTAGAAAACCTTATTACCAAACCCATTGAGAAACAACTTAAGTCCATCAATGGAACCAGAAAGGTAACTTCACAGTCAATCTCGGACTTCAGCTCTATTGTGGTAGAGTTCAATACCAGCGTAGAAGTGGCTGAGGCCAAACAAAAGGTGTCCGACGCGGTAGACAAGGCCATGAAGGATTTGCCAACCGACCTCGACGAAGACCCAAGGGTGGAGGAGCTCGACTTTTCCGAGTTCCCCATTATGAATATTAACCTATCGGGGCAATTTCCGCTCGAAAAACTCAAAGACTACGGCGAACAGCTCGAAGAGCGCATCGAAACCCTCCCCCAAATTACGCGGGTTGATATTGTAGGAGGTCTCGAAAGGGAAGTGCAAATTTTTGTAGACCTATACAAAATGCAGGCCTCCGGCATCACTTTCGGTGATATTGAGCGAGCCGTGGCAGCCGAAAACGTAAACATCTCGGGAGGCGAAATCCGCATCGGGAAACTCCGCCGAAACCTTAGAGTAACCGGACAGTTTAAAGACCCTGAGGCCATCCGAAATATTGTGGTGCGCAGCAGCAGAGGCAACACCGCATTTATCCGCGACATTGCTACCGTAGTCGACGGCTTTGCCGAAAAACAAGACTTTGCAAGGCTCGACAACAAGCCGGTAGTAACCCTTAACGTCATAAAGCGCTCCGGCGAAAACCTGTTGGAAGCTTCCGACGGTATTCGATCCATCATTGATGAATTCCAAAAAACCAAGTTTCCCGATGGCCTGGAAGTGGTTATTACCGGCGACCAATCCGATGCCACACGAGTCAACCTCAACGAACTTCTCAATACCGTAATTATCGGTTTTGTTTTGGTCTTGGTGGTGCTCATGTTTTTTATGGGACTCAAAAGCGCCTTTTTTGTGGCCTTGGCAGGGCCTCTCTCCAGCGTTGTTGCCTTTTTAATTATGCCGGGGCTCGACTACACCCTCAACGTAATTGTGCTCTTTAGCTTTTTGTTGGCCTTGGGTATTATTGTTGACGACGCCATTGTAGTTATTGAAAACACCCACCGCTTGTTGCATAAACACCGGGATTTAGAAATAGAAACAGCCGCAAAATGGGGTGCCGGGGAGGTATTTGTTCCGGTACTGGCAGGCACATTAACCACCTTAGGACCCTTTATTCCATTATTGTTTTGGCCCGGAATTGTTGGAAACTTTATGCAATACCTTCCGGTAACGCTTATTATTACCCTTGGGGCCTCGCTTTTGGTCGCTTTTGTAATGAACCCGGTGTTTGCTGCCGACTTTATGAAGCGCGACGAGCACCTCATGCCCCCCCGCCGCAAAAAGCTCATTCGTTGGTCCATTGCCTTTGGGGTGCTGGCTTTGTTCAGCTATTTGGGAGGCTCAATGGCGCTAGGAAACTTTTTGGTCTTTTTGCTTTTGGTCAATGCGCTTTACAACCTAGTGCTTTGGAACCTGATTCGAGGTTTTCAAGAAAAGGCATGGCCTAAAGTCATCCGCGCTTATGAGCGTTGGTTGCATCGCCTCACAACACCTTTGGGCTCAACCCTTATGGTCCTAGGTGCGGTGTTTGCTCTTATTTTTTCAGCCATGGGCTTTGGAGCTTCCAATCCTAAGGTGAATTTCTTTCCGGATCCGGATCCCAACTTTGTTTATGTCTATTGCGAAATGCCCATTGGCACGGACGCAGAAGTGACCGATAGCGTTACCCATATCATTGAAGATAAGGTGTTTTCTGTGATGGGCAAAGACCATCCGGCCGTGGAAAGTATCATTTCTAATGTAGGCCTAAATGCAGGCGATCCACAAAACCCCGACCGTGTACCTACACCACATAAGTCCAAAGTCACGGTGGCTTTTGTGAAATATGCCGAACGCCATGGCTACAGCACCAAGCAGGGCTTGGAGGATATACGCAAGGCGTTTGAACAGAGCCCCATTCAAGGAGCTACCATTACCGTCGACAAAGAGCAGGCCGGTCCTCCCACCGGAAAACCCGTGAGTATTGAGATTTCCGGTGAAGACTTTGACCAGCTGCTGGCGCTTCAAGAAGAAGTGAAACGACGCATTGTAACCGAAGGCATTGAAGGTATTGAGGAACTGAAAAGCGATTTGCAGCTCAATAAGCCCGAAATAATCGTGGAAATTGACCAGGAAAAGGCCCAGCGAGAAGGCATTAACTTGGCAACCATCGGCATGGACCTTCGTACTGCCCTCTACGGAAAAGAAATTTCTAAATTTCGTGCCGCCGAAGACGATTACCCCATTCAACTTCGTTTGCAAGAACGGTACCGAAAATCGGCAGAGCAATTGTTGGCGCTAAACATCTCCTTTATGGACATGGCCACAGGACAGTTTCGCCAAATTCCACTTTCGGCCATTGCCAACCTGCGCTACGCCCCTTCCTACTCGGCCATCAACCGAAAAAACCAAAAACGCGTGGTAACGCTGGGCTCCAACCTGCTCGAAGATTACAGCTCTAGCGAAGTAAACCCGCTCATTCAAAAGAACGTAATCGATCAAATGGAAATCCCGGAGGGCTACGATATCCGACTCGCAGGGGAACAAGAAGACCAGAAGGAAACTTCCGACTTCCTTGCCGTGGCCTTCTTGGGCGCCTTGGCACTCATGTTCTCGGTAATGGTGACTCAGTTCAACTCCATCGTTAAACCATTGCTCATATTTGCCACCGTGCTCTTTAGCCTCATTGGTATTTTCACCGGATTTGCCCTCACCGGCATGACCATGTCTATTGTAATGACCGGAGTCGGCATGTTTGCTTTGGCCGGTATTGTCATCCGAAACGGCATATTGCTCATTGAGTTTATTGACGAGCGTAGGCTCAACGGCATTGGGGCAGTAGAAGCTGCCATCGAAGCCGGTGCCACACGTATCACCCCTGTAGTGCTCACCGCCATCTCCACCATTTCGGGTTTGGTGCCTCTGGCCATCGGTTTTAATATCGATTTCGGCAGCCTACTCAGCACACTTGACCCAAAAATTCACTTGGGCGGCGACAATGTAGCCTTTTGGGGACCACTGGCTTGGACCATTATTTTTGGACTTACCGTGGCCACCTTTCTCACCCTATTGGTGGTGCCCTCCATGTACGTTTTGGCTTGGCGCACCAAACATTGGGTCCTGGCCAAGTTTAGGAAATAAGGCATTCCAAATTAGGGAAAGTTGACTGTTGATGCGTTGCGTTTTCAAGGTCTTTGAAACCGACCGCAGCGTTGGTTCAAATTAAGGCGCAGACAAATAGAAAGGCCACTGACGCTTCGGTCAGGGCAGGCCGCAGTTTACTAGTTGTAAATGAGGACCCCTGACGCTACGGTCAGGACAAATTGCTTGAGATTTGGCCGTAACGCAGACCCTGACGTTACAGTCAGGGCAGGATTGCCGCCAGAATAGCGTCGCATCAACAGTCTCGAAAGGGGATTTGGGCGCCTTATCCGTCTCCGTTTCCAAGTCCTCGGTTTCAGCCTAAGGGCAGCAAGGCTTGCGGGGTCCCCCTCGAAACGTCGGGGGCCTCCTCAGTCCTTGCTGCCCTAAGGCCAAAACCTCCGGGCTTTCCAACTGCGCCGGGGCGCAATGTCTTCCAGAACCAAAATCACTAAGCTCCTTCGCTACAGATAAAGGATTTTTCCTAAGCCTTGTGTTTGGGCTTAGTTCCGGCATTATGGGTGGGCTACCGACGCTCCGGAGACGAGTTCTTTTAGGCCTTTCCAGCCTTCCCGCACGTTCATCGCTTTTTGGAAACCTTCTTTTTTTAGAATGGAGGCGGCAATAACGCTTCGATAGCCTCCTGCGCAATGCACCAAAAAAGGACTGTCTTTGTCGATCTCTGGAAGGCTATTGGGTAAATCTTCCAAGGAAAAGTGCTGCGCATCGCGCAAGCTGCCTTGGCTCCATTCGGAGGCTTTGCGCACATCCAGTATAGGCATGTTTTTGAGTAAGCTTAGAGCTTCCTCTGGATCCACACATTCCAAGGTTTCCACCGTGCTGTTCCAGTGCTCCAAACCTTCTTCCAGATAGCCGAGCACATGTTCAAGTCCGACCCTTCCTAAGCGCATAACGGCCTCTTTTTCTCGTCCTTCGGGACAAACCAAAACCAGCTTTTGTGTCCAAGGCAATACGTTGGCTGCCCATACAGCGAATTGTCCGTCAAGGCCAATAAAAATAGAACCCGGAATATGTCCTTTGCAAAAGGCTTCGGTGCTGCGCACATCCAAAATCAAAACTCCTTGTTCTTGCAGTGCAGGAATATCTTCCGGCCGTAAGGGGTTTACACCCCTTTCTAAAAGCTGGTCGGTACTGTCTATTAAATCGCGATTGGCTGCTGCTGCTTTGGCAAAATAATCGGGAGCTTTGGGAATATGCTCACTTACTGCCGCAATAAAGGCCTCTTTGGATTTAATTTGTAGTGCGTAATTGCTTTTTTTCTCTTTTCCGATAGTGCTATGTGTCTCAGGACCAATGTTTTTTCCGCAGGCGCTGCCGGGGCCGTGTGCCGGGTAAACCAGCACCTCATCAGAAAGTGGCATGATTTTTTCTTGTATACTATCAAAGAGCATCCCAGCGAGGTCCTCTACGCTTCCGAAACCTCCGACGGCCAAGTCGGGGCGGCCTACTTCCCCTACGAACAGGCAATCGCCTGTGAAAATGGCATGGTTTTTGCTGTTCTCGTCTTTAATTAAGAACGAAAACGACTCCGGAGTATGTCCCGGTGTATGCAAAGCATGAATCTGAATGTCTCCCAAAGCAATCCGTTGTCCATCTTTGAGTCCAATGTGCTCAAAGCGGACCTTGGCTTGTTCGCCTATGGCGATTTGGGCCCCGGATTTTTGTGCAAGTTCCAAGTGTCCCGAAACAAAATCGGCATGAATATGTGTTTCGAGGATATAACAAATGCGTGCGCCGTGAGCTTTCGCCGCTTCCAAATAAATGTCCGGTTCCCGAATAGGGTCAATCACAAGCGCTTCTCCTTTGCTCACCACCAAGTAGGAGGCTTGAGAAAGGCATTTGGTATAGATCTGCTCAATATGCATACAGGTCGTTCGTTTGGTCAAACAAGCCTCAAATGTAACAAGCTCGGCATTGCCCAAGCCCTTACTCGTTCTCATTTCTTCTTAAGATTGTTGAAGGTCCTGTCCGTAAATAGGGCGTTAGCCCCGCTAAAGACCCTTCTTTCGCAGTATTTTAATCCCCAGTTTTTAAGGCTACCTTTGCCTCCTTTATTTCGAGGCTTTAAGGTATTTTAACAGTTTCTAAGCATGGAGAAACCCGTACACATGAGCAAAGAACCCATAGCTATTGTAGGTATTGGCTGCCGATTCCCCGGTGGTGCGGCTAGCCCCGAGCAGTTTTGGAACCTTCTTGCCGAAGGCACCGATTGCATTATAGATGTTCCCAAAGACCGTTGGGATTATCGCCGTTTTTATGACCCTGAAACCGACCGGCCGGGCAAAAGCCACCAATTTCAAGGTGGGTTTTTAAAATTAAAGGTAGAAGAGTTCGATCCGCTCTTTTTTGGGATGTCTCCCCGAGAAGCAGCCGTACTCGATCCACAACAACGCTTGCTTTTGCAAACTACTTGGGAAGCGTTTGAAGATGCGGGATTTACTGAGCAGCAGCTCAAAGGCTCAGAAACAGGAGTGTTTGTTGGCGGCTTTTGCTTCGACAATAAGCTCCAGCAGCTAAGTTCCCTTAACCGCGATTTAATTGGGCCGCATACGGCAACCTCCTCCACTATGGTTATGCTTTCCAACCGCATTTCCTATGCGTTTGATTTGCGTGGCCCATCTCTTAGCATCGATACTGCCTGCTCTTCTGCATTGGTGGCTGCTCACTATGCTTGTACTTCCATCTGGTCCGGCGAAAGCGATATGGCCATAGCGGGTGGTGTAAACATTATGTTGCGTCCGGAGTATCCCATTGCAATGTCTAAAGGGCAATTCCTCTCCAAGCACTCGCGTTGCAAAGCTTTTGACGAGGATGCTGGCGGCTATGTGCGTGGTGAAGGCGTGGGTGTGGTGGTCTTTAAGCCGCTTTCCAAAGCCATGGCTGATGGCGATTATATTTATGCTACGGTGCATGCCACGGGAGCAAATCAAGACGGCGCTACCAATGGTATTACGGTACCAAACCCGGATGCCCAAGAAGCCCTCATTCGAAAAGTATACGATCGAGCCGGCATTAAGCCAAGCGATATTCGATATGTAGAAGCCCACGGTACAGGAACCAAAGCGGGTGACCCCGTAGAGCTTTCCGCGCTTAATAATGTGCTCAAAGAAGGGCGTGGCGAAAACGATAAGGTATTTGTAGGTTCGGTTAAAACCAATATTGGCCACTTAGAAGCCGGTGCAGGAATTGCCGGAATTATTAAGTCTGCCATATCAGTTAACCGTCGGGAAATTCCACCGCACTTACATTTTAAAAAGGCAAACCCCAATATTGATTTTGATAAGCTGGCGCTTAAAGTGCCGCTTCAATTAGAGGCTTATCCCGAAGGCCCTGCGCTGGTTTCCATCAATTCATTTGGTTACGGTGGCACCAACGGCCATATGGTTATTGGAGACCCTCCAAGAGATTACCTCAAAAGGTTCCAGGCCAACGGTCATGTTGAACAACGTGAGCACTGGCTGTTTCCTTTTTCGGCTAAAAGTGAAAACGCTTTGCGTAATCTTGCCGGGAAATATGTGGATTTCATTAAAGACAAAAAGCCCGGCTTGGCCGATTTGGCCTATAGCTTGGTTTGGCGTAGAACCCACCACCAACACCGAGCTACTTTTGTAGCCAAAAACCACGACGAACTCATTGAGAAGCTTGAGGCCTTTGCTCGTGGCGAAGTACTTGCCGGAGTTAACCAACAGCAAGCCTTAGAAAACCCTGAGCTGGTATGGGTGTTCACGGGTATGGGTCCACAGTGGTGGGCAATGGGTCGTGAGTTGTACCAAACCGAACCTATTTTTAAAGCTACCATCGACACCTGCGATGAGTTGTTTGTGGGCTATGCCGGCTGGTCCTTAAAAGAGGAAATGCTTAAGCCTGAGGCCGAATCAAATATGGCCGAAACCCGCATTGCTCAGCCTGCCAACTTCTTTATTCAAGCCGGCTTGATTGAAATGTGGAAGGCTTGGGGGGTAACACCCGATGCCGTAGTTGGTCACTCTGTCGGTGAGGTGCCGGCTGCCTATGTTTCCGGTGCCCTAAGTTTGGAAGATAGCGTACTGGTTTCTTACCATAGGTCGCGCTGTCAGCAAAAAACAGCCGGTCAAGGTACCATGCTTGCCATTGGCCTTGGCGAAGAAGATGCAGAAGCACTCATTGCCGAATTGGGCTTGGTGGATACCCTTTCCGTGGCTGCTATCAACTCCTTTAGCGGAGTAACTATAGCAGGTACACCGGAGGCTCTTACCAAAGTGAGCGAGGCCTGCACCGAACGTGGCGTGTTTAATAAAATGCTCACGGTAGAAGTGGCTTACCACTCCTATCAAATGGACCCCTTAGAAGAGGAGCTAAAAGAGTGTTTAAAATCCATTAAGCCGAAAAAGGCAAGCATTCCCTTGTATTCTACCGTCACAGGTACAAGAATGCAGGGCGATGAATTTGGTGCCGATTATTGGTGGCAAAATGTGCGTCAACCCGTGCGCTTTGCTAAGGCAGCAAAAACGCTGGTAGAAGATGGTTACCGTGTGTTCCTCGAAGTTGGCCCACACCCGGTTTTGAGAACCAACATCAATGAGTGCTTGCAAGCCGATGATAAAAAAGGATTCAGCTTGCCTTCGCTACGCCGAAACGAACCTGAAATGCCTACTTTACTCAACAGTTTAGGGGCGCTGCATGGCTTAGGTTTCTCTATTCGTTGGGATTCCTTTACCGAGCATGGACACTACGTTAAGCTTCCAAGCTACGCTTGGGATATGGACGTCTATTGGCAAGAATCAGAACGGTCTATCGAAGAAAAGCACGGGGTTCCCGGCCATATTTTCTTGAACAACAATTTGCGCCAACCCAACCCCTCTTGGGAAGTAGAAATCAACCGCTACTTGATGCCTTGGATGGACGATCATAAAATCGAGTCCATGACCGTAATCCCCGGGGCTGCATACGTTGAAGCAGGACTTGCATTGCATGAGAAAACCTTTGAATCGCAAGCCTGTACGCTACAAAACCTGAACTTTAATCAGGTGTTGGTGGTAGACGAAAAGCGGATCCAAATGTTCCATACCACCTACAACCCGGATACCAAGGGTTACAAGGTGTTTAGCCGCTACAGGGAGGACGATTCTCCTTGGACCTTGCATGCCAGCGGGCGTATGTTGAAAGAAACAGTAAGCCGGAAAATTCCGGTGGTTGATTTCGAAGCCATCCGCAAACGTTGTCCTCAAGAACTGGTAGCCAAAGAGCTTTATCAGACTTTGACCGATAGAGGCTTGCATTATGGCCCTTGGTTCCAGGGCATCAAAACCATTTACAAGGGGGGCACCGAAGTGCTCGTTAGGCTGGAAGGCGACGAAAGCTTAATGGTAAATGCAGACAACTATTTGCTGCACCCTACCATTCTTGACTCGGGATTCCAAAGCATGGTAGCTATTGTGGGAGAGCTGAGCTCTAACCCCAACCCATTTGTGCCGGTATCTATTGATCAGGTGATTTTTTATACCAGCCCCGGTGAGTCTTGCTGGAGCTGGTGCCAAATAACCGAGGTAAAAGACAGTCAAATTAAAGGAGACCTTACCTTATTTGATGAGCAAGGAGAGGTGTTGGTGGCATTAGAGGGAATTACCCTTCAAGCCATTTCTTCCGGTGGCGAGGAAGATAGCGCTGCCTCCGACGATTGGTTTTACGAGTATCAATGGCAAAGCACTAAGCTGCAAGAACAAAACAAGTTCCAAGGCAATTGTTTGGTATTCGGTGATGAGAGCCAACGTACCTCACAAGCTGTTGAAGCCTTAGCTGAGAAAGGAATAACCAGTATGTTGGTACTTCCCGGCGACAGTTATCTCAACGATGAGGTGTTGTTCACCATTCGTCCCAATGAGGAATCCGACTATTCACAGCTTTTAGACGATGCCGCAGCCTTAGATATTTCCGGCATTGTTTATTTGTGGTCGGAGGCTACCGACAGCGATAGCGACGGCCTGGAGCCCGATCAAATTGTTGACCGCACCATGCCTGCCGTATATTTGGGCAAAGCCTTGGCACAGCGTTGGGCAAGCAAAGAAATCCTTTGGTTAACGCTCACACAGAACGCACAGGTAGTGGAAGAAAGCGACCATGTGAAATCTTTGGAAACTACTCCCTATTGGGGCTTGGCTCGCCTTATTGCCAATGAGCACCCCAACATTAGAACTGCCATGGTGGATATTAGCGAGGGTGAAAACTCTTTTGCAGCTGTGGCCAATGAGCTGGCAGCAGGACTTCCGGCAGACGATGTGGCCTTTAGGAATGGAGACCGTTTGGTTAAGTCTTTGGTTCAAGTGGCTTATCAGCGCGAGGACATGGCCGGTAAAACCAGAAAAGTATCCACCGAAGAGCCTGTAAGTCTTGAGATTGGTCAAGTGGGTCGTATTGATTCGCTGCACCACGAAGTGACAGAACGCCGAGCGCCTGAGGCTAAGGAAATTGAAATCCAAACCTTTGCCTCTTGTCTGAACCTTAAAGATGTACTTAAGGTTATTGGTCAACTTTCTACCAAAGCTACCAGCGGAACCTACTTTGAAAGCACCTTTGGTATGGAGGCTAGCGGTATCGTGACCCGTGTGGGAAGCGATGTAAGCGACTTTAAGCCGGGTGACGAAGTGATTTTGGCGGCACAAAGCGGTTGCCTCAAGAGCTATGTAACCGCAGAACCTACCTTTTTTGTGCGGAAACCTAAGCATATTGCTTGGGAAGACTGCCTAATGGTGGTTCCCTACATGACCGTATTGTACGGTTTGCGTGACAGAGCTCAGCTTCAAAAAGGCGAGAAGATACTTATCCACAATGCTACCGGTGGGGTTGGTTTAGCTGCTATTCAGTGGGCACAACATGTGGGTGCTGAGATTTATGCCACCGCCGGAAATGAAGAGAAGCGCGAGCACTTGCGGTCCCTCGGAATACAGCATGTATTTGATTCTCGCTCTTTGGATTTTGCCAAAGACATTCGCGAGGCCACCGGAGGCTATGGTGTAGATGTGGTTATTAATGCCATTGCCGGAGAAGCCCTGTATCAATCCTTTGAATTGTTGGCTTCTTATGGCCGATTTGTGGAGATTGGTAAGCGCGATATTTCGGAAAACAATGGCCTACCTATGGCAGCCTTTAACCGAAACATTACCTTCCACGGAATAGACGTAGACCGCTTAATGATTGAGCGTACGCCTGTGGTGCAAAATATTTTGCGCGATATTGAGCGATACTATGAGGAAGGGGTTTTCTCGGCAGTAAAGACCTACAGTTTCCCGGCCAACGATGCTATAGAAGCCTTTAACTTCCTTGCTCAATCCAAGCACATGGGTAAGGTGGTTTTGAATTACAAAGACCAAGAAGTTGAGGTTCCCATTCGTCAGGAAGTGCGCGAAATTGATCCCAAAGGCACCTACATTATTACCGGTGGAACCGGCGGCTTTGGTTTGGAAATTGCCAAATGGCTTTCTTCCAAAGGGGTAGAGCAGTTGGTTTTGGCTTCACGCAGTGGCCTCAAGAGTGAAGAGGCCCAAAAGGCCGTGGAGGTCATGGAGAGCCGAGGAACCAAAGTGTGGGCAGAGCCCCTCGATATTACTGATGCTTCGGCCGTAAACAAAGCCATTGGCTTTATAAAAGCGGAGCTGGCTCCGGTGAAGGGAGTGATTCATGGAGCGGTGGTGCTGGACGACGGCTTCTTGGCCGACATGAACCGCAGCCGTTTTATGACCTCGTTCCAAGCCAAAGTTGGAGGGGCAATGAACTTGCATCGTGCCTTAGCCGATGTAGATTTAGATTTTTTCCTTTCCTTCTCATCTATTTCTGCTCTAATTGGAAATAATGGTCAAGCGAACTACGTCGCTGCAAATGCCTTCTTGGATGGCTTTGCGCACTACAGAAGAGCTAAAGGGCAAGCCGCTACAACGGTAAACCTAGGTGTTTTGGCAGAGGTGGGTGTAGCAGCTCGCGATGCCAATGTTACGGCCATCCTAGAGTCCGGAGGAATTATGGGCTTCTCGAACCGACAAGCCCTAGAAGGCCTTGAGATTCTTATTGAGCACCACCCTGTACAAGCGGGTATGTTTGATGTAGATTGGCACCGTTGGGCTTCTGTAAATGCAGGCGCCGCCAATTCTTCACGGTTTGTGAAACTGGTAGAAGCCAGTGGAGCATCCGGAGCCACCAACAGTGTGCTCGTGGAGCTGGGAGCTGTTTTAGGTGCCATGGCCGATAACGAACGCCAAAGCTACATGGAGCAAGCCATGGCAGAACAGTTGGCTGCCGTACTTAAGCTTCCGGTGGAGAAAATAGACAAGTCCAGAGGGATTAACTTCTTGGGAATTGACTCTTTGATTGCCGTGGAGTTGGGCCGTGCCATAACGGGACGTTTTGGCCTTGATGTGTCAACCATGGAGCTGCTAAGTGGTCCTAATGTGAGTCAACTGGCATCCATGTTGCTTGAAAAGGCAGCTGCTCAGGGTGTTATTGGTGCCGATATCGATCAGTTGAGCGACGAGGAGCTTGACGCCATGCTGGCCGAGGTGAAGCAGTAAGCAGTTGAATACTAGATTTATATCGCCGTTCGACAGGGTTCGAACGGCGATTTTTTTTTAATATGTAAGGATTTGTTCAAAAAAAAAGCATTGTTAGTTTTGTATGTTAAAATTTCGTATCTTGCACCTTAAGGTTCATAACTAAGGTTAATTACAAACACATGAAAAGTACTACTACACTACTAGCAGCCCTCATGGTAACCGGTACCGTGGTGGCTCAAACAGGAAGCCGCGCTGTAGATGACAGCAAGTTTAAGCGGCCTGCCAACACCATTCAAAAGCATGCCATTACGGTGGATCCCAACAAGGCTCCAACTACCGAAACGGTATACTTGGATTATTTGGAATACGATGCCCAATTCTACACAATTGAGCAATTTGTAACCAACATGAACATTCGTGATACAGCAGAACTAGAGTTTGCTCGTGTTTTTGCAAATTACGACACCATCGTTGGTACTACAGACTATGTAACCTTCACACCGTATGCCAAAAACACAATCACCAGCATGACTGTTGATTCGATTTTTTACGTGTTGCACCACCAAAACAACGATGGTCTTACCGATACTTTGACCATGCGTATTTATGGAATGGCCAACGATCAGCGTCCTGATTTGGCTACTATTCTTTGGGAACAACGCATCTTTACCGATACTTCGTTGACTAATCCTCCTTCGTCTACCGGATATCCTATTCGTGTAATCAGCGAGGCTCCCAACTTTACCCTGCCCGCCGGTGTTACTGAGTTCGCGGTTTCTTTAGACTTCCGTGGCGCAGTTATCGATACCGTAATGATGCTCTTTGCATACCCAACCTTGGGTAGTGCTTGCGGTACCAACCAGGGAACCCAGCCTGTTCTTGGCGAGTTCTTCCCTTCTGCTTCTTACCAAGTGGTTCTTGACGATACCGTAGGTGTAAATGGCGGAGCTATTTCTATTACTATCCCCTTCATTAGCACCCAAACCAACGACTGGTCTTTGGTATGGTTCTACGATTGCAACAGTAATGGAGCCGTAGATTACCAAGACGAGCACCCATATCAGCACTGGGGTATTTGGTCAAAGGTTACCGTTACTTACGACCCAAATCACGCCAGTATCAACGAAGTAATGCAAGGTGAAGCCTCTTTGGCTCCAAACCCTGCTTCTGAAGCAACTCGTTTGAGCTTTGAGCTTCAACAAGCGGCCGAGGTTTCTTACACCATCGTTGATTTGGCAGGCCGTACCGTTGCTACCAAGTCTTTGGGCCAAGTGGCTGCCGGTAACGTAAGCGAAGAAGTTAGCTTGTCCGGTCTTACCAATGGCGTATACTTCATGAACTTAAACGCCGGAGGACAAAGCTCTAGCATTAAGTTTATTGTGAAGCAATAAGCCACAGAGAATATACATCTAAAGGCCTCCTTAGGGAGGCCTTTTTTTTGTCTGCTCCGGAGCTTATTTTCCCTAGGGAACCCCGGGCCGCAGGGATGCCCCGGATGACGGGCCTGTGTGTGGAGCCGGGCAGGGGGACGTGGCGCGCAGCAAACGCCCCTGCTGCCCATGGCTACACCACAGGGGCGGCACCGGAGCAGGACTAAGGACCGATAGATGCAAAGAATAAAGCTCGGAGCAGGGTGCCAAAGCCCAAATGCGTAACTTCGCCTTTGATGGGACGACTTGAGCAAATTCAGGCGCCGATTCAGGAGGAAATGAAGGACTTTGAACGTCGCTTTCGGCGTTCAATGAAAAGCTCTGTGCCTCTTTTGGATACGGTGACGCAGTACATTGTTCGGCGCAAAGGCAAGCAGGTGCGTCCTATGTTTGTGTTTCTGAGTGCCTCCGTGAGTGGCGGCATTCGTGAGGAGACCTACCGCGCGGCCATGTTGGTGGAGCTCATGCATACGGCCACTTTGGTGCACGACGATGTGGTGGACGACTCCAACGAAAGGCGCGGATTTTTTTCTTTAAATGCCCTATGGAAAAACAAAATTGCTGTATTGATAGGGGACTATTTGTTGTCGAAATCTTTGCTTCTGTCTACCCAAAACGGAGATTTTAAGTCCTTGGAAATCATTTCGGAGGCAGTGCGGCTCATGAGTGAGGGAGAGCTTTTGCAGATTGAGAAGGCCCGGCGACTGGATATTAAAGAGCCTGTGTATTACGACATCATTCGTGGAAAAACGGCCAGTTTGATTGCGGCTTGCTGTGCGGCCGGGGCGCATACCGCCGGTGCTGACCCCGCTTGGGTAGAACACATGCGCTTGTTTGGCGAGTATACCGGCATGGCCTTTCAAATTAAAGACGACTTGTTTGATTTCCAACAAAGCAGCTCTATTGGAAAGCCCACCGGCATTGACATCAAGGAGCAAAAAATGACCTTGCCTCTGATTTATGCATTGGATAAAAGCTCTTGGGCTACTAAGCGGTCCATCATTCGAAAAATCCGCAGGCACCATGAGCATCCGGATAAAGTGCAGGAAGTGGTGCGTTTTGTGCTGGAAAGCGGTGGAATGGAGTATGCCGAACAGCAGATGTTGAGGTTTAGGGGGCAAGCCTTAGACTTGTTGGATAAAGCACCTGAGCTAGCTGCACGAGAGAGTCTTAGGGATTTAGTGCTGTACACTACAGAGCGAAAAAAATGAACCGCTTGGTCAAATGCCTATACCGGAAGGCTTGGTTTGAGGGGCCGGACCAGGGCTTGTACCTAACCTACGACGACGGCCCTGACCCGGAAGGCAGTTTGGCCTTTGCCCAAGAACTGGCACAAAGAGGCATAAGAGCTACGTTTTTTTGTTTGGGTACGGCTTTGGAAAAAGCACCGGAATATCCGGAGGCTTTATTGGCCTTAAATCATTCTGTTGGCTACCATGGTTATTCGCATATAAGCGGTTTTTCTGCAGCCCATAGCGCCTATCTAAAGAACTTTGAACGTCCCGCCGGTTTTCCCTCCCGGCTATTAAGAGTTCCTTATGGAAGAGTGCTTCCAAGAGCTTATCACAGACTGAGTAAGGATTGGCAGCTGGTTTTCTGGAGCCACATGCCTGGTGACTATAAGAAGAACCTGGATGCCGAGGCATTGTGGCCTCGCTTGGAAACGGCTTTGCAACCCGGAGCCATTGTGGTGCTGCATGACCGAGGAGATGCTTTGGAGAAGCAATGGCGCTTGCTGGATGCCTTGGAAAAGGCAATTGTTCAGCGAGGGTTGGAGGCCAAGTCATTGCCCATGGAATAGAAAAAGTGGGCGTAAACAGCTTCTTTTTGTTCGCGAAGCGAAGTTTTTTCTTCTTTTGAACTTTTAGGAGTTGGTTTGTGGGTATGGATGCGCCAGCGGCCATGCGCATACTCCAATGCGGTAAGGCTTTCGATCCAGTCACCTGAGTTTAGGTAGCGCACACTTCCGTTTTTGCGGTGCAGGTTTTTGTCGGCCGCTTGGTGAATGTGACCGCAAACCACTGTATTATAGCCTTGTTGTAAGGCGTAATCCGCGGCGAAACCTTCAAAGTCGGACATAAATGCTACGGCTTGTTTTACGCTGTGCTTTATCTTTGCGGAGAGCGATACAGGGCCTTTTCCCAGTTTTTGACTCGCCCAATTTATGGCTCGGTTTAAGAGAATAAGTGCGTCGTAGCTTTTTCCTCCAAGTTTAGCCAACCAACGGGCATGTTGTATGCTGCTGTCAAATACATCGCCATGAAAGAACCAGGTTTTTTGCCCCTGCAGGTCTAGAACTAGTGTTTCGGCAAGCGTAAAAGAGCCCAAATGCAAATCCGGCAAACGGCGCAGGACATCGTCGTGGTTTCCTGTTAAATAAACAACAGGAATGTCGTTGCTAAGCCATTTTACCAAATGCTTTACGACGTCCCAGTGGCTTTTGGGCCAATACCACTTTGAAAACTGCCAGGCATCCACAATGTCTCCATTGAGAATAACCATTTCCGGCTCGACGGATTTAAGGTAATCTAAAAGGGCTGTGGCGTGGCAACCAAAGGTGCCCAAGTGGATGTCGGAAAGAACCAAAACCTCCACCTTACGTTTAGCTTTAGGCATGCGTGTTTTGCCCGAAATTAAGGCCGGGTTGTAACCACAAAAAAAAGGCAAGATGAAATCAGGGTTAACAAATGACCAGCTTTTTGAAGGGGCTTTGGCGTGGTTTCGACACTTTGGCTGGGAGCCCCGAGACTTTCAGCGGAAAGCTTGGAAGTCTGCCATAGCTCAAAAAAGTGGGTTGGTAAATGCTCCCACAGGCAGTGGCAAAACCTATAGTTTGTTGGTGCCGGCTTTGCTGTGCAGTTCGAACCGGGAGCCTAAACCGGGCAAAGGGTTGCGTATTTTATGGATTACACCTATCCGGGCTTTATCGCGTGAAATAGAGCAGGCTACCGAACGTTTGTTGAAAGCGTTTTTGCCTCAATGGCGCGTAGGTGTCCGCAATGGGGACACGGGGGTTGCAGAGCGAAAGATGCAGCAAAAGTCATGTCCGGAAGTATTGATAAGCACCCCGGAGAGTCTTCACCTACTGCTTGCCATGAAGGGTTATCCGAAGTTTTTTGAATCCTTGGATTTTGTGGTGGTAGATGAATGGCATGAACTGTTAGGCTCCAAGCGTGGGGTTCAGGTGGAGCTGGCCTTGAGTCGTTTGCGGAGTTTACGTCCCAAGCTGCAAACCTGGGGCATTACAGCTACCATTGGGAATTTAGAAGAAGGCCAATACGTACTGCACGGTGCCGATGGATTTGCAGATGCCGTATTGATCCGCAGCAAAGAAGCAAAGCCCATAGAAGTGCATACCGTGTTGCCTGATGAGGTGGAGACCTTTCCTTGGGGCGGACATTTAGGGGTACGGTTGTTGGAAAAAGTATTGCCCATTATTGAGCAGTCCCATACCTGTTTGGTTTTCACCAATACCCGAGCTCAGTCTGAGATTTGGTACCAAAGACTGTTGGAAGTGGCACCCGACTTAGCCGGGAGAATGGCTATGCATCATGGTTCGGTTAGTCGGGAATTGCGGCATTGGGTAGAGGATGCGTTACACGAAGGCAAGCTAAAGTTGGTGGTTTGCACAGGGAGTTTGGATTTAGGGGTTGATTTTAGGCCGGTGGACACGGTGATTCAGGTAGGCGGCCCCAAAGGGGTAAGCCGCTTCATTCAAAGGGCCGGACGCTCGGGACACAGCCCCGGGGCTTTGAGTAGAATATATTTTGTGCCAACCCACTCCTTAGAAATTTTAGAGGGAGCGGCTTTGCGGGAGGCCATATCTGCTCAAGCTCATGAACGTAGGGTTCCATATATCCGTTCGTTTGATGTGCTCATTCAATACCTGGTTACTCTTGCTGTTTCGGAGGGATTTGAGCCTAGGCAAACCATGCGTGAGGTGCAAGGTACCGCTAGTTTCGAGAGCATGAGTATGGAGGAATACGATCAGGTTTTGGATTTTATAGTAACCGGAGGGCCCGGACTGCATGCCTACGACGAATACCACAAAGTGGTGGTTAAGGAAGGAAAGTATGTGGTAGAAAGCCGTAGAGTGGCCATGCGCCACCGCTTGTCGATAGGTACCATTACCAGCGATCAAATGCTTCCCGTGGTTTATGTGGGTGGAGGTAAAATTGGTCATGCTGAGGAGTGGTTTGTTTCAAAACTCAAAACGGGAGATGTGTTTTGGTTGGCAGGAAAACCCTTAGAGTTTGTGCGCTTGCGAGATATGCAAGTGCAGGTAAGGCGAAGTACTTCCACTAAGGGGCTGGTTCCCAGTTGGCAGGGCGGACGAATGCCCTTGTCTTCGCAGTTGGGCAGCTTGCTAAGGCAACAACTTTCGGCGACCAATGCGCTGCATCCGGAAATTCAAGCATTAAAGCCTTTGTTTTCAGTCCAAAAGCAACGGTCAGTAATTCCCGGCCCCAATCAGTTTTTGATGGAAAAAGTGCATACCAAAGAAGGCTGGCATTTGTTTTTGTTTCCCTTTGAGGGGCGTTTTGTGCATGAGGGCATGGCATCCCTTTTGGCTTGGAGAATAGGAAGGCACAAAAACATCAGCTTTTCCATAGCCATGAACGATTATGGCTTGGAACTGCTGAGCGATCAAGAATTGCCTTGGGAAGCCTTGGATGCATGGCAGGTATTTGACACGCGACATTTACTGCAAGACATACAGGCCAGCATAAACGACACCGAAATGGCCGGTCGAAAATTTAGGGACATAGCTCGTGTCAGTGGTTTGGTGTTTCAAGGCTACCCGGGAAAGACTAAAGCCGACAAGCACTTGCAGTCAAGCTCAAAACTGTTTTTTGAAGTTTTTCGGGAGCAGGCTCCCCACCATGTGTTGTTGCGGCAAGCCTATGAAGAAGTATATGAATTTCAATTGGAGCAAGAGCGTCTAAAAAGTGCTTTGGAGCGAATACAAAGTCAGGAAAAGTGCCAAATAACCTTAGAAAAACCAAGCCCTTTTGCTTTTCCAATAATGGTGGAGCGCATAAGGGAACGCTTTTCGAACGAATCTTTGGAAGAAAGAGTGCGTAAAATGGTGGTTACCTTTCAATGACAAGACTATTTTGTAAGTTTATCGAAGTCTAAGGCAGACCACAATGCTCAAACTTGACGTTCACGTTTTTAATCCGTTCCAAGAAAATACTTGGGTCATAAGCCACAGTTCAGGGAACTGCTTGGTGGTAGACCCCGGTTGTTCCAATGCTCAAGAGCAGCAACATTTGCTGCAGTTTTTGGATAAGAACCAACTAATACCCAACGAAGTTTGGCTTACCCATGCCCATATTGACCATGTGCTGGGGGTAGATTGGCTTTGCCGTACGTATAAAATCCCTCTGCGGGCTTCCAAAGCATCCCTTCCGCTTATTGAGTCTTTGCCGGACATATGCCGCATGTATGGCCTGCCTCCGGTACACTGTCCAAAGCCTGATTTCTTTTTTGATCATGCCGCCGGTGAGCAATGGTTAGGCGAGCATTTCGAAGTGCCTCATTTGCCCGGACACGCCCCCGACCATGTGGCTTTAATTCATGGGGTTCAGGGATTTATGGTGAGCGGAGATTTGTTGTTTTACGACAGCATAGGGCGTTCAGATTTGCCCGGTGGAGATCACGAAACTTTATTGAAAAGCATTCGAAAAGGGTTATTTTCGTACCCCGACGATATGCAGGTATATCCCGGCCATGGACCCAGCACCACCATTGGGCGGGAAAGGAAATTTAATCCATTTGTAGGCCAACCATCTCAAAATGCATTTTCATGAATAAGCTACGGGCCGTAATTGTAGACGATGAGCAAAACGCCAGAGAAAACCTTTCCATCCTTCTTTCGGAGCATTGCCCTAACGTGGAGGTGATTGGGCAAGCCGACAATGTTTCGGCTGCTGTGGAGGAGGTTCGCCAAAAAGTGCCCGATATTTTGTTTTTGGATATTGAAATTGGGGAAGGTTCCGGCTTTGATGTGCTGGAAAAAATCTCCGGAGGTGCTACAGAAGTAATTTTTACTACTGCATTTAATCACTACGCCGTAAAGGCCTTTAAATTCTCGGCCGTTGACTACCTGCTCAAACCCATCGACATCGATGAGCTGGCACTGGCCATTTCGCGCGCCGAAGCAAGAATTAAGCAAAGCCAAATCAATCAACGGCTCGAAAACCTAATGAACAACCTTTCGGGCCAAGACCGGAAAATGAAGAAAATTGGACTTCCGGGCCAAGGCGGCATTCAGTACTTTCTGCTTTCTGAAATTATTCGCCTCCAGTCCCAATCCAATTACACTACTTTTTACTTGACCCAGGGCCGTGAAATTTTGGTTTCAAAAACCCTTAAGGAATACGACGAAATGCTCGCAGACCAAGGGTTTGTTCGCGTGCACCAGTCGCATGTTATTAATTTGGAACAGGTGTCTCAATACCAAAAAAGCGACGGAGGCTATGTAATCTTGACCGATGGAAGCAATGTGCCTTTGTCCAAAAGTTACAAAGAGAACTTTTTGAATGCGCTAGGGAATATTTAGCAATTCTAATAGAATGTCGAGGTATGCTCATTTAAACAACGAGCATAATAAAACCACGTAGGAACATAGCCGGAATAGCGTAATTTAGACATGCGTAAAGGCAAAATGTTCTTTTGAATAAGTTTCATAGTGGGAGGAAACCTTAAGGGCCGGTGGCTTATCTTCTTAAACCACCCCTGATTTGCAAACCTTGGTTTGTTTACAATATAGCCGCCGGACCTGAGGTTTTATTTATCCCGTCAAAATAAACCAATTCCGACCCCTTGTTAAGTGTAGCAAGGGGTTTTTTTATGGGCCCTTTTTCGGCCTTTCTCTTTCCAGTACCAACTCCTCCTCGTTTTCGTATATTTAAAAATTATGGAAGGCCGAAAAAACCTGCCCTCCCTTCAAGCCCCGTCACCAAATCCTTTGGCGGCATAGTCCTTTGGGGCGTTTGCTGCGCGCCACGCCCAAACTCCTGCCGCCAATGGATTTGTTTTCCGGGGGCTTTCCGTACCGGTCAGTGGGCCGGGTTTCCCAATTGATTCTCTGTAAATACAAGCAGTCGGTCAAACCAAATTTGCTGCTCCGGTTCGTGGTGTAGCTCATGAAAGCCACCTTCCATGGTCCAATACTCTGCTGCTTTGCAACGGGCTGCAAAGTCTCGACTTGCAGCTTCCGAGGTAATCCTGTCGGCAGTTCCATGGCCCAAAAGTAGGGGCAGCTGCACAGATGAGGCTTTTTCCAATAGGGAAGCACCGCCCAAGTGAATGCTAAGAAACATGGACGCCGAGATTTTGTCGTGCACCAAAGGGTCTCTTTTGTAAGCCTCTACCACTTTCTGGTCTTTACAAAGCGCGGCAGTTTCCAAACCGGTGGCTTGGCTAAAGGAGGGCCAAACACGGGCGGCCCACTTACCCAGAGCTACTTTCCATGCCGGAGGTTCAAAGGCTAAAGCCAAGTAGGGAGCAGAAACCATAATGGCGTTAAGTGCGCCACCATGATTCAGCTGCCAGTGAAGGATTAATTGTCCTCCTAAGCTGTGGCCAAAGCCCAGCAGCGGCAGTCCGCCAAAGTCTTTTTGTTTGTGCTCATAAAGCGCTTGAATGTCGCCACACAATTGATCCAGACTTAAGGCATGGCCTCTTTTTCCGGAGGACTTGCCATGCCCGCGTAGGTCAAATCCAACGCAAAGGCCACCCCTGCTGATAAATGCCTTTCTAAGGTTTTGGTACCGGCCCGAGTGTTCTCCCATGCCATGCACCATCCAAAGCACAAATCTTGGGTTTTCGGGACCTTCGGAGTTCCAATATAAAGAGGTTCCGTCGGGTGTTTTAAAAAAGCCTTCTTGTTGCATTAGCTAAGGGTTTCCATGGCTTTTACGGCCGCTCTGGCGGTGGCAAGAATGTCGGTTATGCCAGCCTCCATCATGTAACAGGGGCCGGTTACTACTTTATTTTTTCGATCGATAGATACTTGAGGGTTGTTTACCTCTTCCGAAGCCATGCCTAGGCTTTCGAGTCCTTGGTGAATTCCGGCAATATCGTATGGACTAGGTGCGCTTTGGGTTCCTACGGAAAGCTTAAGTTTTGCTTCCGGAATACCTTCTAAGGCTTTTCCCAAAACCACCGGAGCCATGCATAAGGCCACTAAAGGTTTGCCAAGTTTCCAAGCCTGTTGAATATGGGTTTTTAGTTCTTGGTGAATGTTGCTTTCCGGACCTTTAATGGCCCAGTCGGTTAGGTTTTTTGCTGCGCCAAAGCCTCCGGGCAGAAAAAGGGCGTCCACCTTAGCTACATCTAAGGCGTGTAAGGGTTCTATTTTTCCGCGTGTTATGCGGGCAGACTCAATAAGCACATTTCGCTGTTCGGACATTTCTTCCCCGGTAATGTGATTTATAACATGCAACTGGGGAGTGTCGGGAGCATAGGCCTGCCAAGTATGGCCAGCTTCTTCAATTGCCAATAAGCTTAGAACAGTTTCGTGTATTTCAGCACCGTCGAATACTCCGGATCCGGAAAGAATTAAGGCAATATGCATAGGACTATGTTTATGGATTTATGTTCTGTTGCATCCAATGTATCAATTCCTCTTTGGAATCGAAAGCGCGTTCTGCAAAAAAGGGTTTCCCCTTACCGGGTGGTACCACAAAAGTAGCCGGTATAGCCCCCGACCAATCGGGGTTAACTTTGGGAATCCAGGTGTTTTCTCCCGCAGCATTCAGCCAAACAACCGTTTGTTTCAGGCCTTTGTCTTTAATAAAGGTGATAAGTCGTTCCGGATAGGCCTTTGGAAAATCCAGGCTTAGGTACCATACCCGAATGGGACTTTGTGTCCATTCCTTGGCAAGGGCTTCAAAATAAGGGAGTTCCTTAACGCAGGGGGCACACCACGTGGCCCAAAAGTTATACACCTGTAGGGTGTCTGATCTTTGCTGACTTTGCCTTTCAAAGTCGGCAAAATCCCATTCGGGCACTTCTTGTGCGTTAAGGCAAAGGCCGCTTAAGAGGATACAAAAAACCGTCGTGTAATGTCGAAGAATGACCATATATCGGAGAAAGAGTTGTAAAGAGGTACAGGAGCAACCCGAATAACGTTGGGCCATCGCCAATCAGCAATCACATGGTTTGACTCCAAAAACTCAAACAGGGCACGGCCTTTTTCTCCACAAACCAGGGAGGTTTGGCATCCTCTTTGGCTCAGCTCATGAGGAGTGAGCGACCCAAGACCTTCGTTAGGAAAAAGAGCCTTTAGCGCTTCTAAGTTTTCGAACAAGAAAAGGTTTAGGGCCTCCCTTTTTTTGTGCAAGTTATCTAAGCCGGCTTCCTGAAATAAGGCCAAGGAAACACGCTGGGCCGCCATATTCATAACGGGAGCATTGCTCAGTTGCCACCCGTCTGCGCTAGGTTCCGGGTCTATAATTCGTTCCATTTTGAAACGGTTGTTGGCTTTGTTGCTCCACCAACCCTCCAAGCGATAGGGAGTGTTGCCGTGGTGTTTTTTATGTACAAACAATCCGGCTGTTGCTCCAGGTCCGCTATTTAGGTATTTGTAGGTGCACCAAGCGGCAAAATCCACCTTCCAGTCGTGGAGCATTAGAGGCACATTACCCATGGCATGCGCTAGGTCAAAGCCAACGATAGCCCCTGCCTTATGACCGGCTTCTGTTATTTCTTGCATTTGGAAGCGTTGGCCGGTCAGGTAGTTTACTCCGCCCATCAAAACCAACGCCAATTCTTCGCCGAGGCCCTCAATCTGATCTAAAATGTCTTGGGTACGCAGGTAGGTTTCTCCTTTTCGAGGCTGAAGTTCTATAATTTCTTGCTCCGGACTAAGGTTGTGCCAACGGACTTGCGAGTCGAGCATATAAAAATCGGAGGGGAAAGAGCTGCCTTCGCACAAGATTTTGGTGCGCTTGCCTTGGGGTCTGTAAAAATTGGCCAAAAGGAAGTGCAGGTTTTGAGTAAGGGAAGCCATAGGGGTTACTTCCTCTTCCAAGGCTCCGCAAAGCTCAGCAAGTCCGGGTTTGAGATCCAGGTGGTAGCTGTACCAGGGGTGTGGGCCTTCAAAATGACCTTCTACCCCAAAGGAGGCCCATAAGTCCAACTCCTCTTGGATAGCCTTTCGAACCGCTTTGGGCATTAGGCCCAAAGAGTTTCCGGTAAAATAAATCACCGGTACGCCCTTAGGTTGAGGCCACTCAAAACGGTTTCTGAAGTCCGCTAAAGTGTCTTCTGAATCAAGTTGTTGGGCTTTTTTCCTAAGCGCTTCGGTGGGCATAATGTGGGTTATTGAATAAAGAAATATCTAACCAAAATGCCTCCAACAACTGCCGGAACAGCCACAATAAGACCATTACGGAGTTTTCGTTTGGAGGCTTGTACTTTGTAGCCGTCTACAAACAAGGGGTCGTCTTTAAATGGGGCATCTTCCGGTCCGGTTTTGATTTTTTTTACCGGAATAGAAGTGTTGACCACCAAGAACAAAAGTGCAGGGCCGGGAGCCCAAAAGTAGTTAAGGGCGGCAGCGGAACCTCCGGCAATTCCCCCTCCAATGTAAGAAAAGGCAGACTCGTAATTTCTTCTTGCAGACCTACGACCGAAAATATAGGCCCGGGCTTCGGCTTCGCTAAGGAAAAAATCTCGGGATGCAGTGTCTTGGCGGTAAATTACCGTTTCTTCCGGACCTTGGTAATAGCTAAACACTCTGAAAATCCACACGTCTTTTTCGCGTTTGGCTTTTTGCAGATAGGGTTGCCCTCCTGCTCCCTTTGGGAAATGAATATGTCCCCTTTGATGCTTTGCCCCTTGTAAGGCAAGTCCTGTATCCCAAGCAGCAAGCACTTGACCTGTTGGATAGTTTTGGATGTTTTCTTGTCCCTTGGCTTGAAAGCGAACCAAAGAATCGTTGGCCGAAATCAGTTCTCCCTGAATCACCTGGTCTTTGTCTAATAAACCAAAGCCTTCAACAACTTGCCACTTGGCAGTATCAATGACCTTAGATTTGGACCGCAAGGGGAAAAAAAGCAACCGATCTTGTTCGGTATCGGTTCGAATCCCCATGGCAGGCACTTCTTTTCCATTAATAAACAGCAAGGTGTCTTGGCCAAAAGCCAGGCTTGACAAAGCAAGCAGGACAACAGAAATAGCAGCAGAAAACAACTTCATAGCAGGCAGAAAAATAATGTGATCAAAAGCTTGAAAGGGCACCAACAAATATGTTTAATTTTGCGTTTACTGAGAAACCCTCTTAGCCTTGATTTTCACATGCATCACGTAAATTTTGCTGAGCGACACCTGGGTCCCGACCGGACCGAAGTACAAAACATGCTTGAGTACATTGGTGTAGATTCAATGGAGCAGCTTATAAATGAGGTAGTTCCGTCCTCAATTCGCTTGCCTAAACCTTTGGACTTGGATCGTGCCATGACGGAACAAGATTTTTTGAGACACATTTGGGATTTGGCCTCAAAAAACACATTGGCCCACAATTTTATGGGACAAGGCTATTATGGGACCTTTACGCCCACTCCCATATTGCGCAATATATTTGAAAACCCGGGCTGGTATACGGCCTACACGCCCTATCAGGCCGAAATAGCTCAGGGCCGCATGGAAGCCATTCTAAACTTCCAAACCATGGTGATGGAACTCACCGGTATGGACTTGGCGAACGCTTCGCTGCTCGACGAGGCTACGGCTGCTGCCGAAGCTATGACCATGCTTCATGCCCTCAGGAGCCGGCAACAAGTTAAAGAAGAGTGTAACCGTTTCTTTGTTGCAGAGTCGGTGTTTGCACAAACCTTGGATGTTCTTATTACCCGAGCTGAGCCTTTAGGTATTGAATTGGTTTTAGGAAATCCTGCAAACTTTGACCCCAAAGAGGAGGGGTTCTTTGGTGTGCTCTTGCAATACCCCGACAAAAACGGAACCGTTGGACATTTGGCCGACTTTGTAAGTCAATGCCATGCCGCGGAATTAAAAGTAGCGGTAGCCACAGACCTTTTGGCCCTTACACTTCTAACTCCTCCCGGTGAGTGGGGCGCAGATGTAGTGGTAGGCAGTACCCAGCGCTTTGGTGTGCCCATGGGTTTTGGTGGACCACATGCCGCATTTTTTGCTACACGTAAGGACTTTTCCAGACAGGTCCCCGGCAGAATTATTGGTATAACCTTAGACCGCGATCATAAACCGGCCCTTCGGATGGCTTTGCAAACCAGAGAACAGCACATCCGCCGAGATAAAGCTACCTCCAATATTTGCACCGCCCAAGCATTGCTGGCCATTATGGCTTCTATGTACGCAGTCTACCATGGTCCGGATGGGTTGAAGGAAATAGCCATGGACGTGCATAAAAAAACCTGTTTGGCTGCCGCAGCTTTGGAGCAGCTGGGTTATACGCTCCCCGAAGGTGATTTCTTTGATACCCTTAAAGTGCTACCCAACAACCATACGGAAGAGTTTTTGGCGAAAGCTCGGGCACGCGACATCAATGTGTATTTACATAAAGACGGATCTATTGGTCTTTCTTTTGACGAAACCACCAGCTTAGACAGTTTAAATGAGCTAATTCGTGCTTTTGCCGATGCCGCCAGGCAGTCTGCTCCTGTTTTTACCGAGCAAAGCATTGCCGCCACGCAAATTAGAATCCCCAAATTTGCGCAAAGACAATCCTCATACCTTACGCATCCGGTGTTCCATACCCACCGGTCGGAGACCGAACTGATGCGTTATATAAAACAATTGGAAAGAAAGGATATTGCCTTGAACTTTAGCATGATTCCTTTGGGTTCATGCACCATGAAGTTGAACGCTGCCACCCAATTGGCTCCTCTGAGCTGGCCGGAATTTCAGGCCATTCATCCTTTTGCTCCTGAGCATCATTCGGCGGGGTACCGTATTTTAATTGACAAATTGGCCCGTGATTTAGCCGAGATTACCGGTTTTGACTCGGTTTCTCTTATGCCCAATAGCGGTGCACAAGGCGAATACACCGGTTTAATGGTCATCAGAGCCTTTCATCAGGCCAATGGAGAACCTCAGCGGAATGTTGCGCTTATTCCATCTTCGGCGCATGGAACTAACCCCGCTTCTGCGGTGATGGCCGGCATGAAAGTGGTTGTGGTTGCCTGCGATGAGCAAGGAAATATTGATGTAGACGACCTAAGAGCCAAGGCCGAAAAACATAAGGATGCCCTGTCTGCCTTAATGATTACCTACCCTTCTACCCACGGAGTTTTTGAGGAGCGGGTAATTGAAATTACCTCCATTGCACATGAATTCGGTGGACAGGTTTACATGGACGGAGCAAATATGAATGCACAAGTTGGCCTCACTTCTCCGGCGGCCATTGGAGCGGATGTGTGCCACTTGAATTTGCATAAAACCTTCGCCATTCCACATGGAGGCGGCGGTCCGGGCATGGGGCCCATTGGGGTAAAAGCCCATTTGGCACCCTTCTTGCCGGTTCATGGCGATCAGGAAACCGGCGGGCAACAAGGAATATCATCGGTGTCTGCAGCCCCATGGGGAAGTCCGCTTATTCTGATTATTTCTTATGCCTACATACGTTTGTTGGGCCCGGATGGTTTAAAGCGTTCTACCGAAACCGCAATTCTGAACGCCAACTTTATGAAGGCTCGTTTGGAACCTCATTTCCCTGTGTTGTATACCAACAATAAAGGTAGGGTTGCTCATGAGTTTATTTTGGATATGCGTGCCTTTAAAAAACTGGGAATTGAGGTAGTAGACATTGCCAAGCGGCTTATGGACTACGGTTTCCATGCTCCAACGGTAAGTTTTCCCGTGGCAGGAACCTTAATGATAGAGCCTACCGAAAGCGAATCTATGGAAGAGATGGGTCGTTTTTGCGACGCCTTGATTCAAATTCGGGAAGAAATTCGGGAAATTGAATTGGGTCAGAGCGATCCGGGGAATAATGTGGTGAAGAATGCGCCTCACACCGCTGCGGTTTTGCTCGAAGAAGATTGGTCACGTCCTTACAGCCGCAGAAAAGCAGCGTATCCGCTTCGTTTTGTGGAGGACAATAAGTTTTGGCCTCCGGTAAGCAGGGTTGACGATGCCTACGGAGACAGAAACCTCATTTGCAGTTGCTTACCTATTGAGGAATATGCAGCTTTAGAAGGGTAAACTACGCAGGGTAAAAGGAGCTTTACGTAATCCCGTGCCAGGGATGCGAGCGGTTAGCGCTGTGCAGCAAAAAAACAGACGTGCTTGGCTTGGGCAGGCTGACAGAGGAAGCCCTGACCAAGCCTTAGCACGACGTTTTTTTGCAAACAGCCTAGAAGCGGGCAGCCCGTCCGGCACCCAAAAAAACCTAAGGAAGAATAAGTTGCATCCAAACCGGTTCATGGTCTGAATAGGCAAAGTTCAAGTTCAAGCGTTTGGTTTGCAGCACCCGAACTCCCGGTGAAACCAAAAAATAATCGATGCAGGCTTCTTGGGTTGTTCCTTGCTGATAGGGCCCAAGCAGCCAGCGGTTGGTGCTTTGCTCGGGGACAGCCCACTGCCAGTTGGCGTTGGGGAATTCTTTGGGCGCCTGTTGTACCGTCACCGGCGCATTTTCCATTGGTTTAGGTAGGGGTTTGTCGGGTGCAATTTGGTTCCAATCGCCACCCAAAAGCACCACATTTCCTTGTTCCTCTTCTTTGTGCAGAAAGGCGGCTAGGCTGTCCATTTGGTTTTGCTTTACGCCGCCGTCGTCATAAGCGGAAAGGTGTAAGTTAACCACCACAAGTTCTTTGCTGGAGTCCATGGGGAACCGCTGAGTTAAGAAGCATCGATCGAGCATAAAAAGTCCCATTGGCCAATCGGCGTCGGCTTTGAGTCGGTAGCGTGTGCTTTGAACGGGTTGGGTGCGCGACAAACTGAGCAAGCCGCCTACCACTTTTCCGTAGGGCTCGGTAAGCGGTTGAGGCACAAAGGCTGTTTTGTAATTAAGGGCAAAGCTGTAATTGTGCTTGGGCAAAGCCTGACTAATGGGCACCACTTGGTCGGTATGGTAGCTGCGTTTAGAATTCCTATCCACTTCTTGGAGGAGCACAAAGTCGGTGGAGCTCTGTTGGGCTAAAAAGGTTGTGATTCCCTGGAGGTATCGGCTATTTTCTTCTTTTTCGGGGCGTACTCGGCTCCCCCCATCAAAGAAAAAGTCCATTTCTGCACCCAGGCCTGCGTAGCCAATATTCCAAATGAGCAGACTTAGGGTGTCGCCGGTGGCAAAAGTTCGTTCGGCGCTTTGGCCTTGGACGGTTGCGGCCTCTCGGGCTTCGGGGCGGTAGTCGGTTATGCTCAAATAGCCTAGAAAGCCTGCAAAAAGAAGCAGCACTAGAAGAATTAAGCGGAAAATCCACCGAAAAAGATGTTTCATGAGGGGAAATTAAGCAAAAATGCCACCGTATTTTCCTGTTTTTTTTAATTTTTAGCCATGATTAAACCCTTTTGCAGTTTTCTTGCTCTCCTTAGTCTTGGTTCATTTGCGCAGGCACAAAGCCTAAATCCTTTGCACCAATGGGACTGGAACTTAGCGGGAGCGCGCCTTTGGGATACAACCGGCACCCTTACCCTTCGCTTTGCTGATTTAGGAGGCGTTGGCGATGGCCAAACGTTTAACGATACGGCCTGGGCGAATATTCCGGATAGTTTGGAGGGGAGACCTTTACGCATAGTTCTTGATTCAGGAGATTATCGTTTCAAGGGTTCCATAGGCTTTCCGGACAGTTTGATTTTGGAAGGGAAGGGCCCTCAAAGCCGATTGTTGTTTGATCCACAGGGAGGTGGGCAGTCTTTTTTGACCATTGGAGGAAGTGGAGCCGGCAACTTCAGGCCTTTGTCAGCCATGCCTCAGGCCCGTCAAGCTTGGTTTTTGGTGGCCGATACTACCGGTTTTAGGCCCGGCAGGTATGCCGAAATTCGTCAAGAAAATGGTGCATGGGACTCTAATCCGGCCTCTTGGGCACAAAAGGCCGTAGGACATGTGAGTAAGATAGTTCAAGTGTCCGGAGATACCGTGTTTTTAGAAGAGGGCTTTCGTTACGCACCCGACTCCGGTTTGCAGCCTGAGGCTCGTCCCTTGCGTATGCGCACGGGGGTTCGGATTCAATGCTTAAAGCTGGAGCGTGTGGATCAACCCGGCTCTGCCACCGGCTACCATATTCGATTTAGTATGGCCGCCGACTGTTTGGTAGAAGGCGTGGAAAGCGAAAAGAGCCTTGGTTCGCATATCATTGCCGATATAAGCACTCATTTAACCATTCGCCACAGTTATTTGCATGATGCCTATGAGTTTACCGGTTCGGGCACGCGCGGATATGGAGTAACCATAAATAACCATTCCACCCTTTGTTTGGTAGAAAACAACCGCTTTAGACGCCTGCGGCATGCCATGATGGTAAAATACGGTGCCAACGGCAATGTGTTTGGCTACAACCACTCGGTGGAGGTGCTTCGTGCTGAGCCAATTAGCGACTATTCCGCAGACATTAGTGTGCATGGGCATTATCCTTTTGCGAATTTGTTTGAATCCAACGAGGTGGAAATGATTATGGTGGACCATTACTGGGGTCCCGGTGGGCCCGACAATGTGTTTTTTAGGAATCGGGTGAACGGCTTTGGGGTTTTTGTTTCCAATGGAACTCCGGTGACCGACCAGCAGCATTTTATTGGCAATGAAGTGACCAATGGCAATGTGTTTTATGGGCAATGGTCCATTCAAGGCCAAGGCCATACTTTTAAAGGAAACAATGTGCTAGGCAACTGTACGCCGCCGGGAACGGAGCAGATTCCTGAAGCCTCACTCTATTTGTCGGGAGCACCGCCCTATTGGGCTCCCCAACAAAGTTTTCCAAGTCAGGGTTATCCACAAGAACTCGATGAGCTAGACATTCCGGCAGCTTGGCGTTTTGCCGAAGGCTTTGGAGCCGTTTGTTCAGATGCGGAGGCCACTCCACCTCCAAGCTTAGGTCTAAGCTCCGTTTCTAGCCATTGGACTCCAATGCCCAATCCTTGTTCCGGAGCCTTGCAGCTGCCCGGTGTGTCCGGCAGATGGACGCTTTACAACCTACTGGGTCAGCAAGTTCAAGTGGGCCATACAGCAACTTCTTTGCCTCAAATGGGAGGAGAAGCCCCCGGGGTATACATCATTGAAACCGATCAGGGAAGGGCAAAAATTATACGTCCCTGATTACCAGCTGATGGTGATTTGGCCATCTCCGCTGTGCTGTCCACCTGTATTTTGTTGGTTGGTTCCTCCGTTAAAGGAGCCGCCGCCGCCTGCGCTTAAGGAGCTGTTTTGTCCACAACTGCCACCGCTGTAGCCTCCTCCTCCGCCTCCTGCATTGGTAGCGCCCCCGCCACCGCCAAAACCGCCATTGCGGTTGTTGCTGCCGCCTTGGCCTCCACTTAGCGGCCGTATTCCGGGGCCGGTACCGGTGCCATTGCTGTTCCAGCCAGCGCCTCCGCCGCCATCATTTCCATTAAAGCTGCTGCCCCCAGTGCCGCCATTTCCTGCCGATGCCGAAGGAAAGGCCCCGGGCTGACCTGTAGTGCCTGAGCTTGCATCTATTTGATCGGTAGACCCTCCTACGTCTCTTCCACCTCCACCTCCTGCCGCAATCAGCAGCTGATTTCCATTTTGCCTCCAAACAAAGGATCCGCCGCCACCGCCTCCGGACCTGAAATACGATTGACTAATTCCATCTTGGCCTTTGCCACCTACCAAAACCTGAAGCACCTCTCCTCCGGAAACTATGAAGTCTCCTTGTAGTATGGCACCTAAGCCTCCCGCGTCTCCATTTTGATTTGCGCCACCTTGTGCCCCGGATGCTTGAATGGTAATGCTGCCCACACAATTGGGAACCGTAAAGCTTTGTATACCTCCGGTAAAGCTAAAGGTCTGGCTGCCCGGAGGGCAATTGGTAATGCTCACGCTTTGGGTGTCTATGGAGCTGCAACCATTGGCGTCGGTAGTTTGAAGAATTACTTGGTAGTTGCCGGTATTGCTCCATAATACGCTAGGGCCGGCTAGGTTGGAATTGGCCGGGGTGCCGCTCTGAAATTGCCACTGATAGCTAATGGCCGTATTGCTGGTGGCGTTAAAATTCACAGGATTTCCAATCGCGCCGGATAAAGGTCCGAAACCTGCTCCGGGGCCTTGAAAAGCAAAGGCTACCGCTAAGGGGGAGGAACTCCCGCAACCGTTTTGAGCACTTACTTGCACTTGCCCTGTCGCTCCACTACCCGATACCGACACCACTAAGGTATCGCTGCCCTGACCCGCCACTATTTGCAGGCCTTGAGGAGTTGTCCATTGATACGAAGCGGCTCCGGGTACGGGATTGACGCGAAACACCACCTGAGTATCTCCGGGGCAAGCGGTAGGCACTTGAATGGAGCTGGGAATCGAGGGAGGGGCCGTGCAGGCGCAAGCTACAGGAGTCCATCCTGTTGAAAAATACACCTCCACACATTCGGTGGTTAAATTCACAATTTGTAGACCAATAGCAGGATTGGCTATGGCATTGCGTTGAACGGTGGTGAGCCTGGGCATTAAAAATCCCTTTTGCGAAAAACGCGCTTCCAGCCCGGCAGAGGGGTCCGCCTGACCCGGCGTGTCGCTAATTAAAACACCCTGAGCGTGTAATGCAGAAAATGAAAAAAGAAGAACAAAAAGAAGAGGTAGAAACCGCATGTGATTATTTTAAAGCGAAGTTAAGGAAGTTTTTGGCCGCCAATTCCGGCTGTTCGCTTTACACGGCTTCCGGTTTGGGGCCCTAGCATTGCTTGCCGGGTCCCTCTGGGCCGCGGCAAGCTTTGCAAGGGCAACCCAAACCGCTGCGCCGGGGTATCGCTGCCATCCGGGGCGGAAGAAAACTTTGGTATTTTTCATATTTATTCTTGCCATTGGTCTTGCTCTGCAGTAACTTGCTCCCAAACCAACAGCCCATGAAGTCTTTATTTTGTCTGATTTTAGCGTTTAATTTTTATGCTCTAGGCTTAGCTCAAGGCGTGTTAATCAGTGATACTCCGGGGCAACCGAATCCTGATGCCATGCTCGAAGTACGAAGCACCAACGGAGGCTTGCTACTTCCCAGATTGACGCAAACCCAACGCGATGCTATTGTGAATCCAACAGCCGGACTTACAATTTATAATCTTAGTTCTTCTTGTGTCGATACGTATTTTCCCGGTGGTTGGAGAGCCGTAAAGTGCAATTGCCAAAGTTATCCAAACCCTTCTTTTACTATAAGTCCATCTCCGGCAAGCATCAATAGTACGGTAAGCTTTGCGGCCACCTCCGGAGCGCAAAACTACCAATGGACTTTTCAAGGGGGGACACCTGCTACCGGATCGGGCCAAAATGCAACTGCAAACTATGCTCAAGCAGGAACGTATCAAGTGCATCTAGTGGTTACTGACGCCCAAGGTTGCAGCGATTCAAGCAGCCAGTCTTTGGTTGTCAGTGCCTGTCCTCCCTCGGGTAGTCAAACCTTTAGCTTTACGGGTGCCGCCCAAAGCTTTGTTGTGCCTGCTTGCGTTACTTCTATACAAATAACGGCCCGAGGTGCCCAGGGAGCAAACGGAGTAGGACAGGACTTTGGTGTCGGAGGTCCGGGAGGGACTTCCATTGGTGACCTGTCGGTAACTCCGGGAGAAACCCTCCATGTTTATGTGGGTGGTCAAAACGGGTGGAATGGTGGAGGGAACGGTACTTCCAATTCCGGAAACGGCGGCGGCGCTTCTGATGTACGTCAAGGGGGACAAAGCTTAAACGATAGAGTTATTGTGGCCGGCGGCGGCGGCGGCGGTGGTGGAGACACCTACAACGACGTAAACTCCTATGGAGGAGATGGCGGACACGGAGGAGGCCAGGGAACTGCCGGTGGTGCTAATTCCGGATCTTGTTGTGGAGGAACCCCCGGAAATGCTGCTTGGAGTTTGGGTGGCGGCAGACCCGGCCAAAGCCATAACTGTTGGACTACTCCCGGATTTTGCGGGGGTGGTGGAAGTGCAGGAGGTAATAGCGGCGGCGGTCAACCTGCCACCGGGGCCACAAACCCTGGGACAGCCGGCACCTTTGGTCAAGGAGGAAACGGTGGCAACCACAGCTCCTATGGCGATGGCGGCGGAGGCGGAGGCGGCTGGTACGGCGGTGCCGGAGGAAGTTCCGAAGGTAACGGCGGCGGCGGCGGTGGCGGCTCAGCCTATATTGGAGGCGTAAGTAACGGACAAGTAAGCCCTGGCAATCGTCAGGGAAATGGAGAAGTGATAATAAGCTGGTAATATGTTGATTGACAGATTTTTAGGGATTGCTCTTTTGCTGTTTGCAAGCCAAGGGTTTGCTCAAGGGGTATTAATTAGTGATACGCCCGGACAACCCAGTTCAGATGCTATGTTGGAAGTTAGAAGTACACAAGGAGGACTGCTTTTACCGCGGCTTACCAGTGCACAGCGCAATGCCATTGCCAACCCAACTCGGGGCTTGCAAATTTACAATACCGACACGGAGTGCCAAGAAACCTATTTCCCTACAGGATGGAGAGCCGTAGCCTGCAATTGCAACACCACACCAGACCCCACGATTACTCCCGGAGTTAGTCAAGGCAGTGTCAATAGTTCGGTAAGTTTTCAATCCGTTCCCGGAGCGGCTTCCTATGCCTGGACTTTTGCTTCGGGAACGCCGGCATCCTCTTCTTCGGCCAACCCTTCGGTTACTTGGACCCAAACCGGAACCTATCAAGTAAGTCTAGTGGTAACTGATTCCCAAGGCTGTAGTGACTCCTCCAGCTTGAGCTTTACGATAATCAATTGCCCCTCGGGAAGTCAAACCTTCAATTACACAGGGAGTATCCAAAATTGGACTGTTCCTGCCTGTGTCAGTAGCATTTCTATAGATTGCCGTGGAGCACAAGGAGGCGATAATTTTGGCTTGGTTTCTCAAGATTTGGGTGGCCAAGGTGCCCGCATGCAGGGAACCTTTAATGTCCAGGGCGGCCAAGTCTTGCAAATTATTGTGGGTCAAAAGGGCAACGATGCTACAAGCGGAAACACAGCCAATGGCGGTGGCGGCGGCGGCGGCGGCAGCTTTGTTTGGGTGCAGGGGCAAACGGCACAGCCGCTGATTGCAGCCGGAGGAGGTGGAGCCTCTTCACTAACCAATAATGGAGCGCCACATTATTATGGCAAAGATGGAGTTACTACCAATACCGGCGGCGGTTCACGTAGCCATGATCAGTTCAATGATGCCCCTGGAGGGTCAAACGGCCAAGACGGATTCGGAGGAAGTGCAGGTGGTAAGGGCTGGCTTTCTATTGTCCAAAACCCGGGCGGGAAGAATGCAACAAACTATGGAGGAAATGGCGGCTATGGCGGCGGTGGCGGCGGCGGTGCCAATTGCTGCGGTAACGCAGGTCATGCGGCAGGTGCCGGAGGAGGATACTCAGGTGGTGGCGCCGGCGGTACCACTTATTATTACGGTGGTGGTGGGGGCGGTTCCTACAACAGCGGCACCAACCAAACCAATACCCCCGGCTTTCAAACCGGACACGGGCAGGTCATTATTTCTTGGTAGCCAAAAATAGGTGCAGGCCTTGATTCGGTTTAGGTATATGCCTTAATCGGGCTTTACCTGTCGTTAACGACCGGAGGCAGGCTCTCTGTATTTAATGTAGCCTCCTGGATTGGGTTGCACCGAATAGGCCGCATAGAGCGTTTCTTGGAGACCTTTTCCATAGGCCCAATTCCTCAAATACCGTATGTAAATGCTTTGGTCGGCATAGACGATGCCACCTGCGTCTACCTGATGCTCGTTAAGTAAAACTTGGGTAATTAAGAGGCAGCCCTCCTCTTCTTGAATTTTAGGATCGGCATTAAGCCGCTTCAAGAGTTCTTCTTCTGGTATGTCCGCAGGTTGTCGATGTGGGTCTCGGTGCCAAATAAGATTGCCTCGTCCGGGTGACCAAACCGGTCGATTCAACCTTACGGCTAACAAGGAGGCATGCTGCTGAGGCCAAACCATTACGGTTTGTTTTGCATTGGACCTGTCTTGCACCCAAGCCGATAATTCCTTGGCTGGGCTATACGTTGTTTTAGCGGCATTATAGCTTAACCAAATTCCTGAAAATGCGAGTGGAGCTAAAAGTGCATAGCGAAAAATCCGGCTTTTGTTTTCGAGCCATTGCCACCAAGCTTTTGTTTTTCCCAACAAGGGTTGGGCAGAATCTTGCCAAAGTATAGCACAAATCCAAAAAACAGATAAGGCAGATGCGCGTTCAGGCATTTGACTGTAAGCAATATAGGGAGACAGAAAAAGAGAAAGAAGTAGCGTGCCACCAACAGCCAAAAGGGCAAATATCTTTCCTTTACACTCAATAATGCTTAGGGGAATAAGAAGAATTAAAGAGAGAATGAAAAAAAGGTTTAGGTTGGGTTGCATCCATACAATATCGAAACCTACTTCGGGCATGGCCATTGGGTATATGCCGTTGGCCAATTGCTTAAGGCCATAGATTAAATGCCCTTGATTCATAGCACTTAGCTGCTCGTGGTTGTAATTTGGACTCAAAAGAATTACAGAAACACTAACCCAAACAAAAGCCGCTATGGAAAGAAAACCTAGGCCATAGGTAAAGGGCTTGGTTTTACCAGCACTTAGTCCAATAAAGTAATCTGCCATGAGCAAGAGCATAACCATTCCCGAGGCCAAAGCGCCTATAAACGAAAGGCCGGCGGCAAAGGCTAAAGCAAGAATGCTCAAGCCCGGCGATTTGCGCCAAAAGTAAAAACCGGCAGTCCAAGCCAAGCCCAATAAGGGTAAGGGGCTGAGCCAAGCCCAGTAAATCAAAACACCCGGGCTGCATAGAAGTAGGGTTTGCTGAAAAAGTCCCGGTTTTTGTTTCTTTAGAATTACCCAACCAAAAATAAGTGCAAGAAAAGCCTGAACATAAAGGATGCCATGAATGGTTAGTCCCAAGCTTTTAAGCAGAAAAAGAAGCAAGACCCACAAAAAGCCGGTACCTTCTTCTCCGGACTTTTTGATAAGGTCACCTAAAGGAAGCCCATCGGATAAACCGGCCAATAGATTGGAGGCATATATGCCGGGCTCAAAATGAAGCGCAGCAAAGCCAATGGCCAACAAGTAAAGCGTTCCAACCAAAAGCTTGGGCCACGGCATACGTTGCTTAGGAGGCATAAGCGAATATACAGGTTTTATTAGATGCGGGCATAATGAGCTCCCCTTTGCAGGTTTTTTTGAAAAGAAAAATCCTTTATAGAGCCTTATATTTTGAATGGAAATTGTATATTGTAATAATGGTGAAATACTTGGTTTGGTTTGTTTTTGGATTAAGTATGCTAGCTCCCGGCTGTGGAGAGGAAAAGGGCTGCACTGACCCGAACTCCATAAGCTATGACCCAAACGCAGGAGAAGACGATGGAAGCTGCAGTTATCCTGACCAAAGCCGTATGTTCCCCCTTTTCTTCTTTACTGCTTCTAATTGTGCTTCTTGCGGCACCTTTTCTTTTCCCATTTTTCAATCTTATGCCAACCAAGCTGACGGATATATTCCTGTAGCCGTATATGCTTTAAGCCAAGATAGTTTGTTTAGTGCTGCAGGGGTTAATTTGCAGTCCGGCCTCAACGTGCAATCCATTCCCTCATTTGCTGTAGCCAACTCCTCCGGTCTAAATACCGCAGCAGAGCTTTCGGAAGCCATAAGTACCGAATCTGACCGAACCGCCAGAATTGGCATGCAGGGAGTTCGAAACCAAGACGAAGGAGAAGAGCTTTCGTTTACCCTGCGAGGATATTTACATGAAGAAGTGGAGGGGACACTTTTAGCTAATGTTTGGGTTGTTCAAGATCAGGTGTCCTCACCTCAAGAAGGAATTGGACCCAATCATACGCACCTTTATGTGTTGCGTGCTGCCGGAGGAAGTAATGCGTTTGGCTTTGAAGTTAGTCCCGATAATGGCAATAGGGGACAAAGCTTTAAACTTGACCTAACCATTGCAAAAGACTCGAAATGGGCTTCCGGAAGCCTTCGCTTTATTGCCGTTGTTTGGTCAAGCTCAAACGGAAAGTACCACTTCGAAAATGCTCAAATCATACGCTGATTACTCCAAGGTGCTTCTGTCTACCAAAACAAAAACCTCTTCGTCGTCGCGTTTCATTTGGTAGCTTTCTCGCGCAAACTTTTCTAATTGATCTTCGTTGCTGTTGAGTTCTTTAAGCTTGCGCTGAATATCCTCAATTTTTTCCCTGTACCAAAGTTCATCCTTTTTCAAGGCCTCTTGCCTGGATTTAAGATCGTAGAGACTAAGTAAATGGTTGCTGTCAAAAAACAACATGTACACAACAAAGGCCAAACCGGTCCAAACATATCGGTTCCTTAGCCAAGGGTGCTTTATCCATGCCATCTTTTTCACCCCATAAAAATACGCATAGCAGCTTTTTTATGAATAATGCTTCCATATTGTTGTTAACAGCTAGGGTTGGAAAGCGGGAAAAATGAATGGTGAATGATGAATGATAAATGATGAATGATAAATGATGAAGGGAGGGATGGTGAAGAATGGTTTTTGGCCGGCATTTCCGGCTGCTTGCTTCAAGTCCTCAAACCAAGCCTAAGGGCAGTGGGGCTTGCGGGGGCTTGCTGCGCTCCGCCTCCGCTTCCCACACTGCCCTAAGGCTTGGTTTTCCGGGCTTTTCACAGCATCCGGGCCGGAATGATGAATGATAAATGGTGAATGATGAATGATGAATGGAAAGTGATGAATGATGAGTGGTAAATGATGAATGGTGAATGAGCATTGTTGTGCAAAAAAAAAAGACCCACACTAGGTAGGTCTTTTTCATTGTTCAAATAAACAGCATTACTCTTCTAAGAAAGGATATCTGTAGTCTGTGGGTGCTACAAAGGTTTCTTTAATAGTTCTTGGACTTACCCAGCGAAGAAGGTTTATCATAGAACCGGCCTTATCGTTGGTTCCGGAAGCTCTGGCTCCACCAAAAGGCTGTTGTCCTACCACGGCACCGGTGGGTTTGTCGTTGATATAGAAGTTCCCGGCCGCATCTCTTAAGCGCTCGGTTAAGTGTTGAATGGTATGCCTATCCTTGGCAAAAATAGCACCTGTTAAAGCATAGGGCGATGTGCTATTGACCAAGTCAAGCGTGGATTCTACCTCTTGGTCCGGATATACGTATACGGTGAGCACCGGACCAAAAATCTCTTCTTCCATGGTTATGCTCTGCGGGTCTTTGGTTAGGATAACCGTAGGCTCCACAAAATATCCTTTGGATTTGTCGTAACCTCCTCCGGCAATGATTTCGTTAGAAGACAGACCTCGCGCTTTCTCAATGTATCCGGTAATGCTATCAAATGCTTTTTCGTCTATTACCGCATTTATAAAATTGCTAAAGTCTTCGGTGCCCCCCATTTTAAAGCTTGCTAAATCGCGAAGCAAACCGGCTTTTACCGTTGGCCAAAGGCTTTCGGGGATGTATGCGCGCGATGCAGCGGAACATTTTTGTCCTTGGAATTCAAAAGCTCCACGCGATAAACCGGTGATTAGGATATCGGCATTGGCCGAAGGGTGTGCAAAAACAAAGTCTTTTCCACCGGTTTCGCCTACGATGCGTGGATAGCTCCTGTATTTTTCAATATTGGCGCCAATGGTCTTCCAAATGTGTTGAAAGGTTCCGGTGGAGCCAGTGAAGTGGATACCTGCAAAGTCTCGGTGGTTAAAAATTACATCGCCTGCCACAGGACCGCTAACGTAAATCAAATTAATTACACCGTCAGGCAAGCCGGCCTCCATGAGGATTTCCATGATAACTCTTGCGGCATAAATTTGGCTGTTGGCGGGCTTCCAAACAGCCACATTACCCATCATGGCAGGAGCTGTGGGTAAATTTCCGGCAATTGCGGTGAAATTAAAGGGAGTAAGTGCAAATACAAAGCCTTCCAGTGGCCTTTGCTCCAGTCTATTCCAAACCCCTTTGGAGCTGTTGGGCTGCTGGCTGTATATTTCCTCCATGTAGGAAACATTAAACCTCCAAAAATCAATAAGCTCGCAAGCGCTGTCTATTTCCGCTTGAA
Organism: Bacteroidia bacterium; assembly: GCA_030427255.1. Lineage (GTDB taxonomy): Bacteria > Bacteroidota > Bacteroidia > CAIKAF01 > CAIKAF01 > CAIKAF01. Next base: position 65,064 of record JAUHWY010000005.1, on the reverse strand, counting down.
AGGCATTTTTGGACTGTCCTAACATGGTAGCAGCATTGAGCACGTCCCGGTAGGGACCGGCCAACAGATCTGCTGCTTTTAGGAATACCGATGCACGGTCTTCCCAAGGCAACTTGGACCATTTTTCACGAGCTTCCAGTGCTGCATCAATGGCCTGTTGCACATGGCCGGCATCTCCTTCATGGAAATGACCCAACACATGCTGGTGGTCGTGTGGACAGCTAAGTACTTTTTTGTTTCCTGTGCGGATTTCCTTTCCCCCAATATACATGGGAACGTCTACCTGCTGCTGCCGCATCTCTTCTAACTTGGCTTGCAGTTTGGCACGCTCCTCACTTCCGGGGCCGTAACTATGAATGGGTTCGTTGTATGCGGGATATACCCGACTAAATCCTAGAGACATAATCTAAGCGGTTTTTACAAATGTAAGGGCTTTGGCCGACTTCCCGGCCTCCCTGTGACTTTAGTTACCTGAGCCGGCTTTATCTTGTTGTTTTAACCCCAAAACACCCCAAAGGAGCAAGCCCATGCAAGCATAGTGGCCAAGGCTAAGTGGCAAATTTAGCCACCATGCATCCACCAAGGTTATTTCTGCTAGTGCCAGTCCGGTCCAAACCCCAAAAGCCGTTGAAGAGGGAATGTGTTTCATGGCTTTAAATAAAAACCAGGCATTCAAAACACCAAATACTCCATATCCTACCAAAGCCACCAAGGCCCAACCATCCCCTACAAAATCTTCAATACGCCCTTGCTTGAGGGCTCCAAAATCCACCTCCCTCAAGGCTCGGATGCACATAAACCAAGCCGTTTCCATTACCGAAGCCAATATAAGGTAGAGCCAAGCCATTTTACTGTTGCACGTTGGATTGCGAAGTTTCTTGAGGGAATTTTTTGACACCCTCTTCGCCATTGCTTTTGCTTAAAAAGTTTAATCCGGCAGCTCCTGCCAATACCATAGCTAAATAGATGTACTGTTTGCGGTTGAACCGTTTGTTGAATAATAACCGGTCTGTTCCTGCTGCAAATAACATAACGACCCCTGTCCACATGGCATATACCACCGAAGACGGCAAATGTTCCATAGATAAAGTCAAAAAGGCGATATTGCCAATGCCTGTGCCTAAGTAGGCCAAGGGGGGCCATATTCCGCGCCAACGTGCTTTAAGGTGCGTTCCGGATCGGAAGGCATTCTTTAACGCATCTTTGTTTAAGGCTTTGGTTGCCAAGAGCCAACCGGTTTGAAACAAAGCAGCAACTACAATATAAAACGCCGATAAAGTCACTGGGGACTAAGGTAGGTATTGTCCTTGGCAACCGACGAAACCCGATTAGGCTTTACTCCGGCTTTTCGGTCAAAAAGCTCCGGTTTAGGACCAAAAGCTTCTTCACTGCCCAAAGGACCATGAGGGAATAAAAAGTTGCGCACAGCTTTTGGAAATAGGCGACCCAAACCATTCAATATGCGGTTGCGTAAATTGACTAGGGCATGGCCAAAAGGGGAGCTTTCAAACTGTCCTACATGAAATCGGTACACCGAAAAAACGTGTTGCTCGAACCAGCCTCTGGGAAAACGGTACCACACCCCAAAGCGTTGGGGCCGGTGGTTTGGTAAATAAGCCGTCCCAAACACCCAATCCCAAATGGCCAGCTTCGTCCCAAAGTTTTTATGGTACACTTCCGGGTGATCGGCATGGTGCCATTGATGCAATTCAGGACCATTGATTAAGTAGCCCAAGGTCCCCAGCTTTACCCGAATATTGGCGTGAATAAACTGACCCCAAAGCGCATCAATAAGTGCTTTAATGGGTACCACTATGGCTGCCGTTTCCACATCCAAAAGGAAAAAGATGGGCAAAAACTCAATGGTTTGATTGATGAGAATTTCTACCATATGAGACCTGGACCCGGCCAACCAATCTACGTGTTCTACCGAATGGTGTGCTTCGTGCGTGCGCCAAAACCACTTGTTGCTGTGTTGAAATCGGTGAAACCAATAAATATAAAAGTCATGGGTAACCACAAAAAACAGCACAATGGCCCAAAGCGGCCAATGGCTTATATAGCCGCTCTCAGCCACGCCAGTAGCATGCTCCAGAGGAGCAATAATCCAGTCAAATATCAGAATCTTGAGAAAGAAACTTTGAATAAGCGTGTACCAAACAAAATCAATCCACGCTCCACGTCTAAAAACACTGATGCCTTTGGTATAAGGAAACAAGCGCTCCAATACCACAAACAATACGGCCGCACCCATAATAATTAAGGTGCCAACGAGTTCCAAGCTCCACTCAATGGACTTTAAGCTCTCCAACATGCCTTAGTAACGCCGCTATGGCTATATAAGTTTATTCGTTGTCGAGACTCACGCGACGTAAGCGCTTTCTTGGCTCAATTTCGCTATCGTATACCTTCTTAACGCCATCTCCCATGGCAAGTTCAATATCGCGAATGTTGCGTACCAAACGAGCCATTCCGGCAGGCTCTACCGATGCGGCATGGTCGGTGCCCCACATGGCGCGATCTAAAGTAAAGTGACGCTCTACAAACGAAGCGCCCATTGCCACAGCAGCCTGGGTGGTAGCCAAGCCGGTTTCATGTCCTGAATACCCGATGGGAATACCGGGGTATTTCTCCATAAGGGTGTGGATCATGCGTAGGTTTAACTCCTCAGGAGGGCAAGGATAGGCAGAGGTAGAATGCGCAATCATTAGATTATCCAAACCCACATGCTTTACTGCCACCTCAATTTCGTGGGTGGTACTCATGCCCGTGCTGAGCATTAAAGGTCTACCGGTACTCCGCACCTTGCTCAACAGTGGCAGGTCCGTAAGGCTTGCACTTGCCATTTTGTACATCACCGGCTCAAATTGCTCCATGAAATCTACTGAGGGCTCGTCCCAACAAGAAGCAAACCAATCGATGCCTTTGGATTTACAGTAAGCGTCGATTTCGGAAAATTCATCCCGTTCGAATTCAATGCGCTTTTTATAATCTATATAGGTCATTTTGCCCCAAGGAGTATCTCTTTCTTTTTCCCATTGGTCTCTTGGAACGCAAATTTCCGGTGTTCGCTTTTGAAACTTAACGGCATCGCATCCGGCATCAACGGCAGCATCAATGAGTTTTTTGGCAATGGATACTTCGCCATTATGATTGATGCCGATTTCGGCAATAACGTAGGACGGTTGCCCATCTCCTATGGACCGATCTTTAGAAATTTTTACCACGCGTGGTTTCATAAGTTTTTGATTCAACGTTGTTTTGCGAAAATAATGAGTTCTGCCACCTCTCTAAAGGCTCCCTGCCCTCCGGGAGTTAGGCATTGATAGTCGGAAATTTCAGCGGCAATAGGCATGGCATCGCCGGGGCAGCAGCTGAGCCCTGCCAAGCTAAGGGCCTCTAAATCGTTGGTGTCGTCGCCAATGTAGGCTAACTCTTCAGGGGACAGCTGTTCTTGCTCCAGCAAGGTTTTGAGCAATGCACCCTTGTTTTTGGCACCCAAAAACAAATGCGGCATTTGAAGTTTTTTTGCCCTTTGAGCCACTGCTTGAGATTGTTCTCCGGTCATAATGCCCGATGCCACTCCCACCAGCTCTCTTAAACGCTCCACACCCATGCCGTCGCGTATAGAGAAACGCTTCATTAGCTCTCCTTCCGAACCAACATACACACCGGTATCGGTGAGTACGCCGTCGCAATCGGTAATGAGGAGTTTTATTCGGCCGGCTTTCTCCAAAATGGGTGTCGGCACTTGAGCGAAATGAGGAAACATTGCTGCAAATGTAAGGAATCCCTGAATCTTACCACATAGTGCAACGGGCACTGTCGGGCAACCAAAGTTTATGCCCTTCTTTTACTTTAAAGGCTTCGTAAAAGGCAGGGAAATTAGAAAGCACACCAATTACCCTATATTTCCCAGGAGAGTGTGGGTCTGTGTACAATTTCTGCTCTAAATAGGCGTCTTTGTCGTGGCCTCGCCAAATTTGAGCAAAGCTTAAAAAGAAACGTTGCTCCGGGCTAAATCCATCTATAGGTTCGCCGGATTGACCTTTGCTGCTGATTTTAAAGGCGTCCCAAGCAATAAGCATTCCTCCTAAGTCGGCAATGTTTTCGCCTTGGGTCAGCTCTCCATTGATGAATACTCCGGGCAAAGGCTCGTACCCGTTGTAGTGTTGCACAAACCTAGAGGCTTTGGTATTGAACCTTTGCTCATCGGCCTTGGTCCACCAAGACCTTAAGTTGCCTTCGGCATCAAATTGGCGGCCTTGGTCGTCAAAACCATGGGTTAATTCATGACCAATTACCATGCCTATACCCCCATAATTCACCGCATCGTCTCCATCGGCAAAAAAGAAGGGTGGTTGCAAAATGGCGGCCGGGAACACAATTTCGTTAAGCGTTGGGTTGTAATAGGCATTCACGGTTTGTGGTCCCATAAACCACTCACTGCGATCCACTTCTTGTCCCAACTTTTTGGCCATCCGGTCAAATTCAAAGGCATGAGCTGTTTGATAATTTAAGACCAAATGTTGTTCTTTCAAATCCAGCCCTTCATAGCTTCTCCACTGGTCAGGATAACCGATTTTAACCATCATTTTGTCCAGCTTTTCCAAGGCCGCTGCACGGGTGGTGTCTCCCATCCAATCTAAGTTGCTCAGCCGGCTGCCAAGGGCCTTTTTTAGGTTTTCTACCAAGGCTAAGGCTCGGCTTTTGGCTTGCTCGTCAAAGTGTTTTTTAACGTATTCTTGGCCTAGCAAGTCCCGCAGCAATTCATCAGACACACTTACCATTCGCTGCCACCGTGGCTCCATTTCTGTTTTGCCGCTCAACTCTGTGCCATAAAAGGCAAAACGAAGCGACTCGGCTTCAGGATGCATGTACTTGGCAAAGCTATTGGCGGTATGAAACCTTAAATAATGGGTCCAAGTTTCTGCCGGAAGCTCTTCCATAAGCTTATTGAGCTGCTCCATGAACTTAGGCTGACCCAACACTAGGCTGTCGGTATTAAGATGCAGCCGCCTAAATAAAGTGGTCCAGTCCAACTGTGGATAGTCTTGGTTAAGGTCCTGTAAGGATTTTGGGTGGTAGCTGGCATAGGGGTCACGCAATTCCTCTAGGGTCATGCTGGCCTTGGCCAAAGTCCTCTCTAGTTCATAAATGTTTTTGCCGGCCAACAGAGCTTTTTCCGGGGACATACCTGTGGATAACAGCAAATCAACCTGGTATTTTTTATATGCGGCACGTATTTTTTCTGCGCGCTCCCCTTCTCTAAAATAATAGTCGCGGTCGGGCAAGCCCAAACCGGCTTGATTTAAATACAGTACATAGCGGTCTGCTTTTTTAAGGTCTTGGTAAACATACATGGAAATGGGAGCAGACCCCCCATTTCGAATAAGGGTTGCTATGCGTTGAGCACGGTTGCGCGGCTCACTGGTCCAAGTCATTTCAGCAAACAAGGTTTGGAGCGGAGTCCAAGCAGCTTGTGCAATGCCGGCGGAATCCATGGCCGAATTCCAAAACAGGCCCAGCATGTGCGCCGGAGAGCCCTCAGCCGCCTTGGTAGCAGCCGCCTCTTCGTGGATGTCCTTTAAGGCCGCTAAACTTTGCTCACGCAACTCATAAAAGGCGCCCCAAGAACTTTTGGAGGCCGGAATGGGATTGTTTTCGATCCACTTTTGGTTTACAAATTCAAAAAAGGAGTCTTGTGGGGCGTAGTTGCTGTCCAAAAGAGAAACATCAATGGCCGCAAGGGCCTGAGCTTGTTGCATAGATGCAGAATTTGGATTGCCACAGGCCGAAATAATCAAACCAAGGGCGGGAAACAAAAGATAAGGTAGCGGTGGTCGCATGGACTAAATTTTGGATAAAATTAGCTAAGCCAAGCGAGGCCTAGAACTAAAGCACGGTAAAAAAGGTTAATGGGATTTATGGGCCGGCAATTCCGGCTGCTTGCTTCAAGTCCTCAAACCAAGCCTAAAGGCAGTGGGGCTTGCGGGGGCTTGCTGCGCTCCGCCTCCGCTTCCCACACTGCCCTAAGGCTTGGTTTTCCGGGCTTTCCACAGCATCCGGGCCGGAAGGGAGAATAGGTGAATGATAATGATAAATGGTGAATGATGAATGATGGATGATGAATGATGGATGATGAATGATGGATGATGAATGATGGATGATGAATGATGGATGATGAATGATGGATGATGAATGATGGATGATGAATGATGGATGATGAATGATGGATGATGAATGATGAATGATGGATGATGAATGATGAATGATAGATAACGTGGTAAAGACGGGATGCCTCCCGTCTCTCCATGACGCGTTAAAGACGGGATACCTCCCGTCTCTCCATAACGCGGTAAAGACGGGATGCCTCCCGTCTCTCAATGATGGGGTAAAGACGGGGTGCCCCGCTCTCTGAATGATAAATGAAAAAGGGTCATCCGTTTAGATGGGAGATCTCGGGTCTCCTTCTCGATTCCCCGCCTCTCTTGAAATCCCCACCTCCTTTTGGGCGCCAAACTTTCTTATTTAAGAAGATTTCCGCGTGAGGGATAGCAGCGGAAAGCCCACAGCGAGGAACGAGCGAGGACTTGCAGCGGATAGCCCGACCCTTTAGGGGCACGCCCAAAACCTTTTTATTTAGCTTTTTGAGGTTCTCTTTTGAAGTGATGGATTTAGAGCCTATTTTTTTCAGCTGCTTCAGTCCGAATCGTAAATCCTAGCGCTAGGATTTGGGATTTACACTTGAAAAACCAACCGTTGAACGACCTCGGTTGTATTCAAAACTTTGATTTGTCAAAATCTAGTGTTATATTTGCAGAACATTTTTCGAAACATCGGAAAAGGGGCCAAGTGCCCCTTTCTTTTTTGCCAAATATGTCGGTAGAACATCTCATCAAAGAAATTTTGGATCCTCTGTTGGAGAGGCACAGTTTAGTGTTGGTGGAATTGAATTTGCCGGCGGAGCATAGGGCTGAGGTGTATGTAGATGGTGCCGAGAACGTGTCTGTGGAGACCTGTGCTGCCCTGACCCGTGCTTTGCGTGAAAAGAGCGGGGAGGCCCTTGACGCTTGGCAAATCACCGTCAGTTCTCCCGGTTTAGATCGGCCTTTTAGGCATCCGGTGCAGTTTGAAAAAAACGTGGGCAAATCCGTGGAAGTAGTGCTGCTCGAAGGGCAAAAGCTGGAAGGTGTGCTTTTGGCTTGGGATCAAGAGAGCATTACTTTAGACCTGTTTGCTAAGGCAAAAGCCAAGTCAGGCGCTAAGCCGCCTCTTGCCGGTGAGCAAAGGCGTTTAGCCCTTAATGAAGTGAAATCCGTTAAGAAAGCGATATATTTTTCATAATATGAACATCATTCTATAAGCCATGGACAGCATATCTCTCATAGACTCCTTTGCTGACTTTAAAGAGCAGAAGAACATCGACCGGGTGACCATGATGAACATCCTGGAAGAGGTGATTCGGAATATGATTGTCAAAAAGTACGGCGAGGTCGACAATTTCGACATCATTATTAATGTGGATAAGGGCGACTTGGAAATTTGGCAAAACCGGGAAATTGTAGAAGATGGAGAGGTGGAAGACCCCATCGCTCAAATTGCGTACTCAGAGGCCATAAAGATTGAGCCAGACTTTGAAATAGGCGAAGAGGTAGCCACCGAGGTGAAATTCATGGATTTTGGCCGCCGTGCCATTATGGCCATGAAGCAAAACCTTAATTCGCGCATCAACGATTTGGAAAAAGATGCGGTATATAAGAAGTACAAAGACAGGGTTGGCGAAATAATTTCGGGCGAGGTATACCAAATATGGCGTAAAGAGCTTTTGGTGCTTGACGACGAAGGCAATGAGCTGGTGCTTCCAAAACAAGAAATGATTCCATCGGACTTCTACAAAAAGGGCGAAGCGCTGCGCGCTGTGGTGTTGAAGGTGGATATGCGCAACAACAACCCGGCCATTATTTTGAGTCGTACCGCTCCTGAATTTTTAGAAAAGCTGTTTGAGCAAGAAGTGCCTGAAGTGTTTGATGGGCTAATCACGATTCATAAGATTGTGCGCATTCCCGGCGAACGCGCCAAGGTTGCGGTAGAGTCTTTTGACGACCGGATTGACCCCGTAGGCGCTTGTGTGGGTATGAAAGGCAGCCGAATTCATGGGATTGTTCGGGAGTTGAGAAACGAAAACATAGACGTAATCAATTATACCAATAATACCCAGCTGTTTATTCAGCGGGCTTTGAGCCCTGCAAAGGTGGTTAGCATTGATTTGGATGAAGAAAACCACCGTGCACGGGTGTACTTAAAGCCGGACCAGGTGAGCTTGGCCATTGGCAAAGGAGGCTTAAACATTAAGTTGGCCAGCAGATTAACCGAATATGAGATTGATGTGTACCGCGACGATGAGCCGGACGTTGAAGATGTAGCCTTGGATGATTTCCGCGACGAAATCGAAGATTGGATCATTGACGCCCTCAAAGGCATCGGTTGCGATACTGCCAAATCAGTCCTTGAAATAGGCGCCGAAGACTTGGCTTCGCGCACAGATTTAGAAATAGAAACCGTAAATGAGGTGCTGGGTGTACTGCGTGCTGAATTCGAAGAATGAAGCATTTAGTTGATTTATCCCTACCTTTGCCCCGTAGAAAGGGCAAACCGCGGAAAAGACCTGATCAAAACAACGTATGTCAGAAGAAAAAACGCTGAGACTAAATAAAGTTGCAAAAGAACTCAACGTTGGTATGTCCACGCTGGTGGAAACCTTGGCCAAAAACGGCCATGATGTAAAACCCAGCCCCAATACCAAAATTGGGCAAGACCTGTATGTGCTCTTGCTCAAGGAACACCAAACCGATCAACAGGTTAAGGAAAAGTCCAGACAAATGGGTTCCATTTCGGTGCCTAAATCCAGCGTTACCATTCAAGACAAGAAAAAGGAAGAGGAAGACGAGCCCTCCGACGATGGTGGTGCCGAAATTCTGATTAAGGATACTTCCTTAGCCGCTGAAGAAGAAGCCGGTTCTGCCGAAACACAGGCACGACAGCCTGAAGCTAAAGCTCCCGCGCCTAAAGCTCCCGAAGAGCCGGCCAAAGAAGCCCCAAAAGAGGAGGCGCCCATAGCCGAAGCTCCCAAAGAAGAGTCTCCCAAAGAAGAATCTCCCAAGGAAGAGAGCCCCAAGCCCTCAGGTGGTCTTAAAGTGCTTGGGAAAATAGAACTTCCCGAACGCCAAGCCAAAGGAAAAGGGGCGAAAAAGGCCGAATCCAAAGCTGCAGAAAAACCGGAGAAAGCAAAGGCTAAGGCCAAAGAAGAAGCTTCAGAGCCAAAGGCTAAAGAAAGCCCGGCACCTGAAGTAGAAAAGCCGAGCGTCCAAGCCGAAGAGCCCGCAAAAGAAAAAGCCCCGGAAGTCGAAGCAGAAACTCCCGCCAAAACGGAGGCTACTGAAAAAGCACCCGCAGAGGAAAAGACTTCCGAAGAAGAAAGCCCGGCTCCTGCTGGGGATTCAGAAGAAAAGAAAACGCCCGAAGAGGTTATCCGAGCCAAAGTAAACCGCTTGGAAGGACCAACCGTGGTTGGAAAAATTGAATTGCCTAAAGAAGCTCCTAAAAAGGATTCAGGCGAGCGCAAAAAGCGAAAGCGCATACCCAAAGAGCTTAATAAACGCGTACCACCCGCCGGTGGCCAGAATCAAAGCCAAGGCGGTGCCAAAAAAGGAGGGCGCGGACGTCGCCGCGATGTGCGTCCCGACGTAAAAGTGGAGCTCACCGAGGAGGAAATCCAGAAGCAAATTAAGGAGACGCTGGCGCGGTTAAGCGAACGCGGAAAATCCAAAGCCGTTAAATTCCGCCGCCAAAAGCGCGAGGGTATCCGCGAAAAGTTGCAATCTGAGGCCGAAGAGGTAGAACGCGAAAAGAAAGTGCTCAAGGTGACCGAGTTTGTGTCGGCTAACGAACTTTCTCAAATGATGGAAGTGCCTGTTACCGATATTATTTCGGCCTGCATGAGCCTAGGATTGTTTGTCTCTATCAACCAACGCCTCGACGCCGAAACCATTTCCATCATTTCTGAGGAGTTTGGCTATGAGGTGAATTTTGTCTCTGCCGATATTCAAGAAGCTATTGACGAAGAAGAGGTAGACAATGAGGAAGACCTTGAGTTTAGACCTCCTATTGTAACCGTTATGGGTCACGTTGACCACGGTAAAACCTCTTTGCTCGACTACGTTCGTAAAGCCAATGTAATTGCCGGTGAAGCCGGAGGCATTACCCAGCATATTGGTGCTTATGGTGTGCAACTCGAGAATGGTAAGCAAATTACTTTTATCGATACTCCTGGTCACGAAGCCTTTACCGCTATGCGGGCCCGTGGTGCACAAATTACGGATGTAGCCATTATTGTGATTGCCGCAGACGACTCGGTGATGCCCCAAACTGTTGAGGCTATTAATCACGCTAAGGCTGCCGGAGTACCTATCGTTTTTGCCATTAACAAAATCGATAAAGACGGAGCCAATCCTGATAAGATTCGGGAAGCATTGGCCAATATGAACTACTTGGTAGAAGAGTGGGGCGGAAAGTACCAGTGCCAAGAGATTTCAGCCAAAAAGGGCTTGAACATTACCGATTTGCTCGACAAGGTGCTGTTGGAGTCCGAAATGCTTGAACTAAAAGCCAATCCTAAGCGCAGAGCTACAGGGGTAACTATAGAGGCCCAGCTTGATAAAGGACGTGGTTACGTGTGTACCTTGTTGGTGCAAAACGGTAGCTTGTCTATTGGTGATGTTGTCCTTGCGGGTCCTTACAGCGGTAGGGTCAAAGCTTTGTATAATGAGCGTGGCGTTCCTGTGAAAACTGCGGGTCCGGCCATGCCGGTGCGTATGTTGGGACTTAGCGGTGCACCACAAGCAGGAGACAAATTCCATGTAATGGATGACGAACGCGAGGCCCGTGAAATTGCTACCAAGCGTCAGCAGTTGCAACGCGAACAAGGCATCCGCAGCCGCAAGCACATTACTTTGGACGAAATTGGCCGCCGTATTGCTATTGGCGACTTCCAGCAATTGAACGTTATTATCAAGGCCGATACCGATGGTTCAGCCGAGGCTTTGACCGACTCTTTGTTGAAGTTGAGTACGGAGAGCATTCAGGTGAACATTATACACAAATCTGTAGGAGCCATTTCGGAAAGCGACGTAATGTTGGCCTCTGCATCCGATGCCATCATTATTGGCTTCCAGGTGCGGCCATCTGCGAGTGTGCGCAAGCTTGCCGATGCAGAAGAAATCGATATCCGAACCTATTCGGTGATTTACCAAGCCATCGAAGAGGTAAAAGCGGCCATGGAAGGCATGCTTGCACCTACTTTAGAAGAGCAAGTGACCGCCAACGTGGAAGTGCGCGATGTGTTTAGCATTACTAAAGTGGGCACTGTAGCGGGATGTTATGTGTTGGATGGAAAGATTCAGCGCAACAACAAAGTGCGGGTTATTCGCGATGGTATTGTGGTACACACGGGCAAACTGAGTAGCCTAAAACGCTTCAAAGACGACGTAAAAGAAGTGGCTACGGGCTACGAGTGCGGTTTGACTTTGGAGAAGTTTAACGATATACAGTTGGGTGATATCATTGAATCTTTTGAAGAGGTAGAGGTTAAGCGTAAGCTGTAGATGAATTGGGTGGGGGTTTAGGTTAGCTTAGGTTTTCACCACAGATTTGCAGGGGTGCACGACAGGTGCACCACAGATTTGCACGGATTCGCACAGATTATTGTTAAAGGATTATCCGCTTTATACCCCTTTTCATATCCTGTACATTAAAGTTAAGCAACAGCCCCAGCTTTAATCCGGATAGTTTTAGGTAGGTCATTAATTGCGCTTGATGAATGGGTGCAATTTCGGCTACAGATTTGAGCTCTAGAATTACGGTGTGATCTACCAACAGATCGATCCGGTATCCGGCTTCTAGTTGAATGTTGTCATAGACCACCGGCAGCGTTTTTTGCCGTTCTACGACCAAGCCACCTTTTATAAGCTCATACGCTAAGCAAACTTCATAGGTTGACTCCAGTAGACCGGGGCCTAATTTGGAGTGCACCTTGTAGGCACATCCAATAATCTTGTAGGTTAAATCATTTAGTTCCATAAGTGCTAAATTTGCTGTTTTAAGTTAATAAAATTGAGTGAAAGTAACGTGGTTTGCGTGTAGATATTTTTTATGCGTTTGTTTTCTTTTCAAGAGTTGTACTTCGATAATGGGGTAGGGTGATTTTTTTTATCACAGATGGTCACGTGTGCGCCACAGATGCACCACGGATGCACCACGGATGCACCACGGATGCACCACGGATTCGCACAGATACACACAGATATACACAGATGGTCACAGATTCGCACAGATGTACCACAGGTGGTCATAGATTAGCACAGATAGACACAGATGCACCACAGGTTTGGGTCAAATAGTCGGGAAGTCTTTCTATTAGTAGGCTCTTGCACATCTAAAAATCGTATTTTCTTTTCTTTAAAAATAGGCTGGATTCCTTGCTTGGTTTGTGTACCCACACGGCGATTGGTTATCTTCGTAGCTTAAAGAAGGAAAATGGCAGGACAATTGAAGTTGTACAATTCACTCAGTAGGCAAAAAGAAGTCTTTGAACCTCTCAACCCTCCTTTTGTGGGCATGTATGTATGTGGGCCAACCGTATACAACAACGTGCACTTGGGCAATTTACGGACCTTCACTTCTTTTGACTTGATTTATCGTTGGTTGCGTTACCGTGGCTACAAGGTGCGCTACGTGCGAAACATAACGGATGTAGGACATTTGGAAAACGATGCCGATGAAGGCGAGGATAAAATCGCCAAAAAAGCACGGCTCGAGCAATTAGAACCCATGGAAATTGTGCAGAAATATACCAATGGCTTCCATGAGGTAATGTCCATATTTGGAAATATCCCCCCCTCTATTGAGCCTACGGCTACGGGACATATTGTAGAGCAAATACAAACCGTGCAAACCATCCTCGACAAGGGCTTGGCCTATGAGGTGAACGGTTCCGTGTATTTCGATGTGCGGAAGTTTAGTGAAATTTACCCTTACGGCTCTTTGAGCGGTCGGCAAATCGACGACTTGGTGGCAGGAACCAGAAATTTAGATGGGCAAGACGAAAAGAGAGATGCGCTAGATTTTGCTTTGTGGAAAAAAGCCTCGCCGGAGCACATTATGCGCTGGCCATCGCCTTGGGGAGACGGTTTTCCGGGTTGGCATTTGGAGTGTTCCGTTATGAGCTCCAAATATCTTGGCAACCGGTTCGATATTCACGGCGGAGGCATGGACTTGAAATTTCCACACCACGAATGCGAAATTGCTCAGAACGTAGCCGCTTCAGGCGAATCTAAACCGGTTCAGTATTGGTTGCATGGCAATATGCTTACCCTCAATGGTAAAAAGATGAGTAAGTCGGACGGGAATTTTCTGCTGCCGGGTGACCTGCTTAGTGGAAACCACGATATGCTGAGCCGAGCCTATGCGCCAATGGCCATTCGCTTTTTCTTTATGCAGGCGCACTACGGCTCCACCCTCGACTTGAGCGACGATGCCTTGCAAGCTGCTCAAAAAGGATACAAAAGATTAAGTGCCGCGTTTGCCATAGCCTCTTCTAGTCAACCACAAGCCGGGCAAGACGATCCGGGAGTAGATGCCTGGTTAACAGTTTCTGAAGCAGCCATGGACGACGACTTCAACAGTCCTGTACTTATAGCTCAGTTGTTTGAGGCTGCAAAATGGCTGCAAGCGGTGGCCTCAGGAGAACTGAAGTTGCTTCCTGAAGCTTGGCACAGGCTTTCTACCTCTTTTTGTCGGTTCTTTAATGAGGTATTGGGTTTAGAACCGGAGGCCGGAGAGTCCAAAGGAGAAATACTACAAACCGTAATGGAAATGGTGCTGGAATTGAGAAAGGAAGTGAGGCAAAAGAAAGATTGGGCCATGAGTGACTTAATTCGCGACCGACTGGCTCAAGCCGGCATAGAAATTAAAGACGGAAAAAGCGAGAGTACCTGGACCTTGAAATCATGAAACGAAGCATTTCAAAATATCAACCTTTGGTTTGGATAGGTGTTTTCGCCCTTATGTTCACCGCTTGTGGTGATGAGCCCAAACCCATACAAGGAAATGGAACCCTGAGTCCACCTCCTGCTCCGGTAAAAAAAGCTCCGCAATTTTCGGCGGATTCCGCTTATGCTTTTATTGAAGCGCAACTGGCGTTTGGACCTCGAGTCCCCAACAGCAAAGGCCACCAAAAGGCGGGAGATTATTTGGTAGAGCGGCTCAGCTCTTGGGCCGATACCGTGTTGGTGCAAGAGGCAAATGTGGTGGCTTACACCGGAGAAGGGCTAAAGATTCGAAACATTATGGCTCGTTTTGACCCGGAAAAGTCGGACCGAATCATGCTGTTTGCACATTGGGATACCCGACATATTTCCGACAAAGATGCAACACTTGGCCACTTGCCTGTTCCTGGAGCTGACGATGGAGGCTCAGGAGTAGGTGTATTAATGGAAATTGCCCGCTTATTGGCGGCAGATAGCAGTGGAGGCCCTTCGCCGGGAATAGATATTGTTTTATTTGATGGCGAGGATTTCGGAGATGCAGGTGGTGCTCCCGAAACCTTTTGTTTGGGCTCCCAGTATTTTGCCAAGAATCCAATGGTGCCCGGTTACCGAGCCAGGTATGGCATCCTGTTGGACTTGGTTGGAGCTAAAGGTGCCGTGTTTTACCAGGAGGGCTGGTCTTTAGAATATGCACCGCACATAACCCAAAAGGTTTGGGAAACCGCTCATCAGGTGGGTTATGCCTCCTATTTTAGAATGGCCGCTTTGCCCGGCCCCATAACCGACGACCACTACTTCATTAACAAATTAATGCGGATTCCTTCCATAGACATCATTAATTACGACCCCAGCCGACCTTCGGGTTTCCCGGCGCATTGGCACACACAGAAAGACAATATAGACATCATCTCTAAGGAAACCCTTGGAGCCGTGGGAACCACTGTTTTAGAAGTTTTGTATCGCGAACCTGAAATAAACTAAGCGCATGCGTTTTTTCTCGTACTTTCTTGTTTTTTGTATTTCTAGTCTTCAATGGATTCATGCCCAGGGCTTTGTTCCGGGTAAGCTGGTGCTGGAAACCGGAGATACCATTGCCGGCGAAATTTATTATAAATCCAAAGATGGCATCAAAGACCGGTTTGTTCTTAAAGATAAGGAAGAAGAGAGGTCCTATTTTAAGGCAGAGGAGGTACGAGAGATTCATGTAGACTCCAACCTGTACATAAAGGCCAAACCGGACAAAGAAATCGTGTTTTTAAGGTTGCTGACTAAAGGCAAAGTTTCGCTCTATGAGTACGAGTACCTTAGAGACTTTCAAGGCCAATATACCAAAGCCTATGATTTGTATTTCGTAAAGGAAGGCTCTACGGAGTTTCAACCCCTCTCTACCTCCCCAAGGGCTTGGCGAAAACAATTGGAAGAGCTTATGCAAGACCATAAAGATTTGGTGAAGCAAATAGAGGATAAACTGTATGAGCCCGAACATAGCCGTAAGGTGTTTGAATTGTATAATAGATGGGCTGCACAGCAATGAGCCAAACCATTGTGCTTGATACCTTACCCGGAAGTCCAACCGACTTTGATGTGCTTGGTATTAGTTGCCAAGAAAAGGATTACCGGTTTTGTTGGTTGCTTCACAAACATCTGGATTGGCGCCTGGTGCAGGAGTCTGAACAAGAGTCTCAACAACGGGCACCCGGACCTGTTAGCGTCTTTTTTGGAGAATTGCCCGACTTGTACATTAGTATTCGCATCTTGCAGTTACCAAAAGCACCCAAAATCTGGATTCAGGAAGCCGCAGGAATGGACTATTTAATACAATTGACCGGAAACTCAGAAGCCTTCCTTAACGAAGCCGCACAAAATATCCGCAACATTCCCGAAGTGCAATGGTGTGGCAAGCTTCAAAAACTGTCCGATAAAGCAAAAGCCAAACTTATTTACCAATAACATGAAAGTCCAAAGCAAAACAAAACTGATTGCCACCATTGGTCCGGCAACCGCAGATTATGAAACTTTAAGTGCCTTGGTAGAAGCAGGAGTGGATGTATGCCGACTCAATTTCTCTCATGGCGACCGAGAAGCCCAAAAAATCATTATCCAAAACATTCGAAGAATAAATGAGGAGCGAGGCTATAACTTGGCCATTTTAGGAGACTTGCAGGGCCCAAAAATCCGTATTCGAAATGTTGCAGAAGGCGGAGTTATGCTGGAAGATGGCGCCGAAGTGCGCATCTCCTCGGCACAAGGAACAGGCACAGCCGAACTTCTGTACATTCAATACCAAAACTTTGCAAAAGATGTGCGTCCCGGCGAAAGGGTGCTGGTGGACGATGGTAAAATTGTGCTGGAGGTCTTGGAAACCAACGCCAAAGACGAAGTAAAGGTTAAGGTTATTAGTGGTGGTTTGCTCACCTCCAAAAAGGGCGTAAACCTCCCCAATACTAAAATTTCTTTGCCTTGTTTAACGCCTAAAGACCGCGAGGACTTGGAGTTTGCGCTTGAACATGAACTGGAATGGATTGGACTTTCCTTTGTTCGTTCAGCAGCTGATGTTATTGAACTCAAACATTTGATTGCTCAAAAAAAGGTGAGTACCAAAGTGATTGCCAAAATTGAAAAGCCCGAGGCCATTGAGGATATAAACCATATCATTCGCGAAAGCGATGCTATTATGGTAGCTCGCGGCGACCTGGGTGTGGAAATTCCTATGCAGCAGGTGCCTTTGATCCAAAAAGATATCGTAAAACGCTGCCTTCGTAGCTCCAAGCCGGTAATTATTGCCACACAAATGATGGAGTCTATGATTACCAATTATAACCCCACCCGGGCCGAGGTTAACGATGTGGCTAATGCCATTATGGATGGTGCCGATGCCGTTATGCTTAGCGCCGAAACTTCGGTGGGCAAATTCCCTGTTCGTGTGGTGGAATCCGTCCAAAAAATCATAAAAGAAGTCGAAAGCCACCCGGGCATTTATAACTTGGACAGCACACACATCTCTCGCGAACGTTTCATTACCGATGCAGTATGTCGCGCCGCCGTGGAAATGGCCGATAAAGCACGTGTGCAGGGCATCATTACTATGTCATTTTCGGGCTACACTGCCTACGAAATGAGCAGCTACCGCCCCAGAGCCGCTATCTTCGTGTTTACCGGCAATCGTGCCATTTTGAACCAACTTAGCTTGGTTTGGGGAGTCAAAGGCTTCTATTTCGACAAGTTCGTAAGTACCGACCATAGCATTGCCGAAACTACCTATGTGCTTAAAAAAGGAGGCCACTTGTTGGAAGGCGATTTGGTAGTGCACACCGCCAGCATTCCCATCCACGAAAAAGGCCAAACCAATATGATGAAACTGCATTACGTAGAATAAGGAATTGCCTCACCCGCAAACCTTAGGGCAACAATCATCAAACAGTATTCGAACCTTTTTGACCGAAGGCTTGTGGGGGCTTATTGGAATCCATTTCCGCCAGAATAAGCATACCTTAACAGGCCCTTGGTTATTCATGCAAAGAGACAAGAGACCGAGGGTAGTTCGCACCCTCAAGAATCAAACGCCATCAATAACTGATAATGATTTGACCATGGCCCGGACGATGTCCTTGCGTATGAGTGATATTGCTTGAGCCATTGCTGGTGACGTAAGAACTACCTCCTCCGGCACCTTCATAACAACCTGAACCTCCGCCATACCAGCCGCCACCGCCGCCGGTGCCTGAGTTTCCGGTATTGGAGCCACCTTGACCAAAGCTGCCGTTGCTGTTGTTTCCACATGCGCTATGGCTGGTAGGGCCGGCTACTCCACCGGATGATTGTGTCCCGCCACCGCCGGTATACTGGCAGCTGCTGCAGCTGTACAAACAACCGCTTTGTCCGGTTAAGCCACCTCCATGACCGCCCGGAGCAGAGTTGGTGCCGCAATTGGAACCCGTACCACCGCCGCCACCGGCTACAATAATTCTATCGTTTAAGGTGGTACCATTGCGCCGAATGTCCGAAGCTCCGCCGCCACCGCCGTAATTACCTCCGGATCCCACATTTCCACCACCGTTGTAACCTCCGGAGGTGGAGGTTCCTTGACCTCCTACGTAGATGGACAAAACCTCTCCCGGCGTAACCGTAAGCCTGGCTTGAACGCGGCCACCACGGCCAAAACTTGGACTTCCGTTTGCAAAGCCCTGTGCACCCGAAGCGTCGACATCAATATAATTGACACAAGCAGGAACCGTAAAGGACTGAACCCCACCCGTATAATTGAAGGTAACGCTTTGGCCCTGAGGCTGAGGAGGGCAAGTCACCACCGTAACTTGTTGAATCACCGTATCGCTGCAATTGCCGTTATCTACAATCAATTGCACGTTGTAGGTACCCGCTTGAGACCAGGTAACTTGAGGGTTCTGCTGAATGGACGATCCGGGTGTTCCGCTCTGAAAAGTCCAGGCGTAGCTGCCCATGCCGGCTTGGGCCGTAAAGGCGGCCGCCACATTCACCGAAGGAGTGCTTGGGTTCACTGTAAAATTGGCATCGGCTTGGTTCAGCACGGTTAAGTTATGCGTAACCACGGCAGAAGTACAGTTGTTTTGAACGGCAAACACAGCATAGGCACCAGCGTCTTGGGCGCTAACGCTGCTAACCGTGGGGTTGGGCAAATTGGAACTAAAACCGTTGGGGCCGCTCCAATGGTAGCTAACCCCGGAAATAGACGGCAAATTGAAGCTCAGGTTTTGACCGGCGCACAAGGTATCCGGAACGTTTTGAATTTGCACCACCGGCGCAATACACGTAGGACAAAGCTGCTCCCACAAGTTGCCGTTAAACAAGTTAAGGCAACCGTTGTCGGTATTATAAATCATGAGCCCTGTGGCCGGATTCGAAATATTGTCGCGTTGGCTTGAAGTCATGCGCGGCGGCAAAAAGCCCTGCTGGGTAGACTGCACTTCTAAAGCAGCCGACGGGTCCGGGTTTTGCGTATTTACGCCCACCGATTGAGCCTGAGCCGCCAAAAAAGGAAAAAGAAGAACCAAAAAGAAAAAGCGCACTTGCATAGGATTGGAATATATCCTTTAAATGTACAATCAAATTTATAACCTCAAAAACATTGGGGTGGATTTATCGTTTTGGGCGGCCGGGCGGGCCATCTCTGCAAGTCCTCGCATCCGAGCTAAGGGAGGCTAGTGCCTACGGGGGCTCCCAAGGTCGCCTCCGTGGCCCTGCCTCCCTAAGCTCGGCTGCTGTGGGCTTTCCGTTCTGTCCCTGCCGCTTGTTCTTCCAAAAATAACATTGGAAACCCAAAGGGTAAATGGGTTTTTATGGCGGAGCGGGATTCCGCGCCCCGGATGGATGCGGAAAGCCCGGAGGCAAAAGCCCATGTGCCGCAGGGAGCGAGGAAGCGGACCCGATGCTTCGGGGGAGCTACCGCAGCCCCATGCGGCACAGGGCTTTTGACGAGGACTTGCAGCGACAGCCGGAAATGGCGCCCAAATACCAAAAAACGTACCTTTGCAGAAAATTAGGCCATGCCTTTGGTATACCTCACTCGAAAAGAACATTTCAATGCTGCGCATAAGCTCTTCAACCCCAATTGGTCGGAAGAGCAAAATGCCGCCGTGTTCGGTCCTTGCGCCAATAAAAACTGGCATGGACACAATTACGATTTGCTGGTCACCGTAAAGGGTGAGCCTCAAGCCGATACCGGTTTTATTGTGGATTTGAAAAAGTTGTCGACGGTCATTCGCAGTCTGGTAATCGACAAGTTGGACCACAAAAACCTGAACTTGGATGTGCCCTTTTTGGAGGGGAAAATGACTTCTACGGAGGTGCTTGCGGTGGAAATTTGGAAGATATTGGATCCTGCCGTGCAGGACTTGGGTCCATGCCGCTTGCATAAAATTGAACTGTTCGAAACCGAACGCAATTCTGTCACTTATTATGGGGAATAATCCCAATGCATACGAGCGCGAAGAGCGCTATCCCGACCAAAAGACCCAAGCCTTGGCCAAGCTATATGCCGAGGCCATAGGTCTTTTAGGCGAGGATGTACAACGAGAGGGTTTGCAAAAGACCCCGGAGCGTATGGCTAAAGCCATGCAATTTTTAACCCAAGGCTACCAACAAGATCCGGCTGGGATTTTGAGGGAAGCCCTGTTTCAAGAAGACCACAACGAAATGGTGTTGGTGCGCGACATAGAAGTGTTTTCTATGTGCGAGCACCACATGCTGCCCTTTTTTGGTAAAGCCCATATTGCCTACATTCCCCAAGGTACCATTTGCGGACTTAGCAAAATTCCGCGCGTGGTGGATGCGTTTAGCCGCAGATTGCAAGTGCAAGAACGACTTACCACCCAAATTAGGGATTGCTTACAAAATGCTTTGAATCCACAAGGGGTAGCCGTGGTTATTGAAGCTAGGCATTTATGCATGCAAATGCGGGGTGTGGAAAAACAACACTCCTTTACAACCACCAGCTCATTTACCGGGGTGTTTGAGCAAGCTGCCACCAGGCAGGAGTTTTTTCAGCTTATTTCGCCGGCGCGCTGGTAAAATAAATGGCAGCAAGCCTCAAGCCAAAAGGCCCATGCTGCTTCCTCAATTTTTAGGCGGAGGGTTGGGCGGAATGCCCTATCTTCGTTGCAAACACAGCCTTATATGAAAGCACTGATGTTTCCCGGGCAAGGTGCCCAATTTGTAGGAATGGGTAAATCCCTCTACGAAAGCCACACCAAGGCCAAAGCTTTGTTTGAACAGGCCAACGAGCAGCTGGGGTTTAGGATTACCGATGTCATGTTTGAGGGGAATGAAGACGATTTAACCCAAACAAAGGTGGCACAACCTGCTATTTTTTTACATTCGGTTGTTGCTGCCTTGGTTCAGGAAAATTTGCAAGCCGATGCGGTGGCAGGCCACTCTCTGGGAGAGTTTTCAGCACTTGTGGCCAATGGTTGTTTGAGTTTTGAATCCGGCTTGGATTTGGTGGCCCGCAGGGCAAGAGCCATGCAAAAGGCCTGCGAAGCCAATCCCGGAACCATGGCTGCAGTCCTAGGTTTGGATGCTCAGTTGGTAGAGGAAATTTGTGCTTCCATTACCGATGAGCTTGTGGTTCCTGCCAATTACAATTGCCCCGGACAATTGGTGATTTCGGGAAGTTTGGCTGGTGTAGAAAAAGCCTGTGCCCTGTTGCGTGAGGCCGGTGCCCGCCGGGCTTTGGTGCTAAAGGTGGCAGGAGCTTTCCACTCCCCCTTAATGGAGCCGGCACGTGCCGAATTAGAAAAGGCCATTGACCAAAGCTCTTTTGCGACTCCCCGTTGGGCCATTTATCAAAACTTTACCGGAAAACCGAGCAAGGACCCCAAAGAAATTCAAGAGAACTTGGCAAGGCAGCTAACCGGAGCAGTTCGGTGGACGCAGTCGGTGGAACAAATGGTAGCAGATGGGGTTCAGTCCTTTACAGAGATTGGACCGGGCAATGTGCTGCAAGGTTTGGTGCGCAAAATACATAGGGAAGCAGAGGTGGCGGCTTTGGAAAGTGCCTAAGCTTGATGCCAGTGTTAAATAATTGTTTCCATAGAGCAAAGCCAAGGCGAATGCGCTAATTTTGTAGAATAGTCCTTGCAGGACATCAAACCGGCAAGGCATATAGCTCCATGAGCGATGCGCTAAAACACGAATGCGGGATAGCACTTCTGCAGCTTAAAGCCCCTCCAAATCAGGTAGAACAAGAGTTTGGGAGTAAGTTCGGCTTGCGCAAAATGTATCTTTTGTTGGAGAAAATGCACAACCGGGGCCAAGACGGCGCCGGTTTGGCCAGTTTAAACCTCAATGCTCCCCCAGGCTACCCGCGTTTGGACCGGGTAAGAAGTGATGCCAGGCAACCGATTTTAGACCTTTTTCGGCAAATTGAACAAGCGCAAGAGAAAGGATCGGGTTTAGTAAAACCCTTCGACGGGCAATTGTTTTTGGGCCATGTGCGCTACGGTACTTTTGGGCGCTATGGCGTGGAAGCCTGCCACCCATTTTTGCGTGACAACAACTGGCCATCGCGTATGCTTGCTGTGGCGGGTAACTTTAATTTAACCAATACCCCTGAGCTTTTTCAGCAATTGTTAGAGTTGGGACAGCACCCCAAACAAATGGCAGATACAGTTACCGTGATGGAGCGCATTGGCCATTTTTTAGATGAGGAAGTGGAGCGTTGTTATGAGGCGTTGAAAGGAGCTGGAGAGAACGATAAAGCTGCCATTTCAAAGGCCATGGAAGAAGTGTTGGATTTGACTCCTGTGCTGCGCCAAGCCTTTAAAAAGTTTGATGGAGGCTATGTGATGGGCGGTTTTAATGGTCAAGGTCATGCCTTTGTGGTACGTGACCCGGCCGGTATTCGGCCTGCATGGATGTATGAAAACCAGCACTTAGTAGTGGTAGCCTCGGAGCGTGCGGTAATTCAAACTGTTTTTGATGCACCCATAGATGAAGTGCAGGAGTTGAATCCTGGGGAAGGTCTTTTGCTTAGCCCCGGAAAAGCATCCCGGCGGGTAGAAGTGCTCGCTCCACAGCCTAAAAAGAGTTGTTCTTTTGAACGCATTTACTTTAGTCGGGGCACCGATAAAGATATTTATCACGAACGAAAAGCCCTTGGGGCATTGTTAACTCAAGATGTGTTGGAGGCCATTGAGGGAGATCTGGAGCATACCGTATTTTCTTTTATTCCGAACACGGCTGAATTGGCCTTTTATGGTTTGATAAAAGGGGTGGAGGAGTACATGGAGAAAAAGGCCTTGGAAGCTTTAAGCAAAAATGCCCTATGGGATGCGCAGGCTGTAGAGCAGTTGTTTAGGCAAAAGCCTAGAGTGGAGAAGGTGGCCGTAAAGGACGTAAAGGCTAGAACCTTTATTACCAATGATGCGCACCGCAGCGATATGGTACAGCATGTGTACGACATTACTTATGGGAGCATTCGAGCCGGGGAAGACAACTTGGTGGTCTTGGACGATAGCATTGTACGTGGCACTACCTTAAAAGAGTCCATATTAAAAATGCTAAGTCGGCTGCGTCCCAAAGCCTTAGTGGTGGTGTCTTCGGCTCCACAGATTCGTTATCCTGATTGCTACGGCATTGATATGGCCCGACTCAACGACCTAGCAGCCTTTAGGGCAGCGGTTTCTTGCTTGGTTAAGCAGGGAAAGGTTGGGTTGATGGAAACACTTTACGAAGAGGTGCTTGCTGCTATTGCAGAAGATCGTGACGGAGAAAAGAATTACGTACAAGCCTTATATGCAGCCGTTCCTGACGCCAATATTTTGGAAGAGATGGCCGAAATGTTGAAACCGGAGGAGCTGGATTGTCCACTCCGTTTTGTTTTTCAACGGGTAGCGCATTTGCATTTGGCCTGTCCGGAGCATAGTGGAGACTGGTACTTCAGCGGAAATTATCCTACGCAAGGGGGGAACCGATTTGTAAACCGGGCTTTTGTGCACTTCATGGAAGGGAGCGACTCAAGGAGTTACCAATAAAAAAGGCCCTTAGTTAAAGGGCCTTTAATGGAATAAGGAACTTTTTATTTTTCGATGTAGACCAGTTCGTTTTCAGAGTTCTCATCTGAATTTGGACTGAGCATTGGCATGCCTGCCATTTTGCGTAGCCATTGATCAAAAGGAATGGTTTCTGCGCCGAATGGATCCCAACGGTAATCGGGTCTAGCATCTTGAAGCAAATCTACAAGTGGTGCATGTTTGCTCATGAATTCGACAAAGTTGAAATCAAGCTTGGACAGTTGAAGCAGGATACGAAGGATAATCACATCGCGTTTCCGGTCTTTCATAGCAGTGCTATGGCGTTCCATAAAACGTTTGAGGTTTTGGATTTGGGTTTCGGCCAAATCGAACAGCTCATTTTCCAAGCGGTTTTGGATTTCCATGAAGCGCACGCCTACGTTCCATCCATTGCGCTGAGCGGAAGGCAGCTCATTAAGCTCCAAAAGAGTTCTGCTTACCAAGCCGTATTGTCCGTTTTCGCGAAGAATAACGCAGAGTAAATAGCGCAATTTCTCTTGCATTAGACCTTGCACTCGTTCGTCGTCAAGTAAGTCTTCTACTATTCTACGGGCTTCGTGCAACCTACCTAAATGAATAAGCGGATACACTTGGTTTTTGGTGATTTCGAAATAGCTTGATGTGCCGGGTACAGCAAGTTTTTGTGCCTCTCGTACTGCTACAAGCGCTTCTTTGTGCTCGTTTAGATTTAGGAGGGCTGTAAACTCTTGTAAGTAGGCATTAATATTTCTAATGTCCGAGCCAAGGTGGGGATGTTGGGCAAAAAGGTCGCGCAATTGACGGGCGAAGCGCACTTGGTTATTAAAATTACCTTTTAATTCCCAATACACGGTTTTAAGCTGTAGGAGAAAATACTTGGCAGAAGGGACTTCAGGTCCATGTTCCAAAGCCTGTTCTATTTTTTGAATATCCTTTAGAACATCTTTGGGTTTTGGCTTTGCCGAAGACTTATTGACACCATAAAATGCATATTTGTACATATGCATTTCAGCGGTTTTTTTAAGTCGTTCTTTTTCAAGATACGATTGAAAGTCTTCAAAGTTTTGCGAAGTGTATTCGCCTCCTTTGGTGTTGCAGGTATTGATGAACGAAATATGATTGAGACCAATAAGAAGATCGTATAGCTCATGCTTTTGGCACTCTCGTATGGTTTTTCGAATAAGCTTTTCGGCTTTATCGCGTTGATTTCGGATACTGAGAATTTCGGCGGTAATGAGATTCTTTCTTGCCTTTTGACGCACCAACCAAGAGGGCTGATAGGTGCCTTTTCGGTCAAGATTTACGTCCAAAATGAGCGATTCGAAGATTTTTTCCCTTAAACGTGATGTCAGTTTTCCGAAAGTTGCTTCGTCCATTTCGGGGAAAAGCAGGTTTTTCACCTGCTCATCATCAAAATTTCCTAGGTCCGTATTGTCAGAAATAAATTGAAAAAGCTTTAAAGTTTTTGGCTCGTAATCACCGAACTTTCGGTTAAAGCCAACAATCACTTGCTTGGCAACCTCCTGTTCTTGAGGAGACATGCTTTTTACAAGCGGTCTTAAAGCATCAGGGCTATTTTTTTTCATAACTACCCGTTTTTGGACAAATCTAGATGTCAAATTTAGGGCCTTTTTCTCGTAATGTCAAATTTTTAAAAAGTGGTTTTGCGGCAGATTTGAGTTTGGTTCAACTTTGCTCAAGAATTTATCAATAATAATTCAACAAATCGCAATGCAAACCTTAACGCTATTAATCGTATTGGTGTCCAATTTACTTGCGGGCAGCCAAAGCACATCCGGAAACGATAGTCTCCAATCTACTAGGATTGAGGCCTCTCATGCCATTGCTGCAAAAGACGCCGTTGCGTTGGAAATTATTGTAGACGAACTTCAACACTAATCCTTTTAAAATAATACCTCATGGACAGCTTTTGGATTCTAGTAGCCTTGATGTTGAACTTGCTAATCGCAGCCAAGCCAACCATGTCTCCCGACGAGTATCGCTCGCTACAACAGCGTTCTAACGATGCCATACGCTCCGGAGAGGAAGCCCAGGTGCAAATCATTGTAGACGAATTACAGCATTAACCAACTTTTAAAAATACCATACCATGGACAGCTTTTGGATTTTAGTCGCCTTGATGTTGAACTTGCTGATCGCAGCTAAGCCAACCATGTCTCCGGACGAATACCGTGCCTTGGAGCAACGTTCTAACGATGCCATACGCTCCGGAGAGGAAGCTCAGGTGCAAATAATCGTCGACGAATTACAGCACTAACCGATTCAATTCATTCTCTGCCAAGACCGTTCTTTTATTTGCCTAGGCTTCTTAATCGTTCGTCAATAACCATCAATTGTTCCCTTCTAACTCAACGCCAAAAGTAGGCGTACAAATAAAAGACATAAAAAATGGCAGACCTTCCTAACTCATTTTGGGGAAACGTAGGGATGAGCAAACAAAGGAAGGACTGCCACCAATAAATCAGAGAACTAAAATACATTAAACATTGGAATCGTGCAAGCAGTACCTACCTATAGTTTTTTAGACGGCTCAATGAGCCCCTCCGATGAATTGGCTTTGCTAACTCAAAACACCGAATCTATGGACGAACTCCTAGATGAAGTGAGTGCTATTATCGAACACCGTTTTTTTTCCACGGAGATCGATTTGTCCGATGAAAAAATGGCCCAATGGCTTTGGTGGGAACAAGCACGAAAAAATTTCAGCCAAATAATGGAAACTTTAGAATTTGTTCATTAAATTTGTTTTACAATTAATCAAAATCTTCCTTTCTACATTCTAACTTGGGTTCTAGAAAAAACATGTATGCCTACTATTCCACAGGTGTACATGTTTTTCTTTTTTATGGAATGGATTCCATCAAATGGAAATAGCTAGCTTAGAGAGCTAATAAAAATAAAATTTCTCTTGGCCTATTCTTGATCCCTGCCAAAACCTATCCACCGCCTTTCGGTTTTTGCATTGGCCCATCCGTAATCAATACCCGGCCCTGCAGCCTTTTCTAAGCGATTGCACCAGACCAGCGATTATTATTACCAGACCGTTGATGCGTTGCTTTTCTAGTGAAACTATGTCAGAATTACGCTTTAAGGCTGTTTATGCCTTGTGTTTTCAAGCCTTGGCTTCTGACCGAAGCGTCAGGTTTCTAATCCTGACCGAAGCGTCAGGTTTCTAATCCTGACCGAAGCGTCAGGTTTCTAATCCTGACCGAAGCGTCAGGACCAAAATACTACCGGAATAGCGTCGAACCATCAGTCTCGCTTTGGTGTAACACTTAACCCTAAAGGGCTTATTACTTTCTATCTTTGGAGATCGTTGACGAATTGCTATTCTGGCGGCGTCTGGGCGTTGCGTCCAAATCTCAAGGTGCTCATTTACATATGGTAAACTCCGGCCTGTCCTGACCGAAGCGTCAGCGGCCTTTCGATTTGTACGCGCCTTAATTCGCCTTGAAAACGCAACCCGTCAACGGTCTCCTTTGGTTAAAACCGTGGCATATGGCCAATTGAAAAGGCCAATAAGTAAAACCGATATATCTAAGCTAAGCATGCGCTAAGGCCTCAGGCTTTTGTCGCTAAGCATTGTGCCTTTACGAAATACCTGCCCATTGGAAGCTCCTCAACAGATTCCCAAGGCTATATTTTTGACCCCTATGGTTGAATAACCAAACGTTGCTGATGAGAGGTCTCGCTTCCGGTAAAGCGGATAAGATATACCCCCGGTGCTGGACCTTGCAAGGATATTTGCTGGGTTCCCTTTTGAAGTTTCTGCTCCATAACCAAGGCGCCCCTCAAATCAAAAACCTTAAAAAGACCTGCTTCCATCACTTCAATATTCAAGACCTTCGTGGCGGGAACAGGCCAAATTTTAAAATCTTGAGTATTCGCTTCAAACAGCCCAGTTAGGTTTACTTCCAAACATAAGCTGGTGTCCGGACACCCATTTAAGTCAACCCGGACAGCATAGCTTCCGCTAGATGATGGGGTATACTGTTGTGCGGTCTCTCCCGCAAGGGCATTGTAATTATCCAGGCAGTCAAGCCATTGGTATAGCGCACCACTTTGTACTGCGGACAATACCGTTCCCTGCTGGTTGGTAGAGGTGTTGGGCAATGGCCTTACATCTACCATGGTAGTGCAGTAGGCAGCATTTTGTGCAGCATCTTTTAATGCAAACACCAATTGATGCTGACCCATAGGAAAAATGGTGCCATTTATGGGTCCACTAACCTGTTCCGTGCTCAAAGCAGAACTGCAATTGTCTGTCCCGGAAGGTAAAGGCAAAGTTGTTTCTACACCAAAGCAAACGAAGGTATCCGGAGCACAAAAATTAATTATTGGGGCAAAATTATCCGTAACCGTAAGGGTTTGTTGTGCAGTTGTCGTATTTCCGCTGGTGTCGCTGGCCGTCCAGGTTATGGTGTACACTCCCGGGCCATAGCTGCCTTGTGCGTCATTGCTTATTGCAACAGGACTGCATGCATCGTTTGCCACGGCTTGGCCTAATGCCGGTTGACTTAGTAGGCAACTGGCAGAGTCTACAGTGAATTGTACTGCTTGAGGGGCACTTAGGCTAGGGGGGCTTTGGTCACTAACGGTAACGTATTGGGTATCGGTAACCACATTTCCGGATTGATCCGCTAAGGTCCAAACCACCATGGTTTGCCCTAAAGCAAACTGAACGGGCGCATTATTCACTACTTGCCCAATACCGCAATTGTCCGAAGTTAGGGCTTGGCCCAAGTTTACGTTGGAAGCCGTACATGCCCCAGGGTCTGCTGCTATTGAAATATCGTTGGGCGCTTGCAATTGTGGCGCTTCATTGTCTATTACCACCACCAATTGGGTGGTTTGACTGCTGTTTCCGGAGCTGTCGGTAGCAGTCCAAACAATTGCGTGAACTCCTTCTGCCAAAATGGAGGGAGCATTATTGGTAAGGCTAAGCGCTCCACAGTTGTCTGTGGCACTTGGGCTATTTAAGCTAAACTGACTGGCCGTGCATTGGCCCGGATCCGTGAATAAGGTGTCAGTGGGCGCCGGTCCCATTTGGGGGGCTTCTCCATCCGTCACCACCACCGTTTGATAAATGGTGTCTGCATTTCCCGCCGCATCTAAGGCAACCCACTCCACTTGCGTAACACCGGCCGGAAAGCTTGCAGGCGCATTGTTGTTTACGGAAGCCAACTGACAGTTTTCTGTGGTAGAGGGCGGGGTAAGTCCGGTATTGGTTGCGCTGCAGCCTCCGGGGTCTGCTTGCAGATTTAATGGAGAGGCCTGAGCCATTATTGGAGCTTCAAGGTCTAAAATCTCCACTGTTTGGGTATCAGTGGCCGTTAAACCAAAACCATCCGTAACGGTCCATACCACCTGAGTAATTCCTAAAGGAAAGGATGCCGGGGCATTATTGGAAACGGAAGCAACTTGGCAATTGTCGTTAGCATTGGCCTGCCCTAAATTTAGATTGGCGCGACTGCAGTTTCCTGAGTCTGTAGGTTGTTGCAAAAGGTCTGCCGGCGCCGAAATGGTGGGAGGAGTTTGGTCTCCCAAGGCGGCAATTCGATTGCTAAAGGCAAATTGACCCGAACCGGAGCAACTAACCCGCAAGCGAAAAAAGCTTCCAAAACCTTGCACATTGGCAACATGGGTCAAATTGGTAGCGCCCGGTATATTTTGCCAAGGGCCAAAGGGGCCTCCGCTGCTTTGCCATTGATAAGAAATCCCCGAGCCTGATGCTGCGCCTTGCACAGATAAGGTTACTTGACTTGGACTGCAAAAGAACAAGGTGTCTTGCCCATTCACATCAACGGTACCTGCATTGGGAATTCCTTGACACACCTGTTCCGTTATGAGTACCTGCCCATGCCCACTCCGCACGGCTCCTGCATCGTTCGTGTTGGCTCCGCTGTTGAAGGATCCTCCGCCACCTCCAAAGTAGGGGTAACCTGTCCCTCCGCCACCGGAGTATCCGCCTCCACCGGCGTTTCCATGGCTGTAATCGCTTCTTCCATCATCGCCTGTGGCAGCACCACCACCAAAACCTCCATGGGTAAGGTTGTTGTTGGCTCTGCCGCCAATAAAGCCGAAGGTTCTGGTTCTTCCAAAATTGTCGCCATATTGACCACCTGCTGCACCATTGCTCAGCCAGCCGGCGCCTCCGGCTCCACAATAACCGCAATTGCTATTCCCTCCTTGGCTGCCGGCTCCACCGCCTTGACCATTAGTACCTCCTTGACCACTCACATAACTTACGGCCGCCGGAGGTGTTTGCCCGGAAGTAGAGCTTGTGCCATGAATGGTAGTATTGGCTTGCCATGAGTTACCGGGGCCTCCTCCGCCGCCGCCTGCGGCAAGTAAGAGTGTGTTGTTTTGCTTTAGCCAAACAAAAGAGCCGCCGCCACCGCCACCACCGCAATTGCCGTTTCCAATACCATCCTGACCTTCTTGTCCTACCACAACCACCAATACATCACCGGCATTTAAGGAAAAATCTCCTTCTACGCGCGCACCTAAGCCACCGGGCCCACCTCCTCCTCTGGAGCTTGGAGAGTTTGCACCTTCCCCACCTTGCGCTCCAAAGGCTTGAATGCGATACGTGCCCGTTGTGGGCACCGTCCATTCCTGAAACCCTTGAGTGTTAATACTTACCTGATTGTGCAAGGAGTTTCCCGAGGTATAGCTGTTGTTTACATTGGTTTGACTCGGCCCAAAACGACCCGATGCTCCACAGTTGGTAAAGGTATAGCTGCTTTGGCCATAAAGGGTAACCAAAGGAAGAAGTAAAGCGGCAATCAGAAATCTCATAGGAGCAAGTTAGTAATCCCTATGGCCAAGCCATAAAAAAGAAAGTTTAAAATTAGATTAAACCTTTCAAGGCTTAAAATTTTTGCTTCGAATATCTCGCATAAGACGTGTGGCAAAAACAAAATCGGTCAACTCCTTATTTGGACTTTCCCAAATTCCAACGCGGTCTCCTTGCCAATGTTTGTGCCCCTTGTGAATATAAAAAATCTTATCTCCAATCTCCATTACCGAGTTCATATCGTGGGTGTTGATTACGGTAACGGTTTGGTATTCTTGGGTAATTTCTTGAATAAGGTTGTCAATTAGAATTGACGTGCGTGGGTCTAAGCCTGAGTTTGGTTCGTCAAAAAATAAATACTTTGGATTTAGGGCAATAGCTCTTGCAATCGCCACCCGTTTTTTCATGCCTCCACTAATTTCGGAGGGAAATAATTTGTGGGCGTTTGGAAGGTTTACCCGTTTAAGGCAAAGATTCGCACGGTCCATAATTTCGCTGCGGCTTTCTTGGGTAAACATGCGTAAAGGAAACGCCACATTTTCTTCTACCGTCATTGAATCAAACAAGGCACCTCCTTGAAATACCATTCCAATCTCCTTGCGAATGTTTCGCTTTTCATTCAAACTGGCTTGGGTAAAGGACCTTCCTGAATACAGGACATCGCCTTCGCTCGGTTCAAATAAGCCAACAACGCATTTCATTAACACCGTTTTGCCGCTCCCCGATTGCCCAATAATCAAATTGGTTTTCCCCTCCTCAAACTCTGCATCAATTTGATGCAATACTTGATTCTCCCCAAACGATTTGCTTAAATGTTTGATTTCTATCATAACAGCAGCAGTCGAGTTAAAATGAGGTTCCAAAGCAAAATGCTAATACTCGAGTTCACAACCGCACGCGTGCTGGTTTGGCCTACTTCTCTACTTCCTCCTCGCACATAGTACCCTCTAAAAGAGGCAACAGAGGTAATTATAAAGGCAAATACCAAGCTTTTGATTAGCGAGTATACCAAATGATAGGGCCTAAAGTCCAAGGTTATACCCTGAATGTAAGTGGGGCTGTCAAGCAATCCGGTCAAAGTGCAAGCAAAAAAACCTCCCCAAACACCCAAAAACATACTCATTAATGTCAAAATAGGGTTAATGAGTAAAGCCGCCGTAATTTTGGGCAAAATCAAATAGCCGGCAGAGTTTACCCCCATAATCTCTAAAGCATCGATTTGCTCAGAAACCCGCATGGTGCCAATCTCAGAGGCTATATTTGAGCCTACTTTCCCTGCCAATATTAAGGCAATTACCGTAGACGAAAATTCCAAAATTACCGACTCCCTTGTTGCGTAGCCCACCGTATACATAGGAATAAGCGGGCTCTCTATATTGGCCGCCATTTGAATGGCAATTACAGCTCCCATAAACAGGGATATGATGGCAATAATGCCTACCGAGCCAACGCCTAAGCTGTCTATTTCCCGAACCAACTGCTCCCTAAAAAACCTGTTACGGCCGGGTTGCCTAAAGGCACGGAACATCAACAAACAATATCGTCCGAAATTTTCCAGGTAGTTCAAAGCAATAATTTGCACTAAAGTACACAGACCAACCTAATATCCCGCCTTTGCTCCGAACTCGTACCTTTGACCCATGGAGCTTCTGGCCATTGTTTTGTTGGTTTTACTGTTCTACACCTATCTTGGTTACGGGCTTTTGGCTTGGAGTGTTTCATTTTTTAAACAAAAAAGTCCTATAGCCGACCCTAAAGAGTGGCCGGGCATTACCCTTATCGTCCCCGCCTTCAATGAAGCCAATTGGCTCCATGAAAAACTTCAAAACTGCCTTGACTTAGAATACCCTCCCAATAAACTTCAAATTCTCCTTGTAACGGATGGTTCTAACGATGGGTCAGAATCAATGCCCTGGCCCAAAAAAGTACAGGTGCTTCACAAGCCCCAAAGAGCAGGAAAAGCGGCTGCCATAAACCGGGCCGTTCCTTTTGCTCAATTCCCTATTCTTGTAATAACCGATGCAAACACTTCTTTAAACCCCCAAGCCTTAAAAGCCCTAGCTCGCCCTTTTTCAAACCCTAAAGTCGGTGGTGTGTCAGGAGAAAAACTGGTACGCAATCAACCCGGAAAAGCCCAAGCCCAAGAGGGGCTTTATTGGAAATACGAAAGCTGGCTAAAACGCAAGGACGCCGGATTGTATACCTTAGTGGGCGCAGCCGGAGAGCTTTTTGCTTTTAGGGCAAGCCTGTTCCGTAACTTGGAAATAGATGCCATTCTCGACGATTTTGTGCTGTCCGTTAGAATCATTGAACAAGGCTTTCGGGTTGACTATGCCGCAGAAGCCAAGGCTTCCGAAGACCCTAGCCCTTCCATTGCGGCAGAATGGAAACGAAAAATCAGAATTGCAGCCGGTGCGTTTCAATCCATGCCGCGCCTTCGTTTATTTTATAAACCCTTCCGTTACCCGCTGCCCTGGTTCCAGTTTTTCTCCAGACGATTGCTTAGATGGCTTTTTGCCCCTTGGGCACTCCTGCTCTTTTTTGCCCTATGCTTACTCCTTATGACCTCCCACTTTTTTTGGGGGCTTTTAGCTTGCCTCCAAATGGCATTTTATGGATTGGCCCTTGTTGGATTCCTGGGCCATAAAAGCCGCGCCTTGCCTGCTCTGTTCAAAACCCCCTTCTATTTTGTGCTCATGCATGCTGCCATTCCTGTCGGATTCTTTAGGCACCTCAAAGGAAAGCAGTCGGCGCTGTGGGACAAAGCCCGCTAACCAATTGTATTTGATGCACGGGATTCGCTATTTTTAAGCCTTATGCAAAAACCAAGGTTTTTTTTGAGGACAGACGGCAATGCCCATATTGGGTTGGGACACCTAGCCCGTTGCATGGCACTTGCAGACCGTTTGGGTACTTATGGGCAAGTTCACTTCTTACTAAGTGCCTCTTCGGCCGAAGCCGCCTTAAAACTAGGCCTAAGCCAGCAACTTCTGGTCCCGGAAGCTTTTAGCTTCGACTCAGCCCGATCTCTGGTTCCCCAGTTGAGCCCGGGAGATTGGGTCATTATAGATCATTATGGGCTTAATCAGCCCTACCTTGATGCCCTTAAGGCGGCTGATATGGGTACAATTCAAATCAACGACTTGCCTGACCAAGCTCTCGCTCCATTTGCCCTGCTAAACCATTGCCCAAACTTAACGCCCAAAGACTTCCCTGCCGAAACGCCTAAACCTAAGCATTGGCTTTTGGGCCTAGAGTGGCTCCTGCTCAGGTCTCCCTTTCCTTCCCTCATTGCCAACCCTCCCGAATTTGGAGAAGGACTGTTTCTTTGTTTCGGAGGCACCGCATCCGGTGGACAGCTCCAAAAATGCTTGCAATGGCTGCACGAATCCGAATATGCAAAGCCTGTGCGTGTAATTTGTCCTAACCCCGCTGAAGCTGCTTTTGTGGCAAAGCGATTTCCTAACCTCAAAATAGCTGCATTTGCACAGCAAACAGCCCATGCCATGGCTTCTTTAATGCGCGCATCTGCCGTGGCTATTGTACCATCCAGTACCTTGGCTCTTGAGGCCTTGGCAGCCGGAGTACCTCTTCTCACCGGCATCACGGCTCAAAACCAAAGCCTGCTCGCACAACGCCTACAGGACTTCCCCGGGGTGCAACAGTTAGGTTCATGGGAAAAGGTGTCCGCACAAGACTTTCTGGGCGCCTTAGCTCGCCTAGACCATTGGTCTTCTCCCCCTCCTCGCCCTTTGCCTAAACCTTGGCAAGCCTTCCCAAACTGGTTAAAAATACCTTATGAACCCACTGCCTAAGCATTTAGAAGAGCTTTTTTTCTCTCGATCCAACACAAAACTTTCTTTTAGAAAAGCAGAAATGAAAGATGCCGCATGGCTTCTTTCCCTGCGCAACGACCCCGAAACCCGAAAACAGTCTATCTCCCCAGAAGAAATAGCCCCCGACAAGCACCACCAATGGCTCAAAAACACCTTGAACAACCCTTCGCGACTTTTACTTATTGCCTCCATGGCAAATGAAGACCTTGCTTCTTTTCGCTTAGATCAAAGACCGGATGGCTCTATTGAACTTAGCTGGACCGTTGCACCAAAGTTTCGGGGAAAAGGCATAGGTAGCCTTTTGCTCACTACCGTTGGAGCTATTTTGCCCAAGCAATTGGAACTTTGCGCTTGTGTGTTACAGGGAAATCCCGCCTCCCTTAAATTGGCTCAAAAAGCAGGATTAAGCCTGCATCGAAAAGAAGGCAAGCTCATTTGGCTCAAAAGGGAGCCTTCCCCTTTTTCCAACGATGCTTAGGCACAGCAAAGGTGTTTATTTCCGATCTGCCTGACTTCCAAAGGCCTTTTTCCCAGTACCACAAGACATATCCCAATGCTTCAAGGTCAGGAATAAGCGCACGTGGCAAATCTTCAACCATCAATACAGGCAAGTGCTTTTTTAGTGTTTCCCAGCCACCTTTCAATACTTCATGCTCCCAGCCTTGCACGTCTAGCTTTATTATTCCGGCCGGAAGTTCCAAGGCATCCAACATTTCTTGTCGACAGCTTACAACCTCCATCCGAAAGAGACGGCTCTTGTAGCCCCAAAGTCTGCTTTGCAGCCAGCTCCCGGCCTCTTCCTGATCAAAAGAGGCTAGTCCGTCAAACATCCATTTGCGGTAATACGGCACATACAAATTACGCTCACCAACTGTTGCTCCTAAGCCGTAAGGGTGCACCAGAGCTCCCGGCCACCTACCTACACGGTCTTGTAGCAGCTTGGCCACCAGCGGATTGGGCTCAAAGGAATGGATTGCCATGCTTTTGGGCAAAAACAATCGCATCGACCAATGGGCTTCTCCCCGGTTTGCGCCTACATCCAAGGCTACCTCCTCGGCAGAAAATTCAAAATCTGCAAGTGCAGCAAAGTCCGGCTCATGTGGCTTGCCATTTAGCCCCATACGCCAAAACTTCAGGTCAAACCGGACATTGTGCAAGCCCGGAAATAGGGTTTGAACTTGCCGAAACACCGATTTCATGCCACAAATATCTTAAAATACCTCTCCCTAAGGCAAAAAAAAACGCCGGTAGACCGGCGTTTCTTCAATTATCCCAACTAAAAATTAGGCGTTCTTGTAAAGCTCGTTTACATAATCCCAGTTAATTACATTCCAAAACGCGGCCACATAATCAGGACGACGGTTTTGGTAATGCAAATAGTAAGCATGTTCCCACACATCAAGACCCAAAATAGGCGTTCCTTTCACGGGCGCATCATCCATCAAGGGGTTGTCTTGGTTTGGGCTGGAAGTTACCACCAAGTTTCCGTCTTGCTTTACTAGCCAAGCCCACCCGGACCCAAAGCGGGTTTTAGCCGCCGTCGAAAACTCCTCCTTAAAGGCATCAAAGCTTCCCCAAGTCTTTTTAATGGCATCGCCAACTTCGCCACCCGGCGTACCACCGCCTTTGGGACTCATTACATTCCAAAATAAATTGTGGTTCCAATAACCTCCTGCATTATTACGCAAGCCGGCAGGATGTTTAGAAACCTGCGCCAAAATGTCTTCAATACCGGCAGAAGCCAGTGCGGTACCTTCAATCGCAGCATTCAAATTGTTGGTATATCCCGCATGGTGCTTGTCGTGGTGAATTTCCATAGTACGCGCATCCATGTGCGGTTCCAGGGCGTCAAAAGCATAAGGTAAAGGGGCTAGTTCAAAGGCCATATCTCTGTTGTTTTTATTTAGTTACACAACCTCTGTTTTCACAAAGGGTTCACTTACAAAGGTAATGATTCTGTCAAGCTATCCCTTTTCTAGGGTTTTAATAAGGGTTAATTTGGGGGCCAAACGGGCTCTCGGCTATACTCCACAACAGAAGGGGGTGCTGTGGCGGGCTTAGACGGGGCTTGCTGCGCTCCGCCGCGCCTAAGCTCCTTACAGCAAACCCCCTCCTGTTGCGGGGTGCCGCCTCCATCCCTGGCCCTTAAGCTCCGTGTGGTATTTTTTTTATATTTGAATCAATCACACCTTTAATGTACCATCCATGCGTCTATTTTTTCTCTTTCCCTTTCTTACAACAATCTTCTCTATTTCTGATTCCTTGGCTCAAACCTTAGACTCTTCTAAAGTCTATGAAGCCATAGAATGGCACGATCAAGGCCGCTATACCGAAGCCTTAGAACGTTACAACAGCCTCTTGGTAGAGTTTCCTGAGTCTTCTTTGCTCCACTACGAAAAGTCGCTCACTTGTGCCGCTATGAACGATTATCCTTGCTGCATTGCTTCCGGTAATCGGGTGTTGCAAAACAAGAAGGGGGAATACCATACCGAAGCATACCTATCCGTTAGCTCCTGCCTCGATTATAGCGGTAAAGCCCAAGAATCCATCAAATTACTCAAAAAGGCCCTCCGAAAAAAAGGGGAAAACTATTTATTCTACTTCAACTTAGGCGTGACCTACGCTCGAATGGAGGAAATAGATAAATCCATAGACTATTTGCAAAAGGGAATAATGGTCAACAGCGCCCATCCCTCCGGTCATTTGCTGCTTGGACTGCAAGAACTGCAAAAAAACAATCAGGTAAAAGCCTTTATGGCTCTGCAATACTTTTTGCTTTTGGAACCTACCGGCCCACGAGCCAAACAGGGAGCAGAAGCACTATGGGCCTTGTTCCTGAAAAACGCCCCTATTCAGCCCAAAAGAGAGAACGACGGAAAAAGCATCACCATAGTTTTAAGGGAAAATCTCTTTCACGACAATGAGTTCCAAAAAGTAGGCCCGTACCTCAGTATACATTTCGGATTCGCTCAGGCCCTAGAAAAGGAGCAGGTTAGCTCCGAAGAGCAGTTCGTGAAAGTCTCCGAATCTCTGTATGGCTATCTTCAAGAAAAGGCATCTAAAAACAAAAAAGACCCTTGGTATGGCTTGTATTTGCCCTTTTTTACCCAAATGGAAAAGGCCGGCCATATGGAGACATTTTGCTATTTTATCCTACAATCGGTCAATAAAAACGCAGCCGCTTGGTTGTCGCGAAACTCAGAAAAACTGGAAGCCTTTTCGCTTTGGGCAGGATCGCTCTAGTTTTATTCTACGGTAACCGATTTTGCTAAATTCCTTGGCTGGTCTACATTGCAACCACGCATTACGGCTATATGGTAGCTAAGCAATTGCAAGGGAATCACCGAAATCAAAGGCGAAATAGGATCAGGAGTTTCCGGAATTTCAATGATATGATCTGAAATTGCCGCTACTTCTACATCGCCCTCCGTTACTATGGAAATAATCTTTCCCCCACGTGCCTTTACCTCCTGCACATTAGACACAATTTTTTCGTACGAGTCTCCTTTTGTGGCAATTACTACCACCGGCATTTCCTCGTCAATTAATGCAATGGGACCATGCTTCATTTCCGCTGCGGGATAGCCTTCCGCGTGAATGTAGCTGATCTCTTTAAGCTTTAGCGCTCCTTCTAAGGCTACAGGAAAATTATATCCTCTACCCAAATACAAAAAGTTGCGGGCGTTTTGATAAATGTGACTGATGGCTTGAACGTTTGCATCTTGCTTCAGTACACGGGCGATCAATTCAGGAATGTTTTCCAATTCGTTCAGCAAAGCGCGGTACTTGCTTTCCTGAATAGCTCCTTTTTTACGGCCTACCATTAATGCCATTAGGGTCAAAACGGTTACTTGCGCCGTAAAGGCTTTGGTAGAAGCCACCCCGATTTCCGGTCCTGCGTGTGTATAGGACCCTGCATGAGTGGCTCTTGCAATAGAAGATCCTACCACGTTGCAGATGCCAATAATGGTGGCACCCTTTTGTCGGGCAAGCTGTATGGCCGCCAAAGTGTCTGCCGTTTCTCCCGATTGCGAAATAGCGATTACAATATCCCCTTCTTGAATAATAGGGTTTCGGTACCTGAATTCAGAGGCATACTCCACCTCCACAGGAATACGAGCCAAGTCTTCAAAAAGGTACTCGCCTACCAAACCGGCATGCCAACTGGTGCCACAAGCTACAATAATTACCCGCTTGGCTTGAGCGAAACGGGCTTCATAATCCAAAATACCGCCTAAAGAAACACGCCCCGTATGCACATCCAATCGACCACGCATGCTGTCACGCACCGAACGCGGCTGCTCGTAAATTTCCTTAAGCATGAAGTGATCAAAGCCACCTTTTTCCAATTGCTCCAACTCAATCTGAAGCTCTTGGATATAAGGCTGAATCTCTTTGTCGGCTATGGTACGCATCCGCAAATCCTTGCCCAGCTCCACTACAGCAATTTCTTCATCCTCAAGATACACCACCTCCCTTGTATACTCCACAATTGGGGTGGCGTCCGAGGCCAAAAAGTATTCATCCTCTCCTAGTCCTATCACCAAGGGACTTCCCTTTTTGGCCGCAATAAGTTTGCCCGGCTCATGTTTGGACATGAGCACAATAGCATAAGCCCCTACAATTTCATTCAATGCCAATCGAACCGACTCTTCCAAGCTGGTTTTTAATTGCTTTTGAATGTCTTCGATAAGGAAAATCAGAACTTCGGTGTCTGTATCCGACCGAAAAACATAGCCCCTCTTTTCCAAGCCTTTTTTCAAGACATTATAGTTCTCTATAATGCCATTATGAATAATTACTAGCTCTTCTGAGGCACTATAATGCGGGTGAGCATTGGTGTCGTTGGGTACTCCATGGGTGGCCCAACGGGTGTGTCCAATTCCTTGACTGCCTTTTGTTGGCTTCCCTTCTGTAAAGGCTTGCAAATCGGCAACCTTTCCTTTGCACTTGTATAAATTGATGGTTTTATCCTCAAGCAAGGCAACACCTGCACTGTCGTACCCTCGATACTCTAAGCGTTGAAGCCCTTTAATTAAAATGGGAAATGCTTCACGCTTTCCTACATATCCAACAATACCACACATAAGCTTAATCTACTAGGGTGTAAATAATGGAAAGTTTCATGGGGGTTTCCGGGTCATATGGCCCTCGAACCACCAACCGGCTAAAGCTTTCGTCTTTTCCGGTTATGGAGTGATCAATATAAAAACCGGGGTCCGGACTAATGTCACCCGACAGTAAGTCTTGTACGTGTTGGGTAATCCTAAAGCGGTAACCTCCTAAAGACGATCGGTATATTCCGTCGTAAAATAAATCGACCCCGGTATTTCCAATGCCGTTGATGTCCGAAAATAAACCATAGTCTCCGTTGGGTTTTGGATAGTAGGTAATTAAGGTGGCCGGTAAAGGATAGTCCTCGGCAGCATCCAACTTTATTGGAACCATTAGTTCGGCCCGATTTATCACAATATTCCCCAATTTTTGCAGCTCCAACAAGTGGGGAATTTCTACAAAAATTCTCAGGCCTTGCAAAGGTTGAATGTACAGGTCCGGTTGATTTTGATAATTAAAATCGGTTTGGTCTATTTTGCTTTGTAGGTCTGCTTGCGCTGTACTTCTATCGTATTCCGATTGATTAATGGTTACGTTTCCATTGCCGGAGCTGGTTGTACGAACCAATTGATTGGCTTGGTTGTCTGTTCTGTAGTAAACGTAAACTCCCGAAACGGCCGCTTTGGTATTGAATTTAATGAGGGCACCTTCGCCCGGCTGCTGCCCCGGAGCTTCACAGGTCAGGTAAAGCCCCTTGAGAATATCCTCTACATTGCTGTTGTTCAGGCTGTCTGCGTCCAAAAATCGTTGGCCAAGCGCATTGTCCAGCCGAATTCGGAAAAGGCGGCCGTCTGTTCCTTGCAAAGGGAATATCGGGGCAAACCCCCGTTCTCCTACAGGTAGGTTGCTTAAAGCAAAATTGGTATTAAAATTGGTAAAGCCTTCAGCCGGAGGATCGGGAATAGGGTCCAAAAGCTCATATACTTTCACGGTTTGGTAACCAAACAACTTGGTACGGTTGCCATACAAATCTTCGTATTGCAAAACCAAGACTACAGAGTCTATTTGTGGGTTAGGCCCATAGCTGAGCACCGGAGAGGCTACCGAGAAATTGGTGTAAAAACTGGCATTACACTTTCCAAAAACGGGGTCGTAAGACTGTCCTAGGATACCCACACCGGCTTCATCCATGCGAATGGTATCATCAGATACGACACGGGCTTTTATCTCAAAGGTGTCGACTAAAGTTCCATTTAAAAATTGGTCTGCCGGCACTAAACCCGTGCCGTAGTCCTGGTCGGCACTACACGAAAACAGTGCCAATAGGGAGAGGCAAACGATGGTATGAATAGAAATAAGGCTTTGCCGCATGGGCACAAAAATAATCATCTGTTATACAAGAGGGTAATTCTTTTGTAGGGGTTGCCTCTTTTGCACAAATCAACGCAAAATTAGGCAAGCCTCCGCTACCAAACGAAACATCCCCGGACTTCTTGCCCGGGGATGCATAAAAAAATCAAAGGATGAACTCAGTCGGCAAGGACCGAGTCTTCTATGAGCTGCTCATACAAATCCAACACCGGACCAACAATATCCTCCTCGGGATTTATGGTAGCCGTAGGAATATTCAATTGCTCAATGTGTTTTTGCATTTCTGAATCCAAAGGCTCTGCTCCTACAACTAGAGCGTCGGCATATTTAAGCGTCTCTTTTAGTACAGATGCATAACTGGTGTCCTCAGGGTTAAAGGTTTCCTCGGTCATATCTTCCATGCGCACCTTTTCCGGAAAACTTTCCCTAAGTGGCTTGCTAAATGCATCGGTTGCATAAAGGCTTTGCACGACTTTGGTGTTTTGGAATACCGGCTCGTTTTGGTAAAGGTTCTTAAGATACACTCCAACCAGTGAGGTCATCCAACCGTGGCAGTGTATTAAGTCAGGAGCCCAACCTAATTTCTTAACGGTTTCAAATACCCCCCGAGCAAAAAATACGGCACGTTCGTCGTTGTCTTCAAAGCAGTTCCCGTCTTTGTCTTCGAGGGTATACTTGCGCTTAAAATACTCTTCGTTGTCAATAAAATACACTTGGGTTCTGGCCGAAGGTATAGAAGCAACCTTAATGATAAGGGGTTGATCCATATCATTAATCACCAAGTTCATTCCAGACAAACGAATAACCTCATGCAATTGGTGCCTGCGCTCATTGATGCAGCCAAACCGAGGCATGAAGTTCCGAATCTCGTAGCCTTGCTCCATCACTTGTTGGGGAAGGTTCCTTGAAATGTTTGCAATAGGATTGTCCGTAGGAAGGTAAGGGTGCATCTCCTGCGAAATGAAAAGCACTTTGCGTTTCTCCATGGGTGTGGATGAAATTTTTATAAAAACAGAGTAAATTGAGCCGCATTGCCCAAATGTTCTACAAAATTAACGATTTTTTCCTTGCATTTCAAAACATTCCTTTAATTTGGCCCTATTATAGCGTAACTACGTGCCGTAATTTCTGCGGAAAATACCTCCACTCTCTTTGAAAGAAGCCCACACCCTCAACGAATTGAAGGCGCTCCTGCATCATGAAAACCCTTCAGGAAAGCCTATAGGTTTTGTACCTACCATGGGTGCCCTCCATCAAGGCCACTTGGCTTTGGTGCGTCAAGCACTAAAGGATGACCTCTTTGTGGTGGTTTCTATCTTTGTAAATCCTTTACAGTTTAACAACCCCAATGACCTGCGTCATTACCCCTCTTCACCGGAACAAGACAGAACCTTGCTGAAGGAGGCAGGAGTACATGTGCTCTATTCCCCAAACTTTTCTGCAGTTTTTGGCCAAGAACAACCTTTAGCTTTTGACCTGGCCGGCTTAGATACTTATTTGGAAGGCGCTAGTCGACCCAATCATTTTCAGGGAGTTGCCAATGTGCTTTACCGATTCTTTGACCAAGTAAATCCACAAGTAGCTTATTTTGGGCTTAAAGACTATCAGCAAGTTATGGTTGTAAAGCAATTGGTAAAACAACATTTTCCACATTTGACCATTAAAGCCATCCCAACCCTTAGAGACTCCGAAGGACTTGCCCTTAGCAGCCGAAATACCCGACTTTCTCCCCAAGCATATCAACGCTCCCTTTTTGTACCCAGGTTTCTGAAAGTTCTAACCCACAAATGGAGCGATTGGAATTGGCAGGAAGCAAAAATGGAACTTGAACAAGGCATGAAAGCCAACCACCTTACTATGGAATATGCGGCCTTGCTTGATGCGGAAAACCTTAACTCCCTCAACGAATTCGACCCAAATCGACCCATGATCCTTAGCATTGCTTGGTTTGCAGAGGAAGTTCGCTTAATTGATAATGTTCCCGTAAACCAGCCATTCACTACCTTTGAAGCATGTTAATACATGTGGTGAAGTCTAAAATTCATCGGGTAAAAG
Source organism: Bacteroidia bacterium (assembly GCA_030427255.1). Taxonomy (GTDB): domain Bacteria; phylum Bacteroidota; class Bacteroidia; order CAIKAF01; family CAIKAF01; genus CAIKAF01. The sequence continues at coordinate 22,295 of JAUHWY010000005.1, read as the reverse complement.
TTACCGAAGCCAACCTCAATTACATAGGTAGCCTTACGGTAGACCAAGACCTAATGGATGCCGCCGGAATGATCGAAAACGAAAAAGTGCAGGTGGTGAACCTCCACAACGGTAGCCGCCTTGAAACCTATTTGATTCCGGGAGAACGTAAAACTGGCGTAGTTTGCCTCAATGGAGCTGCAGCCCGTTTGGTGCAGCCAGGCGATTTGGTACTCATTATATCTTATGCCATGCTTCCTCTAGAAGATGCCAAATCCTTTAGGCCAACCGTTGTTTTTCCCGATTCCGATACCAATGCGCTAATAAGCAACAATGGATAAAAAGGTAAAAGCCACCCTCAAATTGTTGCTCTTCCTATCTATTGGAGTAGCTATGGTCTTCTTGTTTTATTACAGAATGGCTCCGGAAGACAGAACCGCATTTTGGGCTGCAATTGAAAGAGCTAATTATGGATGGCTTTTGGCTTCTATAGGGCTGGGACTGTTTAGCCACTTTATTCGGGCGGCACGCTGGGGAAGTCTGTTGCAAGGAATTGGTTTTAGAGCCCGGTACCCAAATCTGTTTTTTGCGGTAATGAATATGTACTTTTTCAATTTAGCCGTGCCTCGCTTGGGAGAGTTTACTCGGTGCACCCTCCTTTACAAATACGAAAAAGTCCCCTTTGAAAAAGCCTTTGGCACCGTTTTGGCCGAAAGGGCCGTTGATATGATTTGCCTGCTTTTGCTCATGGGAGGAGCCATGCTTTGGATGCTTCCCGAATTTAAAGAAATGCTGGTCTTGCTGGGAAAAGAAGATTCAAACCCATCTTCTTCCGGCGTCCCCTGGTTGCTATGGGCAGCCCTGACTGCTCTTGCGCTTGGACTTCTTTTGTGGGGACTCCGAAAACGTGTTGCCCCTATTGCAGCACTCTGGCTAAAATTGCGTGGCTTGCTGTCAGGCATTCTCGAAGGGCTAAGGTCGGTGCTGAAACTCCCCCGCCCGGGGCGCTTTTTCTTTCAAACCTTGCTCATTTGGTTGTGCTACTTTTTTATGACCCAAGTGTGCTTTTTCGCTTTGCCGGAAACGGCCGCCCTAGGAGTAAAAGCCCCATTGGCCGTTGTGGCATTTGCCAGCCTGGCCGTGCTATTTATTCCCGGTGGAGTAGGGGCCTTTCCCCTCATGGTAAGCGGTATGTTGGTAGTGCCGGGACTTGGTGGCTTAGAACCCTCCTTAGGCTGGGCCTTAGGTTGGATTATTTGGAGTGCTCAAACCCTTATGATTCTGTGCGTTGGCCTTTTGGCTCTTGTTTTAACGCCACTCTACAATCAAAAATTCCCCCTTTCTAATGACTCAGCCAATGCCTAATGCTTGGCAGCAATTGCTACGGCAAATCCAAGTCTGGAAAATGGCTTCGGATACCCTCGTTTTTACTAATGGCTGCTTCGACGTGCTGCATCCGGGGCATTTGTATAGTTTGGAGCAAGCCAAAGCCCAAGGAGACCGGCTTGTGGTGGGCATAAATAGCGACGCTTCGGTAGCCCGTGCTAAGGGGCCGCATAGGCCTCTTTGTAACCAAGAATGGCGTTTACAGGTAGTACAAGCCTTGCACCTGGTCGATGCTGCCGTTTTGTTCGACCAAGATACCCCCGAAGACCTTATTCGTTTGGTACAACCCGATGTGTTGGTAAAAGGCATGGATTATGCCCCGGACCAAGTAGTGGGAGCTTCCTTCGTGCAACAATATGGAGGCCGATTGCATCTGGTTCCCCTTAAAGAAGGATTCTCTACCTCCTCTTGGCTCAATAACTTGCTCAAAAAAAAGGATTAAAACCGGCACAAAAAAAGAACTTGGATTTTTGTATTTGAATTTTCTATCTTTGTGCACTACCCAAAAAGGACATTTTATGTTGCGTCGTTTTTCTTTTCTTTCTTTAATCGTTGCCTCTTTGGTACTTACCAGCTGTCTTGGCTCCGGTGAAGACGATATTCTTGGCACTTGGCGTAGGGTAGAAGTAAACCCGGATTATCCGCCTGTAGAACTAACCTTCTTCCCCGATGGAGCGGTTATGTACTACGAGCCATATACAAATACAACCGATAGCGGTCGCTACGAAATGTCCGCTTCTATCGACCACCGCTTTTTGGAACTGTTTTATTTAGATAAAACCCCTTCCTCCGTCTATCCAATGACTGCTAATTATGTGATTCATCGTTTGGATGAGGAGGTGTTGACCATCTCTACCAACCGTTTTGCAGGTGGTGGTAGCGACCGGGCCAACATTCAATACGAATTTCTTCGGGTCAATTAAGCCGTTAACTCGGCTTTGTGGCCAAGTCTAAAACCATATTTGTTTGCCAATCCTGTGGGGCCCAAAGTCCCAAATGGGTTGGCAAATGTGCTTCATGCGGTACCTGGAATTCCTATGTTGAGGAGTTGCAACAACCTAAAGTGCGCGGTGGAAGCGTAGCCCCCTCCTCTGCAAATGCGCCCAAACCCATCCACGAATGGCAAGCCACTCCGGAATCTAGAATATCTTCGGGACTGCAAGAGTTTGACCGAGTACTTGGTGGTGGCTTTTTGGCCGGGTCTCTTGTGCTCTTGGGAGGAGAACCCGGTATAGGAAAATCTACCTTGTCCCTCCAAGCAGCTTTGTCAATGAATGGCAAACAAGTACTGTATGTGAGTGGCGAAGAAAGTGGTCCACAAATAAGCAGTCGTGCCAACCGGTTGAGTCAACGAAACCCGGAGTGCCAATTGCTTACCGAAACACAAGTAGAAGCTATTCTTAGGCACGCCGATGAGCTGCGACCCGAATTGCTTATTGTGGACTCTGTTCAGACCCTACATACCGAATTGCTCGATGCTGCCCCCGGCTCCGTTTCTCAAATAAGGGAAACCACCGCACAAATCATGCGCTTTGCAAAGCGAAGTGGTGTACCTGTCTTGCTTATTGGACATATAACCAAAGACGGCAGCATTGCCGGCCCTAAAGTGCTGGAGCATATGGTAGATGTGGTGCTTCAGTTTGAAGGCGACCGACACCATGTGTTTCGTATTGTTCGTGCCCAAAAAAACCGCTTTGGCTCCACCTCAGAAATGGGCATCTTTGAGATGCAAGGGCAAGGCTTAAAAGAAGTCAACAACCCTTCTGCTTTGCTTTTGGGCAATCGAGATCAGCGTTTGTCCGGAACCGTAACCGCCATTACCTTAGATGGAGCAAGGCCCTTATTGCTCGAAACCCAAGCCTTGGTTAGCTCGGCAGTGTACGGCACTCCCCAACGCTCTGCCACCGGTTTTGATTTGCGCCGCTTGCATATGCTTTTGGCAGTGCTCGAAAAGCGCTGCGGTTTCCCTCTAGCCAGCAAAGATGTTTTTCTTAACTTAACCGGAGGAATTCGCATCGAAGATCCTGCCATGGACTTGGCTGTTGTAGCAGCCATTATGAGCTCGGGTGCCGATGTGCCTGTGTCACCTAGGGTGGCCTTTGCCGCAGAAGTGGGACTCACCGGTGAAATTCGTTCCGTAAGCCGAATTGAACCGCGCTTAAGAGAGGCCGAAAAGCTCGGCTTTGAACAAGTGTTTGTAGCCCATGACCAAGTCCAAGGCTTGGATTTGAATGGCTTTAAAATTCAAATCACCGGCCTGCAGCGCATAGGTCACTTGGAACAAGCTTTAATAAAATGAGTATGGAATTTTCCGGAACTTTACGCACCAAGTTGCCTCGGGTAAAAACCACCATTTTTATGCGCATGACCCAAATGGCTCAGGCCGATGGTGCCCTCAATTTGGCCCAAGGGTTCCCCGGCTTTCATCCCCACCCCGACCTGGCTAAATTTATGGTGGAAGCACTGGAAAAAGGCAAATATCAGTATGCCCCAATGACCGGGCTTCCGGAATTGCGTAAGGCGGTCGTTGAGGTAGTGGAATCCTTGTACTCTGCCAAATATGACCCCGAAACCGAAATAACCATTACGGCGGGAGCCACTCAAGGTCTTTACTCGGCCATCTCCTGTTTGGTTCGTGAAGGCGATGAGGTTATTGTCTTTGAACCGGCTTACGATTCTTATGTTCCCGCCATAGAAGCTTGCGGAGGGAAAGCCAGACTGGTATCCTTGGAAGGTCCGGATTACAGAATTCCCTGGGAGCAGGTGAAAAAGCTCATGCGGCCCGAAACACGCGCCATCCTAATAAACTCTCCTCACAATCCCACCGGTGCTTTACTTGGGCACCAAGATATGCTCCAACTGGAGAAAATGCTGGCCTCCACCGATGTGGTGCTGATAAGCGATGAGGTATACGAACACATGACCTTTGACGGATTTGAGCACCAAAGTGTAGCAAGGTACCCAAAGCTGGCTTCCCGGGCCTTTGTGATTGGCTCTTTTGGCAAAACATACCATGCCACCGGCTGGAAAACCGGTTTTGTTTTGGCCCCTGAGGCTTTAATGGCAGAGTTTAGGAAAATGCACCAATATCAGGTGTTTGCAGTACATGCTGCCGGCCAGTATGCCTTTGCGCGTATGCTTCAAGAGCCCAAACACTACCGGGAACTTTCGGCTTTTTATCAGCAATTGCGTGATATTTTCCTTGCCGAACTTAAGGGAAGCGCCTGGAAGTTTAGCCCAAGCGAAGGCACCTATTTTCAGGTGTTGCATTACACCGCCGATGCCGCATTGACCGATGAGGAAATGGCAAAAAGGCTCTCTTCGGAGTACAAAGTTACCCCGGTCCCGATGAGCGGCTTTTATCAATATCCCGGTGCTTGCCAGTCGCTGCGCTTTTGTTTTGCCAAAACCCCCGAGGAGTTGCGCGAAGCAGCCAAGCGCTTGGTTAAGGCCGGAGAGGAATTGCTAAGCTAGGCTTTGGCCCAGAGTTTCCGTGCATCCTGTGTTTGGTGCAGGCCCTCCGGTTTGGACGAAAATGCTTTTAAATAGTTGTAGAACTCCGGTTCGGAGCGAAATCTGCGCCCCGGCGCAGGCGGAAACCCCACAGCAGGGATGGCCTGTGCCCCTTAGCCGGCGGAGGCGGAGCGCAGCAAGCCCACGCAGGGCTTAGGGGCACAAGCCATGGCTGCGAGGAGTTGCAGCCGGAGACGGAATAGGCGCCCTTAAGACTAAGTGTTAATACATGCGATTGGCAAGGTTTATGCGATGCTACTATGTTCCTTTATGAAAAACCAATGCACTCATTTTTAGGCTGCGCCTTTATTTAGTCTTTAGGTTTTTAAAAAGTCGGATAAATATGTAGATATGGCTTAAAAATGTGGCTAAACCATAGGTTACAAACATTAGCCAAATGAAACCAAGGTTTTGATTGTACAGTTCAAGTCCGAAAAATTGTGGAAAGGCCGTAATCAAATCGCCAAATCCAACGATATTGAATATCCATACCATTGGAATGGCAAATCGCCATTTATTTTTTAAAGCAATAGCGGAAACGATGGCTAAAATTGCAGTGGTAAGATCTAAAAGCCCTGCTGTCGTTAAAAAATCAGTAGGAAAGCCGTCGTAAAATTGCTCTTTAGCCATAAACGTTAAGCCTAGATACCTAAAGGTGTTTAAGAAAACAAAAGGCAAAAGGGCTTCATGTAAGGATAGTTTTGAAATTCGAGGCTGAATCCAATACTTGAAGCCTAAAATGATTGCGATTGTGCCTGTCAAGGCTTGTAAATTGATAATTGTAAAATTGTCCATGTTAGTATTATATTTTTTTGTTAAATAAATTAAAGTGTCCAATTTGCGCCTGTTGTCTTGTTGCAATAGTTCCACATCTTATCTCGTAGTTTTGGGTCAAGGGATAATTTGGGATTATATACCTTTATTTGTTCAGGATAACCTGAAAAACCCGTTAAACCCTTTGGACCAATGAAACTACCATCATCAATTTTTGGGTCCAAAACAGCCCTTAGCGAAGGCAATGCACCTTGTTCAGGCGTCATCATAAACAAACCTTTTACGATTCGAAAAACTTTGCCGAATACTCCTGCAGAATCATCAAATAATGGTGTGGCCGTTAATCCTGGATGCGTAGACACAACCTTTATTTTATTACCCTGTCCTTCCTTTTTAAATATTTCCCTTAAACTATCTCTAAAATGAATAGCTGCCAATTTGGATACACCATACACTTCCCAGGGGTTATATTTCTTCTCTGCATTCAGATCGTCCCAAAGCTTTGGATCTTTAGGAACTGAACTTGCAGAGGAGCTGGTAGATAGAATCACGGGTTTATTGGCAAGTATTATTTTGGACAGTAATAATGATGTTAATAAATGGTGGCCCAGTACATTGGTGGCCATTTGCATTTCAAAACCATCTACCGATAGTTTTCTTTCGGGCAAAGCCATAATACCGGCATTTAAAAGCAAGCCATCAATTTGCTTTATTGATTTATCTTCTTGTATTTTTTTTGCAAATTCTCGAACAGAATTTAAAGAAGAAACGTCCAATTTTAATATCCTTAAAGAGCTTAAATCATCGTTTTCATTTTGAATTTTGTCAATCGCTTTTTTTGCTTTCTCTACATTTCTGTTAGCACCAATTACTTGTGCACCTCTCTTCGCCAATTCGTAGGCCAAAACGGTTCCGATGCCTGAGCTTGTACCTGTAATTATATAAAGCTTATTGCTCAAATCTTTGGGCATTTCTGCCGTTGTCCATTTTTCCATTTTCAGTTTTTTATTTTTGCGGAACTGGTAGTTTGTTGAGTTGCTTGAAAATGAATTTCGGAGCCAATCTGCTCATTAATTTTAGTTGAAAAGACATTCCCGGTGTAATTTCCTCCTTGTCTTTTATGAAATCTTTCCAAAATAAATCGGCTAGCGTTTCTGGTGAGATAGGGTTTATGTTCTTGTTTTCCTCCATTGCAATACCATCAAATATGGGCGTATCAACTACTGGCGGAAAAAGCTCTACCACTTTTATATTGTGTGGCTTCAATTGTGGGCGAATACCTAATGTCCAAAAATGCAAGGCTGATTTAGTGCCCGAATAAACGGGTGCTTGAGCAAAAGGCACATATGCCAATCCTGAAGAGACATTGATGAGGACAGCATGCTTACTCTTCTTCAGCTGAGGAAGAAAATGATGCAGCATGCGAATGGGCGCATGGTAGTTGATTTCAATCTCTTGGAATTGCTTTTGCAAATCGTTTCTTTCGTTTCCGGCATCTACCAAATTCATGATTCCCGCATTGTTTACGAGTACATCAATACCCCCGAATTCCTCCTGAACCTGATCAATCAGTTTCTTCACGTCTTCTTCCTTCGTCACATCACTCTGATAAATGTGCAGATCGGGAGTCTCTGCCTTCACTTTTTCCAGCTTGGATAGGTTTCTACCCGTAATAATCACGGTGTTCCCGTGTTGCAAGAACTTTTGAGCAAGTGCCAATCCAATGCCTGAACCACCACCTGTTATCAATACTTTTTGTTTCGAATTATTCATGAAATTATGTTGTTAAAGAGAACCCGCATTTAGCAGTTCCGTATGCATCCATAGCATAATGGCCGTAGGAATCAATTCTATCAGAATACCGAAAATCATGAAGGGAGTAGCAGGGTAGTTGACCAATGCCGCAGCTCTGACAAGACCACCAATGAAGACAGCCACCATCAAGAAGCGGAATAAGGTCGTTTCTGACGGATTCCAAGCCACATAGAAAAACGCCAAAGATGTAGCCATCCAAATAGCAGCCACATAGCGATGGTTATTGTCTGTCATTGGGTCCGTTGCGGCAGAATTGTACTTTGCAGTGGCGCCCATAAACCCTGTGGCGGCAGCAATAAGTCCATACAGTACTAGGAAAACACGAATGAATAGTAGCATTATCAGGGTGTTTTAGAGGTTGGTTTGAGAAAGCAATAAGCAGCAATAATTATTGGAATAGCAAAGGGGATATGTTGTATTATATCTATTGCGCCAACGTTAGGTACGAAACTGCCCCACACCAACATATCCACAACAATGACTAAGAAAAACGTGATTAAATGGAAGTAACCTGCCAATCTAAATTGTTGAAAATAGATAGCCAGCAAAACGAAAATGGGTGGAAGAACATCTCCAACGGCTTTGAAAATGGCGAGAATTTTTGCAAATCGTATGGCAGCATCTGAATCTGGAACTATGGAAAATGAACCTTCGGCAGCAGCAGGGTGCGCTATCCAAAAAACACCAATTCCAATCAGCATGACAGCGGATACGATACTTGCCCAGATGCCAATGCGTATATGTTTTGGCTGGCTCTTAATGGCAAAAAATGACTTTTTTTCCATTCCTTTTGTTAATATTGCTATTAATTCAGTAGCAAAAGTAAGCAAAAGATCCCATTACTATTAAAATAGTAGTAAAAAATGAAAAATACTTTCCGCTCCAGTTGTCCAATTGCCTGCACTTTAGATATTCTAGGTGACAAGTGGTCGCTTTTGATCGTTCGGGATATGTTAGTTCAGGGGAAGAAAACGTTCAAAGAATTCTCCAGTTCTCCAGAAGGAATTGCACCGGGCATTTTATCTTCAAGATTAAAGTGGTTAGAGGAGAACGAGCTTATATCAAAACAGAAACTACCCGACAATAAAAAGGAAAACATCTATTTATTAACGGAGAAGGGAATAGAATTAGCTCCTGTAATCACAGAAATCATCTTGTGGAGTGATAAGAATTTAAGGAAGCACAATGCGGCTATGTACTCCATTTCAGAAGCAGGTTTCAATCAAGACAAGGCAAAAGTGACAGAAGGTATTCAAAAGAATTATCGTCAGCTTATTCATAGGCTCCTAGGCTAAATAGACCTTATTCAAATGGTTGCCAAGGGTGTGTTTTCCAAACAATCCATTGAGATTGTTGATGTTTTCATCAGCCTCATTTGTTTGGGGCGCATTTTTGAGCTTGTGATGCGTTGCTATTCCAGCGGCTATTCTGTTTCTGGGGCACTCATCAGGATTAAAAACCTGACGCTCTTGAAAGGGGGCTGAACCTAGACGCTTTGTGTTTTCAAGCTTTTTTGTCCGAACCGCAGCGTCAGGGCAGAATCGCCGCCAGAATAGCAACGCGTCAACGGTCTCCGTCTGTTTCCGTGCATCCTGTGTTAGGTGCAGGCCCTCCGGTTTGGACGAAAATGCTTTTAAATTGTTGTAGAACTCCGGTTCGGAGCGAAATCTGCGCCCCGGCGCAGGCGGAAACCCCACAGCAGGGATGGCCTGTGCCCCTTAGCCGGCGGAGGCGGAGCGCAGCAAGCCCACGCAGGGCTTAGGGGCACAAGCCATGGCTGCGAGGAGTTGCAGCCGGAGACGGAAAAGGCGCCCTAAAGATTAAGCTTCAATAAATTTCGAACCACTTGAGCCGCACTTCAGTGCCGTTTTCAAAACTCCAACTCGCATCGTAGCGATTGGCTTTGCCTTCGATGTCTTCGAGCAATTTGATTTCGACCTCAAGGTCGTCCTCTTTCATGCGGTAAATCTCGGCTTTGGCCAAGTCCTTCCACTCTCCCTCAAACTCACCCTGTATGGTGACCTCCTGCTTTACCAGGGGCAGCATGTAAATGTCCTCGTAATTGTCGATGCTAACGTGGCTAAAAACCCCAAGGCGTTTAACCACCTTGCCCTGAATAAACGCCTCGTTGGTGTCGACTTGAACCTCTACCACATTGGGGTCGTGCTGTGCGACAACTTCGGTGTTTAGGGCAAACAAGGTCAGAAAAATCAACAATAGAAGACGCATAAATTTCGTTTTACTTAAACATACGCAAAAATTAGGCCATGGTTACACCAAGGCACCGTAAAGGTTTTGACGCGCTTCTTTTACCTGCGGGTCGCGGATGTAATCGTCGTAGGTCATCTCTTTGTCAATCATGCCGTTGGGGCCGATTTCGATGATTCGGTTGGCCAAGGACTGAATGAATTCGTGGTCGTGTGTAGTAAAAATCAAACTGCCGGGGTAATCCTTAAGGCCATTGTTGAATGCCGTAATGGATTCCAAATCAAGGTGATTGGTTGGTTCGTCGAGCATGAGAAAATTGGCGCTTTGAAGCATCATTCGGCTGAGCATGCAACGCACTTTTTCGCCGCCCGAAAGTACGGTGGCGCTTTTGAGGCTCTCTTCGCCGGAGAAAAGCATGCGCCCTAAAAAGCCGCGGATGTAGGTTTCGTCTTTTTCTTTCGAAAATTGACGCAGCCAATCAATCAGGCTTAAGTCTTCTTCAAAATAGCTGCTGTTGTCGTTGGGTAGGTAAGCTTTGGTAATGGTTACTCCCCAATCGTAGGTGCCGCTGTCGGCCTGTTTCTCATCGTTAATGATTTGGTAGAGCAGGGTTGTAGCCCTTGATTCTCTTGAAAGCAGTGCAATTTTGTCGCCCTTGCGCACATTGATGTTTAGGTTCCGGAACATGGTTTCGCCATCGGCAGATCCGGAAAGGTTTTCGATGCGCAGCACCTGGTCTCCGGCTTCGCGTTCCGGAGTAAAGAAAATGGCAGGGTAGCGCCGCGACGAGGGTTTGATGTCTTCTACGCTGATTTTGTCCAGCAGTTTTTTGCGGCTGGTGGCTTGGCGCGATTTGGAGGCATTGGCGCTAAAGCGCTGAATAAACTCCTGAAGCTCTTTTCGTTTATCCTCGGCCTTGCGGTTTTGTTGGGCTTTTTGGCGGGCCGCCAACTGGCTTGATTCGTACCAAAAGCTGTAGTTGCCGGAATACATCTGTATGCGCTTAAAATCGATATCTACCATGTGGGTACATACCGTGTCGAGGAAGTGACGGTCGTGAGAAACCACAATAACCGTATTGGGGAAATCGATGAGGAATTCTTCGAGCCAAATGACCGTTTCGGCATCCAAATCGTTGGTAGGTTCGTCGAGCAACAAAATATCGGGAGTGCCGAATAAAGCCTGAGCCAACAGCACACGCACCTTTTCGTTGCCGTTGAGGTCGCGCATAAGCTTGTGGTGGTCTTCGGCGGCTATGCCGAGGCCCGAAAGCAAGTTGGCGGCGTCGCTTTCGGCGTTCCAGCCTTCCATTTCGGCAAATTCAGCTTCCAAATCGGCAGCTTTAAGGCCGTCTTCCTCAGAAAAATCAGGCTTGGCGTAAATGGCATCTTTTTCTTGAATAATACTCCAAAGCCTTTCGTGCCCCATGAGTACCACATGAAGCACCGGTGTATCGTCGAACTCAAAGTGGTTTTGCTTGAGCACGGCCATGCGTGCCCCAGGCTGCATGGAGGCACTGCCTGAGGTGGGGTCCAGCTCCCCGCTTATGATTTTTAAGAAAGTAGATTTGCCTGCTCCATTGGCTCCAATGACGCCATAGCAATTTCCGGGTGAAAAGGTAAGATTTACTTCTTCGAATAAAACGCGCTTGCCAAATTGAAGCGATAGATTTTGTACAGTCAGCATGTAGCCGTATTTTTTGCAAAGGTACAATACACCTTTCGGACGCCCATAGTTTTTTTGGCCAAACCAACTACTAGGCTGAGATAAGCCAAAACATGGGAAAATGGAAAGAAAGGCAGCTTTAAATTAATGCGTTGACTACAAGGTGCTAACCTTTAAGACTTCGTAAAATTGGGCGATTTCAAATTGCGAAACAAAATTTTGTAAGTAACTTGCGATAGTTTATTTTAAGGCCGGTCAGCTATTTTGCTGCAAAGGCAAGATGTTAGTATGCAACAATCTATTCGATTCTCCAGAGACAATTCAGGTTTCCAACGTACGCTTAATCAGCGTGTCCATCAATATTTTAAAGAGAAAGGCATATCGAGGCACGGCGGAATGCCCATGCGCTTCAAAACTTTTGTGATGTTTGGTTTGTATTTCACCCCCATCGTGTTAATTATCTCGGGAGTGGTGACCAACGGCTGGCTGGGCTTGCTTTGCGCACTTTGCGCAGGTATTGGCTTAGCCGGAATCGGCTTGAGCGTTATGCACGACGCCTGCCACGGATCCTATTCTTCCAAAGATTGGGAAAATAAGCTCTTTAGTTATTCATTGAATATGCTGGGAGCCAGTTCTTTCAATTGGAAAATCCAGCATAATGTATTGCACCACTCCTTTACCAACGTGTTGGATCACGACGAGGACATAGACAACCGCGGCTTGTTTAGGTTTAGCCCGCATGCGCCCTTTAAGCCTATCCACCGTTGGCAATATTTGTATGCTTGGCCCTTCTACTCTTTAATGACCATTTTTTGGGTCTTAGTTAAAGACTTTGCTCGCTTCAACAGGTATCAAAAAACAGGACTGGTGAAGCAAGTAAAAGCCAATTACATCAAAGAATTGGCAATCATGTGGTTCACAAAACTGTTTTACATAAGCTATGCCTTGGTATTGCCCATGGTGTTTAGTCCTTTTAGCGTAGGGCAAGTAATCTTAGGCTTTTTGGTTGCTCATTTGGCCGCAGGCTTTTTGCTGGCCTTGGTGTTTCAGCCTGCCCACGTGGCCGAAGAGGCAGAATTTGTGCAACCCGGCGAAGGCGGAGAGCTGCCTTATGGCTTTGCCGAACACCAAGTGCGTACTACCCGCAACTTTGCGAACGAAAACCGTCTTTTTTCTTGGTATGCCGGAGGGCTAAACTTCCAAATTGAACACCACCTTTTTCCCCACGTATGCCATGTGCATTACCGGAATTTAGCGCCTATTGTTAAGCAAACAGCCGAGGAATTTGGCATCCCTTACCACGCCACCCCCGGCGTTTGGAAAGCTTTGGTGACCCATGGCCGACATTTAAAGAATTTGGGGGCGCCTAATCCTGCTGTCACCTCTACTCCGGTCATGGCAGGGCACTGATCGGCATCTCCGCCCAAGGAGCTTCCTGTGGTCGCTCTTGGCCGTAGGCCGCTCAGGCTCCTGCCAAGCCCGGGGTGCCGGCTCCATCAGGGGCGCAAAACAAATCGCTTCTTTGTGCTGTTTCTTGGATAAGATGGGAGTATAGAGCTTATTTTGATTGATTCTAAATAAGTGACCAACTTTCGGTTGGAGCCTCCTGCCTTTTGAACTTTTCTAATTTTGTAGTATCACAGGAAACAGATACTCATGGCGCAAAATGCATCTTACGGATTATTAAAATCTTCTATTGGGAAGAAAGTATTTATGGCCTTAACCGGCTTGTTCTTATGCCTGTTTTTGGTAGGGCATTTGGCCGGTAACCTGCAGCTGTTTATTCCCGGAGAAGCCGGGCAAATTCAATTCAATAAGTATGCGGAGTTTATGACCACTAACCCGGCCGTAAAAATCCTTTCATACGTTACGTATTTCAGCATCCTGTTCCATGTGTTTGATGGACTAGCCTTAACTCTAAAGAACCGCAAAGCTCGCCCTCAACGGTACCACTACAAAAAAGACAGTGCCAATTCCATTTGGTCCAGCCGGAATATGGGAGTTTTGGGTACGGTTATTTTAGTTTTCATTGTATTGCACATGAGCAACTTCTGGTTCAAAATGCATTTTGGCGACATTGGGGTGGATGCAGAAGGTCGCAAAGACTTGTATACAGTTGTAGCAGCCTCTTTTGAACAGCTTTGGTACGTGGCCATATATGCCATCAGCATGGTGGCCATCGGTTTTCACTTATGGCATGGTTTTGCCAGCGGTTTTCAATCGTTGGGGGTAAACCATTCAGCGTACAACCCCATTATTCAGGGATTTGGGAAAGTTTTTTCTGTGGTGGTGCCCCTAGGGTTTGCCATCATTCCCATTTATATGTACCTCACCTAATTCCCTTCAAATAAAAATAGTTTACTATGTCTGTGTTAAACTCCAATATACCCAAAGGTCCATTAGCCGAGAAATGGCAAAACCATAAGAACAGCATCCGTCTGGTAAATCCGGCGAATAAACGTAATCTGGACGTGATTGTAGTTGGAACCGGCCTTGCCGGCGCCTCTGCTGCTGCCTCTTTGGGAGAAATGGGCTACAACGTTAAAGCCTTTTGCTTTCAAGATAGTCCCCGAAGAGCCCACTCTATTGCCGCTCAAGGAGGAATCAACGCAGCAAAAAATTACCGAAACGACGGCGACTCCGTTTACCGTTTGTTCTACGACACCATCAAAGGGGGCGATTACCGCAGCCGGGAAGCCAATGTGCACCGTTTGGCAGAGGTAAGTGTGAACATTATTGACCAATGCGTGGCCCAAGGAGTTCCTTTTGCGCGCGAATACGGTGGTTTGTTAGACAACCGCTCTTTTGGCGGTGTGCAGGTTAGCCGAACCTTTTATGCCAAAGGACAAACCGGTCAGCAGTTGTTGCTGGGCGCTTATTCTGCACTTAGCCGACAAGTAGCTGCCGGGCAGGTGAAGCTATATAGCCGCCACGAAATGATGAACTTGGTAATGGTCGACGGCAAAGCCCGAGGAATCATTGCCAGAAACTTAGTAACCGGAGAAATTGAACGCCATTCGGCCCATGCCGTTTTGCTTTGCACCGGCGGTTACGGCAATGTATTTTATTTGTCAACCAACGCTATGGGTTCCAACGTTACTGCTACTTGGAAAGCCCATAAAAAGGGTGCCTTTTTTGGGAATCCCTGTTTTACCCAAATTCACCCTACCTGCATTCCTGTTTCCGGCGATTACCAGTCCAAGCTTACCTTAATGAGTGAGTCCTTGCGTAACGACGGACGTATTTGGGTGCCAAAAGCTAAAGACGACAAGCGTAAGCCGGTAGATATTCCCGAAGAGGAGCGCGATTACTATTTGGAGCGCAGGTATCCTGCCTTTGGTAACTTAGTGCCTCGCGATGTAGCCAGTAGAGCTGCCAAGGAGCGCTGCGATGCCGGCTATGGGGTCGGGCAATCCAAAATGGCTGTCTATTTGGACTATGCATCGGCCATAGAGCGTTATGGAAAGGCCGAAGCAAACAAACAAAGACTCCCCAACGCAGACAAAGCCACCATCTTAAAACTTGGAAAACAAGTGGTTGCCGCCAAATACGGCAACTTGTTTGAGATGTATGAGAAAATTACCGGCGACAATCCCTACGAAACCCCCATGCGTATTTACCCTGCGGTACACTACACCATGGGAGGTCTATGGGTAGATTACAACCTAATGAGTAACCTGGATGGTTTGTTTGTGTTGGGCGAAGCCAACTTCTCAGACCATGGTGCCAACCGATTGGGCGCCTCTGCCTTAATGCAAGGACTTGCCGACGGGTACTTTGTGGTTCCTTACACTTTAGGCAACTATTTGGCCGACGATATCCGCACAGGCCCTATTTCTACCGAGGCCCCCGAGTTTGAACAGGCTGAAAAAGAAGTTACCGATACCATGGATCGCTTAATGAGCATTAAAGGCGATAAAACGGTCGATTATTTCCACAAAGCCTTAGGTAAAATTATGTGGGATAAGTGCGGAATGGCTCGAAACGAACAAGGCCTTAAAGAAGCCATCTCAGAAATTAAAGCACTTCGTGAGGCTTTCTGGAAAGAAGTGCGCGTTCCCGGAGATAAAAACGAGTTCAACCCCGAACTCGAAAAAGCATGTAGAGTTGCCGATTTCTTAGAGTTGGGTGAGCTTATGTGCTACGATGCACTAAACCGTAACGAAAGTTGTGGTGGTCACTTCCGTGAAGAATACCAAACCGAAGAAGGGGAGGCCTTGCGCGACGACGAAAACTATACCTACGTAGCTGCTTGGGAATACAAAGAATCCGGCGAGCCCGTGCTGCATAAAGAAACACTCGAGTTTGAAAATGTGAAGCCAACGACCCGCAGTTACAAATAATACAAAACATTATGTCCCAGAATACCATGAATCTTAAGCTTAAAATTTGGCGTCAAAAGGGAGCCTCTACTCCCGGAAAGATGGTAGATTATACCCTAAACGGGGTGAATCCGGAGATGTCTTTTCTGGAAATGATGGACGTGTTGAACCAGCAATTGATTGAGGCAGGTGAGGAACCTGTGGCTTTTGACCACGACTGCCGCGAAGGCATTTGCGGCATGTGTTCTATGTTTATTAACGGTAGAGCCCATGGCCCAATGACCGGAACCACTACCTGTCAATTGCACATGCGCCACTTTAAAGACGGAGATACCATAACCATAGAGCCTTGGCGCTCTGCGGCTTTCCCGGTCATTAAAGATTTGTCGGTAGACCGCTCCTCCTTTGACCGCATCATACAAGCCGGCGGCTATGTTTCTGTGAATACAGGCGCAGCTCCCGATGCCAATGCCATTCCCATTCCCAAAGAAGATGCAGACTCGGCCTTTGATGCAGCCACCTGCATTGGCTGTGGAGCTTGCGTAGCTACCTGCAAAAATGCTTCAGCCATGCTTTTTGTTAGTGCCAAGGTAAGCCAATTGGCTTTGCTCCCACAAGGTGCGCCGGAGCGTCAAGAACGGGCCTTGCGTATGGTAGAGCAAATGGACAAAGAAGGTTTTGGAAATTGCACCAATACAGGAGCTTGCGAGGTCGAATGTCCTAAGGGAATTTCTATTGAAAACATAGCCCGCATGAACCGTGAATTCCTAAGAGCCTCTTTGGTGAAAAAGAAAAAGAAAGCCGGGATGGCGGCCAGTTAACCGCCTCCTATTACTCTTTGGTTAGTTGAATGCCCAACAGTTGAATGGCCTTTTTTGAGGCCACTTGTTGGGCTTTCTTTTTGCTTGGACCTTCGCCTTCGGCAACAGAATCGCCGTCTACCTTTAGGTCTACAATATACTTCCGAATCTCTCCTCGATTTTCTTCGTATACCAAATCAAAACGGAGCTGTTTTTTTTCTTTTTGCGCCCACATAAACAACTCGCTTTTGAAGTCATACACATGGCTTCCGGGCCGAGTTCCAAAGAGCTCTTTGTCTAGGATTTGTTGGCGAATAAAACGGTCTGCCACGGCTAGGCCTCTGTCTAGGTAAATAGCTCCAACCAATGCTTCTAAGGCATTTCCTTTTACGTCTTCTGGAGTAATGTTTTTATTGAACTTACCAATAATTAAGTCCGAAATACCCAATTCGTCGGCCACTCTGTTTAAGCTCACTCGGTTTACCAGCGCTGAACGCATACGGGTGAGTCCCCCTTCGTTTTTGTCGGGGTATTTTTGGTACAGGTAGTCGGCAATAACCAAATCCAGCACCGAATCGCCGAGATATTCTAGGCGTTCGTTATGGTCTTTAAAGTTTAGGGACTTGGAATGCACGGCCGAACTGTGGACCAATGCAATTTCGTAAAGGGCGTATCTTTTTGGACGAAAGCCTAAGACCTTGCGAATGCGTTTACGCAACGCTTTTTCGCTGCTAGAAGACAGCCACTTTTCTCTAAGCGACTGTAGAAGGCTTTTTTCGCGAAGTTGGTGCTGCTTTTTTGATGCCATTGGTACTCCTTGCCAACCCAAAAATTAGGGGTTGTACTTCTTCACAATAACCGAGGCGTTGTGCCCACCAAAGCCAAAAGTATTGCAGAGTGCGGCGTTTACCGGCCGTTCTACTGCATTTCCAAAGCTTAGGTTTAGATGTTGATCGATTTCGGGATCGTCGGTAAAGTGGTTTATGGTAGGAGGAATAATGTCTTGCGAAACAGCAAGCAGGCAGGCGATGGTTTCTATGGCACCGGCGGCACCCAAAAGATGACCGGTCATAGACTTGGTTGAACTGATGCTTAGTTTGTAGGCATGTTGGCCAAACACCTCTTTAATAGCAAGTGTTTCTGCAATATCTCCAAGTGGAGTAGAGGTGCCATGAACATTGATGTAATCAATGTCTTCGGGTTGCATATTGGCATCGGCCAATGCATTACGCATTACATTGCTCGCCCCAAGTCCTTCGGGATGAGGTGCCGTAATATGATGTGCATCAGCAGTGAATCCACCCCCACAAATTTCTCCAATAATGGTAGCACCTCTTGCTTTGGCGTGCTCCAGTTCTTCAAGAACCAGCGCACCGGCACCTTCGCCAAGAACAAAGCCGTCTCGGTCTTTGTCAAAAGGTCGCGATGCCGTTTCCGGACTATCGTTACGGGTCGACAGGGCGTGCATGGCATTAAAACCACCAATTCCAGCCACATTTACCGCTGCTTCTGATCCACCGGTAACAATAACATCTGCTTTTCCGTCGCGGATGTAATTGAATGCGTCAATCATGGAGTGTGTGCTGGAAGCACATGCAGAAACTGTAGCAAAATTGGGCCCTCTAAAGCCAAATTTAATGGAGATATGACCTGCGGCAATATCTACAATAACTTTAGGAATAAAGAAGGGATTAAAACGTGGCGTTCCATCTCCCTTGGCAAAAGCCGAAATTTCAGAAATAAGAGTGTCAAGACCTCCAATTCCTGAAGCCCAAATTACTCCGGCTCGGTCCGGATTTACCGCACCGCTTTGGTGTAGGCCGGCATTTTCTACCGCTTCCGTGGCCGAAACCAAGGCATATTGGATAAATGGATCCAATTTGCGGGCTTCTTTGCGGTCAAAAAACTCCAAGGGATCAAACCCTTTGAGTTCACACGCAAAGCGAGTTTTAAATAAAGAAGCGTCGAAACGAGTAATGGGTGCAGCTCCACTTTGGCCACTACGTAAGCCATCCCAATACTCTTTAAAAGTATTGCCTATGGGCGTAAGCGCACCAAGACCTGTAACCACAACTCGCCTCAACGCCATACACTTGGTGTATTACTTGGAATTTTCTTCGATGTAAGCAATCGCTTCACCAACGGTGCTGATTTTTTCGGCTTGATCGTCGGGAATGGCGATGTTGAATTCTTTTTCGAATTCCATAATCAGTTCCACCGTATCAAGGCTGTCGGCTCCAAGGTCGTTAGTAAAGCTGGCTTGAGCATTTACTTCAGCCTCGTCCACTCCCAGTTTGTCAACGATGATAGCTTTCACCCGGGATGCAATGTCGGACATATGTTTTCGTATTAAAGTTAATCGGCTGCAAAGTAAATAAAATTAGCCTAATATCCTCCCAACTTTTTTTGTGCAAAGCCGCATTATGCATTGCCTTTTTTCGCTCCGGAACTTTGCTATGCCCCTTTTTACCCTAAATGGCTTTGGCTTCAGGGCCCGATATTGGAATGATTTTAGTGTCTGTCAATACCAAAACACTATCTCCCTTACTTGGTTTGCATGCCGCCAATCCCGTAAGGTTTCCAAAGGCCGGCAATATAATCTGGTCGGGTTTTATCCACCACATTGGCAACCTTAGGCTTTGTTTGCCGCTTCCTTTTAAGCGAATACCGGGGTGAATATGGCCTGCCAGGTGGGGCCGACACGGATGGGCAGGATCATGGCCCAATATTAGGTCGTGAAAGGGGTAGCCTTCCTCCTCAACCTCCAAACCCAAGCCTTGGTACTGCGCTTTCGATAAAATGTCGTGGTTGCCTTTAATGAGCGTAAACCGGTGCTGTGGACATTCGGAAAGCAAGTGCTTAAAACGCGGAAGGGCTTCGTTGGCTTCGGAATGAAACAAATCGCCCAAAAAGAAAAAGTGGGTAGGCCTAGGAGTAGAAAACAATGCCCTAAGCGCATCAAAGTCTTTTTGCCCAGCAATTGCCGGCATGCCAATACCTGCTTTGCGAAAATGTTCGGCTTTGCCTAAGTGAACATCTGCTAAGAAACAGGCCGAGGCTTCAGGGAAAAAAAGAGTGCCGGGAAATTCGGCAACCCACTCCTTTTGGTTCCAATGAAAACGAAAATGCATTTCAGCCATTAGCTTTGGAATTGTAGATATCCAACGGTCTTTTAACGTAAAGTCATTAAGGATGTTTATTCTTGTTCTATTGGTCAAAACCCATGCAAACATCACAGGGCAAAAGCTTGGCTTAGCCGCTAAGCTTTGCTATTTTTGAGAACTTGGTCACCAACCTCTATAATGAAAGCATGCAAAAGCTGTTCGTCCTTGTTTTAATTCAGTTTGCCTTATTGGGTTCTATTAATGCCCAAGGCGTTACCATAGGAGCCAATACTCCGCCCGATGCTTCCGCCGTGTTGGATCTTCAAGACACCGCACGCGGGTTTTTGCTGCCCAGGCTCAACACCGCCCAAAGAAATGCCATAGCCCAACCGGCAGACGGCTTACAAATTTACAATACCACCGACCATTGCGTTCAAATCTTTATGCCCCTGTCCGGATGGCGGGATTTGTTGTGTGATTGCAACAGTTTTCCCAACGCACAATTTAGCTACCCCTCCACTTTGCTTAGCGGAAGCCCCATAACCTTTACTCCGGCCAGTTCCGGCTTGTTTTATAGCTGGAGTTTTCAGGGAGGAACGCCTGCCAGCAGCACCGCGGAGCAACCTTCGGTAACTTTTGGGCAGGGCGGCTCTTATGCCGTTAACCTTACCGTGACCGACCAGCTGGGCTGTTCAGCCTCTTTTGCCGACACCGTTCAAGTTATCAATTGCGTAACCGGAGGCTCGGTTACCCTCAATACTTGCGGAAATACCGGCAGAACAGGACCCAGTCAAAACCAATGCAATGCTCAATACGGTTCCGGAGTAGTAACCGTAAGTAATGGGTACCAGATTTGGACGGTTCCCAATGGCGTGTGCTCCTTAACCGTAGAGGCCTGGGGCGCTCAAGGCGGAACCAGCAGTACCAATAATGTGGCCGGCGGACTTGGCGGCTATGTCAAGGGAGATTTTGCCGTGCAGGGTGGAGATCAACTACTCATATTGGTTGGTCAACGCGGCGAGTCCGGTAATGGCGGCGGCAACTGGTGGGCTGCCGGGGGCGGCGGAGCCACGGTGGTAGCCTTTGGAACCAATCCGGCCAGTGCTACGCCTTGGATGGTGGCCGGTGGCGGAGGCGGTGCCGGAAGGAATAGCGGAGAAGTTGGCGGCGCAGGTGGAGCCACACTGAGTATAGGAGGAAACGGAAATGCGGGCACCGGTTCAGGAAACGGTGGAAGTGCCGGCTCCGGATACCACAGCAGTGCCGGAAACGGCTCAGAATCTTTTGTGAATGGAGGGTCCGGTGCAAACAACAACAGCTATTGCAGCACCTGTGGCATTGGAGGTTTTGGCGGTGGCGGCGCCGGTGGCGGAAACCCCGGTGGCGGCGGTGGCGGTTATGTGGGAGGCAATTACGGCTCCAACTCCAGCCAACCCGGAAGCTCTTCTAATCGTGGAGGCATGGGCGGAACAAGCTACAATACCGGTAGCAATCCAAGCAACCAAGCCGGACAACGCACAGGAACCGGTCAAGTGGTAATAACCTGGTAAGAAAACTCAAATAGTGAAGTATATGAAACATAGTGTAATTTGGATTTCAATAGTTTTTGCAGGCCTTAGCTTACTTTCCTCTTGTGGGGGTGGGACTAAAAGCGAAACGCCTACAGAGGCCGATAGTGCCACCGTGAGCACCGATACCAGTGCTGAGGCTAGCTTTTTCCCTTCCCGAACGGAGATTAAAGAAGACGGAGTTTCTCCAAAAAAGCTTACCACCGGAATGGTAGGTGATGTTAAAGTGAGTGTGCAATACGGGTCGCCATCCGTTAAAGGCCGTGAAGTATGGGGCGCTTTGGTACCCTATGGAGAGGTTTGGCGAAGCGGCGCTAACGATGCCACCTGGGTGGAGTTTAGCAAAGACGTAATGGTAAACAACCAACCTCTAGCCGCCGGGAAATATGGGTTTTTCACCATTCCTTCCGAGGGAGAATGGACTGTTATTTTAAACGAAGTGTGGGACATTTGGGGCGCTTACGATTACGATGAGTCACGCGACGTACTTCGGTTCAACGTGGAGCCGGAAATGGTGGAAGAGAACCAAGAAAGCCTGGAGTTCGAAATAACCCAGGGCAAACTGGTACTCAAATGGGAGTATTTGCGCCTTCCCATCCCGGTGGAAGCTGCAGTTCCTTCCAAATAACGAATCGAAGTCAATCTGTTGGTTTGGCCGCCGGCCGGGCCTTCGGCTTTACTCCTTGGAGAGGGTTGATGCGTTTTGTTTTCGCGGTTTTTTAATGCCGACCTTAGCGTCGGTGCAAATTAAGGCGCAGACAAATGGAAAGGCTCCTGACGCTGCGGTCAGGGCAGGTGTGCCGCTAGAATAGCATCGCATCAACCGTCTCTCGGTGTTGGGAGCAAGACCACCTGCCCTTCGCCGGGGCTTGCTGCGCGCGGCCGGGGCAAAGGGCGGTGGCCTAAGCTCCCAACACTGCGGCGGTACCGCCTCAGTCCCTGGCGGAGTGCATCGCCCATAAAAAGGACCTTTACACGGTAATCGACCATTTTAGATAAGCTATAATCAAGATTCGTTGTTTTTGCCCTTGTGGGCTTCCCCTAAACTGGACATGTTGAAAATATAAAAAATAGTTGAGACCTTGGCAGTGTCAGTATTGAAGCGGAAGTGAGCTCTGCTGGAGAGCAACTCACCAGGAATAAATACTGGCCACGAAGAAA